>JAWKNJ010000035.1:0-59320 GCA_041391765.1 Flavobacteriales bacterium | reverse complement strand
ATGATTGTAAACTTCGAGCGTGTGTGCCTTGTCATCCTTTGGAAGTCCTTTTCCTTTTCCAAATAGCCATTCGTGCATGGGCGACCGCAGATCGCCAATGTGATAGCTGACGCTTCTATACCATTCTTCAGGATCTCTTTTGGTCAGAATGAACTTGCTCTTTGGAAACATTTCGTCCAGTTCTCTATAAATCAAGGGAATCGGGTTGTCCTCCAATGCGTCCCACAGTTCGGCATGTTCTGCGACCTTCTCCCAATCATTTTTGACGATAGGCATCAATAGTCTCCAAGATTTGTTGCTAACGCGATAACCCAACTCGGATAAAGCGCGGTTCATCGTGGTGGTTCCCGTTTTCATGAACCCAATGCAAAAAACCTTGGTCGATTTAGCCATGAGTGGCGAAAGTAGGCTTAGCCAAGATTCATTGGTACCTCCATCAGCAATAGCTCCGCGTTGTCGGTCGATTCAATGTGGATTTCGTTAACACTCCAAACTCCAAGTCCATCCCGCTTACCAAGTTGCTGTCCGTTAATGTTGACCGAACCGTCAATGACAAATGCGTAGATGCCATTACCTGCTTTCTTCAGTTGGTAATCGGTTTTGAATCCTTTGTCCAAATGACCTAGGTGAAACCAAGCATCTTGATGAATCCAAACACCTTCATCCTCAGGAGTTGGTGATAGAATTTGTTGGAGTTTGTTTCTGCGGTCATCTAGCTTAAAGGTCATCTGGTCATAACGAGGAGTGACGTTCTTTTTATTCGGGAACAACCAAATCTGTAAGAACTTCACGGGGCGATCCCCGTTTTTGTTGAATTCACTATGCTGAATTCCGGTTCCCGCGCTCATTACTTGTACATCGCCTTGCTTAATCACTCCGCTGTTGCCCATGCTGTCCTTGTGCTCCAAGTCGCCTTCCATTGGAATAGAGATGATTTCCATGTTGTTGTGCGGATGGGTGCCAAAGCCCATTCCTGCCTCCACGTGATCATCGTTGAGCACACGAAGTACACCAAAGTGCATGCGGTCAGGGTTGTGATAATTAGCAAAGCTGAAGGTGTGATTGGAGTCGAGCCAACCGTGATTGGCGTGTCCGCGCGAATCGGCACGGTGCAATACCATGTTTTCCATGATTGTTGATGTTTTGTTTGGGATGTGATTATATCCGACCCGTTCAGCCATCGGATCGGTTGATTGATGTTCAGAAATTGGAGCTCCCAAGTCGCTAGCCGCTAACTTTCCTGCGGCCAAACCACCCGCGATTCCCAAGGCTGATTTTTTTAAAAAGTCTTTTCGCTTCATCGTTTCAGAATTTTTTGATCAACGGAATATTTGCCTGGTCCGGTAAGAAACAATACAATACAAGGAACAAGATACAACAGTGCGAATTCTTTCTTGCTGAACGGATCATCGGCATGAATGCTGAATGCGGCCACAGCCATAGTTATTCCGAGTGCGATGGATGCCAATCGCGTGTAAGCCCCAACGGCAATCAATCCTGCGCAAATAACTTCAGCAAAAACAGCCAAAACCAACGATGGTACCTCGCCCATGCCGAAGACATTGGCAAACTTGATATCACCGGGCTCGAAGAACTTCATCATTTTGCCCAAACCATGACTAAAGAGCATGGTCGTACCAACAAACACCCGTAGGATAAGGAATGCCAGATCCGTGTTAATTGCCTTGGATGAAAGTAACCTCTTCATTTTCTTAAAACATCTTGAATTTCCGGGTTTTCCATGAAGGTCTTCTTAGCAAACGTACACAAGGGCAACACCTTTTGCTCATTCAAACGGGCCCATTCCACCAGGTGGTCGACTAGCTTTCTTCCCAAACCCAATCCTTTGAATTGAGGATCAACCACGGTATGATCTACGATGATATTATGAGCATCCATCCTCGAATACGTCATGCGACCAACAACTGTGAGGCCGTCCATCATTTCAAAAAGCCCTTTGCTGCTCTCTTCTGTGTGTTGCAACGTGTGCTTCATGATTCAAGTTTTTGTGTGAATTCATTCACGGACTTTCTCGTTCTGGCCGTTTGTTCGCGAGTTCTATAAGGCTCATCCAATGTGTTTGGTTCATCCAAATAGCCTATTGTGATGAAGCAAGCGATCTCCCAAATATCGGTTTCGATGTTAAAGGCCTCAATGGCCTGTTCCATGTGAAATCCACCAATTATGTGGCCATAGATGTCTTGATGTGCTGCTTGCAGCAAGAGCGTTGTATTCGCTGCACCAACATCATGCATATGGTGTCGGTTTGGCATACCGTTGTGATCAAAACTCCTTTTAGAAAGTGAAATCAAAATCACAGAAGCGTTCTTTGCCCATGGCTGATTTCCGGCTGACATTACCTCTATCATTTTTTCAAAAGCCTGCGTGCCTTTGAACGCGTAGAGGTATTTCCAGGGTTGTTCATTAACGCTGCTTGCCGTCCAACTCGCAGCCTCAAAAAGGGTATTCAGTTCATCTATGGTGATTTGTCGCTCGGAAAAAGCACGTGCACTCCATCGTTTTGTAATGAGCTCGTGAACCGGATGCTGTGTTTTTGGAACTTTTATCTCACTCATGCTTTTTAATTATAGCACAAATGTATACAAACACAATATATGTATATACACATAAAATTTATAAAAGTCTTTAACGGCCTATGTTATCTGCTAATCCGCAGATTCTTGAGTAGGTGCAGAATTGGGTCGATCACCCTCCAACATTTCCAGCACTTCATCTTCCACATCCTTGCGGTTTGCACGAATCATTGCCCATGTCATTACTAAGCTGGTGGCGATAATGACGAATAGAAGAATGCCGTTTTGAAAAGATGAAACCTGCAATTCTTTAGGAATGGCGAAGAAGAGCAAGACGGTGATCAATCCGCGTGGTGCGATGTAGACTTCAGGGTAGATGTCTTTGCCCATGAAGAGCTGAAAAATGAGAAAGCGAAGCCCGTAAATAGAAGCCAGGATCAGCACTGAAACCAAGATTACTTGCAAGCTGAGCAACGAGCTTAGCACAATCGTAATTCCGAATATGATGAAGAAGAAGGTGCGAACAATAAAGGCCGTTTCACCGGTCACGATATGCAACTCGTGAAAAAGCGTCCGCACGCTATCGGACTTCAAGGTCTTTTTCAAAAAGCCCGGGAAAAAGAGGTCCGAGTTACTAATCACCAAGCCAAAAACCAAAATGATGATCAGGCTGCTCAGGTGAAATTGCTTTCCGATGGCATAGAGCAAAATCAGAATGGCGATAAGCAGGAAGGTTTTTACTTGTGTGGTAATGTTTTGGAAAAGATAGATCAATCCATAGCTCGCTAATGCACTCAGAACCACCGTGAGAATGAAGCTTCCAATAAAGTCGCCAACGGCTTCGCCACCTGAGCTTGGACCCGCCAATGAGATCAGAAAGTAGAAGAGCATGATACCCAGAATGTCGCTGAACGTGCTTTCGTAGATGCTAAATTCCTTTTTTAACCCGGGAAGATTGGCTACTGAGGGAATGATGATGGCGCTGCTCAAAATAGAAAGCGGAGTGGCATATATCATAGCTTGCAACCAAGAAAAACCAGGCACAAGAAGCAAAATGATAAACGCTGCAGCTCCGGTAGCCGCCACCAAGCCAAGTAGTGCTACAAGCAGCGATTTGCCTATCAAGGGCATTTTTTGGCGTTCTAATTTCAGGTCGAGGGCGGCTTCCAAAACGATCATGATCAAACCGATGATTCCAAGAATTTCCAAGTATGGAAACCAATCTATGCGACCTATCTCCAAGTAATTCATTACTTGGCGAATGATGATTCCGGTAATGATGAGCATAAGTACCGAGGGAACATTGATTCGCTTGCTCAACAGGTTGAAGAAATAGCTCAAAATAACCAGTGCGGATGCCGCAATAACAAGGGTGTAGGCGCTCATGGATCAGTGATTAGAAAGGCGGAAAATAAGGAATCAGCGGGATCGTGAATCACTTGTTCACTTGAACTACAAGTCGAAGAGAATCAGCTTTTGTTCGAGCCGCGAGCCAGCGTTCCAAGCGTTTTTCTTCATCAGGCTGAGGACGTTCTTTGAATTGAACATAGGCGAAAGTCACTGTGTCTAGGCTGTTGGTTTCAGCGTTGTAAACCGGATTCAGCATAAGCGTAAATTCCTTCACGTCCTGGTGTTCCGCTTTGAGTTCATTAGATATGTCTGCTATTGGTAAATCACGGCTCCGCAATTTGATCACCTCGTCTTCCAATGCTCGAATCTTTTCTTCTTTGCTTTGAAGTACTTCTTCGTTGCGTTTATATAAGTCTTCTATAATTCCTGATCGCATGCTTTGGTTCATCAACTCTACGGTGGCCATGTCAAGTCCGTCCTCTTTATTGGCGCCCTGCCTGACCACCAATTCAGCCTTTTCAAGTCGATCGTTCAACTTCATTTTTGCCTTGATGTTATCAATAACATCTCTTGATACGGGCTCACCAATGAGTGCCACTTCAATCCGCGGAGTTTCCCCCTCCAGCACGACCTTTTTTGAAATTACCTGAGCGTTGTCAAACAAGAAGTTCTCGTTGACAAAATTTCCAGCCTCGCGTTCGAAAACCGTGTCTTTCACCAAGTTGAAGGCGATGTAAAGCGATGGGAGTGTTGTGATGATGATGAATGCCGCGATGCCTCGTTTGACCCGCGTTTCGCGCTGGGCATCCAAAAACTGCTTCCTCGGAAATCGCAAGAATCGAACGATGATGAACGTAGAAAAACTGATGAATACCGAATTGATCGTGAAGAGATAAAATGCCCCAAAAAAGTAGGTCCACTGGCCGGTGCCTAGTCCATATCCTGCCGTGCATAGTGGTGGCATCAGTGCGGTGGCGATGGCCACACCCGGAATGGCGTTGCTCTTTTCTTTACGCGATCCTGCAACGATTCCGGTGAGTCCACCAAAGAGGGCGATGAGCACGTCCCAGATGGTGGGTTGCGTGCGCGCCAAAAGCTCGCTTTGCGCATCGCTGAGTGGTGTGAGTGCGAAATAGATGGTGGAGGTTACTACCGAAATTCCCACCATTAACCCCAAGTTTTTGGCCGATTTTTTAATCAAGTCAAAGTCAAAAACTCCGGCTCCCAATCCAATGCCCATTATGGGACCCATGAGCGGACTGATCAACATGGCACCGATCACCACGGCCGTGGAATTCACATTCAAACCAACACTCGCGATGAAGATGGCAAATACCAAAATCCACACGTTGGTGCCTTTAAACTCTACGCCTTTGCGGATGTATTCGCTGGTTTCTTCCGGAGTGGCTTTGTCGTCATCCAGATTCAGTCGGCTGCGCATGAACACAAGAAACTCTGCAATGAATCTCCGTTGCAAGAGCGGTTTTTGTTTTGGTTCCGAATTTTCAGGTGCAGATGACATAAGTGAAATTTGGCGAAAGATAGTGTGACTAGCTTCAATCGCAAATGGCTATTAAGCCAATGCTAGATGTTACATTTGACACCCCAAAAATTTCCGGATGAGCGAGACAACGAAAGAGGCGAAAGTGAAAGAGGCATTGCCCATCGACAAGAAAACCTTGTTGAAGGCGTGGGAACTCATGAGCACGGCAAAGCGCATGAGCGAGATTTACAACGAGAACATTCAGCTCACTTCCAAGTACGTGCACGCCACCAGCCGTGGTCACGAAGCCGCTCAGCTGGCGTTGGCGCTTCAACTTAAGCCACAAGATTTTGTTGCTCCCTACTACCGCGATGATTCGATTTTGTTGGGCATCGGAATGAAGCCTTACGACCTCATGCTGCAGCTTTTTGCCAAGCGTGATGATCCGTTTTCAGGAGGTAGAACCTATTACAGTCATCCATCGCTCAACGACAAAGACAAGCCAAAAATTCCTCACCAGAGTTCTGCTACAGGTATGCAGGCCATTCCGACTACAGGTGTTGGCATGGGTATTCAGTACAAAGAAAAAATGGGCTTGGCGGATGACTACAAGGGAGAAAATCCGGTGATTGTTTGCTCCTTAGGTGATGCATCCATCACTGAAGGTGAAGTGGCCGAAGCCTTTCAAATGGCGGTGCTCAAAAAGCTGCCGATGCTCTACTTCATTCAAGACAACGAATGGGACATCAGTGCCAGCGCGGATGAAATCCGGGTTGGGGATGCATCGGAGTATGCCAAGGGTTTCAAGGGCATGGAGGTGATCACCGTTGACAAGGGTCACGACTTCATCGAGTGCTATGACAAGCTGAAGTATGCCATCACAACCATCCGTAAAGAGCGCAGACCGTTTTTGGTGCATTTGAAAGTGCCATTGTTGAGTCACCACACTTCGGGCGTGCGCATGGAGTGGTACAGAGATGACTTGGAGGATGATCGTAAGCGCGACCCGCATCCGTATTTCAAGAATCAGTTGCTTGGCCTGGGAATTAAATCAGAGGAGCTGGAAACGCTCCAGATGGAAGCCATTGAGCGCGTGGAGAAAGACTTTAAGAAGGCGCAAAAGGCGGAAGACCCAAAGCCTTCGGATTTGACCAAACACATTTTTGCTCCAACAACAATCACCGAAGAAAAGGGCGAACGCGATCCAAAAGGAAAAGAAAAGACGGTGATGGTGGACAGCGCTCTGTTTGCCGTCCGTGAACTACTTGAAAAACACCCTGAAGCACTGCTTTATGGGCAGGATGTTGGTCATCGCTTGGGTGGTGTATTCCGCGAAGCGGCAACATTAGCACAACAGTTCGGAAAGGATCGCGTGTTTAACACTCCGATTCAGGAAGCGTTCATCATTGGTTCTACGGTAGGAATGAGTGCGGTCGGTTTGAAGCCCATCGTGGAGGTGCAGTTTGCCGACTACATCTGGCCGGGATTGAACCAGCTCTTCACGGAGGTAAGTCGCAGCTATTACTTAAGCAACGGGAAATGGCCGGTAAGTTGTGTGATCCGAGTACCGATTGGAGCTTATGGCAGCGGTGGACCCTACCACAGCAGTTCTGTGGAAAGTGTGTTGAGCAATATTCGAGGAATCAAGGTGGCGTATCCAAGCACCGGAGCTGATTTGAAAGGTTTGCTGAAAGCCGCCTTTTACGATCCGAATCCATGCGTGTTGTTAGAACATAAAGGCCTGTATTGGTCAAAGATCAAGGGAACTGAAGGCGCGAAGACTACCGAGCCAAGCGAAGACTACGTGGTTCCATTTGGAAAGGCTCGGGTCGTGCAAGAAGCGGATGCGGCCAAGATCGAAAACGGTGAAAGCTGCGTGGTGATCACCTATGGTAGAGGAGTGTATTGGAGCATAGCTGCGGCCAAGAACTTCCCTGGTCAAGTAGAAATTTTAGACTTGCGCTCTATTCAGCCTGTAGATGCGGAAGCGATTTTCGGTGCTACCAAACGACACAGCAAAGTGGTGGTGGTTACTGAAGAACCGCGCGGAAGCAGCTTCGGACAAGGGATTGCCGGCCGCATCGTGGACGATTGCTTCGAAGACTTAGACGCTCCGGTGATTACTGTTGGAGCGATCGACACTCCCGCCATTCCGTTGAATGAAATCCTCGAGCAGACTTACCTTCCTAATGAGGAGAAGGTGAAGGAAGCGATTGAAAGAGTGTTGGGTTTTTAAGCCGAATATAGACTTCTCAATTCGGCAGGATTGGTCATGAAGATTCTGGGCTGAATTTCAGAAGAACTAGAATTTGGTGTCACTAGGAATAGTTTCTCAGGCTGCAAGTCCATCATGCTATTCAAAGTGCTTTTAGTTAGGCTTTGAATCGAACCCAATTTAACTTCAAAACCGTACTTGACTTTTCCGTTTTTCACCGCGATCAGATCGCATTCTGTCCCGTCTTGGGTTCGATAGTGGTAGAACTCAAAACCCGCCAATTTGGGGTCATGAATGATTTGGTTGATCACGTATCCTTCAAACGAAAATCCAGCAGATGGATGACTCAGTAGCGAGTCATAATCAGTAATCCCAAGCAGGTGATGGTAGAGCCCAGAATCTGAAAAATAGATTTTCGGTGACTTGACGATTCTCTTCTTGGCATTGGTGAACCATGCCGGAACGCGATGTATCAAAAAGGCTTCCTCGATAAAGTCGATGGTTCTTTTCACGGTGGGTGATTTTACACCTAACGCTACGGCCAATTTGGAGTCATTTTCCATGTATCCCTGTTCGTAGGCGAGCATGGTAAGCAATCGTCTCAGGTCGATGCTGGAAGTATTCAATCCGAGTTGCGGTAGATCGCGTTCAATGTAGCTTCGAAGGAAGGCTTCGTGCCATCGTGTTCTTGCGCTGCCTTTTTTTTGCAGCGGCTCCGGATATCCTCCAAAAAGCCAGTGTTCTTCCATCGAAACCTCTTCAATAACTTCTGAATACAGTAGAGGAGGAAGTTCGAAGTAGTCTATTCTGCCGGCCAATGATTCGGAAGAGGCGCGCATGAGTGCCGGGCTTGCGGATCCCAATAGAATGAATCTTCCGGGCTCCCTGTGCTCATCAATTTCTGAACGAAGGATGGGGAAAATTTCAGGCGTGCGCTGCACTTCGTCCAAAATCAAGCATTTGTCACGATTTTGAGCGAGGAAATATTCTGCATTGCTAAGTTTTATCAGGTCCGAAGGCCTCTCCAAGTCAAGGTATAGCGCTTCTTTTTGCAATGATGGGGCTAGGGATTTCGCCAGCGTGGTTTTCCCCACTTGCCTGGATCCAATGATTCCAATGGCAGGAAATTCCCGCATCGATTCAGAGATGTGTATAGCAATTTCTCGTTGAAACATCCCTGCAAATTTAAAATGAAAAATTAAAAATGCAGGGTAAAAATTATCTGATTGATCTGGAAAATAGCATATTTTCCTTTTCCGTCCCGGTTGAAACCCTCACACAATGAGGTAATCCAAAAGCGGGCAAGTGTCTCACAAACACGCCCTTTTTCATCATCTGGTGGGTGAACTCTTTGGCGAATTCGGGTGTTTCTAAGTCCAGCATCACGAAATTGCCGTAGGAAGGCACGTAGTTGATTTCGGCTTCGTGAATGGCCGTGTAGAACTGTTGCAGAGCTGCTTTGTTGAGCGTCACGCTGTGTTTCAGATGATGTTCATCATTCAATGCAGCGATGGCCGCAGCTTGTGCAATGTTAGAAGGAGCGAACGTCATTTTCACTTTGGTCATCGCTTCGCTGAGGGCATCCGGTCCAAGCGCGTAGCCAATTCTCATGCCTGCAATTGCATACGCCTTGCTCAATGTGCGCAGTGTGATCACATTTGGTTTTCGGAGTTTGAAGCTATCCGGATAGTCCGGTGAAATCACCTTGGCGTATTCATAATAAGCTTCATCCACAATGATTAGCACATCCTCTGAAACAAAATCGATCAACTCGTTGAGCTCATCCGCAGTGATCATCGCTCCGGTAGGGTTGTTCGGGTTGGCGAGGTAAATGGCCTTCGTTTGAGGCGTAACGGATTCGATCAACTTTTTGACATCAAACCGATACCCGCGACCCAATGGAATTTTAGCAACCGGTTTGTTGTTGGATTTTGCCCAGATGTAAACCGCCACGAACGTACCCTCACACGTCAGGAGTTCATCGCCCTTATCAAAAAAGGAACGGAACAGGTTGTCGAGTAACGACTCTGAGCCATTGTCCACCATCACCTGATCCACAGAACAGTCGTTGAGCTCAGCTAGTTTTTCACGCAGCTGAAGAGAGGCCGGGTCAGGATAGCGATGAATGTTTTTAGAAGCTTCGGCAATGGCTTCGGCTACTTTGGGCGAAGCACCGAGGTTGTTTTCGTTGTTCCAAAGCACGGCCCATTCGCTGAGGTTGAACTCACGAACGATTTCTTGGATGGGCTTCCCGGGTTTGTAGGAAACCAGTTCTTCAATATTCTTTGGAATAGACACCATGGCGCAGCAATTATATGCGCCTGCCGGACATCGCGAATAGCAGGCCGGCTAAAAGTAGGAGATCGGAATTAACCGAGAAGCATAAGAAGCAAGATGCAGATCAAAAGGCCTGAAACCCAAACGATTCCGAAACCACCCATGGTTGAATCGAAAACGGTGTTCAAGAATCCTTCTGGCTTTTCATCGTGGTGATCGTGTGACATGTCGCTTAAACTTTGTGGGGCGAAAATAGCCGATTTGTCAAATAATGACGTCTTTTACAACTAGAGATTTCTCGAATTCCTCGATTATGAAAAACCACTACCTAACTGCAGCCATTCTAGTTGTATTTGGACTGACTTCGATCAAAGCTCAAGATGCGCGATTGAAGGTCTATTTGGATCCCATTTCGGTGCAGCTCATGCAAGAACACGGAATGGAACTCGATCACGGCCAAATCAAAAAGGGGCATTACATCATCAACGATTTTACCGCCCAGGAGAGAGCTTGGTTAAAGCAAGCGGGTGTGCCTTTCGATGTAATGATAGATAACGTGAGCGAATATTATGTAGAGCGTAATAACATCGAAGCTGAAATTAGGGAAAGTCGCTCGGCATGCGGTTCAGAGAATAACGAGACGTTCGAAACTCCTTCCAACTGGGGACTCGGGTCAATGGGTGGGTTTTATACCTACGATGAGTATTTAGGTCACTTGGATAGCATGGTGAGTAAGTTCCCCAACCTGATCACCACTAGAGCTGTGATCGACACATTTGAAACGCATCAAGACAGGCCAATTTATTGGGTCAAGATTTCGGACAATCCAAACACGAATGAAGCGGAACCGGAGGTGCTTTATACTGCCCTTCATCATGCGCGAGAGCCTCAATCACTGACTCAGCTCATTTTCTACATGTGGTACATCCTTGAAAACTATGGTTCGGATGACGAGGTCACTCATTTGGTGAACAACACGGAGATGTTTTTTGTACCCATGATTAACCCGGACGGCTATATCCAAAATCAAACTACTGATCCCAATGGAGGAGGACTTTGGAGGAAGAACATGCGCGATAATTCGAACGGTAGTTTTGGGGTGGATCTTAATAGAAACTATGGTCATAATTGGGGATATGACAACGATGGTTCCTCGCCTAATTCGAATAGTGAAACGTATCGGGGGCCAGCCGCATTTAGCGAACCTGAAACTCGCGCGATCAAGTGGTTTTGTGAGCAGCATGAGTTTGAATTGGCGCTCAATTATCACACTTCGGGCAATTACCTGATCTATCCATGGGGTCATGTTCCATCTCCTCTTACTCCTGATTCCAACTATTTCATTTCCATTGCCCAATTGCTCACCGCGCAGAATAACTACACCTATGGAACCGGTTTTGAAACGGTAGCATACGCCACCAATGGTGATTCGGATGACTGGATGTATGGCGAGCAGGGAACCAAGAACAAGATCTTTTCCATGACCCCTGAAGTTGGGAATGGTGCCAGCGATGGGTTTTGGCCGCAACAATCACGAATTCTTCCCTTGAGCCAAGAGAATGTTCGTCCAAATTTGTTGCTTTCCCACTTTGCCGGAGACTATGCTCGCATGGTGGACAAGTCTCCTAAAATTCTTTCATCAACGAGCGGAAGCATTGCCATCGATTTGATTCGATATGGCCAACAATTCACTCCAGATTATGAGTTCAGCTTGGAGCCCGTCACCTCAAACGTCACCATCACCGGTGGGGTGGAAACTTATTCGAACATGGACATCCTGCAGGTGTACGATCAATCGTTTGTCTACGACCTGGATGCAGGAATTCAACCGGGAGATGCGGTGGTGTTCGACATGGTGGCAAAGTTCAACGGATATGAGTCTCGAGAACAAATCACCAAGATTTATGGTCAACCTACTGTTGCTTTAAGTCAAAGCGAATTTGATACCGCGGAATTTGTGAGCGACACATGGGGCAGCACCACCGAAGACTTCGTGAGCGCACCATCGTCCATTACAGATTCTCCATTTGATTTCTACGATAATGTTTCAGTGTCTCAGATTGAATACAAACGAAAGATCGACTTGCGTCAATCAATAACAGCTTATCTGACATTTCAAGCCAAGTGGCAAACAGAAGCTGGTTATGATTACTGCCAAATTTTAGCCTCACCGGTCGATGAAAACAGCTGGACCCCACTTTGCGGTTTGTATACCACGGAAGGAAAGCCAGATCAAGATTATGGTCAGCCGGTTTGGGATGGGAATCAAAACACTTGGGTCAGGGAGGAAGTCAGTCTCAATGACTTCATTGGCGATATCGTGAAAATCAAGATTCGATTGGTGAGCGATCCATTCGTGAACTATGATGGGTTTTACTTTGATGATTTAGAATTCATTACTCTGATCGACCCTTTATCTGAGGTTCCGCTCGACACAGGGTATGTCGGTGAGGTTGGAATCGGTGAATTAGAGTTGGAATGGCAGTTATTTCCTAATCCGGCAAGCGATCATCTGATGTTTTCATCAACGAATGCAGGAGGCGCAAGTGTTCATGTGTATAATCTCCAAGGAAACATAGTTAAATCGGCTGCCATTCGCTCGGGTTCCAGCATCGATGTTTCCGATCTTCCATCGGGTTACTACATTGTTCAATTGAAGGTTGGCGATTCAACGAAACGCACGCCCATTGTGGTATTGCACTAGTTGTTCACACGCGTGAAGTGAAAAATATCAGCCAAATACCTGATTTAGGGTACAGTTCTATTTGTAGCATTGGTATAGTTTCGATTTGAAATTATTTGATGTGAATCGCACCGTTAATTCCATACGATCCATGTATCACTTCGAGCCGCTGAGCGAACTGGCGCTACAGCGCTATTCGATCAGTCCGGAGGGTACCGTGGAGTTTCGTGATGGCGAGTTGGGGGAGGATGATGTCGAGTTTGTGCTGGAGGTCATGGAACTCTATACGGGTCTGGATACATTCCGCGCAGAGCGATTCATGGTCTATTCCATCTTCACAGTTTTGGAATACTTGGAACGGACACACAGCTTCTATGAATCCACGTTACTTCCCAAGCTGGATCAGGGAATTCATGGAATCAAAAAGTTGTTTCCTGATCATCCAATTTCTGAGATTCTGGATGCATTCTTCAAAAAATACAGGGCTGAGCTGTTGAAACACATTGATCTGGAGGAAACTAAGTTGTTTCCATATGCCAGAAGAATAGCGCAGGGAGGTAAAGCAGGTGACTATTCTACGCTGGCATTCAATGATGTTCATTCCCATGAGGTGGAAGATTCACTGGATCGGGTGGTCAACATCATCGAAACTGACTATCCGGAAGTTGCTCGCTCCTTTGCTTATCGCTCATTCAAAAACCTATTGGAGCAATTCCGATTGGATTTGGAAATTCATCATCTCATTGAAGAGGAGGTCTTCATAGTTATGGTTCGCATGCTGGAAGACGAGGAGGCCTATCCGTTCCAATAAAAAAGGCTCGCTGAAACGAACCTTTTCTTTGTAGTCCCGACAGGAATCGAACCTGTATCAAAAGTTTAGGAAACTTTTAAAGTTTTTCATTCAATTTTATTATCTCTATGCCAATGGTATCAACAGGTTGGTAGGTTTTTTCAAAAATTTTCATCACGTCCAGTCACAACTTTGTAACAGATTCTTTCTATAAATTGAAACAAGTAATTATGAAGCGAGCAAGCATTAGATTCAATTTAAAGAAAAGAAACGACAAGCAAGGTGATATACTGGTATCCATATCATATAAGGGAAGATATCAAGAAAGTTTAGGAAGACATTTCAATATTTCTGACTATAAGCCCGATACACAAAGGCTAAGGACTTCCTCAAGTTCAGATCCACAAAATGCTGAAATCAATCAGGAATTAGATGAGATTAATCTGGGGGTGAAGAAAGTGGAAGATGAATTCAGGAAGAATGGGGACTTTGATTATAAACCGAAAGATCTGTGGAATAGATATAAGATTGATAAGGGCCACCTAGACCTTAAAGGAGTAGAATCCAACAAGCATTTGGATAGAGTAGTTAATTTCTGGGAATGGTATCTCGTTGAATTGAAGAAGAAGGGTAAATCAAGCGCCTCGATTAAGGTTTTTCGATCTCAGAGAAATCTATTTATCAAGTATTTTTCATATCCTGAAATTAGGTTCAAGGATTTGACATCAAATCAGATTGAGGAATTGTTGTACAAATTGTTGGATGAAGGTTATAGACCTAAATCGGTTGAAGTATTTCAAGGAATACTTGGAACAATCATAAATAAAGCTAAGAAGAAAGGAATCCATGAAGGAAGCCCACATCTTGGTTTAGATATTGACCTTAAGGTTCAATCATATGAGATTTCTCTGTCGCGGGAACAATTTTCGCAACTTGAAAATGCCCGATTAACTGGGACATTCGATTTGGTTAGAGATATGTTCGTTTGTGGAATGTGGCTTGGTGGGGCTCGCTATGGAGATTGGACCGAACTTAAACTAAGCAATGTATATAAGGAGGATAATAAAAGATGGATCAATTACACTCAATCAAAGACCGGTCAAGAAATAGATTTGCCGGTGGAAGATTGGGTTTATAGTATTTTGAAAAAGTACCCTGATGGCTTTCCTAGTTTGACTAATGATGCGATTAACGAAAACTTGAAAGCTATTGGCAAAGCGTTAGGTTGGACACAGCTAATTAAAACAAATAAAGGACAGAAGCCGTTCTATGAAAAGTTTACATCTCACGTAGCTCGAAGGACGTTTGCTACGCATATGTATCATTATTACGATCTTGATCCATTGCTTATAATGACGTGTACCGGCCACAAGACATCTGAAAATTTCAAGAAGTATATTAGGCTCGATACCTTTCAGAAAAAGGATAAGGCTAGAAGAGTATACCAGAGAGTTGGTAAGTCAAGACAAAAGTTAAGAAATGGGGCATATAAGAAGGTCTTTACGGAGGCAGCGTAATAAAGTCAACATGGATTAAAACTTTTCTCTCTTTTTTGATAGAATACCTATGAGAAAAGAGTTTGAAAATTTAGTCGAAGCAATTTTCGACATGGAAAAAGCGCTTTTGGACAATCACTTCAAGCTAACTAACCCAATGCTCTCAGATTTGTATCAATACTTCTTGAGAAGTGAGAGCAAAGCGCCTGAAGTAGTTGAGGAAGAAATGGATAGACTTTTGAATAAGATTGAATTCGTTACAAGATTTATTACTCGGAATGGACTCAGACCCGAATTCTCCTACTTTATTCGAGATCATAAGTATCCCTCAAAATATAGTATCGATAATAGTGGAGCCTTATGTGAGAATAGCGTTGAGCTCTTAACTATTGACGAAATATTCGAAGAGTATCCGATAACAAAGTCCAAATCCTCGCTTCGGAGAGGAATTTTAGCAGCAGAAAAGGCTGATAGAATTAGAAGGGCTTCTGTAAAGGCTCCGTATCGATATTACAGGTCAGAAATTGAGTTAGTCCTGAGAAATGAAGGTTTAGTGTCAAAGGACTTTCTCATGAATTCGGCATAGAAATCCACTGAATTTGTACTCAAATTGTTACAGATATTGATGTAACAGAGTATAAACGATTGAAAATCAATAAATAATATCGTAAAAATTGATAGAAAGCTTCTAAAAAGGTTGGTTTCGGCTCATGAAAAGCTTGTTTTTGGTCATGACTTGAACTGGTTAACTTCGTGCCGAATTTTTAGGCAGAAAAAATTGCCCCTGTAGTTCAATGGATAGAATTGGAGTTTCCTAAACTTTAGATCCAAGTTCGATTCTTGGCGGGGGTACAAGAAGGGATCATTAGATCCCTTCTTTTTGGAGCTAGGTCAAAGTACTGCGCATTCAGAGAGCACTGTTAGCTGAGTGTTGCTTGTCACTGAGACTGTGGATAAGATTGTGAAATAGGTGGGTCGGATTATAGTACAGGTAACACAATAATTCAACCTATCCCTAGCATTTTCTTGCACAGCTAGATAATTACTTTCCTGTTTTTGATTTGAAGCTTTCCTTGTTCTTCAAGTCTTTTGATTGCTTTGATGGTAGTCTCAACCCTTAGGCCTGTTAGATCACCAATTTGCTGTCTTGTCAAGTCAATTTCACAATCGGATTTATTGTCAAGTTTGTGAACATTGCTTTTGACGTAGTTAAGTAACGTAAGAATACGCTGTTCGGGCCCGTTTGTTGACATTTCAGCAGCGATAGTGGCTTTGTAGTAAAGCCTTTCACTGATGTGGGTTGTCAAATCCAAATGCGCCTTTGGGTTCTGCAATAACATTTCAATGAACCTAGACCGTTCCAGTCGCCATATTGAACAATCAGTGACGGCCACTGCATTTGCAGGATATGTCCAATTCCCAAAGAGTGGAGGTTCACCGAAACTCTGACCTTTCTGAAAGATCCGCTGAATGAATTCACGGCCCTCGTTGTTATAGTTATTCATCTTAATTTTTCCTGATTTCACTTGGTAATAAAATGAGGCGGTCTGCCCCTCAGAAAACAATATTTCATTCTTTTTCAAGCGTTTTTCAGATGCTCCGTTTTGGGCTAAAAGGTCTTCCGAAATCATGTGATGAAGTTATGATTTAGATCATAATCTCTGGGTTTCACCCCCGATACCTTCGCTTAAAACAAATCGTGGTGATATGCTTAATAGGATAAACGCATTTTTCGAAAAACAGGAATTTAACCGATACGGAATTATGGCAATGACATTAACGGCCGGAAGTTGTTTGGGTTCTGTTGCTGTCTTATTCATTTTTAAGAATGGAGGACCCATTTGGCAAATCGCTATTTGTGCAGCAGTTTCTATGATGGCGAATGCAGCGGCTATAGGGCTTACCTCTATGAAAACAGTGCTTTGGAGCTTTGTCGCGAGTGTGGTTGTTAACCTTTTGCTGATCTTAGCCAACCTTTGATAAATCACACGCCCATCAAACGAAATGAGTCACTGAAGCAACTAAGCCGCGATCATCACCATGCGCTTTTGTTGTGTTGGAAGATCAGAAAAGGACTAAAGCAAAATGTGAAACCGAGTAGGATTAGGTTATACGTTGAACTGTTTTATTACGAACACTTAACTCAGCATTTCTGGGAAGAAGAAACGCATCTTTTCCCGCTCTTAGGAGCTGATGATGCGAATGTAAAAAGAGCCATTCGGGAGCATAGACGGCTTGAACGATTGATTTTAGGAGAACAGGATGACTTAAAAGCTATAAGTCTAGTTGAAGAGGAACTCGAAGCACATGTTCGCTTTGAAGAAAGAACTTTGTTTATCATACTTCAGGAAAAAGTATCGGAGCAAAAATTGCTTGAAGTCTTAGGTCACCAAAAGTCTACAGATTCGAAACGCCTCGATGACTGGCCGGATCGGTTTTGGGAATGATTTAGTTTCAAAACCGATTTGATGGGGTTGAGAATCAGCTACCCATTGCATCATCTTCTTATGTTTATCCAATGGAATCACGAGATGGTTTAAGAGAAGGAACCGCTCTTGCTGAGCGCGTTAAAGAATTGTCCTGCCTTTACGAGATTGCTTCGATTGGAGCGATGCACCATTCTGAGCCGCAGGAGGCGCTTGAGAAAATTGTGCGCCGATTGCCAATGGCGTGGATGTTTGCGGATTTGGCCGTGGCCGAAATTTCCATTGATAACCAGTATTTTATTTCAGGCAATATTCCAGATCCATCAATCACCCAAAGTGCAACAGTCACAATAAATCATTGTGAAAGGGGACTAGTCCGTATTCATTATCCAAGTTCGAAGGAAACCTATTTTTTGGAAGAAGAGCAGCATCTCATAGAAATGATCGCTCAGGAGATCGCTGTAATTGTTGAACGCGTTGAATTAAGACAGAAAGAGAAGGAGTTTGAATCAAAGATGCAGCGTAGCGATCGGTTGGGTATTCTTGGTGAAATTACGGCTGGTATTGCGCATGAATTGAATACGCCTCTAGCCAACATTCTGGGGTTTTCTCAATTCATAAGAAGCAACGCAGATGAATTGCAGATTCAGAAAGATGCCGATAAGATCATCCAATCTACCATGTATGCCCGGGAGGTGGTTAAGAAATTGATGCTTTTTTCATGTGATATCCCTGGTGATATCAAAGAAAGCAACATCAATGAAACAGTTTCAAACGCACTAAAGCTCCTTAAACCTACCATCCAGGAAGCTCATTTGGAATTGGAAATTGATGAAGACCCCAATGATGTGGTTGCTAGTATTGACTCCGTTCAAATCACACAGTTGGTTTTTAATCTGGTCATCAATGCAATTCACGCCAGTCGACCACACGGAAAGATCAATGTGAGAATAAAGAGCAATAAAGACGCATTTGTTCTTGAAGTAGAAGATAAAGGATATGGCATACCGGATGAAGTACAGTCCAAAATGTTTGAGCCATTCTTTACAACAAAGCAACCGGGTGAAGGTTCGGGGCTTGGGTTGAGCGTTGTTCACGGCATTGTGAAGAGCCACGGTGGGGATATTGATGTCAAGTCTCAAGAGGGCATGGGAACACGATTTGTTATTCAAATACCTTTGAGCAAATGAGAAGTGAGACGATACTCATAGTGGATGACTCCCACGATATGCTTGAAGTTCTGCAGCGTAATCTACAAGCCTTGAAGTTCCATACTTATCAGGCCGATAACGTGACCAGTGCCATAGAGATTTTGAAAGATTCCAAGGTAGATCTTCTCATTACTGATCTACAAATGCCAAAGGTCAACGGAATGGTTTTGATTAACTACGTCAACCAGCAGTACCCTGATATTCCTATTCTGGTGATCACCGGATTTCCAAGCGTTTCCGGAGCAGTCGAAGTGATAAAAGCCGGAGCGATTGACTACCTGACAAAACCATTTACGGCTGAGGAGTTAAGTACATCCGTGTCTAAGTCCTTAACAGTGAGACGAGCCAATGCTAAACCTGAGCTTGAAAAGTCAAATCAACGAGGTAATCTACTCAGCAAGTATGGGATTATAGGTAATTCTGAGGTGATGTCCGACCTGTCACAGATAGTAGATCGAATAAACGATAACCGGGTCACCGTTTTGATTCAAGGTGAAAGCGGCACTGGGAAAGAGCTTATTGCACGGGCGATACATTACAGCGGTAAGTACGGCAAATTTCCCTTTGTTGCTGTGAACTGCGGTGCTATTCCGGAAAATCTGTTGGAAAGCGAGTTGTTTGGCTTTGTGAAGGGCGCATTTACGGGTGCGAATGAAGCACGTGCGGGATTCTTTCAAGCTGCGGATGAAGGCACCATTTTCCTGGATGAAATTGGGAATGCTTCTGAGGCCGTGCAAACAAGACTGTTGCGTGTGTTGCAGGAAAAGGAAATTACCATGATTGGTGCGACCAAGCCGCAGAAAATCAATGTTAGGGTCATATCCGCGACAAACTCTGATCTGATGGCTTTGGTAAAAAAAGGACAGTTTCGGGAAGACCTGTATTATAGGCTGAATGTCATTTCAATTGAAACCCCTCCACTGCGCAAACGGAGGGATGATATACCACTCCTAGTACGTTTCTTTTTGAGGAAATACATCGATGAATTTGATCGCCAGAACATCAAGATAAGTGAAAAGGCGTTGGAAGTGCTGATGCAACATCAGTGGCCCGGCAATGTACGGGAGTTGGAAAACATAGTCCAGCGAGCCGTCATCATGTGTGACGAATGGATCGGCCCGGAGCATTTGCCAGACTATTTGAAAGCACAAGATGTCACCGAAGAACACGATGGAGAACTTAAAACACTCAAGGATGTAGAGCTACAACACATTCAAAAGGTGTTGAAGGCAGTTGGCGATAATAAAACCAAGGCTGCTGAAATACTCGGAATTGATCGAAAGACACTTAGGCAGAAGTTGTCATAAAAGCATCTTTTATTAAGATTACTAAACTCTGAATCAGGAGTTCAAAACTGGTTCAAAATGTACCGGCCGGGGAATAACGCCCCGCTTATTAATCAGGCCGATTTTCTTTTATCACGATTTTAATTACCTGAAAATCAAACAACAAACATGCGTTTGTGTGTTTGCGTGAATATTCATGGCACACAGGTTGACTATCCGTGTTCAACAAATTTTAATTCAAATGGACACAACAATTCTAGTCGACAAACAAAGGGTTGAAAAACCTCCAAAGGAGGTCGTGCTTAACTCTGCTTCCGGTCTGTGCTCTACGTGCGATTTTGCGAATAGTTGCGCTTTACGTCACGGAGACTCAGTCATTTTTCATTGTGAACATTTTCAATAATCAATTCAAAACATGTTAACTAAGACAAAGAAGCGAACTGGCATGTACGATAGCGTACAACAACAGTTCAACAAGGCAGCTGATCTAATGCAATTAGATCCAGGCATTCGTAAAATCCTCTCTTCAACCAATTGTGAAATTGTTGTGCATTTTCCAGTCAAGCTTGACAATGGGAAAGTTGAAGTATTCACTGGGTATCGTGTTCAACACAACAACGCACTCGGACCTTATAAAGGGGGATTGCGATATCATGAAACAGTTGATATTGATGCAGCAAAAGCACTTGCAACTTGGATGACATGGAAAACATCTCTTGCTGGATTGCCCTACGGTGGGGGAAAGGGTGGAATCAAAATAAATCCAGCTAAGTATTCAGAAGCTGAGCTGGAGAGAATTACTCGAAGATTCGCATATGCATTAGGTGAAAATATAGGGCCTGAATATGACATTCCAGCACCCGATGTGAACACTAACGCACAAATGATGGCTTGGATTGCAGACACCTATATGTCAACTAAGATGCCATCACAACGGAGTATGAACAAGCACGTGGTTACTGGAAAACCAATAGGTGCAGGGGGATTAGAAGGACGTGATCGCGCCACTGGATTTGGAGTAGTAGTATCCTTGAAGGAATGGGCCAAGTCACGTGGAACAACGCTTAAGAAGAAGCGGTATATCGTTCAAGGGTTTGGAAATGTGGGCTACTGGGCATCACATTTTATGCACCTCAATGGAGCATTGTTAACAGCAGTCCAAGACGCAAGTGCAACCATCTTCAACCCTGCCGGTATTGATCCGATCCAACTCTTGGATTATGCTCAAACCAACGGTGGGTTAATAAAAGGATTTCCAAGAGCAGAGGAGATTAATCCAGAGGAATTCTTTGGATTGGACTGTGACATCCTCATTCCCGCAGCATTGGGCAATCAGATCACATCTGAAAATGCCGGAATGGTTAAAGCACAAGTGGTTGCAGAAGGAGCCAACGGTCCTGTGAGTGTGGATGGTGAGGCCTTTTTATTAGACAAGCAAATAGATATAATACCAGATATTTTATGCAATTCCGGTGGTGTGATCGGAAGTTATTTTGAATGGCTTCAAAACAAGAATGGAGAGATATGGAAGCTTCATGATGTTTTAACGCGATTGGAAGAGAAGGTTGCAGATGCCTATCAACGAGTAGCGCACTCAACCCAAATTCACAAGTGTGATATGAGAACAGGTGCGTACATAGAAGCTATAAAGCGTGTTGAACGCGCATACATTGATTGTGGGATTTTTCCTTAAATAGATTAAAATGAACAGAATTGGATTTTTAGCAGAAGCAGTCGAGAATGCTGGATTATGCGTGACTCCAAGCACAGTCAAAAAGCTGGTGAACAAGTTTGCGTTAGACGTGCTGGTGGAGAGAAATATAGGTAGGGGGATAGGTATGAATGACAGCGAGTTCGAGGAAGCGGGAGCTCAGATGGTTAGCAGGGAGGATGTGTTGCATGAAAGTGACTTGCTGTCATTTATTTTATCACCTGAGGATGATATTCAAACCTTAGATAACAAAGTTCTAGTTGGTATGATGAATCCTTTGAATCCGATGACATCATTAGATCAGTACCTCTATCGTAACATTTCAGTTTTTAGCATTGACATGGTGCCGAGAACGTCCAAGGCACAGGCAATGGATGTTCTGTCATCACTATCTTCTATTGCCGGGTATAAGGCTGTGCTAAAGGCGGCAGATCTCTATGTTTCGGTTTTTCCGATGATGTCAACGGCTGCTGGCATATTGAAACCCGCGCGAGTCTTAGTTCTTGGCGCAGGAGTTGCGGGTTTGCAAGCCATTGCAACAGCCAAAAGGCTAGGAGCAAAAGTGGAGGCTTTTGATGTGCGCGAAGCGGCAGCTGAGCAGGTTGAAAGCCTTGGAGCAAAATTTATTCGAGTGGAAGGCTCTTTAGAGGATGCCAAAGCAGGTGGTTATGCAATTGAACAATCAGCAGAATACAAAATGCGACAGGCAGAAATAGCTGAAAAGGTGGTAGACTCGATATTGTGATTTGTACGGCAAACATCCCTGGTAAAAAAGCCCCTGTGTTGATTTCAAAAGATCATGTGGAGACCATGCCAGTGGGTAGCGTAGTTGTGGATCTTGCCTCATCAACGGGTGGTAATTGCGAACTCACGCAAGATGGAAGATTGGTTCGGCACAATGGAGTGTCCATACTTGGCGCTGCGCATATCTCCAAGGAAGCCTCTTTCGCTACCACTCAAATGCTCGCGGAGAACTATTGTTCGTTTCTTGAGTACTTTCTGATTAACCACGAAATTGCTGACGATGAAATCATAAAGGCTTGCAAGTTGATCGAAGGAGGTGTTCCTGTGCATGACATGTTTAAGAAAGCAGAAGAATGGAAAGCAGCAGTGTAATACAGTTGGTAATTCAAAATGAGGAAGCTATTTACTTCCTCATTTTGGTAGTTTTTCTTGGTTTAGCACTAATCTCTAATGTGCCCGCAATCTTGCATACTCCGCTAATGTCAGGAGCTAATGCAATAAGTGGAGTCATATTGATTGGAGCCATTATTTCGATTTCCGCGTTGCCCGATGACGATTATCTGGGTTTATTTCTTGGCTTTCTGGCAGTGACTCTTGGAACTGTAAATGTGGTAGGTGGCTTCATGGTCACGGATAGAATGTTGAATATGTTCAAAAAGAAAAAATAATGGAAGTCTCTGTTTTCTCTTTGTCAAACCTAACTTACATCATAAGTTCCTTTTTGTTTATCAGTGGCTTACGCTACTTGGGAACACCTTTAAATGCACAAAAAGGAAATACTATTGCGAGCATTGGAATGGCCATAGCCGTAATGGCCACTTTAGGCGCGGCATATTGGAATCAATCCGTTACTGGAGGTTTGATCATAACGTTGGCAGCAATAATTATCGGCTCCGTCATTGGATTCTCCCTAGCTGACCGTGTTAAAATGACAAACATGCCACAACTGGTGTCACTCTTTAATGCTACGGGAGGTGGTTGTGCTATGCTTATCGGTATGATAGAATCAAACCAGAATCCCGGTCATTCCGTGGGGGCGGATATACTGCTTTCAGCAAGCACGGCAATTGGTGCAGCCACGTTTTCAGGTAGCATTATTGCATATTTTAAGCTGAATGGGCTGGCTCGTGTGAATGTCAAGGACGCCAAACTTTTTGTCTATGGGTCACGGATTTTTTTGGCGGTTCTTTTGTCTATGGTTTTGGCATGGGCATTTATCCCTGATCAACTGGATTTGGGTGTCTGGGTTGCTACAATTTCGCTGATAGCACTCGTGTACGGGGTCTTATTCGTGGTGCCCATCGGTGGCGCAGATATGCCGGTGGTGATTTCATTATTAAATGCACTCACAGGTGTGGCAACAGGCCTTGCTGGAATCACCCTGGATAACAAAGTAATGATCATAGGTGGGGTGTTGGTTGGAGCAGCAGGAGTGATTTTAACTTCTTTGATGTGTAAATCGATGAACCGCTCACTTTTCGATGTGATTTCAGGAGTGGTCAAATCAGGGTCACAAACCGTTGGACAAAAGGACATGGAGGTGAAGTCTACATCGACTAGTCAACTGGCAATGAAGTTGGCATTTGCTGACAAAGTTGGCATAGTCCCTGGATTCGGATTGGCTGTTGCTCAAGCACAGCATAATTGCGCAGCCCTGCAACTTGAATTGGAACAACGTGGGGCAATGGTCGAATATATCATCCATCCAGTGGCTGGTAGGATGCCGGGACACATGAATGTGCTGCTCGCAGAGGCAGAGATTGACTACGAAAAAATGATCAGCATGGACGAAGCCAACACTCGCATTTCTGAGTTTGATGTGCTGCTGATTGTTGGTGCGAATGACGTTGTGAATCCTGCGGCCGTTGAAGACATAAACAGTCCGCTTCACGGCATGCCGATTATCGAAGCGCATCGTGCCAAAAATGTTGTCATTATCAAACGTGGAATGTCCTTCGGATATGCGGGAGTTCCCAATACATTATTTGAAAAACCAAACTGCGAGCTATTGTTTGGAGAAGCAGATCAAGTGCTTTCTTCTTTACGCTCGGAGCTAAAAAACATCTAGTCATGCATAAGTCGATTATCATCTCACAGAAAGATTATAACATCCTGATCAAAACACTTGATCGAGCATCATTTGTTGACCCGGTTCAAAAGGAGTGTTTAAGTAAGTTGCTTTTTGAATTGGAGAGAGCCACCATCGTTTCAGATGATGCGGTTCCTGCAAATATCGTTCGACTAGGCAGTGTGGTGGACATTAAGACTCCAATTGGTATGAAAGATGGACTAACACTAGTACTTCCGGAAGAAGCCGATTTTAATCGAAAATTGATTTCTGTGATTTCTCCCTTAGGCTCTGCTCTTTTAGGCTATGAGGAAGGGGATGTAGTACAATGGCCGTTAAGAAACGGCACACAAGCCATTATGATTCGCAAAGTAGAGAGCTCGGTTTCAAGTGCCATAAATGGCCACAAAAGATCAAATGCCATGTCATGAAGAGTCTGGATCCAATCCATTCTGAGTGATTATAATATTAACTCAATCAAAACACAGATATCATGAAGCTAAATTTGATTAAATGGACTGCAGCATTGTTTTTCGTTTTGATACTAATCATAGCCACGAATCTCATTGACAAACGAAACTTTCATCAGGTAGCCTATTCCTTGGAGACTATCTATGAGGACAGGTTGGTCGCCAAAGACCTCATTTTTGAAATATCGTTGCTGATGCATGAGAAGTCGATGGCACTCGCGAATTCGGACTCAACATTTTACAATCAACGCATCCTAAAGGTCAATGAGAAAATAGATCAATTAATAAAGTTATATTCCGAAACCAAGTTGACTCAGGAGGAACGGATGGCATTTGAGCGATTTCAGTCTGACATTGCAAAGCTCAATCGGTTTGAAGTGGGAGTGACAGCAGTTGGTGACAGTAGGGAAAAATATTTAAAAGGGCAGTCGGCACCGGTGCAAATGGAGAAAATACTGGAAGACCTTCATGTACTTTCCAAAATTCAGATTGAAGAGGGAAAGCGGCAGATGCTCATTGGAAAAGCTGCTGTTAATTCCATTGATTTTTTCACACAATTAGAGATTTACATCCTCATAGTTATTGGCATTTTGATTCAAATCATTTTAATCAGCGGGTTTCGTTTTCAGAAAATAAGACAAAGAGGAAATTCTGGCAATTGGCTGAACAATTAAACAAAAACGGTACAAGAATGACAATCATTAAATACAGTACAGCGTTAATTCGAGTCTCGATATTCCTTGTATTGCTCATCGGAGTCACGGCATGCGATCCGAGCCGAAAACCTGCAGATAATGATGCGAATTGGAATCCTCCGACCGACTTTGCTTTAATTGATAAGGACTCTACTGGATCATTAAAGCATCTGAAAGTGGTGCCGAACCTTGATTCAGCTGCGATTAGGCAATGGGTTTATGTGGCTGTGAACACTGATATTTTTGTTAATAGCAAGGCTGTCCGGCTTCAGATGACAAACACCCTTTGTATTCGGAATGTGAGTCCAGACGAGTCAATGATTGTAAACGCAGTTGAGTATTACGATGCTGAAGGAATCAAGCTTCGAGATTATCTGGAGTACCCTGTTGAACTACGCCCGTTACAGTCTATTTGGTTGATATTGAACGGTGGCGAGAACACTTCGGGTACCGGCACCAATTTTATTGTGGATTGGGCATCCATGAATCCTTTACCTCATCCCATTATTGAATCCATGATGGCTGGAAGTTATTCTCAAATGGGCTTGTCGTTTAAATCGGAGACGGCCGTTGTGAAGGAATGGCGTGAAGGAATTGAAGTGGATGTTTCAGCTGGACTGCAATGATAATACATGAAAGTAGAGCCGATTGACAAGATATTGCTGATCCCTCTCAGCAGGTTTATAAAGAATTCAACGACCAGCGGAATACTCTTATTTGCTTCTGCAATAATTGCGTTGATCCTAGCAAACTCACCCGTCAAAGAAGCCTATCATCACTTTTGGGAGCTTAATTTTTCCATTGGGTTTGATGAATTTGTCGTGTCCAAATCCCTACATCATTGGATAAATGATGGACTCATGTCTATCTTCTTTTTTGTGGTGGGCTTGGAGCTTAAAAGAGAGGTGATGGCTGGGGAACTCTCAAAACCAAAAGAAGCCGTTTTGCCGGTTTTAGCAGGAATCGGGGGCATGGTGGTTCCCGCATGCCTTTATCTAATTTTCAACGCATCTGGAGGAACGTCTTCCGGCTGGGGCATACCAATGGCTACGGACATTGCTTTTGCACTTGGCATATTATACCTCTTAGGAGACAAAATACCGATGGCTTTAAAAGTGTTTTTGACCGCATTGGCTATTGCAGATGATCTGGGTGCGGTAATGATTATTGCTGTTTTTTACACATCCGACATCTCCAGCATGAGTCTTGTGGCCGGAGGTGTGTTTTTCAGTATTTTGATTCTCGCTAATGTTCTAGGAGTTCGCAATATGGGGTTTTATGCCTTAGTTGGAATAGGTGGCTTGTGGCTAGCCTTTTTACTTTCAGGAGTTCACGCCACCATCGCAGGTGTTATAGCAGCGCTCACCATCCCTGCCGATGTTAAAATTGAAGACAAACAATTTGTCCAAAAGATGAACTCACTGACCAATGATTTTGAGCGAAGCGCTCCTAACAATGTATCACTGATCACATATAATCAGTTACACATTTTAGAGAAGATAAGGTTCTACTCAAGAGCCGCAATGACCCCGCTTCAGCGTCTCGAACATGCGATGCATCCTATGGTTGCCTATGTGGTTATGCCCGTTTTTGCAATTGCAAATGCTGGCATCACCTTTTCTGGCAGTTTTTTCGAAAACCTTGGCAGCAACGTGAGCTTGGGGGTAATATTCGGATTGGCTTTTGGCAAATTCATCGGAATCATTTCCGTTTCTAAACTGGTGGTCAAAGCCAGACTGGCAACCTTACCCCTAGGTGTTAGTTGGAGGCATATGTATGGCGTTGCGCTGCTCGCAGGTGTTGGATTTACAATGTCTTTGTTCATAACGGACCTGGCCTTTGAAAATCCCATACATATCGTTCAAGCCAAGATCGGAGTGTTTGTCGCTTCGGTTTGCTGTGGATTGTTAGGGTATATGATTTTATCAAAGAGGCCAAGTTCTTCTGAAGTATAATCCTCTTTAGGTAGTCCAGTGAAATGATATGATTCGAGTCATAAAACATAATCGCACACAACATGAAGTTTGTAACGGAAGTTGAATTATGAAGCAATTACAGACAATTGACGACATCAAAACTCTTGTCGATGCATTTTATGCGCGGATCAGGGAGGATGAACTGCTCGCTCCGGTTTTTAATCAAATAATAGAGGATCGCTGGCCGGAGCATTTGGAGAAAATGTATCGATTCTGGCAAACGGTGCTTCTCAACGAGCATACGTATCATGGAAGTCCCTTTGCACCCCATGCGAAGCTGGATGTGAATAAGGCGCACTTTGAACGTTGGATCGATTTATTCTATCAAACAATCGATGAGTATTTTACCGGGACGGTGGCTGATGAAGCCAAATGGCGTGCTGCACGAATGGCCGAAATGTTTCATTTCAAGATTGAGCATTACAAATCCAGGCCTTCTTCAATGCACCTCAGATGACGGAGTTTTTTACATCTGGCGTTCAGTTTGTTTGTTGGTTTTGGATTGGTTTTGTGAGCGCCATTAGTTTCATGGAAGCTTGGCTCAAATTCAGGGCAGAGGGTGTGCCGCTGGATATGGGGTTGCGTATTGGTAAAACCGTGTTTAGCGGTTTAAACCGAGTGGAGATCGTGCTGACCCTCTTGTTGGTTCTTTTACGAGCAGTATGCGAAGGACTTATGGACATGCCATCCATGGCTTTTGGACTCATTCCCATCGTTTTTATTGTAGTGTGCCAGTCGGTTTACCTTTTGCCTCAAATGAACGAACGGGCGGATCAGAAGATTCGTGGAGAGGAATTACAAAAGTCTAATCTACATATGATATACATTGGTTCAGAGGTTGTGAAAGTGGTATGCCTGTTCATAGTTGCGCTAACTGTGTAGAAAATGGAGAAGTATATTTGTATAGTAAGGAATCCTAACTATATTTGTCACGGCAATCATGCCACAACACATAAAGACAATTGAATTATGTCAAAAGCAACATTTTATCACGCAGGATGCCCGGTTTGTGTTAGTGCCGAACAAGACATTCTTAGAATGGTAGACCGGAATAAATGGTCACTGGATATCGTTCATTTAGGTGAAGACAAATCTCGAATAGCTGAAGCCGAAAAGGTTGGCGTCAAATCAGTGCCAGCTTTGGTCTTAGACAATGAGAATGTTCTACATCTGAATTTTGGAGCATCAATGGCGGACGTCAAGGGTTAAAATTTGAGTTCAATAGTTAGGACTCCTTAGTTTTAGCTAAGGAGCCTTAACTTTCTTACAGAAAGACCAATCAGAGCGATCGTTGCAACATTAATACGCTCGATTTATACACTAGAAAATATGCAAGTAGCCGTTTGGGATACCTATGTTACCAGGAAAGATGGTTTAGTGATGCACTTTGATATCATTGCTCCCACAGCGACCAAAGACCCTCAAGTAATACATGAATATGGTAAGCAATACCTCGAAACTAAAGGGCAGGACGGACAGGTCTTAACATCAAATGAGTGCCGGTTTTGTCATATTGAATCAGTCAAACCTGAATGGGAAGACAGTATTAATCAGAAAGGATACTTCATCTTTGAGATGCAAAACTGTCATTAATGTCTCATTCTGATTTCGATCTTACAAGTCAAAACGAAAGCGTGGATAGTAAGATAATTGCCACTCTGGAGCGTCTTTCGCAAGCATTTCGCGTCTTATTGTGGCAAGAAAGTAAAGAATTTTCGTTGAGCCCTATTCAGGTTCAGTTGCTGATTTTCATACTGCACCACAGCGAGGAAAAATGTCGGGTAAGCTATTTAGCTGATGAATTTAACATGACCAAGGCCACCATCAGCGACTCTGTCAAGGCACTTATTCAAAAAGACCTTGTCAAGAAGGAATTTCAGCAACATGATACACGGAGCTACCTTATACACTTAACCACGAAAGGTCAAAAAGTAGCAGATAAAGCCTCTAGGTTCACAACTGAAATTCGCAAGCCAATTGAATCCATGGACGAAAGCAACAAAGAAAACTTACTCAAAAGTCTTTTGGACACTGTGTTGCACTTAAATCAGACGGGTATAATTACTATTCAACGCATGTGCCAAACATGTCGTTTTTATCAGAAGGACAGCGAAGGTCAAGATCATTTTTGTGCGCTGCTACATCGACCTCTTCATATCGCAGACCATCGGATCGATTGTCCAGAACATGAGCTAATCGGCTAGAACACAATCAAGTCTGATATCATGTTCCTCAATAGGAACTTGATCGATCATTTGAAAAGGGTAGCAAACCCCCGCTTTGAACGCATCGGTTTGTGAGGCTAAAAACGTATCGTAATATCCTCCACCATAACCTACACGAAAGCCTCGACTATCGAAGGCCAACCCTGCCACAATGATAAGGTCATAATTACCGTTATACTCCTCTGCATTTCTGGGATGGTAAGTGTTGAAAATGCCTGGCTCCATATCCCCTAAATCCTTTAGTACAAGGTTTTGCATTTGACGCTTTTTAAGCGTTTTGGGAACAACAACCTGTAGTCCGAAATCGAGCGCTTTTTGAAGCAGGGGAGCAACATTCACTTCAGATCCCATAGGAAGGTAACTGTGGATCACGCGACTATTGTTACTTATGATCAACTCCCATAATTGCCGACAAATGCTGTTTGAAAGTTGTTGTCTAGCTTTTCTAGGTAAAGCATCTCGCTTATCAAGAATCGATTTTCGAATTTGTTTCTTTTGGGCGATGGCCTGTAACTTATGGACATAAGTGTTCGAAAGAAAAGTTACAGCGTCATTAGGAAAAACAACCTCATCATCGAGCTTAATGGTGTCCTTAGTTAATTGAGGCATTATAATTCTCAACACATCAGATTTACCAAATGTAGATTGATATTCAGGTCTTAGATGCGCGGCATACTCAAAGCAAAGGTTAGCATCAGTTTTAAAATCGTCTGAGTATGTAAGTTCGTAATCGATCCGCCAGCTGTGCAATAAAATCAGAACGAAATGCAAACTGCCCGAATGCATTGGTTGAAATTTCTTGAACGCTTGTATCAATCATTATTATTTCGCTAATCAAATATTTCATGCGATTGCCGTTTACAGGTCATTGTTCGTGTATTATCTAGAACAAACATAGATGCTTTACGAGGTCCCTCAATGAATACTGACTATGATACAAGACGCTAAATTATTAGTCAATTTAAAAGAAGGTTTCCCTTACTATTCTATATTTGTTAGTAATCACTAACTAACTTGATCAATATGAATGGAAAATTCAACATATCAATTGGCTTCATAGTGATGGGGCTGTTCATGGTTTATGGGTTTGTTTTAATCTATTTGAGGGATTTTGGACCTGATGCTCAGGAATGGGCAAACGCATACTCAACTGGCAAACACTTCGAAGCCAGATTAGCGCATGTCCATGGTAATCTTTTCGCATTCTTAAACATTTTGATGGGTTACCTTCTGATCCGGTTCCGTACTGAACTGAAAAACGTTAAGCTTGTGTCTATTCTAGCTCTTTCTGGGTTGCTCATGCCAATTGGCATTTTGTCGGAAGTTTATTTTGGATTACCTCCAATTCTGGTGTTGATTGGCGCAACATCAATGACCCTTTCAGTAATCCTCATGGGAATAGCTTTTTTTAAAATGAAATTTAGCGAATGAAAATAGCAAGTCAAATGACTAACTACTATGCGGCCTTTTCAATCCAAAACCCAGAACTTCGATACCTACTTAGTCAGAATCTTTCCCAAAGACTCCCAAAGTTTCTCACCTTCTTGGATTAAATCAAACTTATAATCACTCAATCTCCATTGCAAAATGGTGAATCGCATGGTTCCCATAAATATTGTCGCAAGTTGCGCCCCATCCACATCAGACCTTATCGAGCCATCCTCTTGACCCTGTAAAATAATGAGTTCTAAACGTTTTTTCTTGGATACTAGGATATTGCGTACTGCATCTGAGAGTATCTCTTCATATTGAAAACTTGTCTCTGCAAAAATGACCATCACAATAGCGGGATGTTTAGCAAAGTGCTCAAATTGAAATTCAATTATCCGTTTCAACTTTTCGAATCCAGTCCCTTTACCTTCTAGAAGTCCAATCAATTTAGAATTCAGTTCATAGCCGAAATAGTTCAATACTGAGGATAAGATTTCTGTCTTGCCCTTAAAGTGACGGTAGAGCGCAGGCTCAGAAAAATCCATTCTGTCGGCTAAGCTTTTTGTAGTCAGATTTTGAATACCGCCAAGATTGATTAATTCGGTTGCAGCATTGATAATTTGGATCTGTCGCGGTGTGTATACAATCATAACGTTGTCAATGTAACAGAATGGTTTAAGTGACGCATTTAGCATTCATCTTCAACTTGCCTTCATTACGCACATTCAACTACTAAGGGAAGATTTCTATTGAGTGTTCCTGATACCTCAAGAACGAAAATTTGATAAGTACAATAAATAATGATGTCCGATTATTTAAATAAAATAAACTGACTTGTTTCTAGTGCAATCACTCGGTGCGCTACTAAAGCTTCTATTACCACAAAATCACCACTTCTAAGTTCCTGAACTAATCCCATTTGATTATCGAACTGTGCAAGACCGCTTATGCATAATAAAACTGCCTCAGTATTTGAAGTATGTTCCTTTAGCCTCTCACCTGCTTTAATTTGGAGAGCAACGGAAAGGCCAATTTCACCTTTGAAAAATTGGTACGTTGATATAGCGCTATCGGTATGTCTATCTTGCAGATTCACCTGAAGTACTTGTTAAATTCTAACATGGAGAACTCTATTTGTTGGAATACTACATCCTTTTCTTCTCTTGATTCTGCGGAACTGAGTTCTTTAACCAAATTAATAACTGGAATTAGCCATTTATGAAGCTCGTCATGAGCCTTTCCTTTCATTGTGCAGCTGGAAGTCAGATCTGAGATATGGTCTTTCAGTTTCAATTCAAGTTCGTCATAATCGATTTCCTCGTCCTCTGATGTCCGTTGAATATCAGATTCCATCATCCTGATGTGGATCATCATTTCGGAGTTGACCTCCCATTTTTCATTATTCACTTTTTCAATGCCATACCGATTTTCAGAAGTAGATACTTCCTGAGTGAAACCTGTTAAACAAATAGCTAATAATGAAATTAAAGCGAATATTCTAATTGCCCTATTTCGAGTGTTACTCATATTTTCCTACGTTAGTATTCACTAACAAATGTAGTTTAATCTCCTTGAATACTTCTTATTCTAGGAACATTTTTCGAAGACCAAAGAGACATAAAGATTCCCACTGTACCAGTTAACATCAATGTAGCAGACAACAACAAGATGGACTCATGAGACAATGGAAATTCCTTGCCGATACCCAAAGAATGGATTACTAATTCAACTTCCTGAATAATAAACCCCAACAAAAACAGGATCGTGGATATTCGAGCGCTAGAATTACTACCTAAATCAAGCAAGTAATACCCATAAAGAATACATGCTATTGAAATCCAGCCAATAAAAACAAGATGCATGTAAAGAATGACTACATCTCGGTTAAAGAAGGCAAGGGTGTTAACAGATGGAACAGCAGATATTATCTGTAGTAAGGACTTAAGAAGCAACATAACCAGAGAAAACTTGAACAACATATCTAAAAAGGAACTACTGAAAAACCTTTGTCGTTTGAGCCAACTTGAGATCACCCAACATATCCCAAGAAATTGCACAACCCCTATGGCAATGCCTGCAATATGCCATAACATGTGGAGTTCGAATTCATAGAGGCTAAGGATGAAAGAGAGTGGAATGGAAGTCAAAAGCAGGGTCAATCCAAGTTCTGCCTTTGGAGATTTAATCTTGGTAACCTTTAGCCAAATAGCCAATAGAGCCAGCGTCATCCAACCGTTGTAAGTAAAGTGCAAGAACCAATAGATAGCTGACTTGTATAAAGGGGTACCCGCCATACCATTTGCAGCTAAGATCGCCAATCCCCAAGGCCCTAACGAACTGAGAAACAAGAAGGCCAACGATCCAAGTAAGAGCTTTCGAGATACGGATTGCATAGATTGCCACAACTTTATATCGATGACAATCCGAGTTATCATGGCATAGGAGAACAGGATATGAGCGGTGGAAAAAACGATAGACCAAACCGCATACCCCTGCAAAGCAAAAGAAATCAGCATACCAATAATAGAAACTTGAATTCCCCAAAAAAGCCAACGAAAGAATCTTGTTTGTATCCACGTATTGGATAAAAATTCCCTTGTAATTCCAAGAAGCAAAACATTAAACACCCAACCCAACATGGCTACATGTGAGTGCGAGTGGATCAGGTTTCTGAATTCAAAAGGGATTTCGTCAAAAAACGGGTAGCTACGTAGCAATACTCCGACTAATGCAACCAGTATGAAATAGAACAGCGATAGTTTAAACCAACTTTTATTGTTGATCATGATGCCTGTTGCTCTTGCATACAGCAATTGTTCAGCTTTCTTACATCCAAGATTTTGATGTCCCTATCAAGCAATGAAATACACCCATCAGTAACCAATTCGTTTAGCATCCGGATGGTGGTTTCATAAACGGTGCCTGCTAAGGCGGCCAAGTCCTTGCGCGACATCCGGTAATTGAGGCACCCCTCACCATCAACTCCAAAGGCTTCTCTTATCAAAAGGATTCCCTCTGCCACGCGCCCTTTTACGGGCATATGAGCAAGATTTTTCATTCTACGTTCCGTTCTCTTCAATTCCTCTGCATAGAAAAAGGCCAACTGATAAAGAAATTCGGGGTTTGTCCTCAATAATTTTCGGAATAAATCCGTGGGAATAAAACATGCTGAGGTAGGTTCAAGGGCAACACCTGTGACGGGATATATATCATCGATCCCGAAACCCCTGTGTCCGAGTATTTGACCATCTCCAGCTAGTCTGATTATATAACTTTTATTCCCCCAGGACATGTCGATTTTCACCTTTCCAAAAAGAATGAAATAAATCCCTTCTACTTTGTCTCCTTCTTTAAAGATCGTTTCTCCTTTCTTGTAGGAAATAACTTCTCTTTTCAGCCTGACTATCTCCAGCCATTCCGAAGAAATATTTCTACACAGAAAGCAATCTTCCCGTGCACATTCTGTCATATTTAGTAATTCGCTCATCGTCTGCAAATGTCGCGGATATGAAGGTAGGGCAACCTGTGGATATGCGAGAATATGATCGATGTTGTTCATTGGTTTGGCAAGTTGACCTAATAAATCAAAACAAAGTATGACTTAAGTCATATAAATAAGCCTTAGATCATCTCAGATTTGTTCCGTCAAAAAACGTTTGGTATGAAAGATTTGAAATGGATTGTCTCTTTCCTGTTGCTAGGAGGAACCATTCAAGCGCAAACATGTCATGAGTCAGGGTCAGCTGTCCACGGAATGCCACCTATCGGAATTATGAATGGCCATACCCATGGTCAAGGCCATTGGATGGCTTCTTATCGTTTCATGTCGATGAACATGAATGGTGTTTCAAGTCAAGGAGCTGACTTGGCCACTGCGGATGTTTTGAATGATTACATGATGGCACCCAAAACTATGCGCATGGATATGCATATGGTGGGAGTCATGTATGCACCGATTGACCGATTGACCTTTGGCGTTATGGCGAACTATAACACATCTATCATGAGCATGGAAAGCGCTTCCAGTCATACTATGGAAATGGGTGAAGACCACCATCATGAACCCGGGATGGATGATATGAATTCAAGCCAGCAAAGCTATGCCGTATCAGAGATGAAGAATGAAGGTCTGGGCGACATGAAGATCTCCGGATTGTATCGCATTTGGGTTAATCCAACGCATTGTTTACATGCCATCACGGGAGTTAAGATTCCGTCCGGCAGCGTGGATGCAGGGGATCAGATGCATCCCATCTATCCGTATAGCATGCAGAATGGAACAGGAGCGTTATCCGGTTACCTTGGACTTAACTATTCGTGGTTGCTTCCAAAATATCTTGTTGGTGCTCAGGCCATGACTTCTATGCCATTGCATGAGAACAAAAGGGGGTACGTGGCTCCGGTTACACACGAAGTCAACGTTTGGGGAGCCAGAAAGTGGACGAGATGGATGAGCACGAGCGTTCGGGTTCGTGGATATTATCAATCGGCAGTTAGGGGCTCAGACGCTTTGATTAGCCCAACCATGTCTCCTTTAGGAAACCCAGTCAATATGGAGCAATGGATGCTTGAAGCCATGGGTGGTATCAACTTCATGCCATTTGATCAATGGAGAATAGCTGTTGAAGCAGGAGTTCCTGGTTATCAATGGAATAAGGGCGTTGCTATGAACAGGCAATGGACAGCCATAGCTGGGCTTCAGTTTATTATGCATTAAATAAATACACAAAACCAAAAGTGATGAACATAGATTTTGAAAACGAAACCGTAGGCGACATCGTTCGTCAGGATTACCGAGCCGCCAAAGTGTTTAAATCTCACCACATCGATTTTTGCTGCGGTGGCGGAAAAAGTCTGTTACAAGTCTGCCAAGAAAGAAATCTGGACGAGCAAGTCCTTTTCAAGGAATTAAATGAAGCGTTCATAAAACAAGATGGTGCACATGCGCTTGATTATGATTCATGGCCAATCGACCTGCTTGCCGATTTTATTGAGAAAACACACCATCGCTATGTAGAATCTGCTATTCCACCGCTAAAGCAATACCTAAAAAAGTTAGCAGCCGTTCATGGAGATGCCGGACCATACTTGCGTGTGATTGAAGAAATATTCAATGAATCGGCCGGCAATCTAGTGCAGCACATGAAAAAGGAGGAGTTAATGCTTTTTCCATACATCCGCAAAATGGTGCTGGCTAAAGATGGTGAGGCCGAATTGAGTAGCCCTCCCTTTGGCAAGGTCGAGAACCCCATTCGAATGATGATTTCGGAGCATGAAACAGAAGGAGATCATTTCAAGCAAATAGAGGAACTGAGTAACGGGTTTGAAATACCGGAATGGGGATGCAACACTTATGCAGTAACAATGCAATTGCTCCAGGAATTTCAAAACGACTTGCATACTCACATACATCTGGAGAATAATATTCTTTTTCCCAAAGCACTGGAGCTTGAACAGATGTTGAATGATAAGAAAGCGAATACAACGCAGCCAAATGCCTGCTCCATTTAAACAGCGATCTTTCCACGCATTTAATTATAGCTTATGAACTCAAAACAGGAAGAGTTGCTCGAAGAGATTAATGCAAAATACAAGGCAATGGGACAGGATCCAACGGTTCATTTGGAAGGGCTGTTACACGCCACCCCAATGACCTATTGGAACTATATTCAGTGTGATGCCTTGTTAAACCTTCAGATCAAACGCACTACACAACCCGATGAAATGGTGTTCATTATGTATCACCAGATCAATGAACTATTGTTTAAAATGATCCTCTGGGAAATCGAGCAAGTTGCATTCACAGATCAGCTCACCACAGCCTTCTTCTCAGAGCGATTGATGCGTATTAGCCGCTATTTTGATATGCTCAGTTCCTCGTTTGAGATAATGGGCGATGGTATGGAGGTAGAACAGTACATGAAGTTCAGAACCACGTTGACTCCGGCAAGTGGTTTTCAAAGCGCTCAATACAGAAAGATCGAGTTTGCATCAACAGAGTTGATCAATCTGATTGATGCGCGATTCAGAGCAACAATTGATCGGAATACACCGTTCAAGCATGCTTATGATCACCTCTATTGGCAAGCAGCAGGCAAAGACCATAAAACGGGTAAAAAATCAACGTTGCTGCAACTTTTTGAAGAGCGCTACATGGACGATTTTATCGTTTTCATGCAGACTTATAACACGCTGAACCTATGGACAAAATACAAGTCGCTACCTGAAAATGAGCGAAACGACAAAGAGTTGATCAACGCCATGCGTCACTATGATCACACCGTGAATATACGATGGGTGATGGCGCATTACAATGCAGCAGGAAAATACCTGGACAGTGGCAAGGAAAGTGCAGAAGCCACTGGAGGTAGCGACTGGAAGAAGTATATGCATCCTAAATACCAACGAAGGATTTTCTTTCCAGATCTGTGGTCGAATGAAGAGCGTGCAAAATGGGGGTTGAATAATCTCGACAACTATGCTCAACGCTAGTTGAATCTATCGAATTGTAAGTTGAATTTATTGGCAAATTGGACACAATAGAGCATCTTTCTGCAAATTTTGACATCAAGCTTAAGCATTACAGGTTGAAGGGTTTGCGATTATTCGCAAGCTCTTCATTCCAAACGCATAGTTTAGTAATGCTTCACCTGATCAGTCGGTTTGATAACTCAATTCCCATTTACTTTCTCAACACGGGATTCTTGTTTCCAGAAACCATTCAGTTCAAGGATGAGATTTCAAAACGGTGGGATTTAAAAGTGATCTCCGTTCGTTCTAGCCAATCGAGGATCCAGCAGAAAAATGAACAAGGTCGATTCTTGTACACCTCGGACCCGGACTATTGTTGCTATTTGAATAAGGTTCAACCCATGGAACCGCTATTGGCCAGTCACGATGTGTGGATTAATGGTGTTCGGGCAGATCAAACTGCCGTTCGAAAAAACATGGCTGAAGAGCAGCCTTATTCGGAAACCGGCATTCGATATCACCCTATGTTGAGGTGGACAAAGGCCATGATCGAATCTTATATTCAGGAGCATTCGATACCGAGACACCCGCTCGATAGACAGGGTTATGAAAGCATTGGATGCGAACCCTGCACGCGAAAAATCGATTTGGATATTTTAGGTGATGAGCGCTTGTCGAGATGGTTCGGATTGAACAAGACGGAATGTGGACTTCACACAGACTTGATAAAACCAATTCAAAAGAGTCGTAAGGAATGAGAATACTTGTTACAGGTGGAGCTGGTTACATCGGAACGGCATTGGTCTCTCAGTTATCCATGATGAATGACCTGGATGAGATCATTGTTTATGACAACCTGAGCCGAAGAAATTATAACCTCTTCATCGCTAATAAGTTTCACCATAATAAACTCCGGTTCATCCAGTCGGATATTTTAGACAGCCGAAGGTTAAAGAAAGCACTTGAAGGTGTGGATGTCGTTTATCACCTTGCCGCCAAAGTGAGTACGCCTTTTGCAAGTGACGATGCACATTCCTTTGAGCAAATCAATCACTGGGGTACGGCTGAATTGGTGTATGCGCTGGAAGAGAACCCTGTGAAACAACTCATCTTTTTGAGCAGCACATCGGTGTATGGGTCCACCTCTGAACTTGTGAATGAGGATTCGCCCTTAAAGTCTCAGTCGTTTTACGGAATCTCTAAGGTCAGAGGCGAGCAACAAGTGAAGCGCCTTTCTGAGCAATGTGAGGTTCACGTGATCCGGTGTGGTAACGTATACGGTTATAATCCATCTATGAGATTCGAGGCGGTGATCAATCGGTTTGTGTTTGAAGCACACTACAACAATCGAATAAACATTCACGGAAGTGGAAAGCAAATTCGAGCCTTTGTTCATATTGACTCCGTTGCTGAAAGTCTGGTGCGATTGATCCAATTGAGTCCTGTTGGAGCCCGTGTTCCAAGCGGAACGTACAATCTGGTTGAACAAAACCTATCCATCCTGGAAATCAGTTCTGACTTAAAAGAGCTGTACCCAAAACTTGAGTTTATTTTTATTGATCAACACATGCCGCACAGGAATTTACAGGTTGATACGAACCTCAAATTATCAAACCATATCGGAGTGAAACCGCGCTTGGTGAGCGAACAACTGAAGAGCATGAAAACATGCCTGTCATTCTGATGGATTTTTATCGTTTTTACAATTGACAATGAGCGCGATACTATGATTATGGTCATGGAATTTGCCTGATCCGAACCATACCTTGCGCGTGATTTTACCTTCATGATTAATTTCCCCCACACTTTTCATATCCCCGTTATGGGAACGGGTTATACCATTGATTCTCCGATTAAAGTCGCCCGCTTTGGCATAAATTCCGTAGTGTCGATTATAGACCATCGGTTGATGGAGATGATGCGTGAGTATTACAGTAATGAGTTTGGCAAGCCTTTCTACTCAATCAATGAAAAATCGATTGATTCCAGAGAAAAGCGGATTACCACATACCTGGACTTCATGGGTGAAATAGTTGCTGAACAATTTGAGCGTATCAGAAATGAAGAATTCACCCCGTCCTCAGAAATCAACAAGTACTTTGAGCTTCTACCCGATGATTCACCCTTAAAATGCACTTATCTCGAAATGCTGGCTTTGGAAGGATCGGAGCGTATTTCGAGAGAAAACCAGTTGCGTGAACAGATGGTTCCGGGGCGCATTGATGTGAATGTGATGACGAAGGTAGACCGACAAAATTTTGCCAGGAAAAACCAACCGCTACCAACTGAATATAATGATGCGCACTCAGCCATCAGAGGGTTTGCAAAAAGCAAATTGAAGTCTTCGGTAGTGCTTTCTGCTGGCCTAAACCCTAGGCTTTATGGGTACATTGCAGAGTTCGCTGATTTTCTCCCCGATAAAAACGGCAATTTCAATAAACAGATTATCCTAAAAGTTAGCGACTATCGCTCAGCTTTGATTCAAGGCAAGTTTCTAGCGAAAAAAGGTTTATGGGTAACTGAGTTTAGAATAGAATCGGGTCTGAATTGCGGAGGCCACGCCTTCGCGACCGATGGACACCTCATAGGTTCGATATTGCAGGAATTCCGGGACAAGTCTGGTGAATTACAAAGCACATTACATTCATTGTATGCTCAGGCTATGAGCGATCGCGATGGGACAATGCCCAACGCATTACCTGCGATTCGTTACTCGGTTCAAGGGGGAGTGGGGAGTGCAGAAGAACATGAGTTTTTAATGAATGAGTATGGTGTGTGTTCTGTAGGGTGGGGTTCACCCTTCCTATTGGTTCCGGAGGCGGTGAACATTGATGCCGATACTATGCGCTTGTTGAGCAAGGCAGGCGAAGGAGATCTTTACCTCAGCAACATCTCGCCTTTGGGTGTCCCTTTCAATACAGTAAAGGGAACAACGGCCGAGTTGGAACGCGATGCCAGGATCAAAGCAGGTAAACCAGGCTCTCCATGTTACAAGGAACATTTGATCTCCAACAGAGAATTTACCAGCGACCCGATTTGCACGGCTTCCAGGCAATATCAGCGTAAGAAAATGGACGAATTGCGAAGCACTATTACGGATGAATCGGAACTGAAAAAGGCATTTGAAGCAGTTACCGAAAAGACGTGTTTATGTGTAGGATTGGGAAACAGCGCGATGGGCAATGCCGGTGCCAAGCTTTACAATGGGATGCGAGGCGTTGTGGTTTGTCCAGGGCCTAATATGGCCTACTTTTCCAGAGAGGTTTCGCTTAAGGAAATGGTGGACCACATTTATGGGCGAACCAACATTTTGATAGGCCAGGAACGTCCCCACATGTTTGTCAAGGAATTGAGCATATACGTGGACTACCTTAAGAAATTGATTGATGAATCTCGCGGAGCAATTAACCAAAAGCAGGCAGTCTATTTCCAATCATTCAAGGAGAATCTCGATGGTTGCATCGATTATTACAAGCAACTCGTAAGCGATTCATCCACTCGCTTGGCAACAAAAACAGATCGTTTCATTGAGGATGTCAACGTGTTGAAAATCAAGCTACAATCCGTAATGATGGCGGTGTGAATCCTAGGGTTTGCTCAGGTTTGAGTCGGTTGTATAGGATGAGTCAGTCAGTGAAAGTAGGAAGGCAAGCAGGTTCGCTTTGTCTTCTTGACTCAAATTCAGTCCCTTTAGTTTTCCTGACTTGGTCATCATTGGGTCAAGGGTAGAAGAACTGTGAACTCCGTGATCGTAGTGATCAATTACTTCTTCAAGCGTCTTGAATCTGCCATCGTGCATGTATGGTGCCGTTAGGGCAACGTTGCGAAGGGTGGGAGTCTTGAACAATCCTCTGTCCGAGTTATTGTTGGTCACCGCAAACCGTCCTTCATTGGAGGCATCAAAAACAGAATCCAGGCCGATGTTATGAAATTGATTGTCCGTGAATAGTGGTTGAGGGTGACAATGAAAGCAATCGCCTCTTTCTGAATTGAAAATATACTCTCCGCGAACTTCGGCCAGTGTGGGTTGGATTTTTCCCGGATAATAGCGGTCGAACCGTGAATTGTCAGAAATCATTGTTCTGAAAAATTGAGCCAGTGCCTTTGCACAGCTTTCATTAGTGATAGATCGATCACCAAAGGCCTCGTAAAACAAATCGGGATAGTTTGGGTGGTTCTTTAGTTTGCTAAGGTCCGTCCCAAAAAACTCTGCCACTTCAAAGAGCATGATATCTTCCAATCTACCTTCCACTTTTCCATTCCATAAAAATGAGCTTGACCAGCCAAGATTGATATGTGGCAAGACCGCTGTTCCGGAAGTATTTATTGTAAATGACTGTTCCTGATAGTGGCAAGATGAACACGACATACTCGCCTGAGGATGTAACAATGGCTCATGATACAGTTTTCGGCCCAGTGCTATCCCTTGCTCAGTCAATGGATTGTCATCCGATAAAGGCATTTCAGGAAACCAGCTTGGATAATCTAATTCAACCATCACCGGATTGTAGTCTATCACTTCTTGAGGACTGTCAGGAGGTTCTATGGGTGATGATTTCTTACAGGATGCTATCAATATCAAAGTCTGTGATACTACGATCAAGACGAGCATTTGTGCGTAAATGTTATTCGAGCGTAAACACATCGCTTCCATTTTTGCTTAGTATGGTCATCAACCCTTCATTGCCCATTGAATAATTGCCATCGTTTAAGTCGTAAGTGGTTGGTGTTTGAAACCATTCCAAAAGGTTCATTTCTAAATGCAGTGTGTGACGTTCTGAATCGAGGATGAAATTGCTGTTCAGTGTTATGTCCACTTGTGCCGAGTTGGTGCCGAGATGCATGGCGTAACCTGAGAAATTCTGATCATGGTCTAAATAGTGACCTTCCAATTTCATGAAGTGATATCCTCCACCCATCTGTTCCGGCCAAAACATGGCATTGTTTTCTAGCGTATTCGCAAGGCTGCCGAATTCATTGAGTTCAGGTATCAATCCAATACAGAATGAAATAGTGGAATATTCACCTTGAGGCAATGTTCCAAGTACAAACGACATGGTGCTGTGGTCTTCAGCATTGATCAGAAATGCAGTGTCCATTCTGTGTTTGGTATCATTGATTTCGGTCAGTACAAATCCAGATACGTAGTATAGCATACGATTTACACTGAATGAATTTCCGGCTGCGTTTACATACTTGATCGTATCCATCTCCAGTGGCAGTTCACCCACGTTGTGGTTTATCGCTATTTCTACAGGAATTGGAAGTGTTTCGATGGACTCCTTTTTACATCCTTCGGTCAGAAAAGTGGTCAGCGTCAGAACCAAGAATGAAGCTGTATAAGTCTCGATCTTCATGATGTCATAAAGGAACAAGCTCCATGCTTCTAATCCAATGACTTAAGTCATGCTATTTGAGATTTTGACTGTGATCCTTTTCAAACCATAATCCACCTATGTTCTTATTCCATTGTAAGGAATCGTTGATAATTAGCTTGGCCACTTCGAGCATGTTTCGCAGGGTTAAAGAATCTTTTGAAAAGGAATATTTGGTTCTGTGATTCAATTCAATCACTTTATCCAAGGCATTTTGAAGTGATTTACGAGACCGAACAATGCCCACGGAATAGGTCATTAGTGATTTCAACTCCTTGGTAGATAATGCAACCCAATCCAAATTTTGACTAACTTCCGTGATCGACTTAGCGGGTGTGAATGATGACTTAATCGGCATTGTGTTTAGGATATGTTTTGCGGCCTGCTGGGCAAACACCAGTGCTTCTAGCAGCGAATTAGACGCCAGTCGATTGGCTCCGTGAAGGCCGGTGCAGGCAGACTCGCCCAGGCAGTAAAACCCGCGTATGGAGGTCTGTCCGTGCGCATCAGTTTTAACACCTCCACATAGGTAGTGCGCTGCAGGAACGACCGGAATCATATCCTTGGTCAGATCAAGTCCCAACTGCGCACATTTGGTGTAAATCGTTGGAAACTCATTTGATAAACGATCTTGGTCAATTTGTCGCAAATCGAGGTAGACATGATCCACATCACGGAGCTTCATTTCTCTGAAAATCGCCCTTGACACGATATCACGTGTGGCCAAAGACCCACGCTGGTCATAGTCAGTCATGAACGATTGACTCAAGTCATTTCTCAATTCAGCACCAATACCACGAACGGCTTCTGAGATAAGGAAAGCAGGATTTGCACCAGGTTCATATATTGCCGTGGGATGGAACTGAATAAACGCCATATTTTCAATTTCAGCACCAACCCGCGAAGCCATCGCAATACCGTCTCCTGTAGCAATTTTCGGGTTGGTCGTAGTTTCATATAACTGACCAATGCCACCTGTTGCTAATACCGTTTGAGCAGCTAAAATGCACAGCTTTTTTCCATGTGGATCGAGAAGGTAGGCACCGCAACACGCCCCACTCGAATTAAGCACCAGATCGATAGCAAAGTAGCCGACCAGTTGTTGGACTTGATCGTTTCGCTTCACCGCGTTTAGCAGCGTGTTTTGTATTTCCAGTCCTGTATGGTCTTTGTTATGAATGATGCGTTTTGCAGAGTGTCCACCTTCCAGACCTAAGGACAATGCACCTGTTCGAGTTGTGTCAAAACGCGCACCCAATGTGATCAGCTCGTGAATACAGCGTGGTGCTTCTTTTACGACCGTAGCCACTGTCTGTGGATCACAGAGGCCATCACCTGCCTTTAAGGTATCGGCAATGTGTTTATCAAACGAATCGGTTATTTGATCCAACACACCGGCAATTCCACCTTGCGCATATCGGGTGTTCGTTTCAAGCAAGGCACCCTTACTGACAATGATTATCCGTTTGCTTGATTTTCGGCCTACGTGTTCCGCAAAGCTCAATCCGGCAATGCCACCACCGATCACTAGTATATCGGTTTGCAGAACAGACATCGTTAGTTGAGAGATAATTCAAGCATCCGCTGTATAGGCCGCGATGCCCTCTCCATCAGGTCTGGGCTCAAAGCTATCTCAGGTCGCTCGTTTAGCAGACAGTGATAGAGTTTTTCCAATGTGTTCACCTTCATGTAGGCACATTCACTACAGGCGCACGTATTTTCTTCATAACTAGGCGCAGGAATCAAGGTCTTCTCTGGAACGGCTTGACGCATTTTGTGGAGAATCCCCGCTTCTGTCGCAACGATGAATTTCTGTGCCGGATTCGTTTTCACATGTTCCAGAAGCTTCTTAGTAGATCCGATGAACGAAGCAGTTTTGAGCAAATGCCACTCCGATTCTGGATGAGCAATGATCTGTGCATCGGGGTGCTGCTGATAGAGCCGTAAAAGTTTGTCAATGCTAAATGCTTCATGCACCAGGCAGGCTCCGTTCCAAAGGAGCATTTCACGACCAGTTAACTTCATTAGATATCGCCCTAGGTTTTCATCCGGAGCGAAAATGATCGGTTGGTCGATTGGAATGGATCGAATGATTTTTTCGGCATTCGAGCTGGTGCAAACAATGTCGCTCATGGCCTTGATCTCTGCCGAGCAGTTTATGTATGTGACTACAGCATGATGAGGATGGGCTTGTAGAAATATCCGAAACTCATCAGGAGGACAAGATTCGGCAAGCGAGCATCCGGCTGCCAGATCGGGCAACAACACCTTTTTAGTCGGATTGATAATCTTGGCGGTTTCTGCCATGAAGTGAACGCCCGCTAAAACAATTATGTCAGCCTCTGTCTCTTTTGCCCGTTGAGCAAGCTCAAGACTGTCACCAACAATATCTGCTATGTCCTGAATATCGGGCTCTTGGTAGTAGTGCGCCAGGATCACCGCTTTCTTTTCAAACCGAAGTTGATCGATCGCTGTCCTCAAGGCATTTTTATCTGTTTTTATGACAAATTCATCCTCAATTTGCATAAATCTGTTGTCTTGTGAAATCAGGTCAAAATTCCTAACCACATCACGCAAAAGCAATGACTATAATCAGGAACATTTCGAATGACCGCAATTCTTGCAGTTGAGGCAACCTTCTTCGTAAACCAAGGATTCCTCTCCGCATTTAGGACATTCCGCGTCAACAGCTTTAGTGCCAGACGCAATGTAACGTTTCAATGCACGGATTACTCCGTTTTTCCATGTGTTCAACGAATCGTCACTCAGATGTAGGTTGTTGATCATGTGAACTACGTAAGACAATGGCATACCGTGACGCATAACACCGCTGATGAGTTTCGCATAGTTCCAATATTCGGGGTCGAACGAACGTGATAATCCTTCAATGGTCGTACGATATTTGTCCTTATCATAATATTGAAAGTCGTAGCGGCTCTTGCCGTTTTCCTTGTGTTTAATTATGGTTCCTTCAGTGACATATTCAGGCAATCGAAAACTGTCTTCCGCTTTACCAGTGAAAATCTCATATGGTTGTCCATTCAGTAGTCCAATAACCGCAATCCACTTTTGATCTTCATTGTTGAAGCGCATCACATCGGCTTCCAGTTTTTGTGGGCGCTTAGGAGGTTCGGAATACGATAAGATTTCTGTGTTTTTTTCTTGTTTGTCTGAAATGAGAACTCCAGATCTAGACCCATCGCGGTAAACGGTGATTCCCTTACATCCGCTTTCCCATCCGGTGCGGTAAATTTCACCGATCAATTCCTCGGTAGCCTCGTTGGGAACATTAACAGTAACACTGATACTATGATCTATCCATTGCTGTATGCGTCCTTGCAATCGCACCTTGTTTAACCAATCAACATCTTGCGCTGTAGACTGATGGTAGGGCGACTGTGAAATAATTTCATCAAGTTGTTTTTGCTCAAGATTTTTGACCTTATCAAGCGAATAACCGCTGACCTGAAGCCAGTGGGCAAATTTTTGATGAAACACATGATGCTCTTGCCAATGGTCGCCCACTTCATCTGTAAAGTCAATGCGAGCGTTTTTATCGTTAGGATTGACTTTTTTTCTGCGTTTGTACGACACCATGAATGCCGGTTCAATGCCCGAAGTGGTTTGTGTCATCATGCTAGTGGTGCCAGTTGGAGCCACTGTAAGTCCGGCAATATTTCTTCGCCCATATTTTACCATGCGTTCATAGAGTAGTTCATCAGAAACCTTCAATCGCTGGATGAATGGATTGTTCGCTTCACGCAGTGCATCGTATAGCGGGAAGGAGCCGCGTTCTTTAGCCAATTCCACAGAGGTTCGATAGACTTCCAACGCCAATGTTTTATGCACCTCTTCGCAAAAGTCAATTGACTCATCTGAACCATAACGCAGTCCCAAAGCAGCCAGCATGTCACCTTCACCTGTAATGCCTGTTCCGGTCCTGCGTCCCTTCTGGCACTTGTCTTTGATTTTAAGCCAGAGATTGCGTTCAGTGCGCTTCACCTCATCACTTTCTGGATCCTTGTCGATCTTATTTAGGATGGTATCAATCTTTTCCAGTTCGAGGTCGATAATGTCGTCTGCAATACGTTGAGCAATTCCAACATAGTGCTTGAATTTGACAAAGTCAAACTGGGCTTTTTCGGTGAAAGGCTCACTAACGAAACTGTAGAGGTTGACTGCAAGTAGCCGACATGAGTCGTATGGGCAAAGTGGAATCTCCCCGCAAGGATTTGTTGAAACGGTTCTAAAGCCAAGATCCGAATACTGATCGGGGATAGATTCTCGAATAATCGTATCCCAGAACAAGATTCCCGGTTCAGCTGATTTCCATGCATTATGCACGATTTTTTGCCACAATGTCCGGGCATCAATTTCCTTTTCAACCAACGGATTCGGTGCATCTATTGGAAATCGCTGGATGAAGGGTTTGCCACTGGCAACGCATTTCATAAATGCATCATTGATACGCACACTTACATTGGCTCCCGTGATTTTGGTGCCGTCAAGTTTAGCATCGATGAAGTCCTCTGCATCGGGATGAGAAATAGAAATGCTCAACATGAGGGCGCCTCTGCGACCGTCTTGAGCCACTTCGCGCGTTGAATTGCTGTAGCGTTCCATGAAAGGCACAACACCGGTTGAAGTGAGTGCGCTGTTTTTAACCGGAGAACCTTTTGGGCGCACGTGGCTCAAGTCATGCCCGACTCCGCCCCTTCGTTTCATGAGTTGGACCTGCTCTTCGTCAAGTTTCATAATGGCTCCATAGCTATCGCTAGAGCCATCCTCTCCGATTACAAAACAATTGGAAAGAGATGCTACTTGGAACGAATTTCCAATGCCGGTCATTGGCCCTCCTTGTGGAATGATGTAACGAAAACCTTTCAAAGCATCGAATATGTCATCCTCATGCATCGGATTGATATAACGCTGTTCAATGCGTGCCAGTTCACGTGACATGCGCAAATGCATGTCATCTGGCGTGTGTTCAAATATGTTTCCGTCTGAGTCCTTGAGAGCGTATTTATTCAACCAAACGCTTGCAGCCAATTCATCTCCGCCAAAATAGAGCGTGGCCTGTTCGAGGGCACTCTCATATTTATAAGATGTTGGTTCTGTATTGCTTCGTTTTGTTGACACGCTTGGCTTCTCTAAGACTTCTGTTTTCATGGTAAAAGGTAATTGAATTCGCTTGTGATGGCTCAAACCTATTCTCTAATGCCAGATCGAAAAATGAGTAAAGTCATTTAGCCTGCGGAGGCTAGTTTTCGAAGGTTAAAAACTCAATGGTTTACACTTGGTTGGGGGTGTTGGTTGTGGATAAGTATCAACGCAAAAAAATTAAACAGTTTAATGTGACTTGAATTCGGAAAACCTGTTCGTTGGCAACTGATAAAACCGTATAATTTACCAAGGCTTAAGATTGCCATTCGGCATAAGAAATGGCTTTGCCTTCCCTTTTTGATCTTATCATTCCGGCCCTTGCTCACCTTGTGTATTTACCATTCCATGTCTATGAATATCACGGTTTTAGAAAAGGGAACATATATCACAAACGAGTCCTTATTTGACAACTCATTTGAAAGTTGCTCAATCATTTCTTTCTGCTGAGAAATACTCAATTCTTTGAAATAATCTAATATTCCTTTTTTACATATTGTAAAGGTCTATACCTACATTGTAACCTATTTACATTCATAGATTTAACTCGTAAGTAGTTTAGAAAATGGGAGCTGAATTTGAAATTAAGGGTCAATGGTGGACTCCTTCAAGCCCAGAATATCGAGTTCATGGTACATTGACATTTCATCCCACAAAAGGAAGCAGACTAGAAGTGTTCGGAAATGTATCACCTTCAAAAAGTCCCCACCCTTTCAATTTTAAATTTGAGAACCATGTATTAATTCTGGGCTTATCGAGCGACAGCAAATTGGTCACTCTATATAAATGTTGGCAACAAAACGTAGGGGGAGGAACACTAGTCTCAAACCAAGAATCAGGAATTCCACCGATCACATACATAGTTCATTATGTCTTAGTCGGTATTCATGCTTTGGCTGAAAAAGACTTGGCTTTCGACACAATTGTAGTCGAGCCTTTTAATCTTGGTGAATGGGTTGGAATTAGTGGGTTTCAACCTTATGAATCATTTGAGGAACAGCGTAAAAATTTTGAGGAAAAAAGAATAAAAGTTAATTACAAAGTTCCTGATTCAATACTATTTCCAATTGATGATACAACAGAAGGATCAATAGAGTTTAGCGCAAATCATCCCGGAGGAAGCATCTACCAAAAGAGCATACAAATCAACCAGACAGTACGTTTTCAGGCGAAATCCTCCGAACCAAAACCAATGAAGGATTTGTTGGATTACTATTTCGTGTTTCAAGACTTTCTTATTCTCGCTCTATATCGAAATACTTATCCTATGTCAATCGTCATACACGGAAGTAATTTCCAAGATGACCTCAACGGACATTATATAAGAAAACCAGTCGATGTGTTCTTTTCCATATGGAGTTACCAAGAAAATGAGGAACCCAATTTAGCTTTTGACATGATTTTTAGTTATCCAATAATCAAATCGGATTTTAAAAACCTGATCAAAAAATGGTATTCTAAATATGAAAGACTCGCCCCATCAATTAACCTTTTGATGGAACAGTTTCATCAAAGAAATAAGTTCAATTCAAACGTCTTCCTGAATATAGCTCAGGCTATTGAAACATTTCATGCTCGAACCCACGATCATTCAAGGATTCCAAAGAAAGATTATGAGGTTATGAAAAAGGATATGCTCAACTCAATAGATGAAAAGTACCATGACTGGTTAAACAACCAATTCAGCTTCGGTAATCACCTTACCCTCCATGAACGCTTGGTGGAAATGATCGATAAATTTTCAAATAAAATACTCGATAAAGTTCTTGGTGACAAAGACAGATTTGTGAAACAAGTAAAACACTCACGGAATTACTATACCCACTATTCTAATGGCAAAAAGAAATATGTCCTTGAAGGTTCCGAATTGTTTCATCTATCCGAGAGAATGAAATTTCTGCTGATATCGGCCTTCCTGATGGAAATAGGATTCTCAAAAGATTTGGTAACTAAATGTCTCGATAATTCGAGGGGATTGTTCAACCATCTCATTCGCAAAACTCCTTAAATTCAGGCCAAACCCCATATTGGGTTACAACAGCGCCTCATAAAATCCTTGATTAGATAGGTTGAAACTTTGCTGAAAAATGCCTCAAGAATTTAGGCTCTTCTGTGATTTCAAAACCGCGTGCATTTTCCCTGTGTTCAAGAAGTATTTTGAACGTTTCAATAACATAGTCGATGTGACTTTTTGTGTAAACACGTCTTGGAATGGCCAATCGAACGAGTTCCATTGTGGATGGAATCAGTTTCCCATGCGGATCGTATTTTCCAAACATCACGGAACCTATTTCTACAGATCGTATGCCTCCGGCAACATACAGTTCACAAGCCAAGGCTTGGCCAGGATAATGTTCAACAGGAATGTGAGGATAGAACTTTTTGGCGTCAATGTAAACCGCATGTCCTCCAATTGGCAGCATCAATGGCACCCCCATGTCATGAAGATGGGTTCCCAGGTAAGAGGTGCTTTTCATCCGGTATGTGAGGTAGTCGGGATCAAAAACCTCTTCCAAACCAATTGCGATGGCTTCCATGTCTCGGCCTGATAAGCCACCATAAGTGGTAAACCCCTCCGTAATGATTAGGAGGCTTTTACATTCATTGGCTAGTGCTCCATCCCTGAGAGCAAGAAACCCTCCCATGTTTACTAAGGCATCTTTTTTCGCGCTCATTACGGCTCCGTCCGTGAGAGAGAACATTTCTTGGGCGATCTCCAAATAGCTCTTCTTTTCATATCCGTCTTCTCGATGGTGTATGAAAAATGAATTCTCAGCGACACGGCAGCAGTCCAATAGAAACAGCACGCCATGCCGTCTACACACAGCTTGTACATCCTTCGTGTTTTGGATGCTTACAGGCTGTCCTCCACCGCTATTATTGGTCACGGTGAGGATCACAGCTCCGATATTTTCAGCCCCTTTTTCCTGAATAAGTTGATCGAGTTTTTGGGTTTCCATGTTCCCCTTGAAAGGATGTATCCATGCTGGATCTGTGGCCTTATCCATCGGTATATCGATCGCCTCTGCACCAGTGAATTCAATGTTTGCTCGTGTAGTATCGAAATGGGTATTGCTGATGAATGTTTTACCCTTTCCTCCTAACAAACCATATATTATGCGCTCTGCAGCGCGCCCTTGATGGGTAGGTAAAATGTGCTCGAATCCCGTCAACTTATGGATGGCATTGTACATTTTATTCCATGACTGCGAACCTGCATAGGCTTCATCTCCATTGATAATACCTGCCCATTGATTGGCGCTCATCGCGCTAGTTCCGCTGTCTGTTAGCAGGTCAATCATCACTTGATCTGAACTAAGCAGAAAAGGATTGAAATAAGCATCCTTCAAGTATTGCTTTCTATCCTTTTCCGCAGTCAACCTGAATGGTTCCACAGTTTTTATTCGAAAAGGTTCAATTATTGTCTTTTGTTTCATAACCCAATGTATTGACCGCATAGTTAGGTTTGAAGTCAGCAAAATACTATGACATGTATCATATTTGAATACCGAATCACTCGATATTCAATGACAACTAGCAATTCCCTAAATATTTGAGTTGTTACAAATGCGATTAGTACAATATAACCTCCATAAAACACGGTCGTTCATGTTAAGCTTCACATAGATTGAAAATTCTAGGCACTTAAATTACGGACACATGGAAATACCTCTATTAGCAGATATAGTTATAATCCTTGGACTGGCTGTGGTGATCAATTTGCTGTTCCAACGCATCAAGATTCCGACCATCCTCGGTTTTTTGATCACCGGCATCGTAGCTGGTCCTTATGGTCTTAACTTGATCGATGGACTACACGAGGTTGAGTTGCTTGCAGAAATTGGAATCATCTTTCTTCTCTTTGTCATTGGGATTGAGTTTTCATTGAAAAGCCTTGCTACTATCAAGGTCACCGTGATATGGGGCGGTTTAATGCAGGTGTTGGGTACCATTGGAATCACCTATCTCATCTCACGCTGGGCTGGTTTACCACCGGAGCAAGCTGTTTTCATGGGGTTCCTTTTTGCCCTTAGCAGTACAGCTATCGTGCTCAAAATGCTTCAAGAGAAAGGAGAAATCACTACCCCACATGGCCGCGTGGCCATTGCCATTTTAATCTTTCAAGATATTATCGTAGTACCCATGATGCTGTTAATTCCCCTACTAGGTGGAGATTCAGATCATGCGGGTATGGCCTTGCTCATTATGGGAGCCAAAGTTGTGGGTGTCGTGGTACTGGTCATTCTACTTGCTCGCTACGTGGTTCCTGTTTTATTCGGTTTGGTGGTAAAAACCAAAAGTCGTGAACTTTTCATCCTCACGGTGGTGGTACTCTGTTTCGCAACAGCATGGCTGACCTCATCAGCTGGTTTATCATTAGCGCTTGGGGCATTTTTTGCAGGCCTCATAATTTCTGAATCCGATTACAGTCATCAAGCGACAGCCAACATCCTTCCCTTTCGTGAAATTTTTATAAGCTTCTTTTTTGTGTCCATCGGCATGCTGCTAGACGTGGGCTTTTTTATCGACAATATTGTGAGTGTACACCTCATTGCTCTAGCTGTGGTATTGGTAAAAATGCTGGTAATTGCGCTGGCAGTGATGGTTTTAGGATATCCACCTCGCACCATCTTACTTTCGGCATTATCCCTTTTTCAAGTAGGTGAATTTGCCTTCATGCTTGCCTCCACAGGTATGCCTTACAATCTGCTTCCCGAACACGTGTATCAATTTTTTCTGAGTGTATCTGTCATCACAATGGGAGCCACGCCTTTCCTCATCGCGTTTTCGGGAATCATAGCAGATGTTGTGCTTAAAACACCGGTGCCTACAGCGGTGCGCAAGCGGCTGGAGCACATCACACGTCATCGTGCTCAAATTACAGCCAATGTAGAAGAGATGTGCCATGACCACCTAGTGATCATCGGCTACGGAATCAACGGCCAGAATGTAGCCCAGACCGCACGACAGGCCAAGATTCCATACGTAATAGTAGACATGAACGCAGACGCTCACCGTCTCGCCAAAGAGCGAGGTGAACCAGTTGTGTTTGGTGACGCATCTGATGATACGATTCTACGACATGTGCGTGTGCAGGAAGCGAGGGTGGTTGTCATTGCCATTTCCGATCCGCAAGCCACCGTCAATATTGTGACCCATGTGCGTCAGTTCACAGAAACAGCCTACGTGATTGTTCGCACTCGCTATGTGCGGGAGATCGAGGAATTGGTGAGACGCGGGGCAGATGAAGTGATACCCGAGGAGTTTGAGACCTCCATCGAGATATTCACGCGTGTGCTCAAGCAATATATGGTGCCTTCAAACGAGATCAGTGATTTCATCCGGTCCATTCGGTCTGACAACTACGATATGCTTCGCAACATCACTGGACTAAAGGGGTTTTTAAAAACCGATTTAAGCATACCTGAAATGGAGATTGCAACGCTCAGCGTACACCAAGGAAATAATCGTGTGGTCGGTAAATCAATCTTAGACTCTCGAATTCGAACTGAATTTGAAGTAACCATTTTGGCAGTGAAACGAGGCGAGAACTACATACTGGATGTAGGTCCTCATACTATTATTCAGCAAGATGATATGCTCTACGTTTTCGGTAAACCAGAAAACGTAGCAAGGTTGAATGGGTCATTAGGACTGAAATGAGTTATATTACGATTATCCTAACTAACAACTTGGTGAGCAGGGATGAATAAAACAAACCCAATCCCAGTAACTATCATCCTAACTGAAGATTATTTTACAATAACCAAATGAAATCAGATAGATCCAAATCCTTAATGGAAATAAGAGCTAATCGTGTTTTGATTTTGCTGACTTGTTGTGCATGTGAAATAGCAGTAAGTGGTTGTCAAAAGGATAAATTGAAAGATGAATTGGAGTCATTCAAAGGCAGGTACACATGGATAGAATATCGCTTTAGGCAAAACTGGTGGGATGCTTTTTTAACCACAAGACCTGCATCGAACTATGACTTTACTGCTGAAATAGAATTTGACAAAAAAGGAAAGCTTAAGTTTTATGTCGATGGTAATCAGATTCATGAAACACGCTATTCGATCAAAGAACAGAACCTATTGGAGGATGGACAAACAGTTTATTTAAGCCTTAGACCACGTTCCGAGGAGTCTGATGAAATAGACTTAAACAATACCATCGATTTCTGGCTTAAGGGCGATACGCTCACCTGTGATGATTTTCCTGGAGAAAGTTATGATGATAAGCTTGGGGGAGAACATTTGTTTCAAAGAAACTAGCTATCAAAGCCGTCCTCTGTTTAAGAAGTGGTCTTCAAGCAATGCTGGAAACGCTTTTGAAACACGAGAGCCGCTACCGTGAAAAGGAAGCAAAGAATGGCAATGGCATTACCCCATGAGCCGATCAATCGTCCATAAACGGATCCTAACAAGTCACTGCACAGCCTAGTGGCCAAACTGATCGTTAGTGTAAAAAGCCAAAACCAGAGGACGGGATGGTAGACAAACGTGCCTTGTTTTAGTATGGTCGGTAGAATGATTGGTCCGTGAGCTAAAATCATGGAGAAAACAAATCCGAGGAAAAAGCCATGCAGCAGCGCGTCATATATTAACCCAGAATACGGTAGGATCATCATTCCGATACCCGTTAACAATAGCCATCCGTAACCGGTCATAAGTGCGTAACCGGAATACCTGTGTATTCCATTGGATTTGGTATTCTTTCGCGCAATATCATATCGGAGTAGAGTCAAGGCGACCAATGCAAAGCTCAGCCCAAGCAGTAATTTACCTCCTGCGTGGAATGGCACCAATAGGCTGATGAAAGAAAGCCCTAGGAAGGAAGTCAGTAGAATGATCCTCGACTTTTGCAACAACACAAATCGCGCGAGCTCCATGCGTTCAGCGGTGATGGTGAAGAGGAAAAATAACATCCACCATGGAGCAGAAAAGAAATAGTAATCACCTGTTAGGATAAGTACATTGCCTGCAAGCCAGCAGGCAGCTCCGACAATGAAAATCAAATGATACCATTCACTATACTTCATGTACAACCAACCCATAATGAACACAAGCCCTGCTGAAGCAAAACACAACATTACATAAGCAACGGTGGGATAAATAAAGAAAAACGGGGTGCTTAGTCCACCGATGAGGGGAACCGTGTAAGCATACCATTTCTTGATTACAATGGCGCGTTCCAAACTAATAAGTGAGCCGAGAAAGGCCCCGGTCATGAGCGAACCATGAACATTGCCCGGTGTGCTGAGGTCAATCATAGTGAACCCTGCTCGCCAAAGTCCTGCAAGCATTCCCAGCAGGAGGGAGGCAAAGACAAAGGGTAGGGCAGCGTAGCGCATCAGTAATCTTTCTTTTGGGCTTTTTTGATAAATCCGATGAGAGGAATGAGAATCCACAGGAGTAACGCTCCTGCTGAAGCCAAAATCCCCGTTCCGGTACCGAAGAATTTTTGGAAAACCGCTCCGGAATATCCCATCAATGCGCTTATGTCCAATTGAAGCATGATAAAAATGCGACTCAAATCAATCGGATTTAATAAACTCAAAACAATGGCATGTTCCTCAATGGGATATTCTGAAAAGAGAATGAAATACATAAGCATGAGCCCATCATAAATCACCGCCATAAAGAGCCATACAAAGAGCGCGAAACCTATCCCTTTAAGCTTGTCCTTGGAAGCAATAGAAATGAACATTGCAAGTGCTGAAAAGATCAGAGATAGCATAACACCTGAGCTAATCAGGGTTAACACCAAAGCGATACTTTCTACTTGTGAAATGGCGATTAACATACCTAGACCCAGCCCAAAGAAGATAGACAGACACAGCGTCACCGCAATGCCCAAATAAATGCCTAAAAAGGCATGGGCACGGCTAACAGGTTGTGCGAGAAGGAGGTAAATAAAATCCGTTTTATTGAAGTAATACATGCTCGTCATCATGGTACTCACGAGCGGAGTAATAAGGATCACGATGTTCATGATGCTAACCATTGATCGAGTGAATGACCCTGTAAAATAGATTAAAGCATATGTACTGATCGCGAGAAACAGGACGTAGGCCAAAGCCCAAGCACTTCTCAGATTGTCGAGAAACACAAATTTGAATATGCTCCAGACGCTTTTCATGCCTTCAGTTTCGATTTAAGAAATGCCGCCATCGCCTTTTCCAGAGTAGGTTGATCAGTTTGCGTCATTATGGCTTTGGGTTCGCCCTGAAAGATGATTTTTCCGTCAAGAAGAAAGGCGAGTTCATCCGCCACTTCTTCCACATCGCTCATGATATGACTGGTGAAGAATATGGTTTTCCCCTTGGCTTTTTCCTCTAACACGAGATTCTTGAAATTGACCCGCGAAATGGGGTCCAGTCCTACCGTAGGTTCATCAAGGATAATGATGGGCGTGTCAAACAAAAACGCAAGAACTGCACTCACTTTCTGACGCGTTCCACCGCTCAATTCACCCAATGGTTTTTCTACATGAGCTTCCAGTTCAAAATATCGGATAAGTTCCAAAGGATCTCGAACATCACCTCTTAACTCACCCATTAGAGAAAAAAGTCGGTGGGCACTGATGTTCTCTGCAAACCGGGCAACCTGAGGCATGTATGAAATCAACCTACGTGCTTCCACATCGGTTGACCTGTACATGTCTACCATGATTTCCCCGTTGTTCGGTCGTACAAGATTTAGAATGCACTTGATAAGGGTCGATTTTCCTGACCCGTTGGGGCCAAGCATGCTAATTACGCGTCCTTCTCCTATGGTGAAGTCGATCTCATCCAGCACTAGGTTTTTTCCAAACCGTTTAGAAACCGAACTTAAGGTGATCATTGATTGGTTTCATTTTGGGCTGATTGTCTACAAGCGTCTCTGGAGTGATCACCGGTGTTACTTTTTCCGCAAGGTTGAGCAAGTCAATGAAGGTGCTACGCATCAGGATGATCGAAGCAGGCGATTGCGCAATGATGTATGTAAAGAGCTTAACCGGTCGGAATGGTACATCACCGACCCCATCCCTGTCGAGGTCGTAACCGGTGTATTCCTCCCAATAATTCCCTGTAAAATCATTGAAATTCGACTTCGCATTGGTGGTCACGTCAAATGAATTCTCTGCAAAATCGTTCTCTTGAATGATATTATCCGTGCAATTTCCCATGATTCGTAACGCGTAACCATTTCGTACGAATCGGTTGTTTTTAATCTCAATTCTAACCGAATTGTCTGCGCTGATCGCAATGGTGTTTTCTTTGAAAATGTTGTTTTCCAGCTTAGAGTCTTTGATATCTTTAAGTAATAGGCCATAGGCAGATCCACCCCAGTTGTCGATGAATTGGTTTTCGGTCATGGTCACGTGATCGGAATACATTACAGCAACTCCGGCTCCATTTTCAGTAAATACATTTTGCTGGTAATCATTGTGGTGGGAAAACATGAAGTGGAGGCCATAGCGCATATTCCCTTGACTGTGATTTCCGCGAATCGTGCTGTTTTCCACAAATTCAAAGTAGATGCCATCGCGGTGTTGCTTGACAGTGTTGTTGATGATCTTCATATGCTTACAATACCAAAGGTGTATGGCATTGCCGTTTGATGATTCGAGATAGTTCTGCTCATTTGCTTCTCCTTGTATATCGCAGCTTTGAATCAATCCGTGCTTGCTGTTTTCGAGTAAGATTCCGAAGAAGGATTGCCGGACCTTGATATTGTTGATGTTCAAGTAATCTGAGTTATTGCATTTTAAGGCAGCTCGATCTTCCACGTAGTTTGTTTCTACATTTCGCAATTCGATATCACGTATCGTAACGCTGTCATGGTGAACGTAGAGGATGGTCTTTCCTTGGCCGTCCAAAACGGCCCCTGGTTCTCCTGTTATCTCCACGGCCTTTTCCACGATAACTTCGCTAGCTAAGTGAATTCCTTTTTTGACGAGAATGCGATCGTCATCAATGGCAAGTTCCAGTGCCTTAACAAGGTCTGTTGCTTCACAGGTTGCGCAAACTTCAATTGTCCGTGAAAAAACCGAGCTCACGATTCCAGATAGGAGTATGAGGCTAAAGACTCTAAGAATCACTTCTGATGCTCTTCCTTAATGCCATCCCAGTCGAAAATCTCGCCTCCATTTTTTGTCTGCTGTTTCTCTGCCGAGGCTTTGTCAGAAAATGCATTCAGAAACCCTCCCATCGGGCTTGGCATTGCTTTACTCACCAGAAAGTATGCGGATTTAGCATCAATAAGCTTGTTTGGCCGTTCAAAATCGGTGACATACAAATGACTATGTTCGGACTGCGCGTCATTAAGGTACCGAAGCAGACACTCTCCGGAGTCAAACTTGTAGCAGCGTCCTTTGTTGGTGATGGCTTCAGATCCAAATTTTGGATCCATGATACGCATCTGACAATAGTGGCAGTTGTCTTTGCCGTATTCGATGGCCTCTTGTGTTTTTCCGCAACCTGAAGCAAGCAATAGAATGATTAGTGTATTGAAAAGAGTCGTTTTCATCTTAGTACCTTATTAGAAAGTTGTCTTTGCCCATTTTTGATGAACCATTGCCCAAAGCAACAGGAAGGATGAAAAAGCCAGTCCCAGTCCACCAATATGTGGGAACGAAACGGCTTTAAAATTGAGCAACCATTTAGATCCAAGCAGGGGAGGTTGATACGTCATTCCTTCGACTTGGATGGCTGCGTTAGGATCAAGATTGTGACCATAGTCGTATTCCCAAAGCCAGAAGTCGAAGATGCCCAACACGGACAGTATCAGTACCGTAAAAGCATAGATATACATCCATTGAGCTTTCTTTTTCCACCACACCAAAAGACCAAGGATGATGAGCATCGCCCCGACATACGGGAATATTTTTAATTCAGGAATAGAGTCAGGCTCTATTTTTTGCATCCCGATGTAATGGTTCAGTATATTGATGTTGCTGAGTGTGTTTTCTTCATGTCCGGTGATTTTATTCACCCAGATGTACATTTCAATTCCTTCGGGGTATTGTGGCGCCTCCAAAGCAATGTACCAAAGGGGTTGAAAGTAAATGAGCGCCAAACTCAAAGAGGCTATCAAAACGTGCGCTCTAACTAATGGTTTCATCTTGTTTATTATTTAATGCTTGCAAGACCATCCCTTCTCAATATGTGAGAAGGGATGGTTAGTCGCATAGATTGAATATACCACCTAATGAAAACTATGCGATCCTACTTATTCCTATTCTTCGCCCAACCACCA
>JAWKNJ010000034.1:0-60748 GCA_041391765.1 Flavobacteriales bacterium | reverse complement strand
TGTTGGCCTACTTGGCTTATGTAGTGCTTCGCAATAGCATTACCGATGAAATTATGCGAGCCAAGGTGAGCGCGGTCTACAACATTTTTGCCTTTGTAATGATGGTGATCTTCGTTTTCATCCTACCCAGAATGACCGATTCATTGCATCCCGGAAACGGTGGAAACCCGGCTTTCAGCGGATACGATTTGGACAGTACCATGCGCATGGTCTTTTATCCGGCCACTATCGGTTGGATTTTGCTAGGACTTTGGATTAGTGAGGTGCGCTACCGCATGGAGGTTTTATCTTTGCCGAAAGAATGAGAAAAGGAATAGTTACCGTTGCTTTTGCCGCCTTGTCAAATGTGCTTTTTGCACAGGAAATGGCCGATGGAATGCGCAGCGAAGGCAAGATATATGTTGTAGTAGGAGTGGTGGTTTTGATCTTCATGGTGTTGTTTGCCTACTTAGTTTGGATGGACATGCGATTGAAGAAATTGGAGAAAGAAAAGAAGGGATAGATGAAAAAAACTCACATAGCATTAATTGTTGTCATTGCAATCCTGATTGGCGCGATGATCACTGCGATCAATGATTCAAGCTCATATGCTGACTTCTCTGAAGCATTCGAAAATCCGGGAGAAGAATTTCACGTGGTTGGGAAATTGGACAAAGAGAAGGAAATGGTCTACGATCCAATGACCAACCCTGATTTGTTCGTGTTCCACATGACTGATATTAATAATGAGGAGCACAAGGTTTTCCTGCACAAAAGCAAGCCTCAAGACTTTGAGCGAAGCGAGCAAATTGTGCTTATCGGAAAAGTTGAAAACGGTGAATTTCATGCGAATGAAATTCTGATGAAGTGTCCATCAAAATATACCGATGGGGAAATTTCTGAAAAAGCCCAAGCATCACTCTAGCGCATGGAATACGCGGGTGAACACCTTTTCATAGGCAAACTAGGAAACCTTTTTACCATTCTTGCCTTTGCGTTCAGTCTCCTTAGTGCGCTGGCATACTTCTTAGCAGAACGTAAAAACGACTCAACCTATTTGAGAATAGGGCGAACAGCATTCTGGATACATAGCCTTTCGGTTATTGGCATGGTGACCGTGCTCTTCGTGATGATCTTCAATCAATACTTTGAGTATCACTACGTATGGCAACATAGCAATACAGACATGCCCATGAAGTACATCTTCTCTTGCTTTTGGGAAGGTGTTGAAGGAAGTTTTATGATCTGGACCTTCTGGCACGTGGTACTCGGAATGATCCTAATGAGAAGTGTGGGACAATGGGAAGCCCCCGTCATGTCCATCATTGGATCCGTTCAGGTCTTCATGGTTTCTATGCTGCTGGGCACCTATTTCTTTGACTATCGCCTGGGCAGCAATCCATTCACGATGCTGCTTCGAGAGCATCCGGATTTTCAAAACCTTCCCCTATTCCAAAATCCAAGCTACACAGAAGTCATTGATGGACGTGGATTGAATCCACTCTTACAGAACTATTGGATGGTAATTCACCCGCCTTTGGTATTGTTTGGATATGCCACCGCCATTGTGCCCTTTGCCTATGCCATTGCCGGACTTTGGAGAAGGAATTATTTGGAGTGGATCAAACCCGCAATTCCATGGACTTTTTTCGGAATAGGTGTTCTGGGCACCGGTGTATTAATGGGTGGGGCATGGGCCTATGAGTCTTTGAGTTTTGGTGGCTTCTGGGCTTGGGATCCTGTAGAAAACTCTTCGCTTGTTCCCTGGCTTACCATGGTTGGAGCAGGACATTTGATGCTCATCCAACGGAACAAGGGCACCTCGACCTTTTCAGTTTTCTTGTTTACCACCATTACTTTCTGCTTGGTGCAGTATGCCTCATTCTTGACGAAAAGTGGTGTATTGGGCGACAGCAGCGTTCACTCGTTCACAGACTTAGGAATGACAGGACAATTGGCCATTTCACTGGGCTTCTTCGTTGTGCTTTCGATTGTTCTCATTCTGGTGAACATGAAGGCATTTCCTAAACCCGAAAAGGAAGAATCTATTTGGTCTCGTGAGTTCTGGATGTTCGTTGGTGCGTTGGTCTTGTTTGTTTCTTCTTTTCAAATCGGATTCAGCACCTCTTTTCCCGTTATCAATAAAATATTCGGAACGGACTTCGCACCCAGTGCAGATCGACTGGAATATTACAACCGCTGGCAAATGCCTTTCGCCATTGTAGTGGCCCTTTTGGTTGCAATCACCCAGTTCCTAAAATACTCGAAAACGGATCCCAAAACCCTACTCAGAAACGTTGTTGTCTCTGCTTCGATTTCTGCGATCATCACCATCGCTGTGGGGGTTGGTATGAGCATGACGAATCCATTTTACCTAACCATGATGTTCAGTGCTTCACTGGCGACAACCGCAAACCTTGATTATTGGGTTCGTATTCTGAATGGAAAACTGAAAAACGCTGGTGCGAGCATTGCGCACATTGGATTCGGCCTGTTATTGATTGGAATATTGATCAGTACCAGCCAGAGCAAAATCATTTCAGCCAACACCAGCTTATACGACATTAGCGTGCTAGGCGATGATTTCAACAACAATGAGAATATATTGCTGATGCAAAACGACACCCTGATCATGGGTGATTACTTCGTTTGTTACAAGGGAAAACGAGAAGAAGGATATTATGTCCACTATGAAGTGGAATACATGAAACCCAACGAACAAGGTGAACTGGAAAGTGTCTTTACATTATATCCATTTCTTCAACTCAATCCAAGAATGGGTAATGTCGCTGAACCCTATACCCGACACTATTGGCACAAAGACATCTACACACATATCACCTACGCAGAAATAGAAGATCGCGAAGGCAAGATCAAGTCAGAGGAGCATCAAATCGAACTGGGAGACACCATTTTCACTCGAACTAGTTTCATGGTGTTTGACTCATTGGATCGAAGCCCATCGCAGCGATTTGGCGGCTTGACTCCAGCTGACCTTGCCGTTGGAGCGATGTTTACCATGTACGATGTGGATACCAAAGCACATCAATTGGAGCCGCTCTTCGTGTTAAGGAATCGAGAATATGCAATGACCGTTGCCGACAGCATTCCCGACCTGGGTATCAAGATCAGTTTTGAGGGCATTGACCCCGAAAAAGAACGCTTCAAATTTCGGGTGTTGGAGAAGGCTCCTAAGTTCAATGACTTCATCGTCATGAAGGCAATTATCTTCCCCGGGATCAACATTTTGTGGATCGGTTGCATAGTTATGGCCTTAGGGACTTTCTTTGCTATGTATTCACGACTTCGCAGATCATGAGCAAAAAACCAAACATCGCGGTTGCGGGAATTGGAAATTTAGGCTGGAACCTAAGTCTGAAGCTGTATGAGCGCGGTTTTGATGTTTGCCAAATCGTCACCAAAAAGACCAACAGAAGACAAAAGTTTGCGAAGCGCATTGATGCGGACTTGGTAGAAAACTTAAGCGAACTCAAGGACAAGGTCGACTTACTTTTCATCTGTATGCCCGATGATCGAATCACAGAAGTGATTTCGGACATCAAACAGAAAGACCTCGCGATTGTTCATTGCTCAGGCTACACAGAAATGATCAAGCACAAAAACAATCCTACCGGAGTGTTTTATCCATTTCAAACATTTACCAAGTATTTCTCTGTCGATTGGGACGGTATTCCAATTTTCATCGAAAGTGACGACAAGGAGCTGCGAAAAACCCTCAGAAAAATTGGGGAGGAAATCAGCCAAAACGTACTGGAAATGACGCACGAGCAACGCAAGGCGATTCACATCGCAGGCGTGTTCGGATCCAATTTCACCAATCACCTGCTCTACATTGTCAAGAGTATTTTGGACAAGCAAAAAGTTCCGTTCGAAATCATGAAGCCACTGATGGAAGAAACCATCCGAAAGGCCTTCGATCACGGACCGGCAGGTGCGCAAACCGGCCCGGCAAAGCGTGGGGACGATATGGTGATCAAAGCGCATTTGGAGCAACTCAAAGGAGACAAGCGTCTCAAAGAGTTTTATGGGATGTTTACGGACAGCATCAAATCGGACTACATCGAATGAGCTACTTAGATCATTTCTCAAAAATCAAGGCGTTTGTATTTGATGTGGATGGTGTGTTGACCAACGGACAGGTTGTTTTGCTGCCAGACGGTCAGCAAATGCGCCAGATGCATTCTAAAGATGGATATGCCCTACAGCTTGCCGTAAAGAAGGGATATCGCGTAGCCATCATCACCGGAGGACGAAGTATACAAGTGAAGGAGCGTCTGAATGGACTAGGTGTGACGGACGTCTTCTTAGGCATTAGTCACAAAGACGAAGCGATGGAAGAATTCAAATTCAGCTACGGCTTGGATTATGATGAAATTCTCTACATGGGTGATGACATTCCTGACCTAAGTGCACTGGAGCTGGTCGGCCTGCCGTGTGCCCCATCAGATGGAAGTCCCGAAGTAAAGAGAATTGCAAAGTTCATCAGCAAGAAAGGCGGTGGCGAAGGCTGTGTCCGTGATATCATTGAGCAAGTAATGCGTTCACAACAAAACTGGTTCGACCCCAATCAACACGTTGGAGTAAAGGAATTTACATGGTAGTTCTGGCTTACTTAAAATTGATTCGCTGGCCCATTTTGGTGCTCATTGCTGTGATTCAATATGCAACGCGCCATTTTGTGATTGAGCCAATGCTGGCCATCAATGGCTATGGACTGATCATGACGGAACGCCAATTTCTTTGGCTTGTCATCAGCACCGTCTTGATAGCAGCCGGAGGCTACGCCATTAACGACTACTTCGATGCAAAAATTGACCGTGTTAACAAGCCCAAAACCGTAGTTCTGGACAGGTTGATTCCGAGGAGGGTGGCCATGGCAACGCACATGATTCTTTCGGGTATTGGATTCATGATGTCGGCATATCTGAGCTATAAAGTGGGCCTCTGGAAAATGAGTGCCCTATTCATTTTTGCCATTTTCTCTTTGTGGTTTTATTCCACCAACCTCAAAAACCAATTCCTGAGCGGAAACCTTGTCATAGCCGTGATGTCGGCCTTTGTTCCTCTCATTGTGGGATTGTTTGAAATACCGATGCAAAATGCCGCGCATCCAGAATCAGTGGAGCAACTTGGATTTTCGATATTCAATGGTCCTGCATACTGGGTCATGGGTTACGCGGGCTGCATTTTTCTACTCACATTGTGCCGGGAAATCACCAAAGACATCATTGACATTCGGGGCGATAAAATGTTCGGTTGCAGAACTATTCCCATTGTAGCTGGAGTTCGCAACACAAAATCCGTGTTAATCGGATTGTACCTCCTGATCGGAGCATTGTTGCTTTGGGTGTATCAGGAATTTTTGAATGTCCATTCGGATTTGCACACCTCTGTTTTTGCCGTAGTGATGATCTCCATTTTCATTCAATTTGCGTTGATCTTTCGGTCAAAAACAAAAGCTCAGTTCCAACAATCGGTTCGACTGAACAATCTATCGGTTCTGCTTGTAATCATGAGCATGTACCTGCTCAAATTGTCCATCGAATCCTATTTCATTTAATGGAATTGATCGACAAGGTTCAGCAGTACACATTTGTTCTTGCAAGCAAGTCTCCTCGGAGGCGAGACATCTTTAACTCGCTTGGGCTACGACATGTAATTCGTACCAAGGAAGTCGATGAGTCCTTTCCGGCTGAATTGAAAGCAGACGAGATTCCTATCTATTTATCAAAGAAAAAGGCGGAAGCGCAAGCCGATAGCTTAGGCGAAAATGAAATTCTCGTGACGGCTGACACCGTTGTTTGGATCAACGATCACGTGCTCAACAAACCGGAAACCATGGACGAAGCTAAGGCCATGCTTCAGGAAATCTCCGGGACTTCGCACTACGTTTACACCGGAGTTTGTTTGACCACGAAAGATAGGTCGATGGCATTTGCCGAGGGAACGGAAGTGAAATTTCATCCACTAACTGAGAAGGAAATCGACTACTACTTGGAGCGATATCGCCCGCTCGACAAAGCTGGTGCCTATGGCATTCAGGAATTCATTGGCTACATAGGTATTGAGAAGGTAGAAGGAGACTTTTACAATGTGGTCGGATTTCCGGTGCAGCGATTCTGGAAAGAACTGGATACCTTTCTACGTTAACAGACAATCCGTTAAAAGTCCGTTAACAGTTTCTAGGTCATATTGAACCGAAACTAGATTTGTTAAAATGTCGAGGTCAACCATTCGCTTCATCATCTTGCTTGCCTCACTCATCTTCATCGGATTGGTGGTCACGCAGATCGTTTGGGTGAAGAAGGCCTATGAGATTTCCGAGCAGCAATACGATCATGAAATCGAGCTCGCGCTGACAACTGTAGCAAAAGACATTCAGCGCCATCGTGGCGATTCCACGTTTCTTGTTGACCCAGTGAAAGAGATAAGCGATAATTTCTATCGCGTTCAGATTAGTGAAGAACTTCAGCCATTCTATCTCGAAAACATGCTGAAGACGGAGTTCTTGAACCGAGAACTCAACTTCGATTTCGAATACAGTATCTATAACTGCTTCAATGATTCTGTGGTTTTTTCAAAGACAGTCAGAAACGAAGAAGATGCCGTTTTAAAAACAAACAGCGCTCCTTCCATTAAGTGGGATGACGATGGTCATTATTTCTCAGTATTCTTCCCCACCATGGATTTTGAAATCCTTGGCGAAATGAAGTTTTGGCTGGCGAGTAGCATCATACTCCTATTTGTTCTGGTGTTCTTTGCCTACGTCATTAACATCATTCTCAAGCAAAAGCGATTAAGTGAAATCAAAAATGATTTCATCAACAATATGACACATGAGTTGAAAACCCCTATCTCAACCATTGCCTTGTCAAGCGATGTGTTGCTTCAACCTGGTGTCGAGTCGAATCCGGAGCGTTTGAAAAATTATGCACAGATCATAAAAAGCGAAAACCAGCGTTTGCAGTCGCAAGTTGAACGCGTATTGCAAATTGCCCGGCTGGACAAAGATGACCAACAACTCAGCAAATCAACCGTGAACGTTAACGAACTGTTAGAGCTGGCCATTCCAACCATCAAAATGAACTTTGAGGACAGAAACATTGTGATTCACTCAAATCTAAAAGCAGATCCTGCCACTGTTTATGCAGACGAAATGCACGTGACGAATATTCTTTACAACCTGCTCGACAATGCCGCTAAGTACGGTGGTGAGCAACCACAAATTGAGGTTACAACCAGAAACACCAAAAAAGGTTTGAGCATAACAGTCAAGGACAATGGTCCGGGAATTAGTAAGGATCAGCAAAAATTAGTTTTCGAAAAATTTTACCGAATACCAACCGGAAACGTCCATGATGTGAAAGGATTTGGAATAGGACTTCACTACGTAAAAACGATTACCGAAGCCCATGGAGGCAGAGTAAGGCTAACAAGCGAACCAGGGAATGGTGCGGCTTTCGAAGTCCTTCTACCCTATGGAACAGAAATTGTTAATTGAGGACACATGAGCAAAAAGGAACGCACCAAAGTATTGTTGGTCGAAGATGACTTGAATCTCGGATTCGTCATTCAGGATCACCTTAGAAACGAAGGTTACAGCGCAGATTTGGAAAAAGATGGCTACGCTGGCTTTCAAAAATTTTATAACAACCACTACGATCTCTGCATTCTGGATGTCATGCTACCCAAAAAAGATGGGTTTACCTTGGCAGAAGACATCCGAAAAATCAGCACACAGGTTCCCATCTTGTTTCTAACTGCGAAGAGCCTGACGGAAGACAAAATCAAAGGATTTAAATTAGGCGCAGACGACTACCTGACTAAGCCATTCAGTTTTGACGAACTCAACCTTCGCATAAAAGCCATTTTGAAACGCTCGAACAATGATGAAAACGAGGAGCCCCCCAAGCGAGACGTGTTCATTTTGGGCGATTTCGAATTTGACTATCCAAATCTGAACCTCAAACACGCCAATGAAGAAAAGTCACTGACCAAGAAAGAAGCCGAATTGCTGCGAATGCTCTGTCTACACAAGGATCAGGTACTTACACGTGAAATGGCTTTAACCGTTGTTTGGGGAAGTGACGATTATTTCCTTGGCCGCTCAATGGATGTTTTCATAACAAAGTTGAGGAAGTATCTGCGCCATGACGAACGCGTAAAAATCATGAATGTTCATGGGGTAGGATTTAAGCTCATCGTTGACGAGTAATTTTGCCCTATGAATGATCCTTATGCGGGTTTGTTGGCGAAACTGAGTGAAGACAAGGATTGGCCCAAGATTTATCTGTTCAAATTCATCGTTCCAAACGATAATCATTTGTTGGCTAGAGCCCAGGCCTTGTTTGGCCCGGAAGCTCAAATCACCTTAAATCAAAGCCGAACCGGCAAATACATCAGTGTTTCTGCGAAGGAACTTATGATCAGCCCGGATGAAGTGATTGAACGCTACAGGAAATCCTCGGAGATCGATGGGTTAATGGCGCTTTAAACCTCTGCCGTAGAATCTTCGCGCTTCATAGCCTTGCGTATATCGGCTCGTTGATTCTCAAGGCCCTTGAACACAATCTTAAACACACTTCCTTTTTCACCAACACGTTCAATTTTTCCATCGAGTTGCTCAGACAACGTAACGATTAGCTCCATACCGAGCGTATGAGCGCTTTTGAACGAGAAGTCTTTCGGCAGCCCAACGCCATCATCGCCCACCAAAAGTTCAAACATTCCCTTTTTGTTCTTGTCCAGTTTCACAGTGATCACACCCTCCTCCCTTCCATTGAAGGCATGCTTTAATGAATTGGAAATAAGTTCATTCAACAGCAAACCGAGCGGAACGAGTGTGTCCAAACTAAGCTGTTCGATTTCCACCGCAATATCAAGATTGATGCGTTGATTAAGGCGATAACTGCGCAACAGGTTTTGTCCGAGTTGTGTCACATAATCCACAATGTTGATGTTACTGAGGTCGTGTGCTTCGTACATTTTCTCGTGTATCAACGCCATCGAAATGATTCGATTCTGGCATTCGTCAAACAACTCCAACGCCACCTGATCATCCGTGTAAGAACACTGCAATCGAATCAGACTGTTGATCACCTGAAGGTTGTTCTTCACTCGATGGTGAATCTCCTTCAATAGGATTTCCTTCTCTTCCTTTTGGCGTAAAATGTTCTCGTTTTGCTCTTGGAGTAATTCAAGCGCCTTGCGCTTTTCTCGGTTCAGTCGGGCGAAAATCAAGATTGAAATCATGGCCAATATCAATCCAACAATGGATGATATTATCAACATCCGGTTTCTTCCAAGTTCCAATTCTTGGATTTGATTTTCTTGCTTGAGGATTTCGATTTCCTTGGCTTTCTTTTCGTTTTCAAATCTTGCCTCCAGGTTAGAGGCTATCTCACTGGTTTGCTCGTTGAAAAGCGTATCCTTCATCTCCGCATACTGAGATTTGTAGTAAAGGGCATCCTTGTACTTTCCCATGTGGATGTATATTTCACTTATACCATCATAGGCATCCCTCAACTCTCGCTTTGCCCCGATCTCTGTGGAAAGATCGATTACTTGATTTAAATAAGTAAGGGCTTGTTCATCATCACCGGTGAGCGACAACACGTCACCGATGCCTTTCAATGAACTCAGCATTCCCTTCTTATCGCCAAGTTCTTCTTGAATTTCCAAAGCCTTTTTCTGAAACTCCAAGGCTTTGGCAAAGGCCTCTTGCTTGGCGTAAACATCACCGATATTCGTATATGAGGTAGCCTCGCCTCGGTGGTTCCCGGTTTTTTTTCTAAGATCCAGCGACTGCATGTGGAACTCCAACGACTTGTCATACTGACCCTCCTCGTATTCAATAATTCCGATGTTGTTGAGGATGTCTGATACCCTTGCGTTGTCCCGTCTTCCTTGGAAAATATCAAGTGCTTTGTCATAGTATCGTCTCGCTTCAGGGTAGTTCCCTTGCAGGTAATAAACCGTTCCGATGTTGTTGTAAGACTTTCCTAAACCGGCTTCGTCACCAATCTCTTCCATGATTTGAATGGAGCTCAAATACTCTTCGATCGCTTTCGGGTAATTACCTTGGTCAGTATAAACCACACCCTTGGCGTTATGTGACCCTGCCATACCCTTCTTGTCGCCAATCTCGGTCATCAACTCTAAGGAACGCTGATGGTAACTCAAGGCCGCACCATAAATCGCCTTGTAGTAGTTAATAATCCCCAAGTTGCTATAGGAAAGCGCTATACCACGCTTATAACCCAATTTCTCTGAAAGAAACAGCGCTCGATTCGCATACTTTTCCGATCCGATGATGTCGCTATTAAAAAACTCACGGCTCAAGTCATAAAGCAACAACACTTTATTCGTGTCCTGCTTTGAAGTTCTCAGCACTTGAAATAGACTGTCGATTTTCGGTTGATCCTGGGAGAATCCAAAAATCGAGCTGACCGACAACAGAACCGTGACTATGACATATTTGAAACCTTGCATCGTTTTAAACTACAATCAATGATAACAATTTCCAAATGAGCTGAGGGGGCAAATAGACCTAATCCGTTGTAAACTTGCCCTTATCTTCACCAACAGAACCATCATGCCTGTTTTGAAACACATATTCCTCAGCATACTTGCGCTATCGGTTGGTTTATTGGTTCGTTGTCAAACCGCGTATCTCCAGCTAGGCAATGCTTCTGCAGACATTAGTTTACAGCTCATTGATGTTTATCTTGACTCCATCAAGCTGGTGGATGATCTTGAATTCCGAAGTTCCTCATCCTACTTTGAAATTAGCGGCAATGAACTTCTAAGTATCGCCCCTTCCAACAGTGTTGACACATCCACAGCAATTTATTCAATTCAACTTTCCATCGCCAACGGAAGCCGAACTTCCGCTCTGTTTAATGGAAACTCCGGGACTGGATACACACCGGCTAAACCTTTCAACGTTCACTTTCGAAACAACGCCTCGATGGAATCCTCTTTTCCGGGATACACCGATCTGATATTTTATAATGGCGCCACAGATCTGAGTTCCGCTGACTTTGAGGAAATCACCCTTTTGAATCAAACACTAGGCGATAATATCCCTTATGGTTCATTTTCATCGGGCCAACCGGTTGAATCCTTGGGGTATCGACTGAACGTTGCCAATGCCGATCAGAGTAAGATTTACCGACAACTTGAGCTGGACTTATTGGGACAGGGCTGGGCAGACAGCACCATCACCATCGCATTGAGCGGATTTCTGGATCCAATTAGCAATTCGAACGGAAGTCTCATGTCTGCCCTCCTAATACCACCTTCTGGTGGAGATTGGATTCAATTACCACTGAGCACGGCCCTTGTTCAGGTGATCAACAATTCTCCTGATGAGCTAATGACAGAAGCTGATTTCTATTACGGTAACAATTTATTGGCGGACAATGTTGGCTTTCGATCTGCAACCAGCTATTTGGAAGTGATAGCCGGAATGTCACTTTCTATTGGTGCCGCAACCGGCAGCTCTGCGCAGAGCATGGACACTGTGGTTGCCATCCCTACAACACTGGAAGCCAACAAAACCTACGTTTTCATTCTCAATGGAATATCCTCTGCTCAATACCGCATTACGTCCTTTGAATCACGCCTTAACGCCACGGTGGGCTACAACACCGACATCATTGTGATCAATGGATCCACAGATGTTGGCAGGATCGACATCGAGCAAATATCTCCTCAGCAACAAAACCTGGTTTCAGCCCTGGATTTTGGCGAACGCACAAGTTATTTGGAAACACCATCTGCAGACTATCGATTTAGCTTGGAACAAACTTCAGGAAATCTCGAGTTGCACAACTATCACGTGCCATTGAATGGTCCATCCAACAAAGGAACCGCGCAGATTTGGGTAGTTTCAGGTTTTGCTGATACGATTAACTATGACAGTAACATGAGGATTGGAATTTGGGTGGCAAAATCTTCTGGAGGCCCCTTAACCGAGTTGAGTCAAATCACCGGAGTCGAGACCACCAACACAAGCAACGTCTCCGTTTATCCCAATCCGGTCGGTGATCTACTTCACCTTCATGGAGAACGCATCACCCGCGTTCAATTGATCGACCTATTCGGAACAGAAGTACTGCACCAATTTGGCGATGTCACTTCACTCAATGTTTCTGTGGTGCCTTCGGGAACCTACCGTGTGGTTATTTCCCAGCACCAAAACGTTCATCACGCTTTGATAGTGATCGCTCATTAGACGCGCTATCAAGGTTTGATAGCTCAAAACAATTCGGCACACCTCCAGAATTCTCTAACTATTCGCATTAAACTAGCCGGGTGAAACGGACGCTTCAGTTATTGTTCATCACCGCCCTTCTCATGGCTGTGATACCCTCCTGCAAGAGCCATAAACGCAGCGCAAAGCGCAAAGCCAAAACAGAACAAACCAGTCCGCGACACGCGACATCAGAAACTTCGCAAGACAAAGCCATTCAAGCGAAATACGCAGCCATGATGAACGTGAACGAAAAGGACATCACCAACCTCAACCTCTACCGTTTTGTAGATCAATGGGAAGGTACGCCTTATAAATATGGAGGCACCACACCCAATGGCGTAGACTGTTCGGGGTTCGTATGTGCGCTGTATTCCGATGTTTATCACAAACCGATTCCAAGAACCACGTCAGAAATTGAAGGGTCCACCAAAAACATCAGTAGATCGGGGCTCAAGGAAGGTGACATCGTCATCTTCGACATCAACGGCAAGAAAAACGCCCATGTGGGGGTGTACTTATTAAACGGTCACTTCGTTCACGCCAGCTCCAGCAAAGGCGTGATTGTAAGCGAATTATCGAACCCATACTACAACAAAGCATTCAATAGGGGCGGTAGATTCTGATCTTACCGTTAACAAGGTATATCGGCCGTCCACTCAGCAAATCAATCTATTAACTGATCTTGATGACCATCGTTGCATGCTAATGCTATTTTTGGCGGCTTAATCAGGATTTGGCATGAAGCGTTGGTTACTGTTCGTTGTTTTTCTTGGATTTTGTGGGGGTCTGATGGCTCAAACGGGTACCATCAGAGGTTTTGTTTACGACAAGAAAAGCGGTGAACCTATCATCTTCACCAACGTGTTTCTGAAAGGAACGCAGATCGGGACTTCTACCGATGTCAATGGATACTACTCCATCACCAAAGTTCCAGCCGGAGATTATACCCTCTCGGTCAGCGCCCTGGGATATGCAGACCTCGAGGAACAGGTAAGTCTTGCCAATGGTCAGATCGTCAACAAAAAACTATTCATCGAAACCAAGGCAGCCGAGCTGGACGTGGTAGAAATCTCGGCTGACAAGATTGAATCTCAAAACGAGGTGAAGATGTCCGTGCAGAAGATCACCCCGAAGGAAATTGAAAAGCTTCCAACGGTGGGCGGAGAATCTGACATTGCGCAGTACATGCAAGTGCTGCCGGGGGTAATCTTCACGGGTGACCAAGGTGGACAACTTTACATCCGAGGTGGCTCGCCAGTTCAAAACAAGGTGATGTTGGACGGAATGATCGTTTACAACCCCTTCCACTCTATCGGGCTTTTCTCTGTGTTTGACACAGACATCATTCGCAATGCGGATGTTTACACCGGTGGTTACGGAGCTAACTATGGAGGTCGTATCAGCTCCATCATGGACATTACCACCATCGATGGAAACCACAACGAATTCCACGGAAACTTCGCGGTGAGCACCTTCGGAGCCAAGTTAAATGTTGAAGGGCCACTCGTGAAGCCAAAAACCATTGGTGGCTCCAGCGTTTCGTATATCGCCTCAGCCAAACACAGTTATCTGGACAAGAGCTCCAAGCTGGTTTACAACTACATCGATAAAGATGGGCTTCCATTTCAATATACTGACCTCTATGGTAAAGTGACCTTCAATGGTGAGAACGGGAGTAAAGCCAATGTGTTTGGATTGTATTTCGATGATCGCGTGCGCTACCAAAGCATTTCGAATCTCAGCTGGAACAATGCCGGAGCGGGTGCCAACTTCATCCTGATTCCAACAGGAAGTGCGGTGCTCATTGACGGTAGCTTCGCCTACTCCGCTTATAACATCAACCTGGTGGAAGACAGCATTAAGGCCGACCGAAGAAGTGCTATCAACGGGTTTAACGGAGGGTTGAATTTCACCTATTTCCTGGGTGATGACGATATAAAATACGGACTAGAGGTTATTGGATTTTCTACCGATTACAAGTTCACCAACGAAGCCGCCCGCGTGATCCAGCAACAGCAAAGCACCACCGAGCTGGCGTTTTATGTGCGCTACAAGAAGAAGCTGGGAAAGCTAATTCTGGATCCAAGTTTCCGACTGCACTACTACGCTTCACTCAGCACAATTTCTCCCGAGCCGAGACTGGGAGCCAAGATGAATGTGACGGATAATTTCCGATTGAAAGCAGCAGCGGGAATCTACAGTCAAAACCTGATGGCAGCCAATAGCGACCGTGACGTGGTTAACTTGTTCAATGGGTACCTCGCAGGACCCGACAATCTTCCAAAAACGCTCACGCGAGAAGATGGGAGCACCAAGGAAATCACCCATGCTTTGCAAAAAGCAAATCACTACATTCTGGGTGCCGAGTTTGACGTAACGCGCAAGATCAACGTGAACATTGAAGGCTATTACAAGCAGTTCACCCAAGTGACAAACGTGAATCGAAACAAGATTTTTGATGACACTGACAATAATGCCGATCGACCTGATGTGTTAAAAAAGGACTACATCATCGAAACGGGCGATGCCTATGGGTGCGACTTTGTGCTCAAATACGACTTGAACGACATCAACCTCTACGCGGTTTATTCGATCAGCAAAGTGACGCGTTGGGATGGCCTCCAGAAATATGCACCTGTGTTTGACCGCAGACATAACGTGAACTTCGTAGGATCCTACGAATTCGGGAAGAGCCGACTTTGGGAATTTGATGCCCGCTGGAACATGGGCTCCGGCTTTCCGTTCACACAGACACTCGGATTTTACGAAAAGTACGATTTCAGCGATGGCACAGGAACAGACATTCTCACATCAAATGGTCAGGTCGGTATCATTTATGACGGTTTAAACGGAGGACGACTTCCATACTACCACCGATTGGACCTAACCCTCAAGCGTGAGTTTGTGATCAGCACCAACTCAAGCCTTGAGGCGAACATTGGAGTGACCAACGCTTATAATCGTCAGAACATTTTCTACTTCGATCGCGTCAATTATCGCAGGGTAAATCAATTGCCGCTGATGCCATCCGCGGGGATGACTCTTAGTTTCTAGTTTTCTTCCATTGCCTTGTCGCATCTGAATTGTTGGGGGCGATCACTACTGTCCGGTACCTTTAGGTCGACAAAGGGGGTTCAGCTTCTTTATTCGCGACTTCCGCTCGATCAACGATCGTAAACTGAAAACGGCCATTCATTTATCCAGAAGGTCAGTTCACGCATTTCCAGTTTTTTTTTGTTCAACCGCCAACCTAGTATTGGATTAAACAATTCTTTATCAATTACTTAATCTTAAATGCTATGAAACGAAAATTCTTAGGCTCACTTGTTGGAGCCATGAGCATGGTCATACCGATGGCTTTTCAGGCACAGACTGTGTTTCAACAAGAATATCCGACCGAGCTCGGAAGCTACCATGGATTTGATGTGGAAAAAACCCCGAATGGAGGGTATAAGTTGCTGACCAGCAATGACCAACAACAATCCATACTCACCGTTGATCAATACGGGGCACTGCAAAACGACTACACGGCAACGTTCACCAGTCAGTCCGGTGTGCTCACTCCGTTCAACCGATCCATGGCGACCATGTCCAGCGGAGCTGACATGCTCGTTGCCGGCAAAAAAGGAACCATTGATCTTGAATGGGAAAAAATTACAGGTTCGGGAACCGTATCAAACCCACATTGGTATCGTTGGAATCCGGGCAGTTGCACCAACAATATCGTAGTCGCTCAGGGAATCTGGGAGGTAGAAAACGACAACGGCTCGGGTTCCTTTGTGCGCGGTCTCTTCTATAGTCCAAATCCATGTGCCGAGGGTGACATTCAAATGGCTGCCGGCAAACACCATATCGTATTCAAGTTGAACTCGACAGGTATTCCTGTCTGGTCAGTAGAGCTGGACACTACCTCAAACCTGATCCTGAACACATTAGGGAGCAATGGAGACCTGTATCCAACTTCGGACGGTGGGTTTGTATATACCGGGCAGTATACCGGATCCGGTGGTACTATAACAAACGTCATTAAAGTCGATGGATCAGGTTCCACGAACTGGGGTATTTCAATCTATGACGGAGCCAACACCACCGAAGGCACCTCCATTACCAGCATTGGAACGGGCTCATCGACAAAGTACTTTCTGACCTCCGTTAATGCCAATGGAAGCAGCTCCATTACAAAACTTAGCAGCACAGGAGTCGTTGAGTGGTCCAGACGATACACCTACTCCGGTGGGTCTGTGATTTTCAGATCGGTGATGGCACAATCCACCAACACAAACGACCCACAAGACCTGCTGGTGGCAGGCAACATTAAGGTAGGGTCCACTGAAAAGGGACTCTTAATCAAGGTGAAAACGCAGGGAACAACAAGTCAAATCGGCTCCATTCTTTGGCAGCGCTCTTACAATGACTACAAGCGCTTTCACAGCGTAAAACCCACCTCAGACGGTGGATGCATTGCAGCAGGAACCACGGATAACAACTGGCCCGGACTGGTGAAGACAGATGATGACGGACTAACGGGGTGCAATCAATCCGTGTCTCTTCACAAAGCAAAGTACACTCCTGACACGACTTTCGAAAATGGAGCCTCACTAATATATAGCTTGATTTCAACCTCGTATCCCTACGGCAGTCCAGTAGCTAACAACTATTCAGACGAGGAAAACTGCTGCAACTTTGAAGTGGAGGACACACCTGTTTCTATCTGTCCGGGAGCAAGTGCCACGCTTGATCCAAATCCTTACTCTTCCTACTCAGCTTATTTGTGGAGCACGGGCGCAACGACCAATTCCATCAGCGTGAGCGCGGCCGGAACCTACACTGTTACCTTCACCCAACCAAACGGTTGTCAGGGTGTGGCTGCCTTCATCGTAACACAATCTCCCGGAGTTAGTCTTTCACAAGTGGCAACTCCTACTTCGTGTCCACTTTCTACAGATGGCTCGGTGGCACTCACCATCAACAGCGGAACAAGCCCGTACACGTTTCTATGGAGCAATGGATCTACCAACCAGAATTTGTCAAACGTGGCGGCCGGCAACTACACCGTCACAGTGACCGATGCCAATGGCTGCACAGCGAGTATATCATCGAACGTAAGCACCACATCCACCCTCTTCGTAAATGCTGCGCCAAACCCCGCCTACGTGCCTTTGAATAACGTTGCCATCATTAATGCCGCTGCTAGTGGAGGCTCAGGTAACTATCTCATTGAATGGTCATACTTTTCAAACTTCAGCAGCAGTTTTGCTTCAGGCGCAACATTATTTACTGCTCCGATTACGACCACTACGATCATTTACGCTAGAGTAACTGACCTAAATAGCGGCTGCACGTATATCAATTCGGTGACCATTTATCCCACATCGTGCACAGGTGGTGCTCCCGAAGAAACGACTATCACCAACCAAACCGTCACCTGGAACACTCCCATGCTGATCAACACAGACATTCACGTGGGCCCCGGAGGCGTTCTGAACATCACCAATACAAGTGTTTTCTTCAACGCTTGCACCAGACTGGTGGTAGAGCAAGGTGGGCAATTAAATATTGACGGATCCACACTTACCTCTTGCGACCAATGGATGGGCATTGAAGTTTGGGGTGATGCGGGCAATCCGGATCGCACGGTCGGACAGTTTCATGGAAGCATCAACATGGACCACTCTACCATCAGCAACGCAGACATCGCCATTATGATCGGGGGAAGAAGCGGTAGCGACTACCAACCTGGATTCGCTGGTGGTATATTCAACATCAGCAGCGGTAATATTTTCATCAACAACATCGTACACATGATGGTGAGTGAATACGAATTCGACTACGGTGGATTGGTGGAACAAAGTAACTTCTATCCCATTATGGACGACAACTCGTTGGTTTGCTTCTTCGAATCAAACACTATCGTGACCAACACAGACAATAGAAAGCACCTCTACCTAGACGGATGCAACGATGTCACTTTCTCGGAGAATTTTTTCTTCGATCCTTGGATTGATTCTACTACGATAAACTACTGGGCAGGTTCAGATTATTTCTTACAGGTCGGCTATCTCCAAAACATTGATGGCAACATGACATTCGATGACAACGATGTGGAAGTTTGGATTGAACTAGGAGCCACCTTTGTATGCAACAGCTGTAACAACGTGCTCTTTTCCGACAACTCTGTGAATTCAGTTCAACCCACTCCAAAATGTTTCGATCTGACTTCCGGTTCCGGCTATGATCTCATTGGCAACAATATTGGATCAAGCAATGTTACCGGATGTGGAATAATTGCAACGAGTGTAACCGACCTGCTGCTCAGGGATAATGTGATTGCTAGCTACAATTCGGGATTAGAATTTTATCCTAACGCTGCTCAAGGGCAGGATTCCTACGTAGAAAACAACACCTTCAACGGTATGTTGAAAGGCATCGTAGTGAACGAAGTTGATGATCCTTTTTGGGGAACTCAACCATCTAACTCGTATTTCATTCGCCTGAAAACCTATTGCAACAGTTTCAATACAGCGCAATATGCCATTTACGGTGCAGGCAAGCTGGTCACTCAGGGCACCGGTTCAGTGGCGGCAGGAAACGTGTTCAACACCACAGCGAACTGGTATGACATCGCCTGGTGGAGCGGAAGCCCTTCGTTCGACTACTACTATGAGCAAAATACCCCGGGTCATCAACCTTCCACATCGTATGGTGGAAGTGAACTAATGTTCAGCGCTCCTTTGACTTCAACCAGTGTCAATCCGATCGGCATCAACGATGGCGGAGTTTGCACTTACTCATTGCCTGCCTACAAGCGTGGCGAATCCGAAGATGCAGGGATCGAGACCGACTTGGGCCTAGCTGCCTATCCAAACCCCAACAACGGTGAGTTTGACCTGAAGTGGACTCCTTCTGAGGCGCCCGGTCGAATAGTCATTTTCAACGCCATGGGCCAAGTGGTTCATTCTGCTGTCCTGCAGGCAAACCAAGGCTCAACCCAGGTGGCTCTGTCTAAGCTTGGTTCAGGAGTTTACTACGTAAAACTCAGCATGAACGAGCGGGAACAGATGCTGCCTGTGATTGTGGAATAACAAGCATAGAAATGCTCTCAAGCCGGAGGTAGTTTTCTACTTCCGGCTATTTTGTTTCAGCAGTAACCCTTGTTCGAGATTTGAATCTGTAATCGGTTTAATAATACCAGACCCGATAAATCTTATCCCCCTTGAATTGATAAACGCCAATGGCGGTGGACACCCCTTTTTTGCCTTTGTCGTTCGTCCAGTGTACTTCTTCTTTGAAACTCACCTTGTCGCCAACGATGCTGTATTCAACGATCTGTGACCGCACCTCGGGAAACTGCGTGTAATAGCTTTTCAAATTGGTCGCAAATTGGTCTCGGCTATCGGTTTCCAGTGTCAGCTCATCGTCCATGACATAGTACCACTTGAAATCAGCATGAAGGTTGCTGACCATGGTTTGAATGTCATGTGAGTTGAACGCGCGCGCTTGATCGTTGATAATGTCGATATAGTCTTGGCTCATGCCCGTGGCACACCAGGCCAGCAATACAAATAATCCTGTTTTCATGTCGTTGGATTTGTCGGAACAAGATAAAACTCTACCGCGATCGGCATTCGAGGAAAGGCTGTCAAATGTTCTCGATACATCGCTCGCTCCGCTCGCGCCACTCGAACTGACAGCCTGATGTCACGGCACAAAAACCTTCCTCACTGTGGAAGCTTCCCCGGCATCGATGTGCACGATATACAAACCAGTGGTCAAATGGCGGTGTGGAATGCGCTGAATGGAAGCACCACTCCTTGATTGAGCCACCATCTGACCGTGCAGATCATACACGTAGATGCCGCTGATCTGGCGGAGAGATGCGTTTTGAATATAAATACACTCCTCGTTGCAACCGATATGGACCTGCTCAGAGGCGATGCCAGTGGTGTTGTCCCAAGTATCTGTGGTGTCGACAGGTTGTGATGACCGGCATGCGCTCATCAAATCAAAGGAAATGCTCACAGAAGCGGAAGTGTCGTGCTTCAGCGGCCCGAGGAAGGTGTAGAAGGCATCCATTCGAAAGTGGAGCTTTTCGATCTCCGCTGAATTCTGACGGTTCCATTGAATTTCATAATGCCCCGGCTCCAGACAAACACTGTCATTGGCGGTGTACGCGGTAGAATCAATGTGCATGGATCCCACAGCCACGCTGGAGCCGTTGGAATCAAGGATGGCGTAGTCATAGTCGTGTTCCTTCGCAGGGAATCCCTCACCCTGCATGGTGATCCTGACCATTGAGCAGGAATCTTCACACAACGCGTAATTGTTTTCCCACAAGCAAACCTCCTGGCTGTTGGCCGTCAACACAAGCTTTCCGTTTGTTACCACATTGTTTGGCACCGCCTGGTGTAGCTTTAGCGTATGGCCTTGCAAGTAGTTTCCCAGCACAAAAAAGTTGACCTCTTCGCTGGCCACGGTGTCTTGATTGGAGTTGAGTAGAAAAAGGGCTGGATAATTCACCTGAAGGCTCGACTCATTTTTAATCACCACCTCCACCAGCGAGTCGGAGTGAAACAAGTCGTAGCGCAACGTATGAACGATGACCGAGTCGCAAGGCGACTGGGCCATCGTATTCACATAAAACGACATACTAAGCACTAAGGCTAGAAAAAACCGCATCGAAATGATTTGCCTACCGAGACGGTGGCTTTTTTTCACTGGTTGGTAAGAAAACGCATTATTCTTTGATTGCTAAAACTTCATGAAAAACTCTACCAATATTCCGATTCAACTGCTACTTTTTGGCCCTAAATTAAATACCCATGACTGGATACATAGGCGAGATTCGAATGTTTGCCGGAGTGGATGCCAACACCCCGGGACCCAACTGGTTTTTATGTGATGGAAAAGAATATTCCGCCACGACTTATTCAGCGCTTGGTTCGCTGATTGGAACATTATACGGAGGAACCCCCGGCTCCACATTCAACGTCCCTGATTTGCGCACCTACATGCCTATGGGAGCGCAGAGCAACGGATCAGACGTGGGCCAGAAGCGAGGAACCTGGTCTGAGCAAATGACCGTGGATACCATGCCCGCTCACACGCATCCTGTTATTAATAACCTGGGAGTATCATCCAATCTTAGTGCAAGTGTTTCTCCCCTTTGTTCCAACGACTTTGGTTCGCAAAACACTCCCGAAAGCAACTACCCGAGCGTGTATCAGGAATCGGATTTGATCTATTCTAATGGAACCCCAACCAATCAATTGGCCGCAGCCAGTTATTCCGTGTCCAAGCAGCTCACTGTGAAGGGAAGCGTCACGTGTGTTCCGAGCGGACAAAACGCGCCCACTCCTATCCTCAACATGCAACCTGTTCTTGGCGTTTACTTTTACATATGCTGGAATGGCATTTATCCCAATCCTCAGGAATTGGGGGCTGAATCAGGTAATAACGACATTATTGGAGAAATCAAGCTCTTCGGTTCTCAGCGTATTCCACAATACTGGAATGCCTGCGATGGAAGCATGCTGTCAACGTCATCATATCAGGCGTTGGTCAATGTGATTGGAACCTTGTATGGCGGAAATAATCTGGGTTTTAACCTTCCCAACATGACCGGTAAGGTAGCCATTGGTGTTGAACTCAGGGCTACCAATCCCGGTCAAACCTTCGGCTCTTCGACCAAGGCCATGACTGGAAACAGCCTACCTCAGCATATTCACAATACATCGAATGGACTGACCGTAGAAAACACACTCAGCTTTTACTATCACCCGCTGTGCTCCCTGCAATCGGGTACAACGGATGCAGGAACAGGCATGGTCGTGGCTCAACCATCGGGCAATAATTTCGCTACGGCCGCTGAGGCTACCAGCACCATGGCTGCGCAACCTGTGAGCATCACCGGCAATCCAATTCTGTATAATAACCTCGCTCCGGAAAATACCGGCAACTCTGCGCCCATGAACAACATCGGTCGCAGTCTGGTGGTCTCTTATGCCATTTGCTCTTTGGGGACATTTCCGCAACGGGACTCTAAATACATGTCCGGTTACATCGGAGAAATACGCCTTTGGTCAGGCTATCCTTATTTCATACCCACCAACTGGATGCTCTGCGATGGAAGCACGCTCAACAACAGCAGCGGACAATACTCCAGTTTGTTCAGCCTCATCGGGGTGAACTATGGCGGAACGGGACCAACCTCCTTTGCCATTCCCAACCTGAACAGCCGAGCGGTGGTGGGCACGGGAACGAGTGCCACAAACGATGTAACCATCATTCCGGGGCAGCAAGTAGGCGAAACATATAACACCCTCACGATTCAAAACCTTCCCTCCCACTCACACGCTTTATCGGGCACAGTTACCATGGATGGCGGAGGGGTGAACCTGAACACCGGTCCGGCATGCACCACTGAAACGGGTGACAACCACGAACCCGCTGGCGCCATTTATGCCACAGTGGACAACGGCATCCAAGACTACGGAGCAGCTACGGCCAATTCCGGAGTTATGGGAGTCACAGAATTTAAGGTGAATGGCGATGTGAACATCACGGGCGACATGGGACTAGGAGCGTTCGGCAGCAGCAGCCAGATAGACAATCGACAGCCCAGCTTAGCGATGTATTACATCATTTGTGTTGAGCCGGGTGATTTCTGAAGTTCCGAGGTAGACTAACCCGCTCCACATCCAAATCTCTTGCGCCCACGCTTGTAGCGGCCAGCTCCGCGCCATTGCACTTCTCCATCCCTCCTGAGAGGGGTGGATTCAGTCGGAAGGAACGACCGGCTGAAGACGGGGTGTGTTATTCTGACCTCAAAGCCACCAGCCACTGGCTGTTTACAGTGCGCTGTCCAAGCTAAAAACGTAATCGGCCCGACTGTACAAGTTCTCGATACGATCAGGTCATAGCTTGCTAAGCTAAACGATCAAGGACTGATCACTCGAAGCGCCTCCGCGAAAAGCTTCAGCGATCGAGGACTGACAGCGAGAACTGACACATCTCTGATTGTCACATCGAGTGATTGACGACTGAAAGGAGGAAATTGTATCGAGATGATAGACAATCATTCCTTAAAACATATTGAAGACGCTGTACGAGTTCTCGACCGCGCTTCGCTGCTCGAACTGACAGCGAAACGGACTCACCCCTAACATTTCACTCATTGAATCCGCCAAAGACGGAAAAGGTGAACTTAACTCTTGAGTCTTTTGTCTTGAGTCTTTCTTCCCTCTTAACTCTTCCCTCCTAACTCCCAACTACTCACTCTTCCTTCACCAAAATATACGTAGCCATGTGACACGTAGTGCGCCCGCCCGCCTGGCTGGCTTCCATGTCAAAGCCCTTGTCATAAAAGTCTTGCAACACCGCTCGGATGGCTTTTGTGTTGCTGACCTGCGAGCCTTTCTTAACATCCAGTTTTTGCAGTGGAATGATGTTTTCCTTGTTGTCGGGGTTGATGATGACGATGAAGCTCATTTCTTCCTGTTCACACTCGGTGGTTCTCACCAAGGCGACTTGCTTGTTTTGCGCCCAAAGCGAAATGGAAGACATGAAGAGCGCGGCAATCAATAAAGACTTTTTCACGGGGTAATTTTTTGGAAAGATAAATCACATGAGCAAATTATCTACATGTGGGTTTTACTAATGCGCCCAATATCTGGCCAACAAATCGGTCTGTTCCATGACTGCCTCAATGGCTCTTGGTGTTTCTTCCGGTGGATACTTGTACTTTCTCAAAATGCGCTTGATCCGCACCCGGATGGCGGCCTGAACGCTTTCCTTGATGTTCCAGTCGATGGAAATGCTTTTCCGAAGACTGTCCACCAATTCGCGGGCGATGGCGCGCAGCGTTTCATCACCGAGCACTTCTTCGGCTGATTCACTGATGTGAAGCGCATCATAAAATGCCAACTCATCATTTTGTAAACCCAGCGCTTCGCCACGCTTGTCGGCTTCTTTGATGTCTTTCGTCAACTTGATCAACTCTTCAATGACTTGCGCAGCGGTGATCAATCCGTTTTGATAACGCTTGACGGCTTCCGCTAATATTTCCGAAAACTTGCGGCTTTGAGTAATGTTGGTTTGAGCACGGGTTTTCAGCTCATCGTTCAGCAAGCGCCTCAAAAGCTCAAGTGCAAGGTTCTTGCGTTGCATTCCCTGAACTTCTGCTAAAAACTCATCCGACAACACCGATATCTCTGGCTTTTCAAGTCCCGCTGCTTGGAAGATGTCCATGACTTCGTAGCTCACGAGCGACTCTGAGACAACCTGCCGGATGGCCGTTTCAATCTCTTGGTTGGAGCGTGTGCGCTGGCTTTCGTCCAACTTGGAAATTCTGGATTTGACGGCTTCAAAAAATGCCAGATCATCGCGGATGGCCATGGCATCGGGATGCGGAACGGAGATGCCAAAGGCCTGAAGCAATCGGGTGATATTTTGCTTGTAGCGTGCCTTGCCGTCTTTCAACGACAGAACATATTCCGTAGCGTCTGAAATGAATTCCAACTTGGCTTTCGGCTCCAGTTCGAAGTAGGCTTTGTAATCAAAGTCTTGATACATCGCCACGACTACTTCGTACAGCTCCATCATTTTGGCGGCTGCTTCGTCCAGATCGTAGTTGGGTTTGCCTTTTCCTCCCGATTCGGTGTACACGGCCAAGGCCTTTTTCAAATCCTGCGCGATGCCAATATAATCGACCACCAAGCCGCCCTTTTTATCCTTGAACACACGGTTTACGCGCGCGATGGCCTGCATCAGGTTGTGGCCGCTCATGGGCTTGTCCACGTAAAGCGTGTGGAGCGGTGGCGCGTCAAATCCGGTGAGCCACATGTCGCGCACAATTACCAATTTCAGCGGGTCACCCGGTGCCTTCAATCGGTCTCCGATTTGCTTTCTGCGCGACTTGTTTCGAATGTGTTCCTGCCATTCCAGCGGGTCGCTGGCCGATCCGGTCATGATCACTTTGATCTTGCCCTCACTGTCTTTGGGGCTGTGCCATTCAGGGCGGATTTTAATGATCTCATCGTGAAGCGCCACACAAATTCTGCGGCTCATGGCCACCACCATGCCCTTGCCTTCCATGGCTTCTGAGCGGAGCTCGAAATGCTTGACCAAGTCTTGCGCCACCTGACGCAATCGGTTTTCGCTACCTACCACGGCCTCTTTGCTGGCCCATTTGGCAAAATGCTTTTGCTTTTCGGTCAACTCATCGGATTCGGTGAGTTCTTCCACCTTTTCGTCCAGCACTTTTTGCGAGCGTTCATCCAGTTCGATTTTGGCCAAACGGCTTTCGTAATAAATGCGCACGGTGGCTCCGTCTTCCACGGCTTGGTGAATGTCATAAACGTGCACGTAATCCCCAAACACCGCGCGTGTGTTGGCGTCTTCTTTTTCAATGGGGGTTCCCGTAAAACCGATGAATGACGCATTGGGCAGCGCATCGCGCATGTGTTTGGCAAAGCCGTCAATAAAGTCGTATTGACTCCGGTGGGCTTCATCGGCCACCACCACCACGTTGTGGCGATCGGTGAGCTCGGGATAGGTGTCGCCCATCACTTCGGGTAGGAATTTTTGGATGGTGGTGAACACCACGCCCCCGGAAGCTACTTGCAACAACTTGCGCAAATGGCTGCGGTTTTCAGCTTGTGCAGGAGTTTGGCGAATGAGCTGGTTGCAATTGGAAAAGGTCTCGAACAACTGTTGGTCGAGGTCGTTGCGGTCGGTGAGCACCACAATGGTCGGGTTGTTCATTTGGGGCGAAAGCACGAGCTTGCCCGTATAAAACACCATGCTGAGACTTTTGCCGGAACCCTGCGTGTGCCACACCACCCCCGCGCGCTGGTCGCCCGACTGGCGCGAAGCCACAACGGTGGTTTCAATGGCGCGGTTCACAGCAAAATACTGATGATAGGCCGCGAGCTTTTTGACGGTTCTCTCCTTTGTTTTTTCAAATACGGTGAAGTGGCGCAGCAAATCGAGGATGCGGGCCGGAGCTAACATGCCTTTTACCATCACCGGAAGCTCTTCTTCATGGCGCTTCGTGTCTACCACCTCGGTGCCATCGGCAGACTTCCACTCCATGTAGCGGCTCCAATCGCTGCTGATGGTGCCGGCCTTGGCAAACCAATAGTCCGTGACCACAGAAAAGAGGTTGTAGGCAAAAAGCGAAGGCAGCTCGCGCTGATAGGTTTGGATTTGGTTGAAGGCGGCTCGGGTGTCGCTTTGCTCGTCTGTGGCGTTTTTGATTTCGATGACCACGATCGGAAGGCCGTTGGCATAGAGCACAATGTCAGGCCTGCGGTGGTGCTGATGCTCAATGATGGTGACCTGATTGGCGGCCAGCCAGTCGTTGTTCGCAGGATACTCAAAATCAAATAGACGCACCTTTTCGTTGCGGATGTCGCCTTCGGCATTGCGGAAGGAAACATCTACCCCTTCGGTGAAATAGCGATGCGTGATCTCGTTTTGAATGAGCAGCTCGGGACTGTCCATGCGTAGCACCCGCTTGAAGGCTTCTTCGTGTGCCTCTTGTGGCAGTTGGGGGTTGAGTTGGGCAATGGCCGTCTGCAGACGATCGTGTAGCACCACATCTGCAGCTTCGCGCTCTACGCTGTTACCATAAGCCAAGGCATAACCCTGCTCGCGGAGCAAGTCCAAAATGATACGTTCTATGTCGTGTTCGCTGACGCTCATGCGGTGACTTCGATTTGACCAGACATTAGTTGAGGTAGAATTGTATTTCTCAGCGAAGTCAGTCGTGTGTTTTCTATTTGATTCTCAAGTATTCTTTCATATAACCCGGTAGTGACAAACTGAAACTGATTCATTCTCTCTTGAGGTGGTTTAATCACATTGAACTGTTTTATTAGGAGCTGTGAGATGTTTTGCTGCGCTGACCCAACGGCTCTGCCAACAAGCTCCTCAATATTATCCTTGAGATACAGATAAATAAATATCGTGTCGTAAATGTCATTTGGCTTAATTGCACAGATAGCTTGATTGCACGTTGCTTCAATACCTAACATTGACATTTGGCCAACGGTTGCTCCATACATGGCAACGAGCAAGCTTTTCTTTGGAAGCATTTTGGCAGACGACTGTCTCAGGGCTTCCGTGGTTATGCTTTCCTCTGTGAGGGTAACAAAATCATGTATCAATTCCTTTGATTTCACCCAAGGAATGCTTCCATTCTCATAAAATTCTGGATTTGATCTTTTTGGAGTTCCGCCAGAGGTTGTGTCATACATTTCCCCAATCGTCTTCCACTCCCACCCCTCCGGCAGTTCATCACCCGGTTGGAGGTTGGCTTGGCCATTGGGCAGGCATAACTCCCGAAACAGGCACTGCGCCATTTCTTCCAGGCATTGGTTCATCTGGCGGTTGAGCTCGATTTTGTCGTCTAGTGACCGTAATATTCCAACTAAATTTTTGAGGTAATCAGGGCTATCAGGAATTGTAATCGGTATCTCTAGCAAATTGGCCTTGCTCAGCTTAGGCTGAACAGCCCCTGTTATATAAGGTGAAACATCAAGGTTCTGGAAATAGTAAACGATGTAATCATTTATATTTTGATTTCTTTCCCTGAGAATGTGGGCGTGATTATTAACCCAGAACTTACCGTCAGCCTTAAATGCGATTGGAGTGGTTCTGCTGCGAAGGTTTTCGCCATCCTCAGAAATTAATACGTGTTCACCTTCGAATAAATAAGAATCTATATGATCCACAATTCCAGATGCTCCATAATATGGGATGTGACCTCTTCTTTCTTCGCGCTCTCTTGAATTTAAGGGAACCCTTTTACTATCAAGCAAATCAGCGATTTGATCCAGAAAGACTGTTTTCCAATTGCCTTTTCTCATACCGCCATCCGGTTTAGGTGTTCATCAATGGTGTCCATGATTTGCTCTAGCATCAACTCTACCAAGCGATCCAGTTCTTGCTCTTTGGGCAATTGGTGGTAAAGCTTTTCCATGCTTGGTTGCCGGTCTCGTGCAAGGGATATGGTGTATTTGAATGCCTCAAAACGGAGCATCATATTCATGGAAGCCCCAAAGGCTTTGGTGCCTGCTTTTTTGAAGCCATTGAACCAATAATCGACTTCAATGCTTTGAGGGCGGTTTTTGTCTTCGGGCAAATTCAGCAGTTCATCCCAGGTGTATTGGCCTGAATTGTTCAGCGCCATCCGAACTTGCAGCGTTTTAAACTCTGCCGCCAACTCTTTTGATTGTACTTCAAACTTTTTATGGAGCGGTAGCCATACATTTTCAATGATGGCTTTGGTGTTTTCCACCGTTTGCTGGTCTTTCACTTCCTCTTTGCCAAGCTGCGCTATTTTGGCTTTTAAGGCTTCCATGCGCGTGATGGTAGGCGATTTGGGCAGTTCCTTCTCCATTTCCTCGGTCAATTCCTCTGCCGTGGGCAGGTCGGCCTTCAATTTTTCAGGCAAGGCTTTGCTCAGCTCGTATTCGGCAATGCCCAGCGGTTTTTCCACCCCGCGCAGGGCATATTCTACTACCGTTTTGTTGGGGGTTTTGCAGAGCAGCACGCCAATGGTGGGTTCGTCACGTTCGGTTTTCACCTGCTCGTCCACCGCATTGATGTAGAAATTGAGCTTGCCCGCATATTCGGGCTTGAACTCGCCCACCTTGAGTTCAAAGACCACGTAGCAATGTAGGTGCGTATTATAGAATAGTAGGTCGAGAAAGAAGTCATCACCAGCTACATTGATGTTGTGTTGGTTTCCCACGTAAGCAAAACCTTTACCCAGCTCAAGTAAGAATTTTTTGATGTTGGCCGTAAGTGCCAGTTCCACATCTCGCTCCAGCATTTTTTCGCCCATGGCCAAAAAGTCAAAGACATAGGGGCTTTTGAGCGTTTCGCACGCCAGGTCAGACTGCAAGGCCGGCAGGGTTTGTTTGAAGTTGGTGATGGCCGCGCCTTGGCGTTTATACAATTCGCTCTCTATCTGGTGAAGCATCACATTGCGGCTCCAGCCGTTTTCAATCGCCTTTTGAATGTAGAAGTGGCGTTCGCGTTCATCGCTGATTTTATCCAACAGCGCAGTGTGGTGAGACCAGCTTAATTGCGCAAGCGGTGCTTGCGTTATTTCCATTTCTGTAAGCCCATCTAGTTGTGCAAGTGCCGCTTGCACGATTTGCATTTTTTGCTCTCCTTTTAATTGTGCAAGGGGTGCTTGCACAATTTGTTTTTGAGTTTGCGCAGATGATGTCTGCGTAATGTCATTGTTTGTCTTTTCTGATAATTGCGCAGACGGTGTCTGCGTAAATGGAAAAAATGGGTAGGCAGAGGCGAACGTCTGCATGTAAACCAAGTTGCGCTGAGAAAACCCTTTCATATCCGGAAACTCGGATTTCAAATCAGTAGCCAGTCGCTTGATCACCTTCGCTCCCCAGCCTTCCTGCTCTTGCTGCGCCAAGATGATCGTTCCGATTTCCCAATAAAGCGCCAGCAACTGCACATTGACCGCTACGCTAGCGCGCTGCTGTCGCTCGCGGATGCGTTCTTTCAGGCTTTTGAGAATGCCCGCATAACTGACGGCAGGCGACTCAGAACTCATAGCCAATGCTTTTCAGGTTTTCGCGAATTTTCTTTTCCAACACATGGCTTTGCTCGAATTGCTCGGCCAACTTGGTGGTGAGCGCCTTCATTTTTTCATCAAACGGCACACCGTCATCTTCCACGGCTTCGGAGCCTACGTATCGACCGGGAGTCAACACAAAATTAGCCGCCTCCACTTCTTCGAAGCTGGCACTCTTGCAGAAGCCGGGCAAGTCTTCGTAATCGCCTTGCGGGTTTCGCCAGTTGTGATAGGTCTGTGAAATGCGCTCAATGTCTTCATCGCTCAACTCGCGGTTCCTTCGGTTGATCATGTGGCCGAGGTTGCGCGCATCAATGAAAAGGATGTCGTTTTCACGGTTTCGGAACTTGCCGTTGGTCTTGTTTCGCGCCAAAAACCACAAACAGGCTGGAATCATGGTGTTGTAAAACAACTGTGAAGGCAGGGCCACCATGCAATCCACCAGCCGCGCTTCGATCAGGTTTCTGCGGATGTCGCCTTCTCCGCCTGTGTTTGAGGTCATGGAACCGTTGGCCAACACAATGCCTGCCGTGCCTCGTGGACTCAACTTATGGAGAAAGTGTTGCAACCAACCATAGTTCGCATTGCCTACCGGAGGCACCCCGTGTTTCCAGCGGATGTCATCGCGCAGTTGCTCACCATTCCAGTCGCTGATGTTAAAGGGTGGATTGGCAAGGATGTAATCGGCTTTCAGATCGGGATGTTGGTCGTTGAGCAGTGTATCTCCCAACTCGATTTTGGCATCAATGCCACGAATGGCAAGGTTCATTTTTGCCAAGCGCAACGTAGTGGGATTGCTCTCCTGCCCGAAAATGCTGAGGTCGCCAATGCGGCCACCGTGCGCTTCTATGAACTTTTCGCTCTGCACAAACATGCCACCGCTGCCGCAGCATCCATCGTAAATGCGGCCTTCGTATGGTTCGAGCATTTCAACCAAGAGTTTTACAATGCTTTCTGGCGTATAGAATTGCCCGCCTTTTTTGCCTTCGGCATCGGCAAACTGTCCAAGAAAGTATTCATACACCCGGCCGAGCATGTCTTTGCTACCATGCGCAGTGGAAGTAAATCCAATCGTTCCGATCAAGTCTATGAGTTCACCTAACCGCTGCTTGTTCAGGTCGGGTTTCCCATACTCTTTGGGCAACACTCCTTTCAAGCTGGCATTGCTTCGCTCGATGGCATCCATAGCATCGTCAATGAACTTGCCAATCTCCGGCTGCTTTGCCCTGTCCTGCAAGTATTTCCAACGGGCCTTTTCAGGAACAAAAAACACGCGATAAGCCAGGTACTCATCCGCATCTTCAGGGTCGGCACCCTCAAATTCGCCTTCGCCCGCCATGAGTTGTTCGTGCAACTCCATAAAGGCATCGGAGATGTATTTCAAAAAAATCAAGCCGAGCACAATGTGCTTGTAAACGGCTGCGTCCATATTGCTGCGCAGTTTATCGGCTGCGCTCCAAAGTGTTTTTTCCAGTTCTTGATCCGACATGTGATTGACTTAGATGATCAGCAGCGAAAAATAGAAGGATTTAATTGTTTAGAGCGATTGGAAATCGGATGTATTCAAAGGGCAGTTTTAAGGACTTTTGAATGAATGAGATGAAGGCTTGATCTTCTGGCTCAACAGGGGCTGGGCCAACGATGCAGAGTTGAATATCCTTGTCGGAAGGATTCGAGTGGTGATAATCCAGCAATTGGCCAATGCCGGCACGAACACATGCGTAAGCGCTATTGAACGGTTTTACTTCGTAATAATACAGTTTGTCCGAGGTGATGCGCTTCACATCAATGTAGTTTGACTCTGTTTGAATCACGTCATCCGGAAAATCGCGCTTTAGCTGTCGGGCAAAGGCCAGTTGAATCTTATCATGCGTCTTTTTTACCGTTGCCGTGTATGTCACCGTTCTGGTTCGCGGATCAGTGTCTTTGTCATTGATGCGATCCTCTTCTGCTGAGTCGTCTTCATCTTGTGGAATTTCATCTTCCACAGATTCCTCTATGACAGCGTAGCTTCCAAAGATTTTTTCAAAATGACCTTCTCGCTCTCCCGGAATGATTTTGTGGATGGTTTCGCCATACGTAAGTCCCGTCTCAATCCAAAGACCCGTCTCCAAAAACTCAACATGAATGATATGACCCAGTCCTTCGGGATAATCATCCGAATCCGGCTCATAGACCTTCCCTTCCACTTTTTTCACTTCGGCATAAGCCACTATGGTTAGTGTTCCATGCGGCCCTCTGTCCTTTATCGCGATGATATCCCCAGGCTTGAGGCCTAAAAGAAATGCCAGCGCTCTGGACTCAGTTTTATACCTAACGGGCTTTGGATGAATGTTCTTTTCCATCCATTTATAAATATCGGGATGGGGTCTATTATATAAGTCACTTAAATCCCAACCCCAGAGGTATCCGGTTGAAACAACTGACTTATTCATCATTTGAGGCAGAATGCTCGCATATTTTTTATCTTCCTCAATCCAGTATTTGGAACCGATGATATAGTAGTTGCGATCAAATTCACTGGTAGCTATTTGATATTGCTTCGCGGTATACAGAAAAAAGTCCTCTTCATCCGGTTTCTTGCTCGCGATGTATTGATGCAAATCAGACAACCTTGCTCTTAGATAATTTGAATGCACAAGATGTCTTGCGACTTTCCGAACAGTCTCCTTCTTGTAAATCGGCACCAGAGACTTATCAGAATATATGAATGCGATTTTCCATCGACTTAAGCTATCCAAATCGATTCCATCAATCGCAGGAAAGTCTTTTGCTAAGGAGGCTTCAATAATTTGAATGATAAGCGCTATTACCGATTGGAACGCCTCGTTTCGGTCACTACCATACTTCGCATACCATTTATAGTCTTCGTCCTCTAAAAAATCAACCGATCTAGATTGCTTCGATTCCTTTTTGTGCCAAATACCAAACTTGTTTGAAGGCTTCCCTCCAATTCGTCCAAGAATCTCAGCTTCATGCTCTAACCAATAACAAAACGAATCGTGGTTCCCTACTTGATTGTATTGCTCAAGTGTCATTTTCTTGACTATATCAAGCGGCCAACGCTCTAAAAATTCTTGGAGTTTTTGATTGGCTTTATTGGAATCAAAGGTTAGTCCGGGCATTTCTTAAGTATCTTATTTACAACGTATAAGGTCTCAAAGAGAATTCCTCAAGGCCCCACATTCAAATTCACCTGATCGCCATCGCGCGCCATGATGCACTCCTGGGTGGTACCGTTTAGCGTGTAGTAGATGGAACAGACCTTGGGTACACCCAGTGCCGGGTCCCCGCCAATGCGCTCTAAAAACTGACCCGAGCCTATGGTGAAGATCATGTTGTCTGTCGATGTAAAAATGGCCTCTTGCATCGCTTTCGTAATGTCAATAAACACCTTGTCTGTTCCGTAGGTTACCCGACTAAAAATGAGGTAAGGCGGAGCATAGTTCAGTTTCATGGTTTGTCCATCCAGACCGGATTTGGAAATCACGGTGCTGCCCGGTCCGGGCAAGGTGCCATAGGCATAGGTCACCGTCAATTGCCTAGGGTTGTTAGACAAGCCTGATAATCCAAGGTTTGCTTGATTAATTTCAAAACTAATGTTGTTGGTTCCGGGGATTTTTGCCTGAACAGCTGCTGTGACATCGTGTGCCACTTCTCCGCTGTAGCCATACCAGGCTTTTTGGATGATAATTCCCATGATGTGTAGGGTTTAGGGTTTGTGATATGATGGTTTGAATTGATTTACATACTTTGACGGGGTTTAAAAAACAGAAGCCCAACCATGAGCAATACCCCCGTGCTGCTGTGGTGTGTCAAGGACTCCTGTTTTCCCGTTGCATTCATTTGATCCATTCGTGTTGTTGACGGGCCGTGTTTTGTCTGTTAAGAATGTTCATCCGTGCGCGGTTTTTTCGAATCAACACCGTGCAGAGCAGCGACACCATGAAGCAGCCAAAGGATTGCACTACCAATATGATGGCAGTGAACGCAGGCATGCTCATGTGGAGGTTGAATCCCTTGGCTTCTGTGGCCATGTTCAACGGAACTAATAGCGATTTAGGAGAGAGCAGGCCGCTGCTCAACAACACCAGCACCACGGCCATTCCAAAAATTACAGGTGCCACTAACCACATGCACCATCGAAGCGCGAGCAGTGTGTAAGTACCAAGCACAAGTCTCCATCTCTGTCCTCTGTTGCTTTTGGGCATAGTCCAACGTATTGCGGTGGTTATCATTTGTTTTTTCAATAAATGAAACAACACCGACCAATGGTGTAAGTTGTGGTGTGTGCAAAATGGCCGGTGTTGTTCATGGTCCGTGGCATGGGATATATCCTTTAATAACTAACTCAATCGATGGTGTTGGTCATATTCTGATCAATAGGGTGGGGAAAGTAGAAGGGGAAAAAAGGCGTGTCAATAGCTAGTTCTAGCTATTTTGCGTTTTTCGTGAAAAAAAATGTCTATCCCAATGACAGCAAGGCTTTCAGGCGTTTTTTAGGTGTTTTTCGGGCGTTTTTGGGCGTTCATTCGGGAAAAAATTCTTCCTGAAATGGGGTGTGGTGGAGAAAAAGTGAAATGGGTGATTGATGGTCACTTTGGGTGATTGACGACTGAAGGAGTCAATTGTATCAAACCCCGAAGGGTTCACTGAAAGTAGAGGAAGGACAATCACACCTAAAACACTTTCGGAACGCTGTCTGGGTTCTCGATACGATCAAGACACATTCTGCTAACTTGAACAATCTAGTTATGATCACTCGAAGCGCCTCCGCGAAAAGCTTCAGCGATCGAGGACTGACAGCGAGAACTGGCACATCTCTGATTGTCACATCGAGTGATTGACGACTGAAAGGAGTCAATTGTATCGAACCCCGAAGGGTTCACTGAAAGTAGAGGAAGGACAATCACGCCTAAAACGTGTTCGGAACGCTGTCTGGGTTCTCGATACAACGCTTCCTTCGGTCGCGTCACTCGAACTGACAGCGAGGATAGGGACTGACAGCGAGGATGATGGTCGTTCAAAAATCTTTTTCAAAAAACTACCCGCCCGCCTTGGGGGAGTTTTTACTTTTGTTTCCCGTATTCAAAGAGTCCAATACGGGTGTCAACAAAGTATATTTTCGTTACAGGAGGAGTTACCTCATCGCTCGGTAAGGGCATCATTTCCGCATCACTTGCAAAACTTCTTCAGGCCCGTGGTTACTCGGTTACCATTCAAAAGCTTGACCCTTACATCAACGTAGATCCGGGTACGCTGAATCCTTACGAACACGGGGAGTGTTACGTGACAGACGATGGCGCGGAAACCGACCTCGACTTGGGTCACTACGAGCGCTTTTTGAACGTTCCTACTTCGCAGGCCAACAACGTCACCACCGGAAGAATTTACCAAACCGTGATCGACAAGGAGCGCAAAGGCGACTACCTGGGAAAGACGGTTCAGATCATCCCTCATATCACGGACGAGATCAAAAACTGCGTGACCAAATTGGGCAACAAGGGGGTTTACGAGATTGTGATCACCGAAATTGGAGGCACCGTGGGCGACATCGAGTCGCTGCCCTACATTGAAGCCGTGCGTCAGTTTCGCTACGAGCATGGCTACGACAACGTGTTGGTCATCCACCTCACGCTGATCCCCTACCTGAGCGCAGCCGGAGAGTTAAAAACCAAGCCCACGCAGCACAGCGTGAAGCAGTTGCAGAGCCAGGGTATTCAGCCTGACATTTTGGTGTGTCGCACAGAACATGCGCTTTCAAACGATCAGAAACGAAAGATCGCCCTGTTTTGCAACATCAGCGACAACGCGGTGATCGAAAGCAGAGATGCAGAAACGATCTATGACGTTCCTGTCCTGATGCAGGAAGAAAAGCTGGACGAAGTGGTATTGGACAAGTTCAAACTGCCCAAGCGCAACGAGCCGGATTTGACCAACTGGAGGGAGTTTTTGCGCAGGTTTAAGAACCCGAAATCACACGTGCGCATCGCCTTAGTGGGCAAGTACGTGGAACTTCAAGATGCCTACAAATCAATATTGGAAGGTTTGGTGCACGCTGGCGTGAGCAACGAGTGCACAGTGGATGTGACGTCATTCCACTCAGAAGACCTGAACGATGAAAACGCAGCTGAAAAGCTGAGCAACATACAGGGGATTATTGTTGCTCCGGGTTTCGGAAGACGAGGCTTGGGCGGCAAGATCAGCGCCATTAAGTACGCCCGTGAAAACGGCATTCCATTCTTGGGCATTTGCCTCGGAATGCAATGTTCGGTGATCGAATATGCGCGAGACGTGGTTGGATTGGAAGAGGCTAACAGTTCTGAAATGGACAGCGCCACCCCACATCCTGTGATCGACATGATGGAAGAACAAAAGGCTGTGACCAACATGGGCGGCACCATGCGATTAGGCGCATACAAATGCGAAATCACAGAAGGCACCTTGGCTCACCGCATCTATCAGAGAACAGAAATCAGCGAACGCCACCGCCATCGCTATGAATACAACAACAACTACCGCGACCAACTCGAAGGTGCGGGCTTGGTGTCAAGCGGAATCAATCCGGAAACAGGATTGGTAGAGATAGTGGAATTGCCAACGCATCCGTTTTTCATCGGAGTGCAGTTTCACCCGGAGTATAAGAGCACGGTGGCCAATCCGCATCCATTGTTTGTGAACCTGGTAAAAGCAGCCATCACGGAGAAAGTGGCGGCTACAATGGATTAATTTCGGTCGCATGATCGAAACGCTGATCCAACTCGACCACGCCCTCACCATCACCATCAATCATTTTCACGCTCCGTGGTTGGATGCCCTGATGGAATTGATCAGCGGGAAATTCACGTGGATTCCTTTATATGCGCTCCTGCTCTTCCTTATGTACAGGAAGCTCGGTTGGAAGGTGCTAATAGCAGCAGCCATTTTCATAGCGCTCAGCATTCTACTGTCCGATCAAATTTCCGTGGCATTCAAAAACAGCTTTGAGCGTCTGCGTCCGTGTCATCATCCCGAGCTGAGCGAGCTCCTTCACTTGGCAGCGGGGTGTGGTGGAAAATTTGGCTTTGTTTCCTCACATGCTGCCAACACTATGGCTTTAGCCATTTTTGTGAGCATGATGATGCGCAAAAACTGGGTTTCGCTGCTCATGCTGAGCTATGCAATTCTCAACAGCTATTCTCGTGTATACCTCGGCAAACACTATGTGGCTGACGTGGTGGGCGGAATGATGCTTGGTGCCTTGATTGGATATGGGATGTACTGGGGAGCGAGGTATTTTATCAGGCAGTGGATCAATGCAGGTTTCGAAACATAAAGAACGATGAATCAACTTCTAGCCATATTTATTGGTGGAGGACTCGGAAGCCTTTGTCGATTTGGAGTGAGCCGGTTGTTTCTCATGCTGAGTTCATCCAGCTTGCCTTGGGCAACATTGGGTTCTAACGTACTGAGCACAGCTGTTTTAGGCTGGGTAATGATTCGCTTTTCCAATATTCAACACGTTTGGTTGACATTTCTGGCCATCGGGTTTTGCGGTGGATTCAGCACCTTCAGCACCTTCAGCTATGAAACCTTTCAACTGGCAAGAAACGGACAGCTTTTCTGGGCCATTCTTAACGTGCTGGTAAGCGTCAGTCTATGTGTTTTAATTCTATTTGTGATTTCAAAGCTTAGTAAATGAGAACCATAACCACCCTCCTGTTTTCACTCTTCCTCGTTGGAAACACATTGGCACAAGACCATCCAAAGCTCATCGTGGGCATTGTGGTGGATCAAATGCGTACGGATTACATCTATCGCTATTGGAACAAGTTTGAAGATGGTGGATTCAAGCGCCTGGTGAATGAGGGATACTTCTGCCGAAACACACACTACAATTACATCCCCACCTACACCGGACCCGGACACGCTTCCATCTACACGGGAACCACGCCCATGAACCACGGAATCATCGCCAACAATTGGTATGACAAGCAAAACAACAGCAAGATGTATTGCGTCAGCGATGCGAATGCAAAAAGCGTGGGCACGGACAATGAAAGCGGCCAAATGTCACCGGCCAATCTGATGGTGCCAACGTTGGGAGATGCGGTGCGTATTTCCAGCCTTTTTCAAGGAAAGTCTATCGGCATTTCGATCAAGGACCGCGGTGCTATTCTGCCGGCCGGCCATTCTGCCAATGCGGCCTATTGGCTAGACTATGACAACGGCACCATGATCACAAGCAGCCACTACATGACCGAGCTACCAAAGTGGGTGAAGCAATTCAACAAGGCTAAACATCCAGATGACCTGATCAAAGAAGGCTGGGAACCCATGCTTGCTTTGGAGAAATACACGGAGAGCACGGCTGACGACACGCCCTATGAAAAGTCATTGGTTGAAGATAAGGCCCCAACCTTTCCATATGATGTGAAGGCAGAGGTCAAGAAAACGGGATACTACCCTTTCGCAACCACGCCATTTGGCAACACGCTGCTGCGACTTTTTGCAGATCAGTGCATCATTCATGAAGACCTCGGTCAGGATGAACACACCGACCTGCTGGCCATTTCGTTTTCATCGCCCGACATGATTGGACATTCTTACGGGCCACAGAGCATTGAAATCGAAGACACGTATTTGCGGCTGGATAAGGAAATCGCGCTTTTGCTTGAATCGCTCGACAACAGAGTGGGTGAAGGCGAATACCTGCTCTTCCTCACGGCCGATCACGCGGCTGCTCAAGTTCCACAGTATTTGAAGGACCACCGCATTCCAGTGGACTACTTTGACAAGGGGGCTTTCAAAACCGGGTTGGAAAGTGCGTTGAAAGAGAAGTTTGGAGTGGATGATCTCCTGTTAAGTTACTCGAACCAACAGGTGTTCCTCAATCACTCTGCCATCAAAAAACTGAACAAGGAAGAGAAAGCCGTGTATCATGTAGTACATGAATTCGCTCTGAACTTTCCTGGCGTTGCCAATTCCATTGATGTGAAGCAGTTGCAGCATCCGCTTCCACCCGATCAGTTTTCACGATTGGCTGCCCAAGGTTGGAATCCGCAGCGCTCCGGTGATGTCATCATTCAGTTTCTACCCGGTTGGATGGAACATGAGCACAAAGGGACAACTCACGGAAGCTCATACAACTATGACACGCATGTTCCATTGCTGTTTTTTGGATACGGCATCCCAAGCGGTGAAACGCTGGATGAGGTTGACATTACGCAAATAGTCCCAACCGTTTCGCTCATTTCGCGCATTACCTTCCCGGATGCATCGGAGCATCGTCCGATCAAGATGGACTAGTCCTGTTCTGCGAAAACCTTTTCCAAAAGCTCCGTAACCCGATGAGCCGGGTTTTCACGGATCAACTTCTCTTCATCACCAACCTTGATGAAAAGTCCACGCAGTGCCCTGCTGGTGGTGTGTTCACTGAGCGAATTGGTTGAAATCTCATCAAACAAAAAGCCACCCAAGCTGGCCGTATTATAGGCGCTGATCAACTTGGAATAAAGTTCTTCCGCTGAATAATTCAGTACGAGCTTTTTGCTCAACGAGGCTTCTATTTTTGGCTGGAAAGCATCGAATAGTTGTTGCTGGGTTTTGGATCGGAGATAGGTGGTGGCAGCCGTGTCATTGCCATGCAAAATGCCCAATCCATCTTCGATGGTCATGTCAACAATGGCGTCAACGAATATCGGCCCCGCCTCTTTAGCCGCGTCTTCAGCGGCTCTATTGATGGATAAAATGGTGTTCTCAACAATGTTTGTAGGAAGAAGTTTGACGACATCATACACCGGTTGAGCTTCTTCAGGAAGCAAAATTTTTACGACTTCATCACCAAAAAAGCCATCCGCTGCATTCAGTTTAGATACTGCCGTATCTGTTCCAATCATCAATGCCTCCCTCAAACCCGTGATGATTTCGTCATTGGTAAGAAATTGATTTTGGTCAAAAATTCCGAGTTCCTCGCAGGATTGGAATGTCAAACTTGTTCCAATAGCGATTATAAAAACATATAGTCGATTCTTCATTTCTATTTGATTGCGCTGAATGCTGTTTCACAAAGGTTTAAATCTTCTTCTTGTATATCCAAATGACTCACAAAACGTAGCCTTCCGGCTCCGAAACCAACTGCCAGAATTCCTTGTTCACGCAATTGCTCAAGAATCTTAACCTGATCCACCCCTTCCACTAATTCGACTACTACAATGTTGGTAGCGACATCCAGACATGAATTTACCCACATCTGTTTTTCAAGCATTTTTCTGAGTTCTTGAGCCGTCACATGATCGTCTGCAAGGCGGTGTACGTTATTATCAAGCGCGTAGATTCCGGCAGCAGCTAATATTCCGGCCTGCCTCATACCACCTCCAAACACCTTTCTTACGCGTCTTGCCTGCTTAATGAATGAAGCATCGCCAATGAGTAAGGAGCCCACTGGACAGCCGAGTCCTTTGCTCAAGCAAATGGAAATGGAATGAAACTGCTCTCCAACAGATCGCGTGTCTTCCCCGGTTTCAACCAGCGCATTAAAAAGGCGCGCTCCATCCAAGTGGAGCTTCAAGTCATGCGCATTGCAAAAGGCCCTGATGGCAGCAATTTGACCTCGATCCCATATAGATCCTCCACCCTTGTTGCAAGTGTTTTCAATAGAAACCAAAGTGGTCACTGGAAAGTGTGGATCATCGGCATTGATGTTTGCCTGAACTTGGTTTACGCTAAAACGACCTCGATCACCGTCCAGCAGTCGCACCGAACAACCTGAATTGAATGCAATTCCGCCTCCTTCGTAGTTGTAAATATGCGCGAGTCGATCGCAAATAACTTCATCTCCCGGCTTGGTATGCACCTTAATGGCAATTTGGTTGGTCATTGTTCCTGACGGACAAAACAGAGCCGCATCTTTTCCAAACAGACGTGCAGCCTTAGCTTCCAGAGCATTCACCGTTGGATCATCGCCAAAAACATCATCGCCCAAGGCCGCATTCATCATCGCATCCAGCATGCCGGGTGTGGGTCGTGTGACCGTGTCACTTCTGAAATCAAGTACTTTTTTACCCATGTTATTTCACTTTTCGAGCAATCATCAAACCATCACGAATGGGAAGCAAAACATTCTGAACTCGTTCGTCTTCATGTACCTTTTTGGAATACTCATAAAGGCACTTGGTTTCGTAGTCCATCTTAGCCGGATCAGCCGTTATTTTACCACTCCAAAGTACATTGTCCGCAATGATGTAGCCACCGATGCTAACCTTGTCGATCAACGCATCAAAGTAGTTGGAGTAGTTTTCCTTGTCAGCATCGATGTATGCGAGATCAATTTCCCCCTGAATACCCGGAATAATCTTGAGTGCAGGACCGATGTGCAAGGTGATCTTGTTTCGCAGTTCTGATCGATCAATGAATGATTTGATCTTCGATTCCAGTTCATCATTCACCTCGATGGTATGAACCATTCCTCCATCGGCAACGCCTTCGGCCCAGCACAGCGCTGAATAACCCGTGTATGTTCCGATCTCCACCACAAGCTTAGGTTGAATCATGGCGCTTAACATCGCCAAAACACGACCCTGAAGATGCCCAGCCAACATCCTCGGCATAAGCACGTTGGCATGCGTATATCGATTCAATTCAGCCAATAGCGGTGATTCTGCTTCGGTGAAACGCTCTGCGTACGCTTCAATTTCTTCCGGTAAAAAATCCATCAATCATTTAAGTTTAAATCGTCATTGGGAATGTAGTGCATTTTTATCGCCTTCACCTCATCGCATTCTTCATCGCCATCACAATTACTAAGCATGTAATAACATGCATCCATGAGCACCTGCCTTGGAAATGGAATCCCATTTTGTGCGCAATTTCGAATGACAGAAAACGACCACGAAGGTGTGTTTCGAATGGCTTGAATAGTGAGCATCAACTTGCGCTCAGGATATTGCTCGATCATATTGGTGAGACTGTCCCCTGCGAGCTTCACTCCAAGGTTCTCATAACCAAGGCTTGTCAACGTATAGTCTGCCTTTAAATAGGTATCGAACGCTGAGCGCCAATCTCCTTGTGCCCTTTGAATCTGCGCCACATTCAATATTCCCTCCTGATATCGAGGTATGTTTTTGGTGCTCAACGAGAAGTGTTTGAGAGCATTTGAAAGATCTCGTCTGTTTGCGTAACTCACACCCACTGCGTTCTGAACCTCAGGGTTATTCGGGTTGATATCTGCCGCTTCGAAAAAGGCCTTGTCCGCGGCTTCCAAACTATCCAAACGCGACAGGGCCAAACCTTCGTGCCACTTCAATGGCCTTGCCACTTCGTCCAAAGGAAGAAATGCTCCATTTGCTGAACGGATTTCAGTTAAATACATGTTCCAGTCAGCATTTTCTCTGGCCATCTGGGCGCGACCGTAGTGCCGCTCGGCCATGATCCGTTTCGTGAACGTATACATCGCTAAGAACGACAATCCGATGACGGCCATGTTTGCGAGTCGGCCAAATTTCACAATGCGCCCTCCTTCGCTCAGCGATATGAGAACGGCCATCACAACAGCAAATTCCATACGTTCCATGGGAAAGTTGGTGAATGCGATCAGCACCATCAATATCCATGCTCCCATCAGCGCCAATGATTTGGGGCTCCTCTTTGTAAAAAACTCGTGCATCGAAAGAATAACCCCAACGACAAAAACAGCGGCATATGCCAATCCGGCAAAAACTCCGCGCTCTGAAAACACCCAGAAAAAATCACTGTGAGGACGTTGGTAAATCGTTCTTCCATTATCACTCAGCATGCCCGTTTGATCAAATGTGAGCAATTCAATCGGCCAGTGTCCTATTCCAACTCCAATAAACGGATGATCAAGAAACATGGTCCAACTATATTTGAGAAGCATCCAACGATCGCGTGTAGTGCCGGCCTTTATGTTGACCGCAGTTTCGAATTGATGGACCAGGGTGTAAAGTTCGTCAACAACAAACACGGCAAAAATCACAGCGATCAAAATCAGAAACGCCACAATCCATCTGCTCAAACGACCAAGTTTGAAGGGAAGTTTTTGATGGACTTTGATCAAACCCAATGTCAAGACCATGAGCGCGACAGCACACGAAATCCATGTTCCGCGAGACAATGTGACGAAGCACATCAGGGAGGCTGCTCCTATCAAAAGCATGGTGAACAAGGATTGTCTTTTGCCCCTCCATAACAGAGGTAACGCCAAAACCATACACAGCGACAAGAAGTGTCCATACAAGTTTCGATGACCTAGAGACGCCTTGATTTGATAGCTGTTTTGATGCGTCAATTGAAACCGATCCAATGCTCCCAACAAATCGACACCGCCCCAGATCACCATAATAAGCAGTGATAGCGCAGCCCCAAGCCACAATGCTTCCTTTCCCTTAAAATCTGACTGTGAGAACATCATCGCGAGGGCTATTACCAAAAAGTCGCGTGACATCACCAATGCCGCCTGACCCAGGAACGAAGAAGCAAGGGCAGCGGGAATTGAGAACATCAAGAATGCGACCCACAGCATCATGGGAATGGATAAATTGATACCAGTTCCCGATGAACGCACTATGTTGTAGATCCCCATACCGATTACTATCAACGCCATCATCCAGAGCTTTGGATACAGGTGTATGTCAATCAAGGCAGGAAGTCCGGCAAAGCAAATGATGGCCACCAAGAGTACCATGCCCCAATTACGATTGTTACGTATGGTTGTGACCAAATGGCTCATTCAGCTGGCATATAGGCAATAAGGTTCTGGTTGTCGGAGGCAAAAACCTGCTCAGCCATCAACCTGACCGATTCTGAGCTAATTCCCATCACCTTGGCTTCGATTTCCTCATATGAGTCCACAGCATCAAAATGGAGCAATGATTTCCCTGCTGAGAGCATCATGTTGACCAACTGTTCCTGAGCTAAGGCTATTTGTCCCAAAAGTTGCTTTTTGGCTGCAACGAGTGCGCGAGGCGTTAGGGAATTATCAGCCATTGTCTTGAGCTCGTTTCGAACGAGCTTCAGGGTTCGGTTGAAATGCGCTTTGTCTGTTCCAAAGTAGATTTCAAACACTCCAATGTCTGTATATGGATTGTAGGATGATTCGATGTAGTAGCAATAGCCAAATTTCTCTCGAATGTTCAAATTCAAACGACTGTTCAGTGCAGGACCTCCGAGCACATTATTTAACAACAACATTTCCCTGCGGCTTTCATCATTTAACCCAACTGCAGTGCCTCCTATCATCGCATGAACCTGATGCACCTTTTCATTCCGGACCAGTTCAAATCCTTCCGGCTTTGGAACAGTGCGAGCGGCATTAATGCGTTTTCGGGCCGGAATTCCTGACAATGTCTTGCAATAAGCCTCCACTTTCTTTCTAGTCACATTGCCCACGCAGGCAAATACAATATGATCCGTTGAGTAGAGGCGATTCACGAATGTTTGAATCGACATTCGATCCAGTGTGTCCAATGCTTTATCGGTTCCAAGAATTGACCTACCCAAGGCATGATTTGGAAACAATCGCTCCTCGAACTCATCCAAGATCTGTTCGTCAGGATTGTCTTTGTAGCTGTTGATTTCGTCCTTGATCACTGAGCGCTCTTTGTTGATTTCCTTAACCGGAAAATTGGGCGAAAACACAATGTCGAAAAGCAATTCGGTGGCACGGTCAAAGTGCTCCTTTAATACGCTCGCGTAAATACAAGTCTCTTCTTTGGTGGTGTAGGCATTCAATTCTCCACCCACCGCATCAAGACGCGACAGAATGTGAAATGCCTTTCGCCTGTTGGTTCCTTTGAATAAACAGTGCTCGATCAAATGAGCCAAGCCATGCTCATTATCCGATTCGTCACGCGAGCCAGCGTTAATCAGAAAGCCACAGTGGACGGTGTGTGCGCTGGGTGTTTGCAAAAACAAAACCCTCAGCCCATTGTCTAGTCGAAACGTTTCAAATTCCATTAAGAATTCAAAGTTAGTAATCCACTTTCCGAAGGCTTTCATTACATGTCAATAATGATACATTTGAACACCATCAACGGATGCCAGGATGCGGATGAATCTGAGAACATTTTTAAGCACGCTGTTTCTTTTGTGCAGCATCCAAGTGCTTATGGCGCAAGACATGAGCGCTGATTTTAAGAGGCAATTGTTTAATGCTGACATACTATTTGAGGAAGGCCAGTATTTAAGGGCACTCGCGATTTATGACAGTCTTTGGGACAGGAGGCCAAACGACATTTACCTACAGTACAAGACGGGGGCTTGCTATGTGTTCAAGCAGAGCGGTAGAGAAAAAGCCATAGATCTTTTAAAGGACCTGAAAGGAAACTCCAACTTCCCAAAAGCCACATTCTACATGGCAAGAGCGAAGCACTTCCTGTATCAATTCGAAGAAGCCATAACGCTGTATAACGACTACTTGGATAATAATAAGGTTAGCGGTTCTGATCGTATCCAAACCCTTCGATTAATTACTAATTGCGAAAACGGTATTGAGTTAATGAATCGAAAGATGGCGTTGACATTGGAGATCTTGAAGCCACCAAGCAATGCTCAAAACTCTCAGTACAGCCCGGTTATTTCTCCTGACGGAAAAAAACTCTATTACACAAATAGGGGGCCCGATAGTAAGGGAGAAATGATGGACGCGAAGTCTAAAAAAACAGAAATTGGAAACTATTACGAAGACGTCTTTGTGGCTGAAAAACTAGACGGAGACGATAACTTCAAGTTTGCTGAGGGTGCAAGTTTAAGTGACAATGTGAACCAATCAGGCCGCCATGAGGCTCCGATGAGCATTTCCTATGACAACCAGTTTTTATTCATTTATATGAGTGGTAGCCGCCAAGAGGAAGATATCTTTTGGAGCAAGAGCATCGGTGACACGGCATGGTCGAAACCTGAAAAGCTCAAGGGCGCGGTAAATTCACCTCACTATGAGGGTCATGCGTTTCTTGGACCGGATAATAAGACACTTTACTTCTCGAGCGACAAGCCCGGTGGATTGGGCGGTAGAGACATTTACAAAGCTGTAATGCAAGATGATAGCTCTTTTGCTCAAGTTGAAAACCTTGGCCCTAAGATTAACTCAGAGTTTAATGAAGATGCGCCATTCATGTATTCGAACGGTTCATCGCTTTATTTCGCTTCAGAAGCTCATGGATCCATGGGTGGTTATGACATCTTCTACATTAAATACGATAGTGCCGCGGGAGATTGGCAAGAAGCCGTGAACCTGGGTTATCCGATCAACACGACAGATGATGACCGATACTACTACATCACCAAAGATGGCGAGTGGGGATATTTCTCTTCTGCGCGTGCGAGTGGTGAAAACCTGCATGACATTTATCGCATAAAGCCTGGAACATTTGAGCGACTGAACGCATTGGTTTTGTTGGTTGGTACAGTTTACATCGATGACTTCCCAAGTCCCGCGCTGGCAAAAATCATGGACGACAAAACGGGTGATGTACTCGCAACGCTTATTGCCGATAGCACAACCGGTGAATTCGTCTATTCTTTATTACCTGGGAAAAAGTACAAGATTAGCCTCTTGGCCGATGGATTTCCGCCAAAGGTTGAATACGTAGATGTGCCTCCACTTACGGAAGGAGTTCTTCGTTTAGAGCATCGCTTTGACTTCTACACCAAAACCTATCTGGCTTTGAAAGGCGATACGTCCAGACTCAAGGGTGAAAATGGAATTGACGGCCTGCTTGGCCTCAGCGATGCCGATTTAGAAAGACTTGCACGTGAAGGAAATGGTGTTGGGTTGCAGGATGCAATTGACAGCAAGCTGAAGAATGGTGCAGGTTTAGGAGGTGTTTGTGATGTTGAACAAGACCGTGAAGAGCTTACGCAAGAAGAAATTGCATCAGGATGTTATTTCAGAGTGCAGGTAGGCGCATATCGAAATCCGGGGCGTTTCAACTTTGACTTCCTTCGATCGGTGGGTGAAGTTGAAATCAAGGGCTATGAAGATGGAATCACCCGATTCCTGATGGCTGAAAAATTCACCAAACGATCAGAAGCAGACAAGCTTCGGATGGAATGCATTGCAGCCGGTGAATGGGATTCATGGATTACGGTAAGGCGCTAGCCAACGTTCCAAAACGACTGTATTTTTTCCTTCGTAATAGGCTTTTCGATGTATTCCAAAACGAAAGGAAACTTTACCGTGTCGGTTCGATCACCTGTTCGGATGGATGAGGTCATGATCACAATTCGCACATTGTTCAATATCTCTTCGGATTGCTCGCTTTCTCGAAGACCTTTAATGAATTCATGACCATCCATTACAGGCATGTTAATATCCAAAAGGATCAACGCTTTTTTTGAATGATCTTGTTTTGACAGGAAATAATCCAATGCAGGTCTTCCATTGTCAAACACATGCACTTCTCCACTGCTATCAAAGGTCTTCACTAATCGCTCAGCAATAAGCTGATCAAACCGATTGTCTTCTACTATCGCATATTCATCCCACATAGCCTTCTACTGTGACGCTATAGTATGAATAATGACCGTCCATCTGACAATTTTTTATCCGAAGTAGTGGTTCTTCTCGATTAAGTAATCCGCTACTGATCTTCGTGCATCCTTGGCATTGAATGCTTCCGATTTTGCGAAACGCTTGATTCCCATCAACATCATGCGCAATTCATCTCCATCTGCAAAAGCCATCAAGGCTTCTTTTCCAGCCTTGTTGATACGGTCGGCAGCATCATGAACAAAAACTTTAGCCATTGCTTCCACCACATCCTGATAATCTCCCCCGACTGACTGTCGCTTATGAGCGCGAAGCACTATGGACTCGGCAACATAGGTATCAATGGCCATATCCGCAATGTTCATTAGGATTTCCTGCTCCTTGGAAATCTCCATCATCAGCTTTTGCGCTGCAGATCCTGCAACCATTAAAATTGCTTTCTTAAAATTCTCGATCAGCTTGTACTCGGCAGCAAAAGGGCCGTCTGCATCATCACCAAAATCTGGAATTCCCAACAGCTCGTCCTGAACAGCCTTGGCTGCACCCATCAAGTCCAGTTCACCTTTCATGGCCTTTTTCAGGATCATGTCAACCGTCAACATCCGATTGATCTCATTGGTTCCTTCGAATATTCTATTGATACGACTGTCGCGATAGGCCTTCTCCACAATCGTCTCAGCAGAGTAGCCCATTCCTCCATGAATCTGAACTCCCTCGTCCGTCACATAATCCAGAACTTCTGACCCAAACACCTTCATCATCGCACACTCAGCTGCGTATTCTTCGATACCCTTCAACGTGGCCTGCCCCTTCTCTATTCCTTCAGAAGCAAGCGAATCAATCCGATCCTGAATGTTTTGCGATATTCTATAAACAGCGCTTTCCAGAGCATAGGTTCGAATAGCCATCTCACCTAGTTTATACTTAATGGCACCATACTTTGAAATGGGACGACCGAATTGATTACGTTCATTGGCATACTTGACGCTAACCGTGATCACTTCCTTTGCAGCCCCAAGGGTAGCGGCCGCCAACTTGATTCTACCTACGTTGAGAATATTCAAGGCTATTTTGAAGCCATTCTCGCGTTCACTCAGTTGATTCGATTTCGGAATTTTGACATCATTAAAAAAGACTTGGCGAGTTGAAGACCCTTTGATTCCCATCTTCTTTTCTTCGGGATTCAATGAAAGTCCATCTGAACCCTTGTCCACCACAAAAGCACTCAGATTTTTGTCATCATCAATCTTTGCGAAGACCGTATAAACATCTGCGAACCCACCATTGGTGATCCACATTTTTTGACCGTTGATCTTCCACTGATCACCTTCCAAAACTGCCTTTGTTTTCCCAGAATTCGCATCTGATCCGGAACCGGGTTCTGTCAAACAGTAGCACCCCAAAAACTCTCCAGATGCCAACTTTGGAATGTACTTCTGCTTTAATGCATCATCCCCGTAATAAAGGATCGGAAGCGTTCCAATTCCGGTATGCGCTGAAATAGCCACACTAAACGAATGACCGCCACCCACGGCTTCAGCTGCCAGCATGGACGTTTTGAAGTCCATGCCCATACCTCCATATTCAGCCGGAATAGAGATAGACAAAATCCCAAGTTCTCCGGCTTTTCGCAATAGACTCGGCATCAACTCCGGATCCTCCATTGAGTCAATCTTGTCAACATTTGGAAGAACTTCTTGAGCTAAGAAATCCCGACATGTTTGAGCGATCATTCGTTCTTCCTCACCCCATTCCTCAGGAATGAAGATTTCATCGGCTTTTGTCTGTCTGATGAGGAACTCTCCTCCTTTAATTGCTTTCATTTCTTTTAGATTTAAGACAAAAGATTTTTAGACAAAAGACTCAAGACAAGGTCTTTTTGAATCCATATATCATCTTTTGAAGTTCATGTATTTTATCAATCATCGATTGAACAGAGCTCAGATCGGAATAGTCAAACTCAACACATAACAGCAACTGAGTTTCAAGTTCAAATAAGGAGCCAAGCGAAGTCTCTAGGAATTGAATAAAGTGTTTGTCCGATTTGCGTGCAGAACCTTCTGCGATGTTTGATGAAACAGAAACGACCGCTCGATTCATCTGGGAGATAAGACCAAATCGTTCACTATCAGGAAGCGTCTTTGTGAAAGCAAAAACCAACTTAGCAAGAATCATAGATTCCTGCCAAATTTTTAGTTCCCTGAAGTTATGTGTGGACACCATCTCCTAGTCTTTAGTCTTGTGTATTCTGTCTTGCAGTCTAAACATCTTTAATCTACTTACATCATTTCAATAATTCCGGCAGCACCTTGACCTGTTCCTACGCACATGGTCACCATGCCATACTTCTGATTTCTTCGTTTCAATTCATTCATGATCTGTACGGTAAGTTTTGCTCCCGTGCATCCCAGTGGATGACCAATAGAAATGGCTCCCCCGTTCACATTGACGATATCTTGATTCAACCCTAGCTCCCGCATCACAGCCAGCGACTGTGAGGCAAACGCTTCGTTCAATTCAATTAGATTGATATCATCTTGTTTCATCCCAGCCTTCTTAAGCGCCATTGGTATTGCCTCCACCGGACCTATTCCCATAATACGCGGAGGAACTCCGGCCACAGCATAGGATCTTAGTCTCGCAATTGGCTCTACGTTCAATTCCTTAAGCATCTTTTCTGAAACCACTAAAACGAATGCGGCACCATCACTTGTTTGAGAAGCATTACCCGCTGTTACAGACCCTTTGGCATCAAAAACAGGTTTCAATTTTGCTAGGCGTTCAACTGTCGTATCCGGCCGCGGCCCTTCGTCTGTATCGAATACATACTTGCGCGACTGTTTCTTGTTGTCTTTGACGAATATCTCTTCAACCTCAATCGGAACTATCTCATCCTTGAATGCCCCAGACTGGATTGCACTAATCGCTTTCATATGCGAGTTATATCCGAACACATCTTGGTCTTCGCGACTCACCTTATACTCTCTTGCAACCGCTTCCGCTGTCAATCCCATGCCCCAGTAATAGTCATGGTTTGCATGCGCAACAGGTGCGTTCGGAACTATTCGCCATCCGCCAAATGGAATAGGGCTCATCGTCTCGACACCGCCCGCGATGATCATATCTGCTAACCCGGAATGAATCTTTGCTGAGGCAATAGCTATCGTCTCTAACCCTGAAGAGCAATATCGATTCACAGTCATTCCCGGAACCTTGTCCGTATCCAAGCTCATTAATGAGATCATGCGGCCTACGTTGAGTCCTTGCTCAGCCTCAGGAGTGGCATTACCAACGATGACGTCATCGATTCGGTCTTTATCCAAATTAGGAATGTCAGCTATCATGTTTCTGATCACGGCAGCTGCCAAATCATCGGGCCGTGTAAACCTCAACTTTCCTCTTGGCGCCTTGCCAACCGCTGATCTCTTCCCTGCTATTATATATGCATCCATGTTTTATTTGAATTTAGACTTCAAGACAAAAGATTAAAGACCATCCCAATTCTCAATTTCTGTGTTCTAGTCTGTTGTCTTTCACCTATTAGTCTTAAGTCTTTAATCTAATTTCTCAATATTTTACCATACTTCACCATGCTCTGAAGTCGCTCCAATGTTGGCCGAGTGGAGCATAGCTCCAGAAATGCCTTGCGTTCTAGGTCGAGTAGATACCGTTCGCTAACTTCCTGTGGATAACTCAAATCACCACCACACATCACCCAGCCAAGCTTCTCACTAATCAAGCGATCATGCTCGCTCATGTAGTTCCCGGCAGCCATCGTTTCTGCACCAACATATACAAGGCCGAGACCTTCATTACCAAGCACTGTGATATCCTCCCGTTCTTTTGGTCTTGAATACCCACGTTCAGCCAAATCCAAGGCGGCCCTCTTAGCTCGGGTGAGTTGCAATTCTCGGCTTATGACTACTTCGTCCCGTCCAGGAACGAGATAGCCACGATCAAATGCTTCGTGTGCAGAAGTAGCAACCTTGGCTTGAGCAATGGTCATCAACCGATGTCGGAATGTATTGGTTCGCATATCGCCTTCGCGCATCTCATCACTCAAGCGAAGTGCAAATTCTTTAGTCCCCCCTCCACCAGGTATAACTCCTACGCCAAATTCAACCAACCCCATATACAACTCTGTGTTTGCAACCACCTTATCAGCATGAAGACTTAACTCACAGGCACCTCCAAGGGCTAGGTTGTGCGGAGCACTTACTACTGGGATACTGGAATAGCGAACGCGCATCATCGTGTTTTGAAACTGACGAATAGCAAAGTCCAGTTCATCGTATTCCTGCTCTGCAGCCATCATGAAAATCAATCCTACATTGGCTCCAGCACTAAAGTTTCCACCTTCATTGTAGACTACCACACCATTGTAGTCCGCCTCGGCCATATCGATCGCTTTGTTGATGCCCTGCAACACATCGCCCCCGATGGTGTTCATCTTGGTGTGGAATTCCACATTCAAGATGCCATCTCCCAAATCGGTGATGGTCGTTCCAGAGTTTTTCCAAATTACATTCTGATGTTTGGCCACCATCAGGTTCACCATGCCTTCCTGACCAGGTATGTCAGCATATGAATTGGTGTTTTGATTCCAAAACTGACGTTTTCCATCATGGATTCTATAGAATGATTCAGCTCCATTTACCACCATGCTTTCCAACCACGATGATGCCATTAACCCTTGGTTCTTCAATTCGGATAATCCTTCCTTGAGTCCAATAGCGTCCCAAGCTTCGAATGGTCCGATTTCATAACCAAACCCTGCTTTCATTGCATCATCCAGACGATAGACCTCATCACTGATTTCTGGAATACGATGGCTCACATATGCGAACGTTGCAGCGAAGTGTGCTCGGTAAAAATCACCTGCACGATCTTTTGCGTTGAATAGCATATTGATTCGATCTCCAAGATTGTCAACCCCTTTAGCAGCATCAAGTGATGAAAATTTGGGCCTGGTTCGCGCACCATATTCCATTGTATTCAGATCAAGCACAAGAATCTCCCGCTTGCCCTCCGCATCCTTCGTCTTCTTAAAAAAGCCTTGTTTCGTCTTGTCTCCCAACATCTTCCCGTCCACCATAGTCTGAATGAAATCAGGAATCTGGAACACGGCCTTCATTTCATCATTGGGAACATTGTCTTTTACCCCATTCGCCACATGAACCAACGTGTCCAATCCTACTACATCCGTGGTTCGGAAGGTTGCTGATTTTGGCCGACCAATGACTGGTCCGGTTAGCCTGTCGATTTCATCCACCGTGTAACCATTCTTCTGCACATAATCAAACATCCACATGATACTGAACACACCTACTCGATTGGCGATAAAGGCAGGAGTGTCTTTACACCAAACAGTCGTCTTGCCTAAGAGTCGTTTTCCATAATCCATCAGAAATTCAAGCACATCCGAATCAGTCTTCGGTCCTGGAATGATCTCCAATAATTTTAGATAGCGCGGTGGGTTAAAGAAGTGTGTTCCGCAGAAATGCTTTTGAAAATCTTCGCTACGACCCTCACTCATCATGTGAATTGGAATGCCCGAGGTGTTTGAGGTGATGAGCGTTCCGGGTTTTCTGTACTGCTCAACTCGTTCAAACAAACTTTGCTTGATATCCAATCGCTCAACCACCACTTCCATCACCCAATCGCATTCAGATATTCGGTGCAGATCATCATCAAAATTTCCTGTCTCGATCAGTTTGGCAAACTCCTTCTTATAGATTGGCGAAGGATTGCTCTTCAACGCAGCTTGCAGGCTGTCATTGACAATTCGATTTCTGACCTGAGGACTTTCCAACGTCAATCCGGCTGCTGTTTCCTGTTCACTGAGTTCCCTTGGTACAATATCCAGCAACAACACCTGAACACCAATGTTTGCAAAGTGACACGCAATTCGTGATCCCATGATTCCGGAACCCAGCACCGCCACTTTATTAATTCTTCTCTTACTCATTCTAATTCATCGTTTGTTGATCAATCATTTCAATCACTTCCCTGAAATGCTGCAGTTTTTGAGGGTCAATACTTTGAAGCAATCGCTCGTTGAAGTCGATCACGGTTTCCTTTGAAACTTCGCGAAGCTTCTCCCCTTGTTCGGTGAGATAAATTCTGCTCACCCGACCGTCATTCAAATCAGGTTTTCGCGCTATCCAGCCTTTCTCTTCCATTGATTTCAAGGTACGCGTCAAACTTGTTGGCTCCATGCCCATCATGGGTCCTAAACTCGTAGAAGGTGTACCCAATTTGGGATCAATACTCAATAGCACCAATCCCATGGACTGCGATATACCCACCTGAGCTCCCATTCTGTTATACATCTTGGCGATCTTTAACCATGCCCACCTAATATGAAAGTCTATTGTTTCCTCTGGCTTCATTCAAGTTGAACGAATATATAAATTTTATTATGCACGCATAGTATCTTACAGGTCATCAATATCCATCTTCCTGTAGGGATCTTGCTTTATGGATTGTCATATGAACACGATGTGTAACAAACTGTGAATTAGATCGTCACTGATCAACTCTACTAACTACATGCATTCACTTAACCACTCCTCTAGAAAATCAATCCGTTCGTCCAATTTATATGCGTTCCGTAACGTCAGCGGATACATTTGCGCCCGTCAAAGAATTTTACGGATGAGACTTTTTATTTCCTCCTTCTTGCTCATGCTTTTGAGCCTTGGAGCTATTTCCCAAAACAAGGTCACCTTGAGCGGATATGTCAAAGACAAAGAATCCGGTGAGGGAATGATTGCGGCCACGGTTCTGATCAAGGAATTGAACGCAGGTACGGTCACTAATGAGTATGGGTTCTATTCCCTATCAGTAGCTCCCGGGTCCTATACCATTGAGTACAGTTTCATAGGATTCGAGACGGTTTCTGAGTCCATAAATCTGACCTCCAATATCACCAAAAATGTTGAAATAGGCTTCTCCGAAACGCTTCTGGAGGAAGTAGTCATTACCGAGGAAAAGGAAGATGAAGCATTGACCAGCGTTGAAATGAGTGTTGAAAAGCTGGACATCGCCCAAGTAAAAAAAATCCCTCAATTGTTGGGTGAGGCAGACATTATCCGATCTATTCAGTTGTTACCTGGTGTGACAACCGTGGGTGAGGGTGCTACAGGATTCAACGTTAGAGGGGGGAACATTGATCAAAATTTGATCCTACTGGATGAGAGTCCGGTGTTCAGTTCGAGTCACTTATTTGGATTCTTTTCTGTTTTCAATGCAGACGCCATTAAAGATGCCAAACTCTACAAAGGAGGAGTTCCCGCAAAGTACGGAGGCAGATTGTCATCTGTACTGGACATTAGACAGAAAGAAGGAAATTTGAAACAGCTGGGCGTTAGCGGAGGTGTAGGACTACTATTTAGCCGCTTGACCATCGAGGCTCCGATCTGGAAAGACCGTGCTTCGTTTATTGTTTCTGGTCGGAGAAGCTACTTCGACATTTTTTTCCCATTGGCCAACGACCAGACGATAAATGATAGCAAATTGTTTTTCTACGACCTCAATGGAAAGATTAACCTTATTGTAAATGAAAATAACCGCCTTTACTTGGCCGGGTATTTTGGTGATGATGTCTTTGACTTGAATGGGCTGTTCAAAACACAATGGGGCAATAGAACGGGCAGTTTGCGCTGGAATCACTTGTTTTCGGAGAAGCTGTTTTCCAATTTCACAGCCATTTACAGCAACTATAACTACAAGCTTGGATTTGATCAAACCGGTTTAGGATTTGATTGGCGCGCTGAAATTGAAAACATAAGTGGAAAGGCAGACTTTACTTTCTATGCCAACCCTAAAAATACGGTGGAGTTCGGATGGCACAACACCTATTACTATTTCACTCCCGGTGCGGCAGCAGCTTATTTCGAACAGAATGGGGTAACCGACAGCATTAATTTTCAAGTCAGACCTATTCCTGCGTTCGAATCGGCCATTTACTTAAGCAACGAACAAAAGATTGGCACCAGATTGACGCTTGCCTATGGATTGCGTTACAGCGGATTTGCTCAACTGGGTGCAGGTCATGTATATAAGTATCCTAATAATGAACCTATTGATCCCGAGTCACCAACTTCAGATATCCTTCCTAACGATACCATTCAATATAAGGAAGGTGAAATCGTAAAACTTTATCACGGCCTAGAGCCTCGTTTCTCTGTCAATTTTCAACTGGATGAATACTCTTCCATTAAAGGAAGTTACAATCGTATGCGCCAATACATTCATCTGATCTCTAATACCACCGCGGCCACTCCGGTTGATATTTATATGCCTGCCGGCCCCTACATTAAACCGGGACTTGTGGATCAAGTGGCGGTAGGATACTTCAGGAACTTCTACTCCAATTCCTACGAGGCTTCTGCTGAAGTTTATTACAAGTATTTCCAAGATCTAGTGGATTATAAGGATGGAGCGGAATTACTCTTAAACAATACCCTTGAGACCGAATTATATACTGGTGATGGTCAGGCTTATGGTTTGGAACTTCAAATCAAGCGGAAGCGAGGCAAGTTTACAGGTTGGGTCAGCTACACACTGTCAAGGGTTGAACGTGTTGTAGCTGAAATCAACAATGGCGACCCCTACCCAGCCAATTGGAACAAAACACATGACGTGAGTTTAGTTCTCACATATGACATCACGAAAAGATGGAATGTTTCATCAAATTTCGCTTATATGAGTGGACGTCCAATTACCTACCCGGACGGTCGATTCAGCTATGGTGGTGTTACTGCTCCTATCTACTCCGGAAGAAATGGCGGTGTCACTCCAGCTTATCACAGACTAGATCTAGCAGTGAATTATACTAAAGAGATTAAAAGGAAATATCTGTTCATGCCTATTTCGCTGCCTTGGGGCCTTCTTTGGAAGAAGTATGAAACCCCAGAATCACTAAATGCGAAATCTGGAGAACTTGGTGTTTCGGCCGGTGTCTATAACCTTTATGGCCGTCATAATCCTTATTCCATCTATTTTCAACAGGATCAGGACATGCCTGAAATTACCAAGGCCTATCGCTTGTCCATTTACGCCATTCCCATTCCATATGTCACACTTAACTTCAAGTTCTAAGATGAGAAGTATAATTCCATTTATCAGTGTTGCAATTTTGGCTCTTAGCACGACTGGATGCCAAGAAGAAATCGATCTTGACCTGCCAGCTAACGATGCCGAGCTCGTTGTAGAAGGTTACTTAACTCAACGAGACTACTTCATTCCCGAAGGTGACTTAGACTGCTTTGGTCAAACAACCATCGCTCACGATTTCATCGAAATAGCAGTGGCTGCGGTTGATGCTTTCATCAATATCGATTCGATTGAATCGCAAACCGACTATTTCCCGTTCAACAAAGTTCGATTGACTTCCACTGCCGATTACTTTGCCAATAGTGCACCTCCTGCTGTGAGTGGTGCCGTTGTTCGTCTTTTTGAAGACGGCACTTTGGTGGAGACACTATCGGAAGACGCTTCGGAAGCAGGCATTTATAGAATAACTCACCTACCAAAGGTCGGATCATCCTATTACCTCGAAATTGAAGCTCTGGGCAATTTCTACGAAACGACACCGGAAGTTTACCAATCTGTTCCGCCATTGATTTCCGTAGATGCGAATTACGGTCCGAATTTTATCCAAGATTCCTGCGCATTCTACATGGGCGTTCAAACCTATGAGAAGCCTGGCACGGGTGATCATTATCGATGGTTTTTTTATCGGGACAACGAATACGATGACCGACCAGGGTTCATTGCCACTTCAAATGACGATGGAATTGATGCATTTTGTCTTTTCGGACTGGACGTGTATGGAGACGAGCTAGAACTGGGCGACACCCTCATCACCTTCCAAATGATTACCACGGAAGGCTATTTTAATTTCATCAATTCCGTGAGAAATCAAACCGCATTTGTGGGAAGTCCTTTTGACGCCCCTCCCGCACCAATTCAGGGAAACGTCAAGAACGTCACAAAAGGAACTGCGGCATTCGGATATTTTGCCGCTGGAGGAATATCTGCCAATGCGGCCATCGTTCCGGAAGTGAGGCCGGATGAAGACTGTCTCCAATGATTTATTGTAGTTGATCGCTTTTGATTACTGCTCAGGGGCTTAGTTTTGCACCCCGCAATGAAATTTCAGCAGCAGCAATTACAAACCAACCTCAATATCAACCTACATGGTTGTGAATTGGCATATTGGTGCAAAAAGAAATGCTGTAAACGCTATAAAAAGAAGGGGAAGCATCCCTGCAAGGATTGCCCTAAGTGACATTCTCGACAACAAAAAAGGCCACTATGAGTGGCCTTTTAATTCAAAAATTGTTTATTAATTGCTTCCTGTAAAGGAACAAGTCGTTGACGAGCCTTGCACAGCGTAAGTATATGTCACTTGAAATTCTAAGTCATTACCCGAAACTTCGCCCGAACCACTCACCGTGCTCAATTCACCGAATGAAGTGGATGTTGACTGCGATGGAATATCGAACTTCTTATTAGTTGTGAATTCAACCGAGTAAACTCTACCTGAATTCTCCTTAATCTTCATTTCATTCTCCTCTTCAATATCGCTCATCGTTGCGGATCCTATAGAATAAGTGGAAGTACCCTGTGAGCAGCTGTACGTTCCTATATACAAACCATCATACTTTTCAATCACTCGATCATCACAATTCTCACCTTCATACCACTGATCACATTCACAAACTCCATTGTTGCACTGACCATTCACACAAGTGACGTTATTCGTGATACACAAATCTTCATCCTCGCACAATTCTCCGCTGTAGCCATTTGGACAATCGCAAACACCTTCTTCACATGTACCGCCATTCATGCAAGAAATATCCTTGCACTCATCACATGCCGTTAAACTCAAAGAAACGATAGCAGCAATAAGGAAAAGTAATTTTTTCATGGGATAATCAAATGAGATTCAAATATATGTGAATTCGTGGAGGTAGACGGAATTTAACGTTTCCAAGTTGGCTTCACTTGGCGATTTTAAGCAAACGGAAGTTTTTAAATGTGAACAACCTTCTTCCAGACAATAAGTTTATCTCAATCCAGGTGAGTAGTCTATACCGCCAGTGATTCTGACGCTGCGGAACATTGACTCCGGAAACTTTTGAATCTGGCTTCCAATCAAACCTGTCAATCCTATCCTTCATGACGATTGGATGAGTTCCAGTAAATGTGGGAAGCGCAGCCAAATCACCATAATTCATTTCACCTTTAAAGCGCTGTATTTTATGGGAATGGATTTTATCCAACTCGTTCATTTTTTGGATCATCAAGGCTGGAGGTCTCACCCACCCATAGTGATAAATGGTCGCATCAATCTTGACCACATTCAGCTTTCGAGTTCCCTTTTTTTGACGATATGATCTGCCGTCAAAATGTGGCATACAACGAAATGACTGTGCGCTTTGCCATGAATGAATCTCCGGATTGTTTCGGATGATCCTAATCTCCTTGTAGTACCAAGCATGAGAATTTTGACAGTGTTTATAATCTCCCCAAAAGTGGATGTAGTCCAACAAAAAACCCTCGACTGTGTGGTCGTCCAAAAAGTCTGTACAAGCTTCACGAATGGAATCGAGATCTCCCTCATGCAGAACTTCATCCGCCTGGAGGTAAAGGAGCCAATCACCCGTACAATGAGACTTGGCAAGATCAGTCTGTTGTGCGTGGACAGTGCCCTTCGGAAAAGCCTCTAAATCCCAATCCGTTTCAAGAACCTTAATTTTCGGATGGTTGAATTCATGAATCATTTCCAAGGTTCGATCCGCAGGGTTTCCTCGTCCCACAGCAATCACAAACTCATCTACCAGCGGCAGTGCAGACTTTATACTCTCCAAAAAAGGGTAGTACAAAGACTCTGCATTTCGACACATGCTAAATCCGCTAATCTTCATTCTTTGGCAACAAAGTTTTCAACCTGCTGATGGCTGCGTCAAAAATCCATCTACTTTGGTGAAAAGCAATAGCGATGTGCAGACTTGTTTCATACTTCGGCCGACCGATCACCATGCAGAAGTTATTGATTGAACCGAAAAACTCATTGATCAACCAAAGCTACGATGCTAAGGAGATCGAAGAACCACTAAATGGCGATGGTTTTGGAGTTGGCTGGTACAACCCTATTCTAAGCACCATTCCCGCTGCCTTTCGTTCGATCACACCGGCTTGGAACAATCAAAACCTTCGTTCAGTAGCACCCTTGGTAAAATCTCAGTGTTTCATGGCTCATGTGCGTGCTGCAACGGTAGGCGTGCTCAGTGAAACGAACTGTCACCCATTTGCCTACAAGCAATTCCTGATGATGCACAACGGAGATGCTCCCGAGTTTCCTAAATTGAAACGGTCCATTAGACGACTTTTAAATGATGAAATGTACAATTGGATTCAGGGACAAACGGATTCCGAGCATCTGTTTGCATTGTTTATCCAGAAGCTCCATGAACGAACGGAAGTCAACGGTCTCAGCGCGGATGCGATGGCTGATGCTCTAAATGACATGATTATCGCATTGGAACAAATCATTAAAGAACAGGGCATTGATGAAAGTGCGTATTTGAATATGGTCGTGACTGATGGAGAACGAATGGTTGGCTTGCGCTATGTGAGCAAGACTTCTGACGAACCGCTGTCCCTGTATTACAGTGAAGGTTCTCGATACGAATGCGTGGATGGTGTTTGTCACATGGTCTCGGCCAAAGATGACGATCGATCCATGATGATCGTTTCTGAGAAACTGACCGAATTTGCCGAAGATTGGCGTCCCATTCCTCGTAATCACATGGTGTTGTTTTATAAGGACTTTACAGTGAAATTCAGACCTGTGGCCGTCTAAACTAGGCTAACTCCTGAAGTTGCACTAACCGCTGATATATCCCGGTTTCGTTTACCAACTGGTCATGCGTTCCTGATTGTACAATGCGGCCTTTCTCGATGACCACAATACGATCCACGTGACGAACGGTGCTCAAGCGATGGGCGATCACAAAGGTCGTTCGGCCTTTCATCACCTTAGACAATGCATCCTGAACGAGTTTTTCACTCTCGGTGTCGAGGGCTGATGTGGCCTCATCTAAAATAAGGATTGGTGGATTCTTCAATATTGCACGAGCGATGCTCAATCGCTGTTTTTGCCCGCCACTCAGCTTATTTCCGGATTCACCCACAATCGAATCCAAACCTTCGGGGAGTGACATCACAAATCCATGCGCATTGGCAGCATGAAGCGCCTCGATCATTTGCTGTTCTGTAGCATTTGGATTTCCGATGAGTAAGTTATTTCTAACGCTATCGTTGAACAACACACTTTGCTGACTAACAATTCCAAATAGAGAGCGAAGGTCTTTCGTGG
>JAWKNJ010000033.1:0-65952 GCA_041391765.1 Flavobacteriales bacterium | reverse complement strand
TAGAAGCAATCGATACGCACCTTTCTGCCGGTGTCTATTTCGTCAAAGCTTACAACGATGATCAGATCATGATCCAACGTTTGATTGTAAACTAACCAACCTAAACTATATGTAAAAAGCCCAGTGCCTAGGCACTGGGCTTTTTCGTTTTAGTATTTACGCTCCAAATAAAGTGGAATCCGGTAAATACTATTTGAAGTACGTACATCCATTTTAACGGCATGTTCTACGACTTCACAGTTTCGCTCTTGGCCATGTTGATTCTGGTTTTGATCATGGCACTGTTCAGTGCCAATCCCCTTGAATTCACTATTATCCAGATGAGCGCCATTTCGATTGCAACGCTCTATCAGGCCTCTCCCACACCCAAGAAATACGACCAGGATTCGATGGTGAGTCTGGTAAACAGCATTGTGGACACTCAACGTAGGGAAGCGCAGTTTGAAGAAGCTTCTGTTACGTTAAAAGACATTAGCGAGGCCAAAGCGGTTTTGATCAAATCGCTGAAGAGAATATACCATACCCGTATCAGCTACGATTAAGTCAAGTTTCGAGCATTTACGCCACTTCCCTTTCGGCTCTATATCGCTGGTTATAAAATATTTATCGACAAACACCCCCAATAACATCTACGAATCGGTTTTTGTATTAGCATTGCGGACTTTTTTTCTAAATTTTTTAAGATTTAAATAACCTATGCGGAAACTAACCTATCGTTCGATGCTGTGTGGCAACACGTGCCGAACACTACGATTTAAGGCATTCAGGTTCATCCTGCTTACCTCGCTTGTGAGTATTTTGTCCTTCGATTCTGTCTTGGCTCAAGGTGATTCCTGCCAAGCTGCGCTTCTAATTGGTCCGGGCACCTACACTGCCAATGGCCCTTCAACCGGTGGTGGAGCCCTTCAATCTGGAGCGGTCAATGCCGATTGGTATATGTTTACCACTCTTAGCTCTGGCCAGGTTCATATCTACTCATGTGACGGTGGAATTGATACCCGCTTCAGTGTTTACAAAGGAAGTACATGTGCCAACAAGGTTCTGGAAGGCACTTATGATGACCAGTGTCAAATGTTCGCAGGAGCAAGTGCATTTGCTTCGGAGGCTTACATTAATGTAACTTGCGGTGATACGTATTACATTGAGTGGGACGATCGCTGGGATACTACAGGGTTTGTCTGGCATTTGGAAGGTGCTAGTGTTAAGGATCCATTAATCCCACTTTCGGCTAACGATATTGCAATCACCTCGGTTTCAAGCATTTTCGGCTGTGGGTCAAACGACAGCGTGGAAGTGGTGATATCGAACGTAGGAATTAACACACAAACCTCAGTTCCTGTGCTCATGTCGGTGAATGGCGGAACATATGGAACTGCAACCACATATACTGGTTCCCTGGCGGGTTGCGCCAGTGCAACGCTAACATTCCCTGCCACTGGTCTTACCAACTTGCAAAATCAAACGATCGATGTAGCCTCTAATCTGAGTGGTGATGGTAATCACGCAAATGATAGCGCAACATTAGTAGCATTCAATCCTGCACCTTTAACAGGCACATACACTCTTGGGGGGGCCTCAGCCAATTTCCCAAATTTTACTGCGCTTGTCAGCACACTTACTAACTGCGGTATGTCAGGACCAACAACGATTAACGTAGTTGCAGGAACAGGACCGTTCAATGAACGATTGATTTTCGAGAACATTTCAGGACTGTCATTATTTAACTCATTAATAATCAATGGTAACGGGGAAACACTTCAGTTCGATGCCGGTTCTCAAGGAAGCGATTATCGCCTTGTAGGTTTCGGCCCCAACATGAAGCATATTACTGTAAACGACCTTGTAATCAAAGAACTTGGCACCTCTACTGCTTTTGGGGTTCACTTCCACAATGGAGCGGACAGTAACACGGTCAATGGCTGTGTGATCGACCTTTCAAACTGTACGTCCACCTCAACCACTGTGGTTGGAGTTGCCGCTTCTGGATCGCTCACATCTTCAACCACAGCAACCACTGATGCACCAAGTTATAATATCATCTCGAACAACCTGCTTTTAGGTGGTGCTTCTAGTGGAGCTTATTATGGAATAGTTCTTTATGCATCTACCGGTAGCTATGGCGTAGGCAATGTGATTTCTGGAAACATCATTGAAAACGTATACGCTTACTCGCTTTACACATTTTATCAAAGCGCATTGGAGGTGACTGGCAATGACCTATCATCCATGGATCGCACAATTTCTACTACGAAATATATGATGTATTTCAACGGAGGCTTGAACAACGCGGATATCTCTAATAACTATTTCCATGATCCTTTTGGCGGTGTTCCTACATCAACCAGCACATTCTCAGCAATATTCCTAAACAGTGTGGATGCTACAGTTGGAAATGAGAATAACGTTTACAACAACATCATTGGTAATATTAATTCCTCTGGTACCCAATATGCCTTGTATAATTCTAGCAGTAATTATGCGAATTACGTTCATAACACAGTTTCATTAGATGGTTCAGGCTCGAGTACAACGAGAGGTATATTCTTAACCTCGACACCAACTAACGTAAACATGGTTAACAACATCATTTCAACCACACGTGCAGGAACATCTCACTGCGTTTACGTTGCTTCGGGAACAACCATATTCTCAGATCACAACGTGTATTGGAATGATACAAATAGCACCACAGCCTACATAGGTTACACACCTTCTGCTAACCGAAATGAGTTGGCGAATATGTGGGCAGTAGCATACGATTCGAACAGTGTTCAAGAACCACCAGTGTTTGCAGATCCTTCCAACCACATTTTCATACCACTTTCCAATGCAATTGACGACATCGGAACACCGGTTGGTCTGACATATGACTTTTTCTTCGCTCCAAGATCGTTGACAACTCCAGATGCTGGTGCTATCGAATTTATCGGACTGTCTGGTGATGTTCAGTTGGCTGATGCTGAAATTGCTCGTCAAAGCTTGTGTTATGGCACAGCTGACACGGTGAAGTTGACTATTGTGAATGTGATTGGAAACACTATCAATTTCTCAAATGATAACCTCACGGGTTCTTGGTCCGTGACAGGACCGGTGAACTCGTCCGGTACATTTACCGTGAACACAGGCACTCTGGGCGAAGGACAATCGATGACCATAAACCTAACAGGGGCTAACCTATCCGTACCTGGAACATACACTTTAAGCGCAAACATTGACACGAATGGTGTTAACGCTGCTGGAATTAACGACACATTGATGTCTTGGTCAATGGAAACGGTGGATACGTTGTTAACTGCGAATCCGAATTTCACAGTGATTACAAATCCTGGAGACTCGGTTCAGCTTATCGCAGCTTCACCGCTCATTCCTTCCGGTGGAAGTAATCCAATTTTCACCGAAATCTGTCATTTCAAGGCTACTGTTCCACCAGGGGGCTGGCCGAGTTATTTATTGGCGGATGACTACGTTGAAATCAGCGCAATTCCTAACTCTGACTTAGGAGGTATTATTTACGAGGAGTGGAATACTACGGGCATAGCATTCACGTGGACAATTCCTAATGGTACTGTCGTTGGTCCAAACGGAACAGCGGTCTTTGCAACAGGACAATTGAGTACTAGCGTAGCTGTACCAACTAGTTTCTACTACCATACAGGCAACACTGCTACGCATGGCTCTTCTGACCAAAAAGGATATATTCTTAAAACAAGTGGTGGAGATATTATTGATGCCGCTGCATATAATAACACATTTACCTTCCCGGCAGCCTCTGGTGTGACAAGCTCTGACTGGAGTGGCAATACTGCTTCAACAACTAGCACAAACGGATCTAGATTATTTGGACCGGATATCAATAGCGCATCAAACTGGGCTGTTGCAAATACCGGAACATATTATCAAGATCCAAATACAATGAATGCGGGTGTTCCAGTTCCGGCTCCGGCAACTCAGCCTGCAGGCTTTGAATGGAAATATCTAGGAGCAACATACGATACTTTGGCAAAGACATATGCGGGACCATTCAGCACAAGTGGCGATACGATGTTATTTGTTGCATACTATAATTCCTCTTGTGGATTGTATACCGACACCGTAATTGTTGTTACAGATTTCGTTCAAGCTTCAATAGTCGGTTCGACAGATGTTTCATGCAATGGTGGAAGCGATGGAACAGCTACTGCTTCCGGTTCAGGTAGCGTAGGTCCATACACTTTCTTGTGGAGCAATGGACAAACCACAGCAACCGCCACAGGTTTATCTGCTGGAACTTATACGGTATCTGTTTATGATAATGACGGATGGCCTGATACGGCTAGCGTTGTTATCTCTGAACCAACCGTATTGGGTAATTCATTCAGCATTGTGCCATCCGGTTGTGGTGCTGCAAATGGATCAGCAACCGCATCACCAACGGGTGGAACCGGTTCCTATACTTACGCATGGAGTAACGGTTCCTCTAGTGCTGCTGCCTCAAGCGTATCGAGCGGTACGTATACGGTAACTATCAGTGACGCGAACGGTTGTACGCTGGTGGATCAAGCCACGGTGAATGATGCTGGTGCTCCATTAATAGGACTTTCAGTTACCAATGTAATTAGTTGTAATGGTTCGACAAATGGACAAATTACAGCTTCTGTATCTGGCGGTGCTGCTCCATATTCTTATGCATGGGCGGGATCATCTTCAACCACAGCTGTTGCAAGCAGTTTAGGCGCAGGCACATATACCCTTACTGTAACTGATAATCTTGGTTGCGCTATTAGTGGCAACTTAACTATTTCTCAACCAGCCGTTTTGGTAGCCGCTTCGACCTTAATTAGCAACGTTAGCTGCAATGGCGGCTCAAACGGAAGTGTATCTGCCTCTGCCACAGGAGGAACAACAGGTTACACCTACTCCTGGAGCAATGGCGGAACGAGTTCATCGATAACAAGTCTTCCTGCGGCAGCTTACACAGTAACAGTTACTGATGCGCACGGATGCACCAACACTTCTTCCAAAACAGTGACACAGCCTACATTGCTGACAGCATCTGTTTCAACCGTTTCTAACGTTTCATGTAATGGTGGATCTAATGGCAGCCTTTTATCAACCCCATCAGGAGGCACGTCTGGATATACTTACTTATGGAGTAATGCTCAAACATCAGCAACCTCTACAGGACTGTCTGCTAGCACCTATACAGTAACTGTTACAGATGCAAATTCATGTACAACTACAGCATCTGGCACAGTGACGCAACCAACGGTTATGGTGGCGTCAATAAGCGGATTTAATAATGCATTATGCTTTGGATCCAATGACGGAGATGCCACAGCAGCAGGAAGCGGAGGTACCGCAGGTTATTCCTACTTGTGGTCTTCTTCAGCTACCTCTGCAACGGCCACCGGTCTTGCTGCTGGTAATTATACGGTTACTGTCACCGATGCTAATGGTTGCACAGATACGGAAACCACCACCATCGGACAGCCAACGTTATTGGTCTCTGATATCGTAGACTCATCTGACGCTACATGCTTTGGTTATAATGATGGAGGTTCTGAAGCTTCAGCAACTGGTGGAACAAGCCCTTACTCATACGACTGGTCAGGTAGCCAAACAGGCAGTATAGTATCAACATTGGTTGCTGGTACGCATACAGTTACTGTTACTGATGACCATGGGTGCACGTCTACTTCAGAGGTGACCATTGGCGAGCCTACTGAGTTGATGAACACCTTTACCATCACCAACTTGAGCTGCAAGAGTAGTGGAGACGGTGTGATCGAATCCAACCCAACTGGTAGTGTTCCTCCTTACAGCTATAACTGGTCTAACGGTGATGTGAATCAAACTGCTGACTCTCTGAGCGCGGGAACTTATTCTCTGACAATCACTGATGATCATGGGTGTACACTAGAAGTATCTGAGGTCGTTACTGAACCGGACACGCTAGTTAGTGCAGTTGACAGCATTGTTGACTTGTTATGTAATGGCGATGGTAACGGTATGGTCATGACAAGCACCATGGGTGGTACTATGCCATATGCATATCTGTGGAGCAATGCAGCTGATGCCGATTCTATTGGAGGCTTATCAGGCGGAACTTACACCCTTACTGTAACTGACACAAACGGTTGTCAAGCAACTATCAGTGCTGTGGTGAATGAGCCGGCTCAATTGACCGCAACTCTAACTCCAACAGATGTTTCGTGCTTTGGGCTTTCTGATGGAAGTATTACAAGTGTTGTATCCGGAGGAACATCACCATATACTTATAACTGGGCTCCTATTGGTTCAATAGCTTCAAGCATCACAGGTGTTGCAGCTGGAACTTACTCGGTAAGTATTTCTGATGCCAATGATTGTAGTATTCTGATTGATACCGTTATCAATCAACCTGATCAAATTGATGCCTCTGTGACAGCATCCACCGTTGGTGATGGCATTGTTCTTACTGCCAACGCAACTGGTGCATCTTATCAGTGGATTGATTGCTCAACTGAAGCTCCTATTGATGGGGAAACAAACGCGGCATACTCGCCAACAGCGAATGGAAGCTATGCGGTGATTGTTACTGTTGGTGATTGTTCTGACACTTCCGACTGTCAGAACGTGGGCAATGTGGGAGTTGAGTCTCTTAATGCTCAAAATCAAATGAAGTTGTTCCCTAACCCAACCAGAGGTGCGTTTAGCATCCAGTTTAATGGGGCTTATGGATCAGACGTTCGATTTGAGGTATTGGACGCTCAAGGCAAATTGGTTGTAAGCCGCACCATGGGCGTGATTACCGATGGTCAGGTAGAAGCAATCGATACGCACCTTTCTGCCGGTGTCTATTTCGTCAAAGCCTACAACGATGATCAGATCATGATCCAACGTTTGATTGTAAACTAACCAACCTAAACTATATGTAAAAAGCCCCGTGCCTAGGCACGGGGCTTTTTTTTTGAAATCTATAAGCCGGATTCTGTTCCTGATTGCTCAGGCTTCTGTCATTTATCTGTGCAACCTACCCTCCCGGATCGGACGAGCAGCCCTCAATCCCGGGTTTACATGGTCTTGCAACGCAAGAGGTTTACCCAAAGTCGTGTCACCACGACAGCGCGTGAGCTCTTACCTCACGTTTTCACACTTACCGGTCGATTAATCGACTTAGGCGTATTGTTCTCTGTGGCACTTTCTGATGCCCTCGCGGACACCCTCGATTTCTCGAGGCATGCTACTCTATGTTGTCCGGACTTTCCTCCACCGCGCTAATGCGCGACAGCGACAGAACGATTTCAGGGCAAAATTAATGCAATCAGTATAGGATTACTTCCGTAGCACCATATCCGTATGTTCGGTAAGGTGCATCGTGGAATTGAATTTTGTCTAAGGAATGCAGCCAATGATGGATTTCTGATTTCAAAACGCCCTCACCCACCCCATGAATCAAAATGACCTTTTTCCATTTTTTTTGTCGTGCCTCTGATAAAAACCGCTTGCAACAACTCATTTGATAATCGAGTATTTGTGCATTTGTCATGTATTCATATCGATCAAGCAATTCATGTATGTGCAGGTCCAACTCGTAGGCCACATTCTTTGGTGTCTGAAACTTCTCAAGCTCTTTCTTGGCCGTAATTGAACGAAGCTTATCGGCCGCTTTAACATCAACTTTAGTCATCGAAGGTTTGATCATCGAATCGAACTCTACTTTGACTAATTCCAACGCATCAAAGTGGAAGGTTAGCCCTTCCATATCTACTATCACTTTGCTTCCTTGAACATCAATCACCGTTCCTTCTCCCGGTTCATTCAAGGGTCTCACTTTATCACCCTTCTGAAACATTCTGCAAAGAAAAAGCAACCGATGAATAACTAGCGCCTAACCCTTCACCTCGTAAATTCGTTTGACTATCAGAGTGGAACGATTCGCAAAGGCATATGAAATTCTGGGGTTAACCTCATCGGCCAGTCCTGATGAGGTTAAGCGTGCGTATCGCAAGATGGCTTTTAAATACCACCCTGACATCAACCCTTCTGATTCTGCACGCGAGCAATTCCTAAACGTGCAAAAGGCTTATGAGATAATTATCATAGCAGAAAGGAACTGGGCGGACACTACTACTAACCCAACTGCCGAAAAAGGTCCCGTTAAAAACTCGCGTGACAGAGATCGTATTCGCATTCCGCGCGAAGAAGCGATGAAGCAAGCTCGAGAAAAAGCTCAGCGATACGAACGAATCAAACTTCAGAAAGAGGCGAAGGCTTACGCTCGGTTTCGGCAATCATTATATTATCCATGGACGATGGTGATGACCTATTTGTCTTTGGCAATGTTTATCCTGATTTTCGCAGATGCCTTTTTGGTGAATGATGCTTACCGTGGCTTTGTTTCGCGTAAAACGCCTGTGTCAACTAACATTCTTGGGTTCAACACTACTACCTCCTATGATTTAACGTTCAATGACGGGAGGGTTATTAATGTGGATCACGGAGCTGGAAGAATGATTAGCGTGAACTCTTACATCAGCTTCGCTCAATCACGAATTTTTCAGGATATCCCGAAGGTGTGCGTTGTGAATCAAAACTTCAAGGAGTTTACATTGAATACATTCAACAAACCACCTTACTTGTTCTTCCTTATCTTTATTGGAGTGCCGTTGCTCATCTTTTATGTGGATAGGCCAAGCGCAGTTTTCTATTCAGCCGGTGCATTTGCGCGCTATGCTTCCATCATTTTTATCGTGGCCTACATAATCTTTTAGTGCGCTAACATCTGCAACAGTAACCCGCACACGTATGCTCCATATGTTCCCAACGCATATCCCAAAACTGCCAGAATTACACCAACAGGAGCAAGTGAGGGATGGAATGCTGCTGCCACAACCGGAGCTGATGCGGCTCCGCCAATATTCGCTTTTGAGCCAACAGCCAAAAAGAAAAATGGTGCCTTGATCACCTTGGCTACCAGAAACATCAAGGCCACGTGAATGGCCATCCACAGTATTCCAACCAAGAAGATTCCCGGATTATCAAAGATTTCCAGCACATTCATCTTCATTCCAATGGTGGCCACCAAAAAGTAAATAAAAACACCACCGATTTTTGAGGCTCCAGCGCCTTCATAGTTCTTCAGCTTTGTGAAGCTCATAGTCAGCCCGAATGTTGTTGCCAACACAATGAGCCAGAAGAATTGTGAATCCAAACTAAATTGCTTCAGCGCTGGATAGTTTTCACTTATGAATGGAGCAATACCATCCGCCATCCAATGAGAAATAGAGGTTGGAACAAGGGCCAAGGCCAAGATGATAATCATATCCGACATAGACGGAATGCGCGCTATCTTCTGGCTGAATTCATGCATTTTGTTTTTCAAAGCCGTCACGCTTGATGCATCTGCCTTTAACCATCGATCAATTTGATCAGATTTTCCCACTCCAAAAAGTAAAAATGCCATCCAAATTTCAGCCACGATCACATCTACGGTGATCATTACGGAATAGAGCTTCGAACTTGGTTTGAATACTTCAAACATTGCTGCCTGATTGGCTCCCCCACCAATCCAACTGCCAGCAATAGTGGTCATTCCACGCCAAACGGCTTCAGGGCCTTCACCACCTACAACTTCTGGTGAAATTGCAGAAACAGCAAGGATTGCAAGCGGCCCACCGATAATCACTCCAACTGTCCCAGTCAAAAACATGGCTACGGGCTTAAATCCGAGTTTGGCCAATTCTTTAAGACTGATGCTCAGTGTTAAGAGGATTAGTGCTGCCGGAAGGAAATAGCGAGATGCAACGAAGTAAAGCTTCGACTGAATCAAAAACGGTTTCAGGTCATCTTTCACCAACCCTAATTGTGATACTCCGGCTTCCAAATCACGCACACTCCATTTGTCGGGTAGAACATGTCCGAGTGAACTCAAATGAGCAGCAATATCTTCCAAATTATACCACTGAGGCGCAATGATTCCGAGGCTGGTAAATACACTGGGTAAGAAATAACATAGTAACAAACCCGGGATGTATTTGTAAAACCTGGTCCAAGGACCAACCTTTATACTTGATGTATAAAAAATAAATCCGAGGAGTCCCATGAGTATTCCCAGGGTTACGCTATCATTCGTAATCAGCGGTTGATGAATTTGCATAGGGTGGGCAATGTAAGCGTTATGATCCGATGCTCAATTATCCCACTTGACCCTCATATAACCTTGTGGAAATGCACTTTGATTCTTTGATTTATATTTTCGGCAATCCACAATTACCCCCACACTCTGATATGAAGAAAGTAATAGAAGCGATTAAGTCGCAGTCCGCACCATCATTTGAATCGCTCAAGAACTTTATTGAACAGTTTTCTCTCACCGAGTATGACTATGAAGGTGAGCTCGCTGAGCCAACTATTAGCGGAGACTATGGTCGCACTATTTTCACATTGGATCCGTTCGAATGCGTCTTGATCAACTGGCCAGGAGGTTCGGAAAGTGGCATTCATCATCATGAAGGCTTGTTCGGATATGTTTTGGTGCTTGAAGGCGAAATCGATAATATTTCTTATCGACTAAAGGATAACAACCTGGAAGAATTCGCGATTGACCGTTACGGAGTTGGTGCGTTAATCCCAGAGCCTGACGGTGTCATACATAAAATCAAAAATGCGAATCCGGAGGAACGAGCCGTTTCAGTTCATTTTTACTATCCCCCTTTAAAAACCTTGGGAGGGATGAAAATTTTCGACTTGGAACAGGGTAGCATCGGTATTTTAAGCGATCAGGCAGAAACAGCCAGCTGGTCAGAAACAAAGGGACACTTTTTAGAAGTTAGAGAAAATGCCTTTGAGTTTGTTCCGTTCGATCAGGTTCACGCAAACAAGAGCCATATCATCTCCAATGTAATACCAAAGCCAACTTCAAAGCGTATCAATCGTATGAACGCCCGATACTTCAGCGAACAGGCAGCTCGCTATGACTTCTATGACTACAATCTACCTAAGCGGAAAAGTTATATTGAAACAATCGACAAACTGGTTGCGAAAAACATTTCATCGTTAACAAGAGTCCATCACGTACTTGACGTTGCCTGCGGAACTGGAAGACGGGCACTTAAAATTCGATCACTAACCAGCATTGAATATATCATAGACGGAATCGATATAAGCGAGAAAATGTGTTCGGAGGCTCTCCAACGCGGAATTGAAGCTCATAATGAAGACTGGATCACATCTCAGCGCTTTGCTCACTGCGAGTTTGATGCCATTACATTTCTCTATGCCTTTGGACACGTACCAAGCGCTGAATTGCGATTAAAGATTATTCAAAAGGCATTTGATAGACTTCGATCCGGTGGGATTTTCTGTTTCGATGTTTTCAACCGATACAACAAACATGAATGGGGTCCAACTGCCCTCGAGGCATTCGAATCTCATAGATTGGACGAATACGGGTATGAACCCGGAGATGTTTTTTATCGAAAGAATGGATTCAAGGAGCGTGCTTTCGTTCATTACTTCGACCCAAGCGAAGTTAAATCACTTCTTTCTGAGGTGGGATTTGAACTAAAGTCAATCACACCGGTTGGATATTCACATCGTTCAGGAGAAGTATTAGAATCAAAGCAGGATGGAAATTTACTGTACATAGCGAAGAAACCGGAATAGTTACTTCGGAGCTCGCATGAACAGAACTAATGCAAGAATTCCAAAAAGTACATTTGGAATCCACACGGCAATCAATGGATCCAATCCAGCATTCGTGGCGTAGACGGTGCTCACCTTCATGGCAAGAATATACGTTACTGCCAACGTTAAACCGGCAGCAATATGAGCCCCCAGTCCTCCCCTCACCTTCCTGCTGCTCATAGACACTCCAATGATCGTTAGAATGTATGTCGAAAATGGCAATGCATTGCGGCTATGTTTTTCAATCAAGTAATATGGAATATTGCTTGAGCCTTTCAGTTGCTGTTCTGCAATGAAATTATCCAATTCGTCCACATCCATCATTTGCGTGTCTTCCACCCTTCCGCCAAACTCTTCAGGAGAAAATGGAAATATCGTATCTATTGCTGCCCCGCTTGCGATCTTTTCTCCTTCTTCAGTGTATTCCCGTATGTAGTAATTTTCCAAATGCCACTTTAGACCTATACTGTCCCAGCTCACATAGTTTGCAAAGAGTTTTGACTTTAAATCAATCCCATCCCAAACTTCATAGGTGAATGAATAGCCGGCATTCTTTGTTCGATTGAATTTATCAAAATACATCATCTCACCTGGCCGAACCTGCTTGTGGATGCTTTGATGTAATGACCTTTTGAAGGTATGGATGTACTCGCTCTCAAATTCAATTCTGGTTCTATTCGCAACTGGCACTAAATAATTATTTAGGTAATATGAACCAGCCGCCAGAATCGTAGCACTAACAAAATATGGCCACATCAATCGATTAAAACTTACTCCGCTACTCAGGATAGCAACGATCTCCGTTCTGCTTGCCATTTGTGAGGTGAAGAATATCACAGCCAAAAAGATGAGTAACGGACTGAACAGATTGCCATAAAACAACATGAAGTTTAGGTAATATCTGGTGATCGTTCCCCAGACGGGTGCATCATTCTTGATCAAGTCATCAATCTGTTCGCTCACATCGAAAATGATTGCAATAGACATGATTAGCCCTAATATGAAGAAGAACGTCAATAGGAATCGCTTGATAATGTACAGATCGATCTTCTTTATCATATCCTGCGGCTGATGGAAGGAATCACAGAGGATTTCCAGTCGTTGAAATCTCCGGCAATGATATGCTTTCGAGCTTCGGTGACAAGGTCAAGGTAAAATGCCAAGTTGTGAATACTAGCGATCTGTGGCCCCAGCATTTCCTTGCTTGAGAATAAATGACGGACGTAGGCTCTGCTATATTCATGATCTACATATGATCTACCCAACGGATCCAATTCTGAAAAATCATTCTTCCACTTTTCATTCTTGATGTTGAGAATTCCATCCCATGTATATAGCATGCCGTGTCGTGCATTGCGCGTTGGCATCACACAGTCAAACATGTCAATGCCAAGAGAAATGCATTCCAAAATATTCTCAGGTGTGCCAACACCCATCAAATAACGTGGCTTGTCTTTTGGCAAGATACCACAAACGAGTTCAGTGGTTTCGTACATTATTTCATGCGGTTCACCAACTGACAATCCACCTATTGCATTGCCTTGACGATTTTGCGCTGCAATAAACTCGGCCGAGGCTATTCTCAAATCTTTATACGTTCCACCCTGAACTATCGGGAACAGTGTCTGGGAATATCCATACATGGGCTCCGCATTGTCAAAGCACTCACAACACCGTTTTAACCATCGATGCGTAAGATTCATACTCTCCTCAACGTAGGGCTTCTCGCAAGGATATGGTGGGCATTCATCAAATGCCATAATGATGTCAGCACCGATTTGACGCTGAACATCCATAGCAAATTCGGGAGTAAAATACTGATATGACCCATCAATGTGTGACTGAAAAGTCACACCTTCTTCTGTGATCTTTCGATTATTCGCCAAACTGTAAACTTGATAACCCCCACTATCGGTTAGAATCGGCTTTGACCAATTCATGAACTTGTGCAATCCTCCTGCTTGTTCAAGCACATCCATGCCAGGTCGCAGGTATAAATGATAAGTATTGCCAAGGATAATTTGGGCTCTTATGTCATCAGCCAATTCGTGCTGGTGAACTGTTTTCACAGAAGCAACTGTTCCAACAGGCATAAAAATCGGTGTCAATATGTCACCGTGCCCTGTTGTAAGCTTTCCCGCACGAGCGGAAGAATTGGGATCTGTTGATTGAAGTTCAAATTTCAAGGGTGCAAAAGTAGCCGAGGATCAATATGCTCATAGATTCGTTAGGTTGTTTTCACAGGTTTTGCCAGTTTCATTGATCCGATTAGATTTGCGCCACCCAGAACCAAATCAATATGAAAATCACCAACCTATTCTCACTCCTCGGAATTGCATCGATCATAGCATTATCATCATGCGGAGGCGGTGAACCCGAACACACAGGGCCCAAATACAACTTCGAAAAAGCGGACAGTCTTCCAAGAGGTTATCTTGAAGAGCTTGGAATCGTTAAAACGAATATCGAGGTAACCGCGAAGCTTTATGACCACATGAATAAAATGGGTTACGCATTCAACGAATCGTCCATGATGTCGCCAAGCAAGAGCTTCAGCGGTTCGAGTAAGCAAGCCATGGGTATTGGAGCTATTGGCAGTGACTTGGTTTATGCCGCTATGTTTGGACAGAACCAAAGCGCCATGGATCGAATGAAAGGACTCGTTAGCACTGCGCAAAGTTTGGGCGTTGGCGAAGCATTTGATGAGAATCTGATGAGCAAAATGGCCAGCGATGATACTACTATCAACAAATCAGTACTTCTTACCAAAGCTTATCTAAAAGCAAAAGATCAATTGTTCTCTGACGAACGTGCCCAATATGCTACGTTTATGATCATCGGAGGATGGATTGAGGGAATGCATTTGGCTACCGCCACCTTAAAAACTGATATAAAAGACGATGAAACAAAAATTGGTTTTTGGGAAATGGTAAACAGCTACGAAAGCATAGTTCACTTATGCGCTGTTTTCAAGAACAACCAGGAAATGACAGCTTTAGGTGAGAGAATCAAAACTCTCGGCCCTGTTTTGGGACCGATCAAATCAAACGCCAAAAAATACACCGTAGAGCAAGTTCAAGCCTTAGCTGCCGAGGTTGATAATTTAAGAAATAGTACACTTTAAATTTAGTGTAGCACTTTATCAATCAAATCTTACATTTGCCGTCCTTTTTAAGGGCGGCATTTTTTGTTCTTTATTTCGGGGTGTAGCCCTTCCTATCGTCAGGATAAACTACGCCTCGATAATTGCGTCCCGATTGTGATCGGGAGGTTATAGATGAAAAGCCTGCATAGTTCTTTATTTCGGGGTGTAGCGTAGTCCGGTTATCGCGCCTGCTTTGGGAGCAGGAGGCCGCAGGTTCGAATCCTGCCACCCCGACAGGCCTCTTTTGAGGCCTTTTTTATTGACCGGTCCGGTAGCTCAGCTGGATAGAGCAACTGCCTTCTAAGCAGTAGGTCATTGGTTCGAATCCAATCCGGATCACTAGGTGATGAAGCTGTATCGCAATGCGATATGGCTTTTTTTGTTCCATGAGCTGAGCTTGCTCCTGCGAGACGAAAATGCAAAAAGGCACAATGAGCAAAACATATTTGGCTTGATCCATCACTCTCAGCTAGATTGGATCAAATAATTATCTAACCACAGCTGCCCGAACTTTCACTTTCTTTGACTCTCAATGGATTTGTCAGCGTTAATTTCCGGAATCAAACTAGGTGACCGACTTGCATTGGCAAAGGCCATCACCCTCATCGAAAGTTCGAAACAAAAAGATAGAATGGCTGCCATGCAGCTCATTACGGAGCTTTATGATCATCGGAAAAATGCTATTCGGCTGGGCATAACCGGAATCCCAGGAGTAGGCAAAAGCACCTTTATTGAGAAGCTTGGAAAGCACATCACATCATTGGGTTTAAGGGTTGCTGTGCTGGCAGTGGATCCTAGTAGCTCTCGAAGCTCAGGGAGTATTCTGGGTGACAAAACAAGGATGGAAGAACTGAGTCGAGATCCGCACGCTTTTATACGCCCTAGCCCCTCAGGCGGAACACTGGGTGGAATCGCTGCTCGAACCAGAGAGACCATGTTACTCTGCGAAGCAGCAGGATTTGACGTCATCATTATTGAAACTGTCGGAGTTGGTCAGAGTGAAACGGAAATCATCAATATCACAGACTGTTTTCTGATGCTCGCCATGCCCGGAACGGGTGATGAACTTCAGGGAATCAAACGTGGCATCATGGAATCTGCAGATGTCATTGTGATCAACAAAGCCGATGGCGACTTGCTGGATCAGGCTCGAAAAGCCAAAAAGCAGATCGAAATGGCTCTTCACCTTTTTCCATCTGCAGAATCCGGCTGGCAACCAAAGGTGTTACTGGCATCTGCTCTACACAATGAGGGAATTTCGGAATGCTGGAAAGCAGTGAATGCTAGACAGAAAACAATCGAAGAATCAGGTTGGTTGCAATCGTTGAGAAAACAACAACAAGAACGCGCCTTTCAGAAAATGGCTGAACGAAGTATTTACGAATACGTATTCCGAAATCTAAACTCCCAAAATGTTGTTGATAAACTCGAAGAAGGTTTAAAACAAGGATGGCTCAACGAGTTCGAAGCTACTTTGCAACTTTTGCGAGAAATCAACTAGCCTTTTAACTTCTTTCTGAACTCCGCTTTGAGAATATCAATCGCGATATCTGTTGGCGTCCGTTTCATTTGACCCACAATTTCCAGAATTGCCGTGCTGAACTCCATGCTCGACCCATCCTTGTCGGTGCGCTCTGCAGCCAGATTTAGGATTTTCAGCGTTTCCTCACGCGCTGCTTTAACCGACTCCCAGGCTTCATTGCTGATATATAGTTGCTGCGTCAAATTGTGGTCAAACTCATCTCGAATGAGCTTCATGATGTCCGCCCTCATCAGCCTTGCGCTCATTCCTGGTTTGTTAATGCGAAATACCAATCGCTCAGGATGTGTGCGTTCCATCAACAAAATCAATCGCTCATATGCCTGCATCTGGATAGGTAAATAATCCTTGGCTTGCTTCTGCTTCCACTCGGACAGCTGCTTTTGCTCCTGACTTTCAAAGTACTTGGTCAACATTACGTACACCACTGCAACGACTCCCGCCACCGGAATCAATAACAACAGAGCCTCGACTAATTCCTCCAATAATTCCATGCTGCAAGTTTATTACTCTTCCTGATTGAACGTTTGTTTTTATCAATGGCAATCGACAACCCCAATTCCTTAGCTTTGCCCGCCTAACGGAGCGTATGGCAATACTTTCAGACCGCATCCTACAACTTGGCGAATCGGAGACGATTGCCATGTCTCAGCGCAGTCGCGACTTAAAATCGAAAGGTTTTGATGTGATCAACCTGAGCTTGGGTGAACCCGACTTCAACACTCCCGAATTCATAAAAGAGGCTGCAAAACAAGCTATCAATGGAAACGTTACTCAATACCCCCCAGTACCTGGTTTTCCGGATGTGAGAGAGTCTATCGCTCAGAAACTACTTCGTGATAACGGGTTGACATATAGTCCTAATCAAATCGTGATTTCAACCGGGGCAAAACAGAGCATCATGAATACGGTGCTTTGCTTGGTAAATCCTGGTGATGAGGTGATCATTCCGGCCCCGTTTTGGGTAAGCTACAAGGAGATGGTAAAGTATGCCGAAGGCAACGTAGTTGAGCTAAAAGCCGGAGTCGAACAACAATTCAAAATCACGCCCAAGCAGCTTGAAAATGCCATTACGCCAAAAACCAAGCTGTTCATGTTTTCTTCGCCTTCGAATCCTACTGGAAGTGCTTACTCTAAAGACGAACTTCTGGCTTTGGCTGAAGTTTTCAAACGACATCCTCAGGTGCACATCATGAGCGATGAGATTTACGAGCACATTCGCTATGAAGGCGAGCACTTTTCGCTGGCGGCCGTTCCTGAACTTTACGAGCGCGTGATCACTGTAAATGGTGTTTCAAAGGCCTTTGCTATGACTGGTTGGAGAATCGGATATATCGCAGCTTCTGAGACCATTGCAAAGGCTTGCAACAAAATTCAGGGACAGTTTACAAGTGGAGCATCCACGATCAGCCAAATGGCGACAAAAGCGGCTATGGAAGCAGATCCTTCTGCGGTTCAATTTATGATTGATGCATTTGCAAGGCGGAGACAAATCATGATTGATGGACTGAGTGCAATCCCTGGCTTGGTTTGCAATCATCCTGAAGGTGCTTTCTATTTATTTCCAAAGGTGGATTCGCTGTTTGGCAAAAGCTTTGGCGATAGAAGAATTGACAGTGCCTCCGATTTGTGCATGTATTTATTGGAGGAGGCACATGTAGCCACGGTAGCTGGTTCGGCATTCGGTGCAGATGAATACGTTAGGCTATCCTATGCGGCTTCGGAAGACGATTTGCGAAAAGCTATATCACGGATTAAACAAGCAATCGAACAACTTGCTTGATGGATAAAAACAAGATTCTCAACGCCATTGACCGCTTCCAAGAGCTGAAGGTGCTCATCATAGGAGATGTCATTCTAGACGCATACTATAGAGGTTCCGTTAACCGTATTTCTCCAGAAGCTCCGGTTTCCGTGCTTGACATTTCATCGAAAGAGTATCGACTGGGCGGAGCAGCGAACGTGGCACTTAATATAAAGGGCCTTGGCGCCACTCCTCTGCTATGCTCAGTGGTCGGATCTGACGAAGCTGGAAACAGAACTTTGAACCTTTTGTCAAATGAAGGACTCAATACTTCAGGAGTGCGAAGCAGTGCCGATCGTATTAGTTCGGTAAAAACACGATTGATGAGTAACAATCATCAATTGATGCGAATGGACGAAGAACAGACTAATCCGATTGAGGCTAATGATGAAATCGCTTTGCTGGAGCGGATTACCAATCTGGTAAACTCTGAACACCCACACGTTATCATTTTCGAAGACTATGACAAAGGCACGATAACACCCACAGTGATCGGAAAGGTGATAGAACTTTCCCGAGCCAAAGGAATTCCAACGGCCGTTGACCCTAAAAAGCGCAACTTCCTATCCTATTCGGGAGTCACCTTGTTCAAACCCAATTTGCGAGAACTAAGGGATGGACTAAACCAACAGGATTTGAAAGCCACAGCCAGCGATCTTGAGCAAGCGTTTCGTTTTCTGAATGACATCATGCCAATAGAAATGGCGTTTTTCACACTATCTAGCGATGGTGTTTACATCACCAACGGAAATGAAAACCATCACGCTCCTGCTCACAAGAGAAATATTTCGGACGTGAGCGGAGCCGGTGACACTGTAATTAGCACAGCAGCCTGCGGCTTGGCTACTGGATTGGCAATGGATGAAATCGCATACTTATCTAACCTCGCGGGTGGATGGGTTTGTCAATTTCCCGGTGTTGTGGCGATTGACGCCAAATCCTTAAAACAAGAGTTTAGTAATATCACCACATAGCAGTGTCAGTTCAGTCACTAAGAGAAAAGATCAACCTTTTCATTTACAGCAGTAAGGAGAGAAGTTTAAGGCGATTAAAGGTCATCTCGTTCTTCGTCTCAATCATCGCCATTGGCACACTGTTTTACTATCACGGATTCCACTTAGATGAAGGGACCAATAACTGGGTGCAGGTAATTGTAGAGTTTTCCTTTGGGTATTACGTATTCCACTATTTCGCAAAAATCTTCTACGACTTCTCCCCTGTTCAATTTATAAAGCAAAACTGGTTTGAAGGGGTCATGGTACTTATCCTTCTCATCGAAGGCGTGATGTACAATCTCTTTGACGTACTCATCGTACAATCCATTTTCGATGCACTGGGCATCGGGAGTGCAAGTGCTTTGTCAGTGGTGTTCCTGCAATTTTATCTTTTTCTAGTGGTGTTCTTTGAGCTCAGTGACAAGACCAACATCATTTCAAACATCAAGCTTCATCCCTCCACCATTTTCATTTTTTCATTCCTTGTTATCATAGGCGCAGGAACTGCGCTCCTGATGATGCCTGAAATGACAACGGACATTGGCAACATGCCGTTCATTGATGCCCTGTTCACATCTGTAAGCGCAACTTGTGTCACCGGTTTAGCAGCTGTGGACACAGCCACCTACTTCACCTTCAAAGGGCAGTTTGTCATCATGATGCTAATGAAGCTGGGGGGGTTGAACATAGTTTCATTTGCCTACTTGGCTGCTTTCTTAAACCGCGCTGGTTTCGGCATGAAACAAGACGATATCCTGGAAGACTTCGTAACAAAAGACTCATTTTTCAATGCGAAAGGCATGCTCTTCAAGGTGTTCGGACTCAGTGTCGTGATTGAGTTAGTCGGAGCACTTTTCATTTACTTGCTTCTTACTCCTGACATGCCCTTTTCGGCCGAAGGAGACAAAATATTCTTCAGCATATTCCACTCAATTTCTGCCTTTAACAACGGTGGGTTCTCCACTGTAGCTGATGGCATGTATGCCGTATTTTTAAGAGATGCATATTTGATACATATAGTGGTTGCTGCCCTCATTCTTTTGGGCGCATTTGGTTTTACCGTTTTGTTTGACTTGTTTACACCAAGTCTTCTTCGCGACCGAATGAAACACCCATGGAAAAAGCCACATATGAGCACTATCCTCGCGGTTCGAACTCACATGATACTTATCGTGATCAGTGTGGTGCTGTACATGGTGGCCGAATGGAACAACACGCTTTCGGAAAATAACTTTGTCGAGAGTACCATCATAGCAACGTTTCAAGCAATTTCCGTGCGTTCCGCAGGGTTAAATACCGCTGATATACACGCTTTAACCACCGCTTCAGTTTTCTTGATGATTTTCATGATGTTTGTTGGTGGCAATACCTTTTCCACTGCGGGTGGAATCAAGACATCTACGTTTGCATTGATATGCATCAACACGTATTCAATTATTCGAGGTAAAAAGAAGGTTGAAGTGTTGGGTCGCACCATTCCAAACGATGACATGCTTAAGGCATTCACTGTACTCATCACATTTGGCGGAGGAATGGTCATATGCACCTACATCTTAACGTTTACGGAAACACACATCCTGGCCATGCCTGATCGGAGTTTTATCGACTTACTATACGAAGAGGTAAGCGCATTCTCTACCTGTGGATACAGCACAGGAATCACTGGTATGTTGAGTAGTCCGGGGAAAGTGGTATTGATTTTATCAATGTTCATTGGTCGCTTAGGTACCCTTTCGATCATCTTCGCATTTGCACGAAAAATCCTTACAACAAACTACTCTTATCCTGAAGAACACCTGATGGTAGGGTAACTAAAACTGATGGAAAACAAAGCTGAACACGTAAAGCCCTATTCGCAGGAAGGAAGCAAAAAGGAACAGATAGCCAAGATGTTTGATAACATTTCCGGCCAATACGATCTGCTGAATCATCTGCTGAGCATGAACATTGACAAGCTGTGGAGAAGAAAAGCGGTGAGACTGCTCAGAAAATTCAAGCCACAAATGATTTTGGACGTGGCAACTGGAACAGGTGATTTCGCAATTGAGTTGATCAAACTTAACCCCAAGCACATCAGAGGAATCGATATTTCAGCAGGCATGCTTGAAGTTGGAAAAAACAAAATTCACCAACGGAAATTGGACGATCGCATTCGATTGGAATTGGGCGATGCAGAGCAAATCGACTCTCCATCGGATGTGTTTGAAGCCGTGACAGTAGCGTTTGGAGTAAGAAACTTCGAAAACCTTCGAGCCGGACTTGGGGAAATCAACAGGGTACTCAAGCCAGGATATCCGGTTGCCATATTAGAGTTTTCCAAGCCTAGAATGGTTCCTTGGAAACAGCTCTACAATTTCTACTTCAAAGTTATTCTCCCTTTTATTGGTAAATCCATTTCTAAAGATTCAAGAGCATATACATACCTTCCTGAATCCGTAAACGCATTTCCCGAAGGCAGTGAATTCGTTGACATTCTCAAGTCTGTTGGTTTCTCGAAGGTGGATGAATACCGGTTGACGTTCGGAATCGCTACCATCTATTTTGCAGAGAAATAAAACGAATGGTCTTTCGTTCTTTTGCTGCGTGAGATTCAAGCATTTAATAGGGATACTTGGCATTTGTGTCTTGCCAAATTTGGTTCTAGCTCAGCGGGAAAAACCAGAGAACTTGCCAAAGTTTGACAACAAGTGGGTCCACTTTGGCTTTCAACTTGGATTGAGCCAAAATGGTTTTGGGATTAGCAACGACCTCACAAAATCAGATTCACTAATAAAACTCGAGGTAGTAAAACAGCCCGGATTCATTATCCACGTGGTGAGTGAACTTCATGCCGGACCTTACTTTGGACTACGATTCACTCCGGGTATCGCATTTGCATCTAGAAACCTCGAATACACATTTTACGGACAAACAATTCCAAAAGTGAAGACGATAGAGTCTACTTTCATAGAAGCCCCAGTTTTGTTGAAATACCGTTCTCAGCGTATTAACAATTTTGCACACTACGTTATGACCGGGTTTAGCTACAGCTTTGATTTAGCCTCACAACAAAATGCTGATAATACGGTGGACCAGGCTGGAGAGTTAATTGTAAAACTTAAGCCTCAGAATTACAATATAGAAGTTGGATTCGGATTTGATTTCTTTCTAGAATACTTCAAGTTTTCACCGGAGCTAAAGTTTAGCTATGGTGTAAACAATATCATTAAGCAAGAAAACACCATCTATTCAGCTCCCGTTACGGATCTGCATTCTAGAATTTTTATCTTTTCCCTAAACTTTGAGGGATAGGCCGCACCACTCATAAAGGAGGATAGCTGCAGAAACTGAGGCGTTCAATGACTCTGCTTTTCCAATTCGTTCGATTGTGACAGGAGTATCAATCAATGCTTGTATTTCATTGGAAATGCCGAAACTCTCGTTTCCAATAATCAGTCCTCCGAAACCGGGACATGTCCTTAATGTATTACTCGGTTTACCCTCAAGCATGGCTCCATAAAACTTGAATTCTGGATTCCGGATTTTCCATTCAGCGAGTTGGTAAAGTTCCTGATAATCAACTTCAACTCGAAACACACTTCCCATAGTAGCTTGAATAACCTTTGGGTTGAATACATCCACTGTATCAAGAGAGGCAACGATGGTTTTGATCCCGAACCAATCAGCTGAGCGAATAATGGTTCCTAGGTTTCCTGGATCGCGGATAGAATCCAAAATCAAAACCCTCTGCTGTGACAAGGCAATTTGATCCGAGGTTTGTTTTGTTTTTGAAACTATGGCCAACACAGGTGAAGCGGTCGCTAGCGCAGTAATCTGCGACATCTCCTTAGTTGTGACGAGTCCGCCTTTGAATGAATCAAATCGAGACGAGCGGCCTAATTCGGTATAGTAGATCGCCTGAACATCAAATCTGCTATTCAGCAACTCCATGACCATTTTTTCACCCTCCACAAGAAAGGCCCTCTCTTCGTCTCGCCCCCTCTTTCTATGAAGTGACTTAATCCGTTTTATTTCATTTTTGGTAATCAAATCTTTGAGCCCTGAGCTTTGCCTTAGCTTTGGGGTCAAATATAAGTGCGCCTACGGATGCCCCGCAGTCACATTCGCCTGTTATCTATTCCAATTGTTATTTCGATCGCGTTTCAGTCGTGCAGACCGACTCGCTATGTGGAAGGCGGGCAACACCTTGTGGTAAAAAATGTGGTGCACCTGAACGAAAATGAGGTCAACGAAACCCAAGTGACCGATGATGACTTGTATTCGGTATTGAAGCAGAAACCAAACCGAAAAATACTTGGCATCCTTAATTTCCACCTTGGTGTCTGGAACTACGCCAATGGCCGTAATCAGGAAAAGAAATGGAATCGCTTTTTGAAAGAAGATGTGGGCGAAGCACCCATTCTGTTCGAACCTGTTTTATTGGATAAAAGTCGTGAGCAAATTGAGCGCTACCTTCAAAACCATGGTCACTTTGATGCGAAGGCCACGGCCTATGCCATGCTTGATGAAGATGAAGCTGAATTACATTATTATGTTTTCACCGGCCCGGAATACAAACTCAGAAAGTTGGGTTATTCCTTTGAGGATGATTCTTTAAGGCTTGAGTTTTCAAACCCCGAAAACGTAGAGTTGACAAAGCTTAAGCTACCACGTGGAACAGTTTACAACACTGACCTTCTTACCTCTGAACGAAATCGATTGACCAAAGCAATCAAAGACCTTGGCTACTATTCATTCGAAAAAATTCACCTCTTGTTTGATGTCGACACGAACATGGAGGGGACGTACTACGATGTCATGGTACGCTTTCGAAATCAGCGAATTTCTGGTGAAGTCAATGGTCTTGATACAATCAGAATCAGGCCTCACCAACGACACAAAATCAGTCGGGTAATTATCAATCAAAACTACGAGGCTCGGAGCGTTGCTCTTAAGTTGGATAGTTCATATTACAGAAACGCAATCTACCTCTACACAGGACGGCCATATGTGAAGCCATCTCGTATTTCTAGAAACTTATTCCTCAACAAATGGGATTATTACTCCCTGAGCAAAACCCAATACACTTATGATCGGTTGAATGCGTTGAACAACTATCGATTCATTGACATCCGTTTTGAGTCTGTTGGAGAATACGAAGGTGTTCCTCAGCTTGACATGTACGTTAACCTCACCAAGGCTCCAAAGCAGGCAGTGACACTCGAAACTGTTGGAACAAACCGGTCAGGTAACCTAGGTCTAAGTAACAGCATCAACTACCAAAACAAAAACCTATTTCACGGGGCTGAGCAATTTGATTGGAAAATTTATGGCGGAGTTGAATGGCAAAAAACCAATGCAACGGTGGAGGGAGAAAATGAAGCCATCATCAACAAAACACCCATCAATACCTATGAATTTGGTACACAAGTAGGAATCACCATTCCAGACTTTTTGCTGCGCAATCCAAAGCGGGACCTGCCTCGCATTAAGGAACCCAAAACCAATATCAGTTTCGCGTTGGACAGGCAAGGAAGGCCGCAGTATGACCGAAACCTAATCAACTTGACGTATCAGTGGACAATGCGATTGAGGCCGCAGGATCAGCTCACCATTGCCCCGGTGGACGTCTCGGTGATTGAGCTGCAAAAAGATTCAACCTTTCAGAGACAGCTTCTAGCATCCAAAAATTCCTTGTTGATCAATAGTTATAATGACCACGTAATTGCCGCAGGCCGCTTGAGTTATTCATATTCAACTCAGGACTTATCTAATCCCAATAAGAATTTCTACTACTACAGGGTAAGCTACGAAATGGCCGGAAACCTCCTAAGACTTGGTGCCGGTTCTATTGGATTAAACAAAGTGGATGATAGCTATATCATTCACAAAGTAGCTTTCGCTCAGTATGTCAAAGCTGACTTAGAATTCAAACAATATTTCATCCTTACGGAAAGCAGTAAATCAGTATTCCGATTCTTTATGGGAGCTGGAAAACCACTGACCAACCTGAACGCACTTCCGTTTGAACGATCCTATTTTGCTGGTGGATCAAACGGAATTAGAGCATGGAGGGCGCGCGGACTTGGTCCAGGAAACCTTGCTGACACCGCCATTTATGGAATCGATCAAGTCGGTGAATTCCAAATGGAAATCAATGCCGAATACCGATTCAAGCTTTTCAAGCAATTGGAAGGCGCGCTGTTTAGTGATTTCGGAAACATTTGGCTATTGCGATATGACCCTCAGCGTGATGGTGCCGAATTCAATTTTAAAAGTTTTTGGCGCGCCATTGCCGTAGCTCCGGGTGCTGGAATCCGCTACAACCTAAACTTCTTCGTGTTGCGCATGGATTTAGGACTTCAATTAAAAGACCCTAGCCTTCCACAAGGCGAGCGCTGGGCATTTTTCCAGCCAAAGACGCAAACAAATGCGCAAAGGCAAGAATGGAGACTAAACAATGGCGACCCGCATTTTAGTGATTGGAAACGCCCGAATGTCACTCTGAATCTGGCGATTGACTATCCTTTCTAATCAACCATCCAACTGTAATAAATTGGTATAGCTTTGCACGCTCTGAGAAACAAACGCCCATGGGTTGGTTCAAAAGAATGACAGAGGGGATCAGGACCCCAACCAAAGAGAAGAAGGAAACTCCGGAAGGACTTTGGTATAAGTGTAGGAAGTGTAACCATGTGTTTAGTTCCGATGAACATGCTCATACATTGTGGGTCTGTGAGAGTTGCGGATACCATGAGCGAATCAACTCGCACAAGTACTTCCAAGTGCTTTTTGACAACAATCGCTTTACCGAGTTACATCCGCACATCGTGAGTGGTGACCCGCTAGGCTTTGAAGACACGAAGAAGTATGGAGATCGACTAGCTTCTACCATTAAAAAGACAGGTCTGCATGATGCATGTCGCGCGGCTACTGGAAGTATGAACCGCAAGAAAGTGGTTGTTGCCTGTATGGACTTTGACTTTATTGGAGGTAGTATGGGAGCCGTAGTTGGCGAAAAAATCAGTCGAGCCATTGACCATTCTATCGAGCACAACATGCCCTTCATAATGATCAGCAAGTCAGGCGGAGCTCGAATGATGGAGGCCGCATTTTCGTTGATGCAAATGGCAAAAACAAGTGCCAAGTTGACCTTACTTGCTGAAAAGAAAATCCCTTACATATCTGTATTAACTGACCCCACAACCGGAGGTGTAACAGCATCATTTGCGATGCTTGGCGATTTGAACATCGCTGAACCCGGTGCGTTGATAGGTTTTGCAGGTCCTCGAGTAGTAAAGGAAACGATCGGTAAAGATCTTCCCGAAGGCTTTCAAACTGCGGAGTTTGTGCTTGAACATGGGTTCCTCGACTACATTGTTGAGCGCAAGGATTTGAAAGAAAAAATCTACCAAACATTGCACCTTCTGAAAAATTGATTCAATTGATTGATTGGCAGTAGGAAATAACTATCTTCGCAGCCCGATTTTTAGAAACGTATAGCGGAAAGCATGTATTTGACAAGCGAAAAGAAACACGAGATTTTCAAAAAGCACGGAAAATCAGCAACTGACACTGGCTCATCTGAAGGACAAATTGCATTGTTCAGCCACCGTATTGACCATTTGACCGGTCACCTAAAAGAAAACCGAAAGGATTTCAACACACAACAAGCACTTATTAAGCTTGTAGGTAAGCGTAGAAGCTTACTAGACTACCTTAAGAACAAGGATATTGAGCGATACAGGAGTATCATTAAGGAGCTCAATTTGAGAAAATAAACATCAAATCAGATGCGAGGGAAGGCAATGATACATTGCCTTTTTTCGTATCTACACTTATCGTATTTATGTTAGGAATTACACAAACCATCACCGGAACGAACGGTGAAACTATCACTATTGAAACAGGAAAACTAGCAAAGCAGGCAGACGGGTCTGTTGTTGTAAAGCAAGGCGACACCATGTTGCTTGCAGCGGTTGTATCGAACAAAGAAGCTAAAGAAGGAATTGACTTTTTACCATTGACGGTTGAATACCGAGAGAAATATGCCTCAACCGGAAAATTTCCTGGGGGTTATTTCAAGCGAGAAGCGCGACCTACCGACAACGAAATCTTGACTGCTCGTCTTATTGACCGAGCATTGCGTCCACTTTTCCCTGATGATTACCACGCTGACACGCAGATGGTAGTTAACCTCATCTCTTCTGATAAAAAAGTTCAGCCGGACGCACTGGCCTGCTTAGCCGCTTCTGCAGCCTTGGCAGTTTCAGATATTCCATTTAACGGTCCTATTTCTGAGGTACGTGTTGCACGCATCAACGGAGAGTTTGTTATCAACCCTACCAAGGAGCAGATGGGAGAAGTTGACATTGACATCATGGTTGGTGCTACCAACGAAAACATCATGATGGTGGAAGGCGAAATGAGTGAAGTAAGCGAGGCTGAGATGCTTGAAGCCATCAAAGTTGCTCACAATGAAATCAAGATTCACTGCAAGGCTCAACTAGATCTTGCTGCCAAAATCGAAAAAGCAACAACCAAGCGCGAATACAGTCACGAGGTTAACGATGCTGAACTAGAAGCTGCAGTTATGGCATATTGCTACGACAAGTGTTATACAATTGCAACATCAGCTAGCGCCAAGCACGAGCGAGGAGATGCTTTCAAGGCTTTAGAAACAGAATTCCTCGAAACACTTTCAGAGGAAGAACAGGCAGAGAAAGCAGGATTGGTTCACAAATATTTCCACGCAGTAGAAAAGGAAGCAATGCGCAATATGATCCTAAACGAAGGAAAGCGCTTGGACGGACGTTCAACCACGGAAATTCGTCCTATCTGGTGCGAAGTTGATTACCTACCAGGGACTCATGGATCAGCAATCTTCACAAGAGGTGAAACTCAGTCATTGACTACTGTAACCCTCGGAACGAAGCTTGACCAGCAGGAAATTGATGGTGCGTTCCATGAAGGAAGCGAGAAGTTCTTGCTTCACTACAACTTCCCTCCATTCTCAACTGGTGAGGCTCGACCAATACGTGGCGTTAGCCGAAGAGAAATTGGTCATGGCAACTTAGCGCTCCGAGCTTTGAAGCCTATGGTGCCTAGCGGAGAAGCAAACCCATACACTGTTCGAGTAGTCAGTGACATTCTTGAGTCAAACGGTTCCTCTTCTATGGCGACTGTTTGCGCGGGAACCCTTGCGCTTTATGACGCGGGTATCAAGTTGACTCGTCCGGTGAGCGGAATTGCGATGGGATTGATCATGGGCAAGGATGGCAAATATGCGGTCTTGAGTGACATTCTTGGAGATGAAGATCACTTGGGTGACATGGACTTCAAAGTGACTGGAACTGAAAAAGGAATCACTGCTTGTCAGATGGATATCAAAGTTGATGGCCTTTCTTACGAAATCATGGAGAAAGCATTAAACCAAGCAAAAGATGGTCGTGCACACATCTTAGGTGAGATGATGAAGACCATGAGCGAGGCACGCGCTGACTTTAAACCACACGTTCCTCGTATCGAGACAATTTTGATCGATAAGGATCAGATTGGAGCGGTTATCGGACCTGGTGGAAAGGTTATTCAGGAGATTCAGAAAGAGACTGGCACTACAATTTCAATCACCGAAGACGAAAAGAACGGTATTGTTGAAATCGCTTGCGATAACAAAGATGGAATGGATAGGGCGATGGCTTGGGTGAAAGGTATCGTTGCGAAACCAGAAGTTGGTCAGGTATACACCGGAAAGGTGAAAAATTTAGCCGCTTTCGGAGCATTCGTTGAAATCCTTCCTGGCAAAGAAGGTCTTCTTCATATCTCTGAAATAGACTGGAAGCGCATTGAAAAAGTGGAGGATGTCCTGAAAACAGGAGACAAAATCGAAGTGAAGCTGATTGAAATCGATCCAAAATCAGGAAAGCTTCGTCTATCTCGCAAGGCACTTATGCCAAAGCCAGAAGCGAGCCCAGCGTCCTAAGACACTGAAATACAAACACGTTTCAACAAGGCGGTATTCAAAAACTTGAGTACCGCCTTCTTTTTTCGCCATGTTCATGATTTTTCTTTGGAAGCAAGAAAAACCAACCACACATGCGCCAGCTCAAAATCACCCAACAGATAACGAATCGCGAAACCGCCTCGCTCGATAAGTACTTAACCGAAATTGGTCGTGAAGACTTAATCACAGCAGAGCAAGAAGTTGAACTAGCGAAACGAATTAAGGAAGGTGACCAACAGGCCTTAGCCAAATTAGTCAGAGCAAATCTCCGTTTTGTGGTTTCAGTATCTAAACAATATCAAAATCAAGGTTTAAGCTTACCTGACCTGATTAACGAAGGTAATTTAGGCTTGATCAAAGCTGCACAGCGCTTCGATGAAACCAGAGGTTTCAAGTTCATTTCCTATGCGGTCTGGTGGATTCGTCAGTCTATTCTTCAGGCGCTGGCTGAACAAGCTCGTATCGTCCGACTTCCACTAAATAAGATCGGCAACATCAACAAAATCAACCGTGCGTATGCAAAGCTGGAGCAAGAGCACGAGCGTGAGCCAACGGTTGATGAGTTGGCAGTAGAACTTGAGCTTCCTGAAAAAGATGTTTCTCAAAACCTAAAGAATAATAGGAGACACATGTCAATGGATGCTCCACTTCCAGGCGCGGAAGATGAAGATCGAAACATGTATGACTTGATGGAAGGGGAGCATGAGCACAATCCCGAATCAAGCCTATTAAACGAGTCATTGAGACGAGAAATTGAGCGCTCACTTGCCACACTTTCTGAGCGCGAAGGAGATGTAATTCGACTTTATTTCGGATTAACCGGACAGCATCCGATGACCCTAGAAGAGATCGGTGAGGCGTTCGACTTAACCAGAGAGCGTGTTCGCCAGATTAAGGAAAAAGCGATTCGAAGACTTCGTCATACATCAAGAAGTAAATTACTCAAGGCTTATTTAGGTTAAGCTAACCAGACTTACAAATGCAAAAAGCCGAGCAATTACTCGGCTTTTTAATTCTTATAGATTTCGATTCTACTTCTTTGAAATGTGAATCTCCACCCTTCTGTTCTTTGCTCTCCCCTCTTCAGTGGCGTTATCAGCAATGGGCATCAATTCACCAAACGGCTTCACCTCCATTCTAGTTTCATCAATTCCCCTCATCTCCAAGTGGTAAATAACATTTGAAATCCTGAGTACGGACATGCGATAGTTTATATCCTCTGAACCCACATTATCTGCATGTCCTTCCACTCTTACTACCAACGTTTCATCTTCTCTTAAAGTCTTAGCAATCTTCTTTACCTCAACAATGTTCTCAGGTGATAGCAGGAATTCATTGAAGCCGAAGTACAGAACCCAATCCGCATTCAAATCAGCAAGTGGCTTTGCTTCCAATTCACTAGGGTCTTCAAATACAGTCTTGTTTACAATATCATCTTCCTTCACCTGAATGGTTTCCTTGCGCTCATTAACTGGTGGAACCAAAGCAAAGGATTCATTAGGCTTCAACGGTGTCGGCTTGCGCTTCTCCACTAGCTCCACGACTTCAATTGGGAAATACTTCGCCTTACTATTGTCGATTTCTTCGTCAAACTTGACATTGTATTTGCGATCAGGATTCAGCTTTCTGAAACTGAAGCTTCCATCCTCTTCAATCTCCGCTGTTTCAATAATCTCATTGGTTTCTTCATCATAGAGGTATGCCTGCGCCTGATCTGGAATCTCTCCATCGTATTCAATTTGGAACTTGCTTACATCCAACTTGGTATCCTTAACCGCAATTAAAGCCATTCTATCATAGGAGAAGCTTCCGGGTAATTTCTTCAACTGTCGCCTTTCTCCACCGCTCACAGCATACATGGCAGCTGCATCCATATCAAAATCTTTATCATCAACCTTAAAAAGGTACGATTTGCTCGGGTCGAGTTTCTTAAATCGGAAGTTACCCTTAGCGTCTACATAAGAGGAGTCGACAAGGTTACCATATTCATCTGTTAAATAAACCTTAGACCCATCCTTTGGTAGGTTCGCGTAGTCAAATGTGAATTTGTCAAACTTGTCCTTTGAAATTGTCGGAGCCGCATCCGTTTCATCAAGCGCTGTTATGGCATCGCCCTTCTTCTGTGATGTAGAAACAGCATGTTCATTCCCAGCAGCATCGACAATAAAGTAATCTAACCCACTGCTTGCATCTTTTGAGTCCGCGAGTCTCATCATATAGGCCTTATCAGATCTCAGCTTCTTGAACTTGAAGTTTCCATCCGCATCAACGTAGGAAGAATCAATCACATTGTCGTTTTCGTCTGTCAGGTAAACTTTTGAACCGGCAGGTGGAAGCGCGTTGTAGTTAAAGGAATAAACTTCCTCTCCTTCTCCAGCCACTGTTTCAGAGGCAACGCTTCCCACAAAGTTTCCACCGGAAGCAACACTTTTAGCTAACGGACGTTGCAATCCATCCGCATCCACCAAATACATGCTCAAGTCCTTGTTCACATCGGACGCCTCGTCCAACTTGATGCTATAGTTTTTGTCTCCCTGCAACTTCTTAAATCGGAATAGCCCATCCGCATCGGTAAACGATTCTTCCACAATGTTTCCGTTTTCATCAACTAATGTTACACGGGTGCCCTCAGGAGGTAACTGTCCATATTCAAATCCGAATGTTGCTTCTTCTAATAACTCCGGGGTATTGTCTGCGACCATTTCTTGTGAACCAGTTTCATTTCTCAGAGGGTTGGCTGGTTTACTCGGCTCTTCAACAGAGGCGACTGGTTTCTTCTCTTCGACTATTTCTTGGAACGATCCGCTCAACTTCTTAAATAAGGCGCCTTTCAAGATGTTTCCACTGATTTCAATTTGCTCACTGTTATTAACGAAATAGACTTTCGTGTCATTCGTAATTGTTCCTCCTTCAGCTTCAATGCGATATACACCTCCATTTCTCATGGATTTGAATGAGAACTCACCCTTACGATTCACAATTGCCGTTTCACGTTGACGTCCGTTCTCGTCATACAAATAGATGGATGCTCCAGCCGGAATATCCCCGTCTGCGGCAAACTTGAACAACGCGTTTTCAGCATCTTCGTTCACCTCAGCCATCAATACCGCCTTGATATCACGATCCAATGTCTCAAATGGATACTGACCAGCAACGATTCCTTCATTAAGATATACCCTACTTCCATCAGCATTAACAAAGAATATTTCGAGATCCTCAATTTCTTTTTCCTGACCGTCTAAGTCGACTGAATAGCGGCTGAACTTATTCATTGATTTGATCTCGAATGAACCATCAGAATTTGGCTTTACCCGTTCAACGACATTTCCATTGATGTCTAAAACTCTGACCATTCCTACTTGTCCTGGATTTTTGATATCTAGAAAACCCTTCATGGTAAAGAGCATCTCCTTAGTCATGTCGTCACTGGCCATAACTTCAGGACGCTTCTCAACTTGAACCACCTCAAACTCGGCCTTGTAGAGATCACTCAGCTTAGAATCACGGTTGCTAGAGAAGTAACCCTCGGTGCCGTGCTGAGTATAGTAGGCTTCGAAATGTTCTGAATTAATTTTCTCGCCCATGTTTGTTACGGTCGACCATTGACTCCAAGTGTCATCCAAACGATAGGCAGAAAACACGTCAAAACTTCCAAATCCTTCATGACCGTTACTACTGAAGTAAAGTGTTTTACCATCTGCAGAAATAAAGGGGCTAAACTCTGCACTATCCGTGTTGATCTGAGGACCTAATGATTCAGGCTTAGACCAAATGTTCTTTTTAACCCTGAAAGAAACGTAGATATCTTCATTTTTTGGGTTCTTTCGATCTGCAAAGGATAAAACCATGATACCCTTGTCATCGTTCACATAGAAGTTCAAGTATGGGCTGTATGGATTGAATCCTTTAATGCGCACCATCTTCGGTTTCGTCCACTTTCCATTCTCATAGTGCGTTACTGATAGTCCGTATTGATATTCTGGTTTTGAGCTATACGATCCATGTAAGTAAAGGGTTCTACCACTATCTGCCACTCCGACAACCCCGTTGTTAAATACATTGTTCAGAGGATATATTTCATTTGACGCAGCTGTCCAGTTTTCTCCGTTCAAGTCAGCATACCAAATATCCTGACCGCTTTGAGCGCCACCAACATTCTGATCAAAAAGGGTTCTCACAAAATACAATCGACCATTAGGAGAAAATAACGGCAGGCTTTCCTCAGCTTCGGAATTGAGTTCGCCACTGACCTTGGTCACATCCTTCAAGACCATCTTGGTCTGAGAAAATGCACTACCCGTGAGCAGCAGCGAGAGGATCAATATATGTAGGGTAATTCTCATGGATTTAGAAAACTGCTCGTTTGTTACCAAACATGATTCCGAGCATGATCTCGTGAGATCCACCCGGAGAATAGGCTCTCAATTGGCTGATAGTTATATCATAGGCATAGCCCAGCTTAAATTGGTCATTTATATACATTCCAAACATTGGAATTATTGCATCCTTGTTTCTGTATGAAAGACCACCCCAAAGCTGATCCTTGTAATCAACCCTTACATTCAGTTCTGTGCTAATAATACCTTCCATGGTCGCAGTAACAAATCCGTTTGGCAATATGCTCCATTGTCGATTCACCTTGAAGGTTTTTCCGAATAACAATTTGTGGTGAACGAGCAATTTACCGTAGTTCGTTGAGCCTCCGAACGACACGTGATTTCCAAGAAGTTGCTCCGATGAATAGCCTATAAAAAATGGCCTTGCGTAAAGCATCAATCCAATATCCATGTCAAGCAGGGTTGAATTTTGCTGAGCATCAGCAATTACCTGATCATAGAAATTATCATCCGGAATTTCCAAATCAATCAATCCTTGATCAATTGCTTGTGAATTAATACCAACGTTTGCACCAAAGCTCAGGTTCATTCTACTCGTTATAGGTAAATGGTAGGCATAAGTCCCATAAGCCTGGGTATACTTGAATGCCCCATACTGATTCACGTTGATCATTGCCCCAACCCCGTGCTTTGACTTTCTCTGAATTGGGAACTGCTTCATATACTGGCTAGGATCACTCGTGCGAGCCGAGCCCATCTGAGGAGATTGAAACTGTCGCCCTAGGGGCATGTTAGCACTCACGAAATACATCTGTGGTGAGTTGTCTATTCCAAGCCATTGCTTTCTATAACCGATAGTTGCGTCAAGATGATCTTCAAGTCCTGCAGCCGCAGGATTAATGGCATAAAAATTCTGCATATACATGCTGTAGCGTCCAACTTGCTGAGCATATGCGGATAAACCGAATACTCCGCAAATCAGAAGAATCATGCACCACTTGATATGTTTCATAGTCCTGCGCATTAACGAATGATTGAGATTATGCCCTGAAGCGGTTCATTGATTCCATCTTTGAGGTCGATGATCCAGTAGTAAGATGCTCGAGGCAACAACTTACCATTGAACTTACCATCCCATGGTGTATCGTATCCTGTAGATTCGAACACTACCCTGCCGGCTTGATCATAAACAATGATCTTGGCGTTCGGATACTGGTTTAGACCATCTATGTTCCAAACATCATTGATGTTGTCTCCATTAGGAGTTATTCCAGTTGGAATGTCACTTATGAACGTGACCACATAATCCACCGAATCAGAAGCAGTACATCCGGAATCACTGGTTACAAGCAACGCAAGTGTTGTGGTTTCAGAAACCTTCGCAACAGGAGTTTCAATGGTTGGATCGTCAAACGCGGCCGGAGGAGACCACAAGAAGCTAGAAGTATTCGTTGTTGATGGGTTCATCGCCACTTCGAATCCAGCGAATCGAGCGAAATCTTCACCGATGTAAACCGTTGGGTTCAGGTTATTGAACACAGTCATTTCATCACTTGACTCAGGACATACGCCATTTGAAATGGTCCATGTCACATCAATTTGTCCGACACCCATATTCAACAATGTGACTTTATCACTCAGGCTGTCGCTCAAATCAGCAGGTCCACTTATGGTCCATCGTCCTGTTCCAACAGTCGGTGAATTGGCTGTGATTTCAAGTTGTTCTTCCTCGCATAATGATAGGTTCTGCGCTAATGATGAAACAGTTGGCAATTCATCCACCATAACGTTTACTGTATCGCTTAATGAAACACAAACGCTGAATCCAACTGTCCAAACAAATGTATTGTCCCCGATGTTCAATCCTGTAACCGTTGTTGAAGGGTTAGCGGGATCAGCAATTGTTGCCGCTGAAGACAACACCGTCCATGCACCGGCTCCAATTGTTGGCACGTTTCCGTTTAATGTATACGCTGTTAGATTACAGAGCGCAGTATCCAGACCAGCATCAGCCGAGGTTGGGAATGCATCACGAGTTACTGTGAACGAGCACGTATCCGAATTCCCAGATGGGTCGAATGCAACGAACGTGTTAATAGTTGCACCGAGCGGATACACTCCTCCCGAATTAATACCTGCAATCTGGAGGATTGAGTCAGCCGAACAATTATCTGTAGTTGCCGGTGGATCGAAGGTGAAAACCGAATCGCAAATCAACGTATCCGCAACGCAGACTATGGTCGGTGCTTGCGTATCCAACACCGTTACATTAAACGTGCATACCGAACTATTTCCATTCACGTCATAGGCTGTAAACTCAACCAAAGTTGTTCCAATAGGGAATTCACTGCCTGAGAACAATCCGCTTCCATCGGTCTGAATAATCGTATCAATTGTACAGTTGTCGCTTGCAAACGGCAATGGATAGTTGACGATCGCACCGCATTGACCGGAATCGTTCATTACAACCGTATCCGATTGACATACAATCATTGGGCTTATGGTATCTAACACTGTGACAATCGCAGTATCGCTGGCTATGTTTCCGCTGATGTCAACTACTGTCAACGTCACAGTAACCGGAACCGAAATATTTGCACAACTGAAGTTCGTTGAATCTAGGAACATGGTATCAATCGTGCAATTGTCGAACGATCCTGCATCGATACCAGCTACCGTGATGGACGCAATTCCAGCTGAATCCGATACACTGTATCGTTCATCGTAAGCACAACCGCAGATTGAGTATCCTTAACAATAACCTGTGATACAGCTGAATCCACATTTCCGCTCACATCCTTAATGTAAAGCGTGACTAAGTTGAATCCGTTAGTGTCGAAACAATAGAAAGTGTCAGTGCTCAACCACATGGTGTCGATAGCACAATTGTCAAATGATCCACTATCAAGGGTATCGGCCGCGATTCCAGCCACTCCATTTGAATCAAGATATATTTCGATCGAAGCGAACTGGTTTACAACCGGTGGCTGACTGTCAACAACGGTAACAGTTACTAGCGTTGAATCAAGGTTACCGCTAATGTCCAACGCGTAAAAAGTGATCATCGTATCACCAGTGTCAACACAAGTGAAAGTGTAGGCACTCAACCAAGTTGTATCTAGTGAACAGTTATCGCTGGTTCCGCTATCAACTGTGTCCGGGCCGATCGTGAGTGATCCATTGGAATCAAGATAAACAGTGATGCTGTTGGTTACCAAAACCGGTGGCTGCGTATCTCGGACGATAACCTGTGAGACCACCGAGGAAATATTGCCGCTCACATCCCTCACAAACAACGTAACGGGGTTTGGCGCGGCTGTGTCATTGCAGCTGAAGCTATATACATCCAGCCAGATCGTATCGATCATACAGTTATCGAAGGATGCACTGTCCATCGTGTCTGCTGCGATAACCGCGTTACCATTTGAATCCAGGTAAATCTCGACAGATGCAAATGGCAGAACTACTGCAGGTTGAGTATCCAAAACTGTCACGACAACCACCGTTGAATCAACATTACCACTGATATCCTTCGCATAGAAGGTAACGTTGTTAATATTGCTGTCAACACAGGTGAAGGTGTATTTGCTCAACCAAGTAGTGTCCACGTCACAATTGTCATAGGTTCCATTGTTCAGAGTGTCGGCTCCGATCGTCAGAGTTCCATTGGAATCTAAATAAACGGTCACAGGATTTGTAACCAAAGCTGGTGGCTGGCTATCCACTATCGTAACAGTTACCAGAGTGGAATCAAGGTTTCCACTCACATCCATTGCATAGAATGTGATTACAGTGTCTCCAGTGTCCACACAAGAGAAGGTTGTTGCACTCAACCATGTAGTTGCGATCGAACAATTATCCGTGCTAGCACTATCCACCGTATCGGGTCCAATAGTCAGCGATCCAAACGAATCCAGATACACTGTAATATTATTAGTCAGGAGTGCTGGTGGCTGCGTATCCCGAACGATCACCTGAGATAACGCTGAGGATACATTACCACTTACATCCCTTACAAATAATGTCACCGGATTCGCTGATACGGTATCAGAACAACTGAAACTATAAACATCCAACCAGATCGTGTCAATCATACAGTTATCACTCGAAGCGCTATCCATAGTGTCTGCTGCGATGACGGCACTACCATTTGAGTCGAGATAAATTTCAATGGAAGCGAATGGACGAACCACGGCTGGCTGTGTATCCAATACTGTAACCACCACCACGGTCGAATCAACATTACCACTTATGTCCTTAGCATAGAAGGTTACGTTATTCGTATTGCTATCACTACAGGTAAATACATACTGGCTCAACCATGTCGTATCTACCGTACAGTTGTCGTACGTTCCATTGTCCAGCGTATCAGCAGCAATCGTTAATGATCCGTTTGAATCAAGATAAACGGTAACAGGATTGGTGACCAAGGCCGGAGGTTGGGTGTCACGGACTATTACAAAGGATAGAGCCGAATCCACATTACCGCTTTCGTCTCGCATGTAAAGCGTAACTTGATTTGGTGCAACCGTATCGTTACAATCAAATGTGTTAATATCAAGCCACTTAAGGGCAATTGAGCAATTGTCTACAGATGCGCTATCTAAAGTGTCAGGGGCAATTGTCGCTGATCCGGTCGAATCAAGGTAGATTTCAATGGATGAATATGGATAGATCTTGACCGGCTGAGTATCCAACACTGTGACCACAACTATCATTGAGTCCACATTGCCGCTTATGTCCCTAGCATAAAACATGACATTGTTAGCATTACTATCCGAACATGTAAACGTGTACTTGTCAAGCCAAATCGTATCGACATCACAGTTGTCATATGTTCCATTGTCAAGTGTATCAGCAGCAATGGTCAATGATCCGTTTGAATCCAGATAAACAGTAACAGGATTTGTCACCAAGGCGGGAGGCTGGCTATCCACAATGGAAACAATAACATATGTTGAATCAACATTTCCACTGATGTCCATCGCGTAGAACTTAATCACGGTATCTCCAGTATCCACACATGTGAATGTGTAAGCACTCAACCAAGTCGTGTCCACTGAACAGTTATCATAAGTTCCATTATCTATGGTATCAGGCCCAATGGTCAGCGATCCTGTTGAATCCAAATAAACTGTTACTGGATTAGTAACCAATGCTGGTGGCTGAGTATCGCGAACGATGACATATGAAACGGCAGAATCAATGTTGCCACTGATGTCCCGCACGTAAACCATTACAGGATTGGGTGATGCGGTGTCAGAGCAATAGAATGTGTTCGTATCCAACCAAATCGTATCGATTTGACAGTTGTCTATAGATGCACTGTCCATGGTGTCACCTTGAATGACAGCGGTTCCTGTAGAATCCAAGTAAACTACTATGGATGCAAACAAGTGAATCTTAGCTGGTTGTGTATCCAAAACAGTTACTACCACAATCATGGAATCCACGTTTCCGCTCATGTCCTTGGCGTAAAAGACTACGTTGTTCGAGTTGGTATCCGCACACGTGAATGTGTACTTACTCAACCAAGTAGTATCCACATCGCAGTTATCATAGGTTCCATTGTCAAGAGTATCTGCAGCGATGGTCAACGAACCGTTTGAGTCTAAATAAACAGTAACAGGATTCGTCACTAAGGCCGGTGGTTGACTGTCTATAACTGTGACAAATGAAATTGCTGAATCGATCCAACCTGAGGCATCTCGAACATAGAGCGTTACTTGCTTCGGGCTTGCCGTATCGATGCATGAATAAATTGTATCCGAGATCCAAATACTATCAATTGAGCAATTATCAAATGATGCACTATCTACTGAATCAGCCGTAAATACCGCGAAGCCAAATGAGTCAAGATGCACCGTGATATTATGAGCAATTGCCTCTGGATATATGGTATCCAACACAGTAACCATAGCGGAAGCTGTGTCAGAGTTTCCACTCGAGTCGGTAACCGTCAACACAATACCCACCATAGTATTTGCTTCCCCACATACGAATGTGCTCTGAGTTAATGTCTTGGTAGCTATCAGACAGTTATCCGCAGAGGCACTGTCAATAGTATCTGCAGAAATGGTGAACTGCCCGCTCGAATCCAAATAAACCGTTATGTTTCTACTAATCGCAATTGGATTAATAGTATCAATCACTGTAACATAGGCATGCGCTGTATCAAAGTTTCCGTTGATGTCCGTTGCGGTGAAAACAATTGGTGTAGGACCGAATAAATTGTCGCAGCTGAAGTTTGAAGAATCGATCGTGATAATTACGATACCGCAACTGTCATATGATCCATTATCAATTTGCGTTGCTGTGATGCTGGCCATTCCAAAACTATCCAACGCAACAACCAAGTTTTGCACAATCGCAACTGGTGATACCGTGTCAATAATGATCACCACAGTAGAATCCTGATCCATGTTACCAGACGGGTCGATCACAGTTAGAGTTACCACCTGAGGGGAGCCGACAGTGGAACAGTCATACGAAGCTGTATCAATCGATTTAGTTGGTATTCCGCAAGCATCATAACTGGCACTATCCAAGTCATTTGGTGTAATCAACAACTGACCATTCACATCCAAGTATGCATATATCGTGTCAAACGCATGAGCTTCCGGAGCAATTGTATCCAATACGGTAATGACGGTTGAATCCTCTGAAACATTGCCATATAAGTCAACCAACGTCAATACAACCCCTGGAAATGCCCCAACATCTGAACATTCAAGCAGAGTATCATTCAAATACATCGTATCGATTCCGCATGCATCCCAACTTGAAATATTAACGTTAGATGTATCTATGATCGCGAACCCGAATGTGTCGAGGTAAACTGTAATAGAGTCAAATACAACTGGTTGCGGAGCAATCGTATCCATAACGGTTACAAATGCACTCGCGATGTCTTGATTTCCATTAACATCAGCTACGGTGATTGCAACTGGCTGCGGTGTTCCGATAGATGAACAATTGAAATACGAAGTATCAATTGTGATTGTATCTATCCCGCATGCGTCCGAGCTACTGCTGTCAACATCATATGCTGAAAAGGTTACATCACCAAATGAATCCAGATACACCGTTATATTCTGAGCAAAAGCTTGAGGTGAAACTGTATCATATGTGTAAACAGGCACGCTGTCAATGCTAATGTTACCAGAGGCGTCCGTTATTGTAACAACCGAATAGACCGTGTCGCCAACATTGGAACAATTTACACTCGCTGGAACTCGCACACGTGTTTGAATGGCACAATTGTCAAATGAGGCGCTGTCCAATACTGTAAGTGGTATTCCTCTTATTCCAGTACTAAGAAGGTATCTGGCGGCACTGGAATATAAATGCATTACTGGTGCTATTGTATCCACCACATGCACGGTGGCCTGTATAGAATCTAAGTTTCCATTGACGTCTCTGACATACATCCAAATTGGCACCGGAGTGAAAAGATCAGAACAAGTGAAGGTGTCCCTTTCAACAGTGATACTGGCAATTCCACAATTATCGAATGATGCGCTGTCAAGTGCATTGGAGTCAATACTTACTTGACCGAAAGAGTCAAGATAAACTGTAATGTTCTTCGCGATGGGTGCAGGTAAAATAGCATCTCGAATTGTCACAACGGTACTATCGGTTCCAACGTTGCCATTTGTGTCCGTAACAGTTATGGTCACTGTAATAAACGTGTCAGCACTTATGCAACTAAATGTCGATGTATCAAGAACGATACTGGAAATCGCACACGTGTCGGAAAGTGAAATGAGTAATTCTGTGGCATCAACGGTGTACAAACCTGATGAATCCAAATAAACAGTAATGCTGTCGTGTGTAGTTGGAACTGGTGGGATTGTATCATTAACGAAAACATAGGCCGTATCGACACTCACATTGCCTGAAGAATCCGTCATGGTGAAAATGACCGGCCAGACCGCGCCAGCGTTCGTACAATCAAATGTCGAATCATCAATGGTCAAAGTATATGAACAATTGTCATAGGATGCGCTATCTACCGTGGCAGGCGAGATTTCAACATTACCAAGCGAATCCAGGAAAATCACCACCGGAGACTGATATACAATAACGGTGGGGAAAATCGTATCAATGACCGTCACAGTAGCTGTGTTGGAACCAATGTTTCCTACTATATCTCGCGCGAAAAGAGTGACGTTATTGGCACCAATATCACTGCAGTAAAAAATTGTGTCACTCAAATACATTGAATCAATACCGCAGCTATCCCATGACCCATTGTTGATCATGGAAGGATCGATGATCACTTGACCCGATAAATCGAGATATGCATTGATGTTCTGAGTGATAACATTCGGAGCAGTGTTGTCGTTTATAGTCACTACACATATACCGGAATCAATATTACCACTGACATCACGTGCATAGAATGTAACGTTATTGGTGCCAATATTTCCGCAATTGAAGGTGTACTGGCTCAACCACATTGTGTCAACAGCACAATTGTCGTACGTACCTAAATCAATATTTGCTACCGTGATGGTTCTCACACCATTTACGTTCAGGTTTCGAGTGTAAGTCGCCTTAATATTCAGAGTTGGTAATACTGTGTCAAGGATTGTTACGATCGCTGTGGCATTCTGAATATTTCCGCTAATGTCTCGTGCGAAATATGTTACCACATTTGCATTACTATCTCCACAGTTGAATGAATACTTACTCAACCACATCGTATCAATGGCGCAGTTATCATACGTTCCATTATTTAAGAACGAAGTGTCAATCGTAACCTGTCCTAAAGTATCTAAATAAAGTACGGTATCGTGCACTAACACAACAGGAAGCACACTGTCCACAACGATCACATTCGCAGTGGATGAATCTATATTTCCAGAAATATCTCGTGCATACAAGATAACTGGATTGCTATTGGTATCAATGCATGAGAAATTGTAACGGCTCAACCACATAGTGTCGATCTCACAATTATCATATGAACCATCATTAATAAAAGTTGTATCAATGATCAGGGTTCCGCTTGCGCTCAGATATACTGTTGTATCGTGTGTGAATACGAATGGCGCAAGTGTATCAAGCACCGTCACATTCGATGTCGAACTGTTGATGTTACCGCTGATGTCACGAATGAAAATCGTAACAGGTGTGGATGCTGCGGTATCGCCACAGTTGAAGTTGTACTGGCTCAACCACATCGTGTCGATCGCACAGTTGTCGCTCGCTCCGCTCAGGATATAGGTCGTGTCAATCGTGTAGTTGCCGGTGGCATCTACATAGATCGTGGTGTCGTGACTGGATACCAGCGGAACCAAACTATCAATGATCGTAACATTCGCCACGGCTGAGTCGATGTTGCCACTGATGTCTCTTGCATACAACCACAGTTGCTTGATCGATGCGGTGTCAATGCAGTTGTATTGATACTGACTCAGCCACATCGTGTCGATGTTGCAGTTGTCATACGTAGCCAGGTTGATCACCGTAGTGTCGAAGGTGATCTGGCCGCTTGCATCCAGGTAGAGCACGGTGTCATGAACGGTCACTGTCGGCAATACGCTGTCTACTACGTTCACATTCGCTGTGGCGCTGTCGATGTTGCCACTGACGTCTCTCACATAAATGGTCACTGCATTGGACGATAGTGTATCGATGCAATTGAAGGTGTAGCGGCTCAACCACATCGTGTCGATCGCGCAGTTGTCTGATGCGTAGCTCAGAATATAGGTCGTGTCAATCGTGTAGTTGCCCGATGCATCCAGATAGATCGTGGTGTCGTGCGCGGCAAGGTTTGGAAGAGCCGTGTCTAGAACGGTTACGTTCGAGGTTGAGCTGTCGATGTTGCCGCTGATATCTCTTACGTATATCGTAACAGGAGTCACCGCTGCTGTGTCGCCACAGTTGAAGTCATACTTACTCGACGCCACATCGTGTCGATCGCACAGTTGTCGCTCGCTCCGCTCGGGATATGGGTCGTGTCAATCGTATAGTTGCCGGTGGCATCTACATAGATCGTGGTGTCATGACTGGATACCAGCGGAACCAAACTGTCGATGATCGTAATATTGGCTACAGCCGAGTCTATGTTTCCGCTGATGTCGCGTGCGTATAACCACAACTGCTGAGTAGAGGAAGTGTCAATACAGTTGTATTGATACTGACTCAACCACATCGTGTCGATGTTGCAGTTATCATACGTAGCCAAGTTGATCACAGTGGTGTCGAAGGTGATCTGGCCGCTTGCATCCAGGTAGAGCACGGTGTCATGAACAGTCACTGTCGGCAATACGCTGTCTACTACGTTCACATTCGCTGTGGCGCTGTCGATGTTGCCACTGACGTCTCTCACGTAAATGGTCACTGCATTGGACGATAGTGTATCGATGCAATTGAAGGTGTAGCGGCTCAACCACATCGTGTCGATCGCGCAGTTGTCTGATGCGTAGCTCAGAATGTAGGTCGTGTCAATCGTATAGTTGCCCGATGCATCCAGATAGATCGTGGTGTCGTGCGCGGCAAGGTTTGGAAGAGCCGTGTCAAGAACAGTTACGGTGGCAACCGCACTATCTATATTTCCGCTGCGATCTCTAACATATAACGTAACGCTGTTTGCGTTGCTATCAAAACAAACGAAGTCATACTTACTCAACCACATCGAATCGATGGCGCAGTTGTCGAAGGAACCGTTATTGATGTTTGATGTATCAATACTCACCATTCCACTTGCATTAAGATAAACGGTGTCATCCTTCACAATAACGGTTGGAAGAACAGTATCCACTACAATAATCGTAATGAACGTTGAATCCATATTACCGCTTACGTCTCTTGCATAGAATGTGATTACGTTGGCAGATGCAGTATCTGTACAGTTAAATACTGTCTGACTCAACCACAATGAATCAACGGCACAATTGTCCCACTTGTTCCATTGTTAACCATGCCTGTATCCAATATGGCAATCCCTGCAGTGTTGAGGAAGATTGTGTCATTCACGACCGCAATCACCGGACGTACGGTATCAACCACAAAAACATCTGCTGTTGCACTATCTATGTTACCGCTTACGTCTCGAACATATACAGTCACAGAATTGGATGAATTAGTATCACCGCAGTTAAAGTCATACTTGCTCAGCCACATCGTGTCGATCGCGCAGTTGTCTGATGCGTAGCTCAGAATGTAGGTCGTGTCAATCGTGTAGTTGCCCGATGCATCCAGATAGATCGTGGTGTCGTGCGCGGCAAGGTTTGGAAGAGCCGTGTCTAGAACGGTTATGTTCGAGGTTGAGCTGTCGATGTTGCCGCTGATATCTCTTACGTAGATCGTAACAGGAGTCACCGCTGCTGTGTCGCCACAGTTGAAGTCATACTTACTCCGGCACATCGTTAATGGTCGCACAGTTGTCGCTCGCTCCGCTCAGGATATAGGTCGTGTCAATCGTGTAGTTACCCGTTGCGTCTACGTAAATCGTGGTGTCGTGACTGGATACCAGCGGAACCAAACTATCAATGATCGTAACATTCGCTACGGCTGAGTCGATGTTGCCACTGATGTCTCTTGCATACAACCACAGTTGCTTGATCGATGCGGTGTCAATGCAGTTGTATTGATACTGGCTCAGCCACATCGTGTCGATGTTGCAGTTGTCATACGTAGCCAGGTTGATCACCGTAGTGTCAAAGGTGATCTGGCCGCTTGCATCCAGGTAGAGCACGGTGTCGCGAACGGTCACTGTCGGCAATACGCTGTCTACTACGTTCACATTCGCTGTGGCGCTGTCGATGTTGCCACTGACGTCTCTCACGTAAATGGTCACTGCGTTGGACGATAGTGTATCAATGCAATTGAAGGTATAGCGGCTCAGCCACATCGTGTCGATCGCGCAGTTGTCACTTGCGTAGCTCAGAATGTAGGTCGTGTCAATCGTATAGTTGCCAGATGCATCCAGATAGATCGTGGTGTCGTGCGCGGCAAGGTTTGGAAGAGCCGTGTCTAGAACGGTTACGTTCGAGGTTGAGCTGTCGATGTTGCCGCTGATGTCTCTTACGTAGATCGTAACAGGGGTCACCGCTGCCGTGTCGCCACAGTTGAAGTCATACTTGCTCAGCCACATCGTGTCGATCGCACAGTTGTCGCTCGCTCCGCTCAGGATATAGGTCGTGTCAATCGTGTAGTTGCGGTGGCATCTACATAGATCGTGGTGTCGTGACTGGATACCAGCGGAACCAAACTATCAATGATCGTAACATTCGCCACGGCTGAGTCGATGTTGCCACTGATGTCTCTTGCATACAACCACAGTTGCTTGATCGATGCGGTGTCAATGCAGTTGTGATACTGACTCAGCCACATCGTGTCGATGTTGCAGTTGTCATACGTAGCCAGGTTGATCACCGTAGTGTCGAAGGTGATCTGGCCATGCATCCAGGTAGAGCACGGTGTCATGAACGGTCACTGTCGGCAATACGCTGTCTACTACGTTCACATTCGCTGTGGCGCTGTCGATGTTGCCACTGACGTCTCTCACATAAATGGTCACTGCATTGGACGATAGTGTATCGATGCAATTGAAGGTGTAACCCGGCTCAACCACATCGTGTCGATCGCGCAGTTGTCTGATGCGTAGCTCAGAATATAGGTCGTGTCAATCGTGTAGTTGCCCGATGCATCCAGATAGATCGTAGTGTCGTGCGCGGCAAGGTTTGGAAGAGCCGTGTCAAGAACGGTTATGTTCGAGGTTGAGCTGTCGATGTTGCCGCTGATGTCTCTTACGTAGATCGTAACAGGGGTCACCGCTGCCGTGTCGCCACAGTTGAAGTCATACTTGCTCAGCCACATCGTGTCGATCGCACAGTTGTCGCTCGCTCCGCTCAGGATATAGGTCGTGTCAATCGTGTAGTTGCCGGTGGCATCTACATAGATCGTGGTGTCATGACTGGATACCAGCGGAACCAAACTGTCGATGATCGTAATATTGGCTACAGCCGAGTCTATGTTTCCGCTGATGTCGCGTGCGTATAACCACAACTGCTGAGTAGAGGAAGTGTCAATACAGTTATACTGATACTGACTCAACCACATCGTGTCGATGTTACAGTTGTCATACGTAGCCAGGTTGATCACCGTAGTGTCAAAGGTGATCTGGCCGCTTGCATCCAGGTAGAGCACGGTGTCATGAACAGTCACTGTCGGCAATACGCTGTCTACGTTCACATTCGCTGTGGCGCTGTCGATGTTGCCACTGACGTCTCGTAAATGGTCACTGCATTGGACGATAGTCTGTATCGATGCAATTGAAGGTGTAGCGGCTCAACCACATCGTGTCGATCGCGCAGTTGTCACTTGCGTAGCTCAGAATGTAGGTCGTGTCAATCGTGTAGTTGCCCGATGCATCCAGATAGATCGTGGTGTCGTGCGCGGCAAGGTTTGGAAGAGCCGTGTCAAGAACGGTTACGTTCGAGGTTGAGCTGTCGATGTTGCCGCTGATATCTCTTACGTAGATCGTAACAGGAGTCACCCCTGCTGTGTCGCCACAGTTGAAGTCATACTTGCTCAGCCACATCGTGTCGATCGCACAGTTGTCGAAGGAAACATCGTTGATGTAAGAGGTGTCAATAGTAAATGAACCCGAAGCCGAGAGGTAGATTGTCGTGTCTTTGGAAATGACCACCGGTGGAAGGGTGTCGAGCGTTGTGATTAAGGTAATAGTAGAATCAATATTTCCACTTATGTCTCGAACGTATAATGTAACTGTATCCTGTGCAGAAGTATCGGAACAAGTGAACGCGTATTCACTGAGCCAAATGGTATCAATTGCACAATTATCCACGGATGCGCTGTCAATGGTGTCAGCGGTTATGGTGAACGAGCCCGTGCTGTCCAGATAAACTACCATCATCGCATACGCATAGGCTGCCGGATTTAGTGTATCCGATAGAATCAACTGAGCATGCGCTGTATCCGTGTTTCCAGACTGGTCATATGCGGTGAATATCACATTGATACTGCCAGTATCGGCACAGTAAACTGTATCAACATCTATGGAAATACTATCCACAAAACAGTTATCCGTTGAGCCATTTTCAAACATGGCAGCAGTTGCGAGGAACTGACCAGAAGCATCTAGGTACGCAATGACGTTTTGAGCAGCAGCTGCAGGAGATATAGTGTCAAGCACAACCACATAACCTGAGTCTGAAGCTGAGTTTCCATTGCTATCAACCCCGGTAAGAATGATGGTTTGAAGATTGGAAGCTGCTCTCACATCAGTTAGAAAATAAAGGTCAGAGCCAGGAACCGCTGTCATTGGAGCCGCGCCAGTGTACATCTGACCACCCGCGTACGTATTTACAGTAATATAGCCGTACCCTTGTCCTGAGGCAGCGACCAAATCAGGCAGACGGAATGAGTACGTATTGCCAGCGATAAGGAACGGAGGATTGGTCAGCGTTATAGCATTGAACTGAACCGAGCCCGATGTCGGAAGTGTATATGATTCTGTGGCCATCAATAACCCTGTATTCGGGTCGCCTTCATAGAATTCCAGAGTCTTTGTTGCAGATGCAATTCCGTTTCTCAGGTTCAAACTGATTGTTGTCAAGAAACCAGTATTGACCGCTACAAAGGTTTGCGCTACAGGTCCATTGGCTTGAGCATTTTGACTAAAGTTAGTTGCATCATTTACGGCAGGAGCTAGTATTGCTATTTCAGAGCAATCAAAGTTTGTGGAGTCGATCGTTAATGAATCAACCACACCTGAGCATTGATCGATTGCCACATCCACCATCGTATCAGCAGCAATAATTGCGTTACCAGATGCATCCAAATAGATGATCACATTTTGGGCTACAATGGTTGGGGGAATAGTGTCTATTACTCTTACAATAAAAGAGGCTGAATCACCTAAGCCGGCTGAATCCTGAACAAACAAATAAAGTGTGTCTCCATCATTGGCGCAGGTTACAGTATCTTGGCTTACCCACATTGAGTCGATTCCAGAATAGAAATCACACGATGCAGAATCAGCCATCGATGCGGTGATGTATGCTTCCCCAGAACTATTGATCCACACCACTAAAGTGTCAACCGGAATGACGACTGGTGCAACAAGGTCACCGTTGTCGATGCAATGATTGAGGATGCTATCCGATTGTGGAACCCAGTTTGAACTGTCAGCAGACAGAGCCATATTAGTGAGGATACCATCATGGCTGTTTCCTGAACTATCACCAAGAGTCGTAATGCCAGTGTTTGAGCCATAAGCTATTGCTGATGAACTGTTGAAGTTATAGTACGCTATCAACCCACACTCTGTGCCTTCCAACTCACAGTGCATTTGAGCCTGGATTTCAGCAGAATCAAGGGCTCTATCCCAAATTCGAATTTCATCGATGTCACCATCTAAGAATCTGCCACCGCCAAATCCCGCACCAATGCGCATCGTGTTGCCAACTATTATACTGTCAAAAACACTCGTTACAGTTGCTCCAATTTGGCTTCCATTCACGAAAACTCTCGCATCTCCGCTTTTCACAGTCATAGCCAAGTGCCTCCATGTCCCCAGAGGTGTAATGGGGAATACAGGCAAACCTACCGCCCCACTCTCGTTATAAAACACGTTATTATCCGTTCCAAATGGGCTCATCTGGAAATGAACCATATCAAAACCAGTGCTTGAAAAGACCGCTTGCAGGGTGCCTGTATTTGACTCGACTCTTACCCACGCTTCAACGGTCAATTCACGCATGCCCAAATAACCAATAGTGTCGGCTATACTCACGTAATCATTAACACCATCAAAGTTTAAGGCTCCTGCATATCCATTGACATAACCTTGCATTGCGAACGTATAGGGCGATGAGCTACATACGTTAGAGGCAAGATGCACGAAAGCATCAATCGTATCTGATGAGGAAGCAGTTACCGTGATGATAATCAAACCGGTGTCTCCCGGTGCAACTGGTCCGTTTGAAATACCTGCAAAATCCGCACTATCTGTACCACTGAAATAAACGGAATCTATCAATAATGTGTCTCCACCATTGTTGTATACCTCGTAGGTTACATTATAAGACACTCCGATAGAAATGTTTCCAAAATAGGTGCTGTCGGTTGTGGATACAATTGAATCACCATTCAGAATGGTATCGCCTTCACTAAGAACCAGAATATTTGCAGCAGAGTAAGGAGAACAAACGCCTAATATTCCATTAGAACCGGTTATCCAATTGGAGGAGGTTCCTGATAGAGCAAAATTCGATAGTGCTCCATTATTTCCATTACCGCTTTGGTCAACTATTGAATCGAGACCTGAGTTAATGCTATCCGCAACACCTTGGTTGAAACTATAGTATAACACCAGACTATCATAACCTATGGTATCCAGCTCACAATTCATCATCGCTTGGATTTCATCTTCGCAGAGAGCACGAGACCAGATTCTCAATTCGTCTAAACTTCCGTCAAATGGTCGACTAAAAAACTGTCCGCCAATGCTAATACTATCATTATTCTGGGTAGATAAATTTGTACTATCAACACCGGTTCCATCCGCCAATCCATCTATGAAGACAGTCGTTATCTCTCCGTTTTTGGTAAAGGCTACGTGATGCCAATTGTTATCGTTAATTGATGAGGAACTATGCATAGTTGACCTGGTCACACCATCTGACCTATCCATAAAAACTTGTCCAGCACTTGCACTGTTTTGATTTCGAATAAAAATCCAGAATGGATACTCACTTAACGTAGAATATCGCTTAGCGATAATGGTATTCCAATTAGTGGGTGTGGTAGTTTGATTTATTGGAGCCCTCACCCAAAATGAGATCGTGAAGTCATCGTCCGTATCAAAGTTAAATCCTTCACTATGATCGATGAACGCGATATCATTGACTCCATCAAAATCCAACGCATTGTTGGCGCTAACAATTCCAGCATACTGCGTTCCTGTTTGTCCCGGCAAAATAATCGTATTGGTGGAAGTGTTGGTGGAGCCTTCGAACCACTGAGAAACCCAATTGCTGTCCTGATCGTTTTCGCGTTTGGCCAATCCAGCCCGGTATGGATAAGTTGCCCCGGTTAATGTTGCGTTGTTACCGTAGTAATAAGTCACATCATAACTGGCTGTGTCGTGACCCGACTTATGAACTCCGAAGTAGTAACCTGGAGTAGTTTGCTCAGCTCCATAGAACTTGGTATATACTGGAGTCTCATTCACCAAATACAGCTGTGCACCGTCAAACTGACCCGTAAAGTTGCCAATGATCATGGAGTCTCCCGAAGAGTGAGCCAGAGACAAACTACTTCCGCCATACGTGTAAACGCTTGTGTCCCCAATGGCAGCACCTGAATTGACCCAATCTGTTGTTGAGTCCATGTTGGTCAACGTTCCATGATGTCCACCAAAAATGTCATTGAGATAAGATTCCCCTTGTTGATCAAATCTGAAGTAAGAAATCAAGTGTGGCAAGCTATCGTGTGTAATATCGAGCTTGCGGCACATCCACTTACGAATAACATTGGAATCCAAGGCGGCATTCCAGATTCGGAATTCATCCATTTGTCCATCAAATGCATAGGAACCATCAGCGCGGATTCCAAGATTGTAATTGGCCGTAGAAGTAGTGATGGCCGTGCTCAGCGGATTCGTACTATTATTCACGAATGATTGAGAAACTCCATCCACATAGATTGCAGCGAAACTTACTGAAGGATCATAAACGCAAGCAATATGATGCCACTTACCGGGAGTAATGATATTAGCCGGAGGATCCAGATAAACGTTATCAGTAGGTATAAATCGAATGGAGTTAATTGCCCCAGAACCACCATCTCCCATGTGGATTTCCATTTCCTCTACATTCTTTCCAGATATGAAATCAACCGCTGAACCATTTCCATCCCATCGAATCCATGTTTCAATCGTGAGCGCGGAGACGTTGAAACTGCTAGAATGCGGAATGACCACATAGTCATTCACATTGTCAAAATCCAACGCATAACCCGAACCCGGAGGTGTTAAATAGGTTGAACGGCCAGCAACGAGCTCTGTTCCTGATGGCTGAGAGTAAACAAAGACAGAGTCAACGCTGGTGAAGTTGCTGAAAACCGGACTTGCTTTAGTAGTCCAGGATGCATCTGAGTTATCATCCCGACCAAGGAACATTATATTGTCTCCATTGTTTGTACTAGTATAAGTCGAGTTATTCGCATAACTCATCCCAACCTTGGCACTTGGCGAACTTCCTCCGGCTAAGAAGAAGCCATAGTAGTGAGTTGTGTCAATGTAGTCAGCCCCTATTGGCAAGCTTGTATTATTCGGAGCCTCATCCACCCGGTAGACTTGAATTCCAGTTGGCGAACCGCCAAATTCTGTCACCATCAAGGAATCTCCATATGATGAACCCATTGTGACCGGAACGCCTGCGTAATCATAAGCCGAGGTGTCGCCAATTGAGGCACCAGAAAGTATCCAGTCTGTCGATGAATCCATGTTAGTCAGCTGACCATCATATCCACCAGCCAGGTCGAATAACGTATCGTTTTGATTTTCATCGAATCGATAATACGCCTGTAGATTTGCGATTTGTGGATGTGAGGAAGTCAGTTTTCGACACATCCAGGCTTGTACTTCGCTTGACGTAAGTGCTCTATTCCAGATGCTTACTTCATCAATCTTTCCGTTGAATGCTTCTGCCACAAGGTTTCCCCGGCCGACAAACATGCCAGCAGTTGAATTTCTTAAGTTATTACCTGCAGTCACTGCCGAGCCATTCTGCACTCCATCTAAATATGTAATCAATGTATTTATGGAAGTGTCATAAACAATGGCAACGTGGTGCCACTGTTGATTTGAAATTGCAGTAGTTCCTATCGCGTTATACTGAGTACCAGCGACATCAACAAGCGCCCCGAACACACTGCCTGTGTCGTTAACGAAAACGGCTACAGACCAGCCGCTACCAGAACCATCCAATCCTCTGACAACAATTCCCTCCTGTCCGGAAGCCGGCAGCGAATCTGCTCTGATCCAAGCGGAAATGGTGAAGCTTCCGGAGTCTAGTAACGGATTTCCAACATCCACCCAGTCGTTCACCCCATCAAAGTCAAGTGCATAACCCGAGCCTGGTCTTGAAGGATAGGCAGCATTTGCAAAACCAGTTACATATTCCGTTCCGGTTTGATTAAGAATTGAAATAGTGTTGGCAGCGATATTGGTCCTTAGCTCTCCTGATGCTGTTTCCCAAGTGGCATCATCTCCTCCACTTCGCTTCAGCCCTCGCACAAGCGCCTCATTTCCGACTCCGTTGATCGAAGCATTTGCGGAATAATCAATGGTTACATCATAGCTAGTACCACCGACCATGAACACCCCGAAGTACTCGGTAGAATCCGCATTTGAAATGGTACATGGGTAGGTTGAACCGCTGGCAGTGTCACTTATGGTGTAAAGGTGGATACCGTAAGCGCTAGCAAAATCACTCAAGGTAATGGCGTTGCCGTTGCTCATGGCGGTATTGAGCGAGGAGGATGTGTATGTGTAAAGACTTGCATCACCCAATGCAGCACCAGATGCCACCCAATCGGTAGTTGGATTCATGTTAGTGAGCAAACCGTAACTACCACCAGCTAGGTCAAAGAGCGTATCGCCCGATGACTCGTCAAATCGATAGTAGGATATTAAATTGTCAATGCTATCGTGAGTTGAGTTCAACTTCGTACACATCCACTGACGAATTTGGTTGGAGTCAAGCAACGCATTCCAGACCCTCACTTCATCTATCGTTGCATCAATAAAATTGGTCGCTGCCTGAAAATTTGTCCCAATCCGAAGAGTGTCGTTGAATGAAAAGCTCGTAAAACTTCCAGAATTGTTCGTAAGAATCGTGGTTCCGTAATCAACCCCATCTACCAAAATGGATAATCCATTGGCGTCTTCGGACCCGTCATATCTGTACGCTATATGATGCCATTCACCATCATTAACCGTAGCATCGGAAGCAACCCTCAAAACCGGTCCATTGGATTGGATGCCAATTTTCGGGATGCCTGCCTGAATATATATCGCGATTCTATATCCCGCTGGATTCGCATCAACACTGAATAGATTGTCGGTTGAGCTGGTCGTATCGGTTGTCTTCACCCAAAATTCAAACGTCAGGGAGTCTTGGGTAGTAAATCCACTTAATGCGCTATTTGATACTTGCACATAATCATTCACTCCATCAAAGTCGAGTGCATAGCCTGAGCCTGCCGAGGTGTTTTGATAGGTCGAACCCGATACTTCAAATGCAAACTCAACACAGTCATCCCAAGTTATCAGCACAGAATCAGAGTATGTACCCGAGATTGGCGAAAAGTAAACTGTGAAATAACCCGTGTCTCCAGTATCAACCAACGTAGAGTAAGCACCCACACTGAATGCTGAACCGTTAGCAACGGATATAGATGAAATATTGAGTGTATCGTTTCCGTAGTTCACTAACGCAAATCTTCTTGAGGCAGTAAACCCAGTCAGTATCGGCCCAAAATCCGTGTATTGCGACATGGAAGCCGCATCGCCCCTGATGATGGTATCACCGAAGGCTGAAGCCACTAAAAGTCGAGGCGTGATTACCGTATCACAAGTCACTTGAGCAACACTGTCACTTTGTTCAGCCCAATTGGATGTGGTTCCTGTCTTTGCGAAGTTGAACAATGTACCATCGTAATTGTTCACGCTTTCATCGGGCACCGTACCACTGCCCGACCCGGTATTCGTTCCATAGGCCACGGTTCCGGGCTTGTTAAAGTTGAAGTACAACTCAAGTCCAGCTTCGGATCCTGTGAGCTCGCAATTCGCGGCCTGTTGAATTTCAGCGCAGCTTCTGGTGTAACTCCAGAAACGAACTTCGTCCATGGTTCCAGCAAAATAGTCGGAGCTTCCTATATTTCTAAAACCAACGTCAACTTTGGAAGTAACTGCGTAAACTACATTACCAGCAGCTTGCTTATGAGTAGGCACTCCGTTCACATATACAGTGAGCAGGCCATTCGCGTCATACGATCCTGCTAAATGAAACCAAACGCCTGGTACGATAGTGTCATCGGCAATTACACGTTGCAGAGCGCCATTGGTATTCTGAGCCCCAAAAGAAACCTGATTACCAGAGATGCGAAGTGCCCATCCATCATCTCCCCCTCCGTTTTCGCGGTGTTGGATGACTGTTTGACTTCCGACTAAACTGTCCATTTTCACCCAAGCTTCTACAGTAAAATCTCGACTAGGCCTCAATTTTGGCGTTGAGTTCACCGTGAAGAAATCATTGGTTCCGTCAAAATGCAAGGCACCTCCAGGTACATTGGCAATGGCTGGCATAAACTCTCCTGCCGATTGTGAGACGACCAAGAAGGTATCATTGCTTGCATCCGCTGTGGTACTATCCAACTGTGATATCCAAGTGGTGTCTGCATTATTATCCCGGGCAATGAACGTTGCATAGGATTTTAATGGATGGCTGCTTATGTTGAAATTGTTGGCGAAATAATAAGTTAGATTGCTCCTTGTGCTTGTATCTCCCACATGGAATAATCCATAGTACCGCGTCTGATCGTAGTATGTGACCGTACTTAGACTGTTAATGTAATTAGCGGTATCCTCAACTACATAGACATGTACACCTGAGGGTGAACCACTAAATCCCCTTGCAACGATTGAGTCTCCATCTGAATGGGCTATGGATATAGAAGAGCCGCCATAGGTGTATTTGCTTTCATCGCCCAAGGCTGCACCTGAGCGAACCCATAGTGGGCCGTTTGTTAATTTTCCGTTAGATCCACCCGACAAATCAAACAAAGTGTCGCCTGAATTTTCGTCAAAACGATAGTAGCTCAACAAATCAGACATCTGACTGTGTGTTGAATTGAGCTTTTTACACATCCAATCACGGATGGTTGTAGAGTCAAGTGTCGCATTCCAAATTCTTATTTCATCTAAGCGACCAACTAAAGCACCGGCTGAGCTCAAACCTTGTCTAATTCCAATGTAAACAGAGTCAGAGTATGCTGATGTCGTAATAGCATTACTTGTAACCACGCTTGTAGCAACAGCTTTACCGTCTACCCAAATGTTTATACCTGATTGAGTCTCACTACCTGTATAGGAAAAGGCTAAATGGTGCCATTGATTATCTGCGATATTTACGCTAGTAGCCTCGACTCCAAACGCGACTCCAAATGCATCATACAGGGTAAACCTTGGTCTTCCATTGTGCAACAATAGACGGAGATCACCGCTACCGGTACCATAAGCATTTAAGAGAAAGGGAAATGTTTTTGCACTATCAGCCGTATTAACCCAAAGTTCTACGGTCACTGAATCTGCTGTTGATAAACCAGAAAGTCCCGAATTGGTGCACAAGACATGGTCATCGGTTCCATCCAACTCTAAAGCATACCCCGAACCAGAACGTGAAGGGTAGGTTGTATTGGCAAAGCCCACTACGTATTCGGTTCCAGTTTGACCCGGCAAGGTGATCGTTCCGTTCGCAGCATCTGTAAACATTGGGCCCGTGGCGAGTTGCCAGCTTCCATCGGCATTGTTATCTCTTTTATACAATCGGGCGTTGGCTTCAGAACCACCACCGAAAACGGAAGCGTTTCCGCTGAAATCAAGCGTTACATCATAAGAGCCTGTTCCAACTTTAAAGACACCAATGTATCCACTCGTATCAGGCGAAGTCAATCCAGAGTTGCTATTTGCATTTTGATCAACTCGGTATAGATGAATTCCGTCAATACCTGAACTGAAGTTGTCAATCGATAGCACGTTGCCATTTGCGGAACTCATGCTCAAATTAGCACCGCCATAAGTGTAGGCACTCGAATCCCCAATTGCCGCTCCCGAAGTGACCCAATCACTAATTGTGTCCATATTAGTCAACACTCCATCATTTGATCCCGTTAGATCAATAAGTGCCGATCCGACATTTTCATCAAAACGATAGTATGAAACCAAATTGTCGATTTCGCCATGGCTTTCGTCAAGCTTGCGGCACATCCATTGACGGATTGTATTAGTATCAAGAGCTGCGCTCCAAACCCTAACCTCATCAACGAATCCAGCAAATGGAGAACCACCGTTTTTACTGACTCCTATACGAAGCTGACCATCAGCAAATTCTCCTGATAATCCTCCCAGTTGAGTTTCGAACTTACCATCTAAATACAAACGAACCTGAGTTCCTGTAAATACGACTGCGGCATGATGCCAATCTCCAATCGACAAATTTGTAGATCCAGGGATTCCCGACCCAGCAATAGAGGTAGCCAATAGTGGCCCATTCAGCCAAAGCCAATTCCTTCCTAAACCGCTTCCATTACCTTGAGAAATTAGGGTTTGTGACCCAGTAATGGAATTCGCTTTAAACCATAGTTCCGCGGTAAATGGTTGAGCCGGATTTAAAGGTGAGCCTGAGGATATAACATAATCATCGGTTCCATCAAACTCTAGGGCATAACCAGACCCTGGATAAGGGGGATAATCGTCCAAATCTGCGCATCCAAAAGCGCATCCCAGCGCTAACTGCTCATTCGTGTCGTCAAACGACCAGTTAGAAGCTGTATTTAGCGCGGTTCTGTTTACAGCGACTAACCCGGATGATGAGGTGCAGTTGTACACCCAATTATCCTTGTGTGTTGCAAAGGCAACGGCATTGACCCCGTCTGTTAATTCATCTGGTAGGTGACAATCGCTTGTGTTGGCCATGACTCCGGTCCACTCACCCGCATCCTGATTAATACCAGCCAAAAAAGTATCGGGGGCGTTCACAGTGCTTCCTTGATAAGCCAGAATGGCGTCACCTGTAGTTGAAATCGTGAAACCAGCATCCGGAGTGGATGCATTACCAATACTCGCGGTATCCTGTGAAGGATCAATAGTTATTTCTGTGCCGCAGCTCAAATCACCGACATAGGTCCATAACATGGTGCCTTCGGATGTATTGAACCAATTGTCAGCGGTATCGTTCCAGCCATTGTCTGTGAAATAGATTGCAGTGGAATCGGAAATGTCCGTCAAAAGCACGAAACTGAATCGCTTATTTCCATCTGAACTGAAGGAGGTGAATGCAATATCTCCAGGATAAAGGTTATTAAAAGGCGGAGCTATATACTCGAAGGCGCCAATGTCAACACTGGCGTCTCGGGCAAAGCCGCGAGCATCATCCGAAGGCGCCCCACTGTTGGTTCCTGCATCTCTGGCAGCATTTCCACCGGATATTGAATAAGTGAAGAAAGAACCCCCATTATCGGCCAAGGTTCCTAACCCTACACTTGTGGAATTCTGGTTCCCTGAACCCGTAACCGACATACTTGCGTCATCGCATATAGTATATGAACGCGAAAGATTGAGTGTGCCGCCTCCCGCATATGGCAAATAGTCGTCTCCAGCGGTGTTCTGCAAAAGAGTGTTTACGATTGACACGTTGTACGTTACACTCGTAAAAGGCTGAATGTGAATCGAAGTCCCGTTATTTGGAAAGCTACCTAGAATGAAATTGTCTTTAAACGTGCAATTGATAAATGATACAGCGTGCGTTCCTGAGAAGGAATAACTTAAAAAGGCGCCTCCGCCATGGTTAGATTGATTTGCAGTTACACTGTTACCAGAAAAAACCACGTTGACGAATCGAAGGATTGAGTTGTACGAAGAACTTCCACTATGCCCAACTGCTCCTGCGTTATAGGTGCAGTAATTTCCCTGAACAAGACAGTTTTTCATGTAGAGAGAATTGTTGGTGAAAACTCCTCCTCCCTGATTGCCTGTGGAATAATTGCTATCAATTACACAATTCTGAATTGTAAGCGAATCTCCGATGCTATAAACCCCGGCCCCATTGTTCGCTATCTTTCCGTGACGAATTCTCAGCCCGTTGAGCGAAACGTTGTCTCCCAGCGGACCTATGTCTATAACTCTGTAAGTCGATGTATTGTAACTCACATTTGCCTCAACGATGTTCTGATCCGGTCCCAGACCAAGCACGCAAACATTTGAGTTAATATAAATAGCTGAACCAAGAGTAATTGTGCCGGATATGCTAAACTCCACAGTGTCTAGACCAACACCATTAGAAGCAGCATCGCTAATAGCCTGACGAAAAGACCCTGCACCTGTATTGTTGAGATTGGTTACATAGAACGTGGCCGCCTCAAGGCAGGAAACAACAAATACTAGAAGTGCAAATAGAAGAACCCGGAGCCTCATTCGTAGGTTTATCGATTAGATTAGGCGATCAGGGGGCGAATTTAAACAATACGTTGTCAAAAACTCATGCGGCCTAAAAGTTTACAGAATGGTAGCATTTCTATTTCACCTATAAAAGTGCATTGCTCGCTGGTGACAGTCGATCCTGAATATATTTGATAGCCGATGAAAAACCCACTAAAGATTGTTTTTACACTTGTCCTTGTTGTGTCTCAGATTGCAGCTCATTCTCAGCTATCAGACGATGCGGTGGATTTGCTTCGGGAGGCGAACGGTGAATCGGGACGAGAAAAAATTGCCCTCCTCAATGAGTTTCTTGATCTGCATGGGAGAGGTGATTCAGTGCACACAGTTATCATCGCTGAAGTCGAAAACTGGTCGATGTCAAAGGGTGATTCAAACGAGAGAATCGAATTCCTGCTCAGAAAAGCAGATTACCTTAACAAGATTGGTAGCAATCGTCAATCACTGGAGATCACCCATCATTTACTGCAAAATGCCCCACTAACACCGAAACAAGAATTCAGAGCACTGTTCACCCAACGAGCAACCTACTTAGCCCTCGGATTATTTGACAGGGCCATTGCCATACACACGGCTCTCAATTGGAATAACTCGCATGAAACTTGGGAGAGCACCGTTCCGGATAATTTCCTGGCATTCACCTATTATAAACTCGGTGAAACAAAACTGGCTATTCAGACTTTAAAAAAATGCCTTCAAACAGTAGACATGCAAGATTATGCCTATTGGGAAATGAGCTTTACGAATAGCATGGGGGTGATGTTCGAAAGCTTGGGCGAATTGGACAGTGCCTGGCATTATTACCACCGGGCAAAGCAATTGCTTCTCGAAAATTTTGAGCCGGGTAAAGATCTGGAAGCCGGATATTATCAATTTACCCTGGGACTATTCAATGGAAACATAGCTCAAATCTTGGCTGCCCGTGGAGAGCACCTACAAGCCATCCCCTTATACAAGCAGGATATTGAATCCAGTTTGCAACATCCCCTAACCATAGAATATAGGCGAAATGCAATCACTAGCATGATAAAGCTTGCAAACAGCTATTGCGCCACAAATCAGTTTTCAAACGCAAAAAAATCATTAGCACAAGCAAATTCACTTCTTCACGGATTCGCGCTATCTGAAGAACGTCAAAAATATTTGAAATCGATGTTATCTCTATACGATATGGAGAGCAAATCAGACTCGGCTTTGTCCTACGCAAAACGTTATATCGAATTTAAAGACTCTCTTGACAGAGTCAACAACATCCAACGCTCTCAAAACCTACAAATAGCCTATGAATCTGGCCTAAAGGAACGTGAGCTTCAAGCGCAAAAATCTGAGTTGGAGAACTTAAAAGAAAAAGATGAGCAAGAGCGTCTGATTCAATACATGGTTTATTTCATGGCTGTGTTGCTCATAGCCGTTATCATCATAATGTACAGAGCCTATAGAAAACGACTCTTACAACAACGAGAGCTTTTTCAAAAATCAAAACAAATTGAAGATCAATCTGAAACCATCAATCGTTCGCTGCATGAAAAGGATATTTTGTTACGAGAAGTTCATCACCGAGTAAAAAACAACCTTCAAATCATCTCAAGCCTTTTTTTCCTACAGTCTAAAAAATTAAAAGATGAGTCAGCAAGAAGCATTCTTCGGGAAGGGCAATCGAGAGTTCATGTAATGTCACTAATTCATCAAAAGCTTTATCAATCTAACAACCTGAAGACCGTTGACCTGCATTCTTATCTCACTGAACTGAGCAGACAGATCATTCAAACTAATCAAAAAAATGATCTGCAAATTGATTTAACCATCGAAGGCAAGGGCATTGAACAAAGCGTGGATAAAGCGGTTCCCATTGGCATGATAGTCAATGAATTGATTACTAACTCCATTAATCATGCATTCGTTGGCCGTAAAATGGGTCAGATAAGAATTAGTCTGCTTGGGCGCGGACATCTAGTCAGACTTGAATATGAAGATGATGGAAGAGGAATTGACTCTTTTGCAAATCTTGAAAAAGAGGACTCCCTTGGCATGAAATTGATTCGCTTGCTGAGTAGTCAACTTGATGGAGCCTTGGAATTTGACACAACCAGCGGATTTAAAATCAGCATTGAGTTTGAGGCGGATAAGGTCGGTGTTGATCATTGAAAATAGATACGTTTGTCGCATGGAAACCATCGTAGCACCAAGTCTTCTCTCTTGTGACTTTTCAAGAATTGGCGAAGAATCGAAAATGCTTAACAACAGCGAAGCTCAATGGTTTCACTTGGATGTGATGGACGGGGTATTTGTTCCGAACATTTCATTTGGAATGCCTATCATAAAAGCATTTAGAAATAATACAGATAAGGTTTTGGATGTGCATGCTATGATCCATAATCCTGACCCATATATCGATGAATTCAAAGCAAACGGTGCTGATGTTTTAACTGTTCATCTCGAAGCTTGCACTCACTTACACAGAACAGTGCAGGCGATCAAGAAAGCCGGGATGAGAGCCGGAGTTGCATTAAACCCACATACTCCTGTTTCATCATTGGCAGACATCATTCACGAAATCGACTTGGCGTTAATAATGAGTGTGAATCCCGGGTTTGGTGGACAAAGCTTCATTGAAAACTCTATCTCAAAGGTCAGGGAGCTAAGAAGACTGATCGAATCCACAGGCTCAAATGCGTTGATCGAAGTGGATGGCGGTGTGACGCTGGAAAACGCCCCCAAGCTCGTTGAGGCCGGAGTCAATGTCCTGGTCGCAGGAAGCACCGTGTTCAAGTCCGCCAAACCAGCAGAAACGATTTCTGCGTTGCGAAGGGCTTAACTTTCTACCCAGCTTTTCAAGTATTGATACGCATCCGTCAAGGAGCCGTTTTTGGCAATCGTTGCTCGCTTTAGGATGCCGTGTTTGTCTCCATTTAACAGGGATGGCAAAACTCCGTGTATGAACATCTCACCAAAATCATGTGATGCATCACGCGGAAGTTCGCAGGGCAAATTATCCACGGCCATCACAGTAATAGAGTTGGGCGAATCAAAAGGAACTTCTAACTCCGAAATCGGATCGTAGCCGTAAAATGGATCCGCAATGGTTGACGGCCTGAGTGTGCACGCCACTGGTCCGTCAATGTCGCAGCTAATATCAGCTACTAAAGAAATTTTGAAATCAGGATTTCGCGCATCCTCACGCGTAAAAATGAAAGGGGCGCTGGAATCCCAGTAGTGACCGGCAATGTAATAATCAGTCACACGCGCAAATCGCATGAAATCGCTTTTATGTCCGGAGCCATCTTTGAGGAATGCTGCGATATCAAATTCTTTCCCATCTGTTCGCTTGAAATAGTCCTGAAAGGTCACCTGACAATAAACAGGTTCATTGAATTGTTGCTTGAGGTACTCTCGAATACCCACTTTACGGATTCCAAGTCGATCCAATATTTCCATCGAACCCTTTGCTACTTTGCCCCTTCCAGACAAAAGGATTTTGAGAGGTGGAACCCTGACCTTTTCCAATTCCCGCTGTAACTCCATGCGATCTTCGCATTCGGTAGCTTTCTTCAGTTTGAATCGACCGTGTTTCAATCCATACGCTCGAAATCCGTTGTAAGTTCCGACAATTCCTGCGTATCGTCCGAATCCAATCAACCTTCTCCCCCGAGCATCGGTAAGACATTCCCAATCAATGAGTGTGATCTTTTTATTTAACACGGCTTGTAACAATGCCTTGTTGTAGGGTTGCATTTTGATCGTGTGGGAAAAGAAAAAACAAGTCTTACCCGCAACCAGTTGATCCACAGGAATTTCCTTTACACCTATTAGAATATCCTGCGAGCTGACATCACGTTTGACTTCAACACCCAATTTCGAGTATTCTTCATCCTTTACCCGTCTGATCGGTGAAGACTGAACCTCTATGTTGACATTGGGATGAGCCTTGGAAATACGCTGTATCTGCATCGGAGTCAGCACAACACGCTCGTCAGGAGGTGTTTTACCTTCCCTAATTACTCCAATATTGATCATTTCCATTTTCCCTTTCTGGATACTTTGGTCGCACTGCCCTTCGGTTTCGGCTGCCCAAATGTATAAGATGCGCGTAGGGTAAGCGTTCCCATGCCATCGTACTTCTTAGATGAATAAGCGTCAATGTTCTTCACCACATAAATATGACGTTGAATATCAAATCCAACAGAGAAGTGTGGTTTGAATCGATACCGAAATCCCAACACAATTGGGACATAGGGTGCAACCCCGGCTGCAGAACCTGAGGCATCAACAGGGAAAGCATACGTTGAATCGTTCCCTAGTGAATCCTTTCCAGTGACGGTCCTATACTTGCGTGAAGTATAAGATGAAGAAAACATCGCAGCTCCAAACCCCGACCCGATGTAGGCGTTGATTTTTTTCACTGGATCACGTTCTGTGAATTGTCTCTTCGTAAAATCCTCCCATCGTAACCAACTGTAATGAACTAACAGCTGACCTCCCCACAACTTTCCGGTCATTTCATCGATGGCATCAGGATACCCTCCATGCTCAGCTTTTCCTTTGTAACCTCTTCCTTCCAGTTGAAGAGTAGTTCCAAATGCCGGAAGAAATTGATAACGAGCTCCTATGCCGTAGGTTAGCTTTATTGGATTGAACAATGACCCCTTTTGCTGAATGTCTCCAAAGTACATGCGAAAGCCGAAGCCGCCTTCAACGCTCAGGTTTTTGATGGAGTTCTTTTTTCCGCCCGGACTTCCGCCCCAGGCAGGACCCTGAGCATGACCCCGACCAGCAACCAGGCTAAGCAAAATGATCAAAAGATATGTGAATCGCATCCGTGTGCAAAGTAATACGCTTAGAGAATGCATACGCGATCAGAAATAGCCGAGTTGTTATTTTTTGACAAGCAATGAATATCATAAGCTGAAATAGCATCATACCTTTGCCCTTCGTTCTTTGGGGCTGACCGGTTTTGACAGCAAGATGAATGGATATGTAAGCAAGCCGAGGGTTGAATAGCACCTCGTCAAAAGCTGTTCGACTTATAACTGGCGAAACATCTTACGCTCTTGCAGCCTAATCCTTCGATAGAAGATTAAGCTTAATCCCGCACTAGGTGCGCGGACAAGACGTCTCCGTAACAGGTTTGTTTGCCCCCTGTTGCAATGGAGGCGTGGTCAATGGCAAAATAGGTTCGACTTTGCTTCGCGGTTGATCCGAAAATTTAGAAGCTAAGCAGTGTGTGGCCTGCCTTTGGGCAGCGCACTGACGACAATCAATCAAAGAGCTAAGCTTGTAGAAAGCCTATTTGTTCCTTGTTTGGACGTGGGTTCGACTCCCACCAGCTCCACGAGATGATCGAGCCTCATCGCAAAGCGATGGGGCTTTTTTCGTTGAATGAGCCAAGCCCATGGCTTGTGCGAAATGAAAAAGAAAAGCCATTGAAGAGCGAAGCGAATAAGGCTTGATTGCCTTCTAGGTTCGGTGGGATCATGCAAATAATCACAATTTCGTAATCATCAAATGATCAACTACCTCCCCCTCTTCATAATTCTCTCCATCGTAGCCGAAATCCTTGGAACAATAGGTGGCTTTGGTTCGTCAGTATTCTTTGTTTCAATTGCTGGGTTTTTCCTTGATTTTCAAAGCGTTCTTGGCATCACCGCGATTTTCCACCTAGGAAGCAATGTCACAAAAATCGGTGCCTTCCGAAAAGGACTCGACTGGAAAATCGCCTTTCAAATTGGATTACCCGCAGTGGCATTCGTGACACTTGGCGCCTATGCCAGCAAGTGGATTGACCCTGACGTTTTGGAAGCGCTACTTGGAGTATTTCTTGTGACCTTAAGTGGTGTTTTTATTTTGTCAAAGTCTATGGTCATCAGGCCTAATTTAGGCAACAGCTTGATCGGAGGAAGTCTGAGTGGATTGCTTGCAGGATTATTGGGAACAGGAGGTGCCATCAGGGGTTTGACACTCACCTCATTTGGATTGAGAAAGGACACTTTTATCGCCACTTCTGCTGTCATTGACCTTGCCATCGACTTGAGCAGAACGTTTGTTTACGTGAGCAATGGATACGTACACGATCACGACCTTTACCTGATACCCATCCTTCTCGTTGTCAGCATTATCGGAACGTTGACTGGCAAAAAAATCCTTACCCGTATATCACAAGAAAACTTCAGAAAAACGTCCCTCATGCTGATCCTTCTCATTGGCTTGACCACCATGATCAACTTTGGCTTAAAAATATTCTGACCAATTGTTGCTGTCTGACTGAGATCACGTCAACAATTGACTTAATTCCTTGCTATTTATTCATGCATCCGGCAGTTTTGTGATGTTAAAATCTATTCATCATGAAATTTCTAGTTCCAACAGACTTTTCAGAAAACAGCGCAAAGACCATCGAATATGCGGCTTCATTGGCTCAAAAGGTGAACGCACGGGTTCAGCTTATGCACGCATGGACCTCCGTTCCAACCACAACAGAGTTAGAAGCTATCAGCATCGGTCTTGGTATTGAGTACTTGGCTGAAAACAGTGAAGAAGCCCTTAAATCAGCGATTAAGGATTTCACACCGCGATACGAGGTATTCGAAAAACCTATTTCCGTTCAGGGGTTTCCTGCCTTGGCCATAGAAAACATTTCGAAAAAGGAAAAACCCGATTTGGTGATCATGGGCAGCCGGGGCTTAGGCGCCATGGGCAGCGCAGTTCTTGGAAGCATCTCGAAGCAGGTGTTTAGCCAGGGCGTGCGACCGTTACTCGTGGTTCCGAAAGAAGCTATCCCCGGACAATTCGATACCATCGTTTTTGCGACCGATTTTCACGACAGCGATGCAGAGCATTTGGCGTTCCTTGCCAACCTCATCGAACCATTCGGAGGGATGATCCATGTGGTGCATTTTCATGATTCCGAGGAAAGCGACTTTGTTGACGATTCCTATTTTGAGCGCTACAAAGAGGACATGAAAAAGAAGATTCGCTACGCGCGTGTGTCCTTCCACTTTGAGCAATGTGACGATCTGAACGATGCCATGCACGAATACGTTACTGAACACAATGTATCGCTTGTCGCCATGGCCAACGTCAGTCGTTCGTTTTGGCAAAGCATTGTCGATCCGAGCTTCACGCGCAAGTGGCTTCGAGACATGCCAACTCCTTTAATGGTTTTTGGTGCGAAAGACAAAGCCTGGGAAGATTTCTAGGTCATTCATCTCCGGCTCTGTTGCCGTCCTGGAATAACACTTGTACTCG
>JAWKNJ010000032.1:0-67980 GCA_041391765.1 Flavobacteriales bacterium | reverse complement strand
CCAATGAACTTCAAACCATTTCACTGAATGGCACAGGAGACTCGTTGATTCTCTCTCACAATGGCGGCACCATAGGCATTGATACCAGCTCAACCAATGAACTGTTAGATTCCATAGTACTAGTTGGTGGTAACAAACTGCAGTTTCACCAAGCTGGTTCCTACATTGAATACGTGGTCACTGACTTCTTGGCTGATTCGAGTTCAACGAACGAACTCATTGACACCGCCTACTTCACCGCAAGCGGTGATTCGTTGATTTTGGTGGAAGCGGGCGATACGTTGTATGTGCCCACTGTTTCTAACTCAACTATAGACGACTCGACTCGGATCAGATTCAACAACACATTTGTGCAAGCCAAAACAAACTACGTTGAATTGTACGCGGACTCAGCGCTAGCTTACCGTTTCAAATACGGCCAACTTGATATGGCTACATCTGTTGGTGGTAATGTGTTTATTGGTAATGGAAACACGGGTGTTAGTCATAATGACAGCACTTATTACCATACAGGGAATATAGCTATCGGGGTTAACGCATTCAGCCAAAATGTCAACACCACAGGTAATGTCGCTATCGGTGCATATTCACTAGCCGCATCCACTAGCGGACCCAATACAGCAGTCGGCAACGGAGCACTGGGGCAACTAACAACGGGTTCATCGAACACAGCTTTGGGATACAGCGCATTGAGTAATGTAAAAACGGGAATATACAATGTCGGCATAGGTCAAAGTGCCATTGCGGGCGACACTGCCGGAAGTGAAAACGTGGCCATTGGATTTGAAGCAGGCTGGAACGCTCACGGTTCGGGTAACATTTACATAGGTTTCCAAGCTGGACAATTCGATTCTCCTACCGCTGTTAGCAACAGACTGATCATCTCAAACCAAAAAATTTCTTTTAATGATCCACTTATTTATGGTGAATTTGACAATGAAGTCCTTCAAGTAAATGGAACATTTCGCACTGCACAAGGTGGAGACACCCTAACCTACCCCACTGTCAATGGGGATAGCGGTCAAGTTATGGCCTTGATTGATTCAAATGGAACCCTCGGTTTTGTCGATTTGAACAGCCTTGGTGACAATCTTGGCAACCATACGCTGGATTCCAACCTAAGAACAGCCGGAAATTACATCAGCGCAGATGGAGACGATGAAGGCGTTTATATCGATAGTAATGGTTGGGTTGGAATTGACACCAATGCTCCGGTGACGGATGAAACATTTACCATTCGTTCTCAAGATCAAGCTTGGGGTATGGTGAATACCAACGGCAATGTTGTTATGGGAACATGGCTCTACAACAGCGGTGGGGGCGCTGGTCAATTGGGAACCTATACGAATCATCGACTTGAGTTTATTACTAACAATAGTTCAGCCCACATGATCATCGACACGAATGGAAATGTGGGAATAGGCACTCCAGCGACTGAACGTCTATCTGTCTTTGACCCGGTTAGTGGCACTGTCGGAGGTAAAGCTGGGGTGAAGTTCGTTACCAATGGCGCTGGATCAGACACTGCATGGCAGCGAGGTTTAGAAGTTTACAATGTGGGCACCCAAGGATACAATGACGCTATCATCGGTGTTGCTTGGGGAGCTGGTGGCGAGACGAATCAAGGTGTTTGGGGTGTTGCGCAAAATGCTGATGTCAACAAGGGTGTTGTTGGATCTGCAACTGGCACGGGATCTAGTAACATCGGAGGTGAATTCTCTTCGGATGGCGCCTCAGGCCAAAACTATGGTATTTATTCCAAGGCATCAGGCGCAGATAGCAACTACGCTGCTTACTTCGAGTCAGGTGCAGTGTACGTTGGCGACAGTTTGATCATCCCAACCGGTGCTGGAGCTGGAAAAGTACTTGTATCTGACGCTCTCGGTAATGCTCGATGGGATACGCTGTCAGGTGCGGCTGATAATCTTGGCGATCACATTGCCACCGAGAATATTCAAACCAATGGCTTCTACCTCAGCAATGATGGGGACAATGAAGGCGTATTTGTGGATACTTTGGGCAAGGTTGGAATCGGTGTTTCGCAACCACGAACCCAATTCGATGTGAATGGAAGAATGATTGTTCGCGGTGATTCATTTAACGCGTATCCTATACTTGGTTCCGGTCACATATTGACTGGTTACGATATTGATGATAACATGGGAGTCATTTCCTCCCTAAACACTCCTGCATCTGCTCCATTGAGCATCTCTGGAAGTAATATTGATTTCAGAACTGGAGGAAATTATCACTATGGTTCTAACCCGACTTCATTAACAATCACCAACGCAGGTGATGTCGGAATTGGAGGGACACCAAATCAAAAATTTACAGTATTCGACACCGTTCAGAATACTTCAGGCATGAGAGAATCCATGAGGTTCAATTCAACTGGAGCAGGCAGTGACACCGCATTTAACAGAACGTTTAGCACATACAATACAGGCACGCAAGGAACCAATACCGCTATTTACGGTATTTCTTGGGGCAATAATCCAGACTATAATTACGGTATTGAGGGTGTCGCACAAAACGGTGGCACTTGGAACACGGGTACTTCAGGCTGGGCCATATCAACCACCACAGGGATTAACTATGGTGTTTATGGTCAAGCTATGAACAGTTCTGCAATCAACCGAGGCGTTGTGGGTGTTATTGCAGGAACTACCACAGGTGCAGACGCGGCTGTGTATGGTATTGCAAATGGAGCGGGCTACAATACAGCGCTGTATGGTAGATCTGCCGTTGCTAACGTAGGTGGAACAAATGTCGGTCTATACACTCGAGCTCTGAATGCAGACACCAACTACGCGGCCTACTTTGAAAGTGGTGCCGTATATGTGGGTGACAGCCTGATTATCCCAAGTGGTGCAGGAGCAGGTAAAGTGTTGACTTCTGATGCATTTGGAAATGCCTATTGGGACACCATTCCATCTTCAGGAGCTTCCATTCCTGTTGGTTTAGATTCTGTGCTTGCTGTTAATAATAACGCCAATGGCGACACCATTTTCAACCTTGGATTTATTGAAACCGGAGGAGCGAGCATTGATACCCTTTTTGGAGAATACACCGACATGGAATTAATTTTTGCCGACACCTTTATTGCGGAAACGGTAATAAGTACACCATACATATATGCTGATTCAGTCTTTGCAGACACGGTTGCGGTAGACTCGCTGTTCATCGCTAACAAAAAATTCCCGAATCCTAATTCGGCATCAGCCAACGATGTGCTTAGCATTGATGGTAGTGGTAATATGGTATGGACTCCTCCAAGCGTTGGCAGCTCGGATACGAATTGGACACGCAGCGTATCTGACACGCGCATCTTCAACAATAATGACAGTGTAACCATTGGTGACACCATCAGCCAAGCGAAACTAAGCATCTACGCAAACAACGTTAGCACAGGTAATAGCTTTGGTGCTGTATCCTTTGCAGATGGCGGTGATCAGGCGCGTGCGATCATTGGTTCAGCCACCAACGGAGCGGTCGAATCTCGAGGTGTGCAAGGATACGCGGGTGGATCTCCAAGGAATATTGGGGTTATTGGCCAAGCAGATGCGGCCATCGGTGACACTGCCTTTGCTATTTATGGTGAGGCCTTCGGAGCTGGCACTCTTTACGCAGGTTACTTTGGAAATGGAAACGTATTTATCAGCGACACCTTAATTCTACCAACCAATGCTGGAGCGGGTAAAGTTTTAACCAGTGACGCCAATGGCTATGCAACATGGCAACCCGCTTCAGGCGCAGTTGACACCAACTACTGGGATAGCACTGGTACCATCATCCATCCTGCGAACCTATCAGATAGCGTAGGTATTGGAACGATTGACCCAGACGCACAATTGGGCGTGGCAACCGTTGGCAATGTTGGTCAATTCATAGCTATGAACGGTACTGCAGCTCCCGGAACCGAAGTAATCGGATTGGTCATTGACGATGGTAACAATGGCATCGGAGATCACATTGGTGTGAACTATGTTCAATATTCAGGCACAGCAAATAAAGCAGTTGGCTTTAATGCCGAAATGGGTGGAGCCGATTCCAATTACGGATTTACGGCTGACTATGTGAGTTCATCTGACCTTAATATGGGCGTAGCGGCAACAGTTGGTGGTGGAACGGTGAATACCGCCATTTACGGTAATGCAGACGACAGCACTGGTGGAGTTGGATTCGCAGGCTTCTTTGAAAATGGAATGGTATACGTTCAGGATTCAATGGCAATCGGAAACTTCAACACCGACCCTGGCGTCAAATTCCAGGTTTATGGAACCATGAAGGCCGATAGTTTAATATTGACTAATGGAGCTCAAAATGGTTATGTGCTTACCTCGGATGCCGCAGGCAATGCGAGTTGGCAGATGCCAACCGGAGGTGCAGACACGGACTGGGACACCACAGGTAGCTACGTTTATAATCAAAATGATAGTGTTGGAATCGGCACAAATGCACCCTTATACAAATTAGAAGTTGTTGGAGCCGGTTCGTTCAGCGACAGCTTGAAAGTTGGCGACCCATATTATTACGGTGGGCAGTTTACCTCATTCACTAATGGCAGTGACTTCCCCGCTGGTGTGTTCCATGCGGTTACGGAAGATGCTTCCGTAGGTTTGAGGGTAATCGGTGAAAACTCATTTGTTGATACCGCTGTTGCAATAGAGGCATTTGCCATCAATGGGGCAGTCAACTATGCGGCTCGCTTTGAGCAAGGGATGGTATACGCAGCCGATTCATTCATGGTGGGCACGGATGTACCAACAGCCCAAGTAACGGTTCAAACCACTGATTTGTATGGTATTGACGTGAATCAATCAGGAACTCAAACCGGTGATGTATTTGGTGTAAGTGTTTTCCAAAGCACGGATGCCAACGGACAGAAAAAATACGGCATGTATTCTGACGTGAGCGGTGACGCCAACGAAAACACAGGCCTATTGGTTTCTGTTACAGCTGGTGACACAAACTTTGGCATTCGCGCAGAAGCCAATGATGCCGCAGCATTGAACCCAACCATGAACATTGGCGTTCGGGGCACTGCCATTGATGCGCATTTCAACTACGGTGTTCAGGGGATTGCCGGAGCTGCTGCCGGGGATACTGCGTACGGTGTGTATGGAACTACCCTTAACGGAGGAGGTGTTGAATATGCAGGTTACTTCGCTAATGGAAACGTGGTTGTGAACGACACCCTAATACTGCCAACAGGTGCAGGAGCAGGAAAAGTATTAACCAGCGATGCCAATGGAAAGGCGACCTGGGAGTTGCCCTCTGGAGGTTCTGATAGCGATTGGGATTCAACTGTTGCAAACAACTATTTATACAACATCAGTCAATCCGTATATGTGGGTGACACAAATACCGGAGTCGGAGTCGGAGGACGACTAAATGTGGTCACTTCTGATTCCTTCGGAGTGTTCTCTGTAATTAATGGAGTTGGAAACCCGACTCAATCGATGGCTGGATTGTTCTATAACTTGGCAACCAGTCCAACTGCTGATCAATATGGTATTGGCGCAGCTTCTGTAGGCACCTCCGGATTTAGAACCGGTGTTTGGGCAATTGGTCGAAATGGAGATGTGAATGTTGGCATCGATGCATTAGCAGAGACCGAAGCAGGTAATCAAAGCGATTGGAATTATGGTGTTTATTCAAATGCCTTTGGCGGTGACACCAATGTTGCCGTTTATGCTCGCACGGTTGGAGGAGTTAACACCGACTCTTCCGTGGCCTTGTATGCTAGTGCATCAGGAACTGGTGTGAAATACTCTGGATACTTCGACCAAAGCAATGTATATATCAATGACAGCCTGGGCATCGGAGTAAAGAATCCAGCGCATCGCTTGGACGTGGCTGGTGGAGCATTAATAGACTATGTACTGACCGATTCTTTGACCTTAGGTAACCATGTAATTCCAAAGGCAGACACTGCCAGCAATGGTGATGTTCTTTCGTTCGATGGAACCAATATCGTTTGGGCTCCTGCATCAGGAGGCGCTGACAACGACTGGGATACTGCAGCCGGACTTGTTTACAATGAGAATGACCAGGTTGTCATTGGAGCCAACAGTAGCATTGGATTTGGAAGATTCAGCGTGCTAGATACCGGACTGGTTGGGTCTGTTTTTGTTCAGGGTGGAAACAACGGTAGCAGTAACACCGCCTCCATGTATGTTATCAACGTAGCGCAAGGAACTGGTGAAAATACCGGCATGCTTGTGAACGCAACCAGTGCCAGCGCTTCAGAAAGCTACGGTATCAGAGCATTTGCGGACAGCTCAAATTACACATATGGCGTTGTGGGTGCGGCTGGAAATCCAACCATTACCAGCGCTGAAGCGATAGGCGTGAAAGGTCAGGGTATGAACCTAGCGGGTCCGGCTTATGGCGTTTATGCTGGTGCAACATCGGTTTCCGATACGGCTTATGGACTCTACGCAAAAGCCACCACCGGAACAGGGGTCAGGTTTGCCGGTTACTTCGATGACGGAGATGTATACATCAAGGATACTTTGAGAATGGCTACGGGTGTTGGCAAGAATGGACATTACTTGAGAACTGATGCAACAGGAAAGACCTACTGGGATAGTTTGGCAGTTGACACCTGCCCTAGTGGCTTCACTAAAGTCAACAATAATTTCTGCATCTTATCGGGTGCGATTAATATCGGTCACGACTGGTTTGAAGCGGCCGACAGCTGTTCTTCCATGGATGCTAAACTTCCAAGCTGGAGTGAGTGGTATACCGGAACACAGGTGAGTGGGGTTGATTGGTCATCATCCATCTCGTGGGAGTGGATTGATCAAGCGAGCCAAAACAATGCCTCTATAGTAGGTGGTGGCTTGGGAGCAACAACTGCCGACAAACGCAAAACTGTCAGTGCCGACAACCCGATCACACCATCGAATTCGATACAGTATCGCTGCGTTTATCATTTGAAGAAATAAGCCGATCCCAGCGAATGATGAAGCAATTCTTCCGCATATCACCTCCGGGGAGGCAATTAAGACTCCTCACCGCACTCCTCACTGAAGCTAGGGTGGTTGTTGCCGTGAGCGTGAGACGTGTTGGTCATTATCTTCTCTTGGCCAGTGTGATGCTGCTATCATTCACTTTCTCAGCATTCTCTCAAAACATGAGCATCAACGAGACTGGTGCACAACCTGACAGTAGTGCCATGCTGGATATCAGCAGCACCAACAGCGGACTCTTGATTCCAAGGATGACAGGTGCGCAACGGAACAGCATCACAAATCCTGCTCAGGGACTGTTGTTATTTCAGACTGATGGAAACAGCGGGATCTGGGTTTATGACACTCTGGGTAGCGGCTGGGAGATTCTGTCAACGAACATTACCCCGCAGGGTTTGGATTCAGTACTTAGCATAGGCAATGATGCGGGAGCAAATTCCATTGTCAATATAGATTCCCTCGGAATAGGCACATCAACACCCGAAAACTTAATTCACATTAACGTGCCTGGTGCCGTTGGTCACAGAATTCAAATGACCAATGGCAATACTGGATCAGCAAGTACAGATGGGTTTATTATTGAGCTCGGCTCCAATGCGAACGCAGCAATTTGGCAGCGCGAAAACTCCGACATGCGATTTGGAACAAATAATACGGAGCAAATTCGAATAAAAAATACTGGGTTTATAGGAGTTGGAACCTCTAGCCCACTTCGAGATTTTCATGTTAACAAGGACTCGATTCTATTCAAAACTCCCAACACGTTTAGCGGGGTTAACATTGAATTGGAGGGACATCGTCACAATGCAGGTTCACCGATTGCAAGCATTGACATCATCAACACTGACCAGAGCAATAGCAACACAAAGTATTCCGCAGCAAAAATTGAATCACAGAACACTGGTGGCGCAGACAATGGCGATTTAAGGTTTTACACTACTGCCGGTCTCACCCAATCTCTGGCAATGACGATCGACAAGAATGGGCTTGTGGGCATCGGAACCTCCCCTTCGCAACACACGCTTGAAGTAGCAGGCAGAGGGGATTTCGACACACTTTCTATATCGGGAGAATATGTTCTACCCGCCACAGATGGAAGTGGTGGACAACTAATCACAACAGACGGGGCGGGTGTTTTGGCTTGGGTTGACCCGAATGATGTTGCACCCGATTTGGAGGCCGTTTTGCTGGTAGACTCCAATGCCAATAACCACCAAATCACGAACGTCAGCGAACTTACCGTAGGACAAACGAGCGGCTCTGGCATTTTACATATAACTGGTGACACACTGGATGACTTGGTTTTGAGAACTACCAATAACGCCAACAGCCAAGGAATCGCCTTTCAGAATTCAGGGAATGCTTATTCATGGAACATCTATCGAGAAAATGCTGGAAGCAACAACGCTAACCTGGTATTCAGTGGTGGAAATTCAAATGCCGACATTACTGCCTTATCGGAACGTATGCGTATATCCAGCTCCGGTTACGTGGGCATTGGAACTAACTCTCCTTCCTCAAAACTTCATATTTCAGCAAATGATAACACAGCTGATATAACGTTGGAGGATACGTTTCCATTTATCTTGTTGAATACGACAAGCGGAAACAATGCAGGTCTGATATACCGAAACGCTGGTTTGAGCAAATTTGAGTCATACTATTCCGCATCTGCAGATCAGTTTTATCTGAATCATTTGTCATCCACTGGAACCGACATGGTTTTCACCAATTCAGGCAATGTTGGTCTTAATACTACCACTCCCTCCGATCGAATGCACATGTTATACAACGGAAACATTCGCTATCGCAGCGAGAGCACAACCAACGGATTTTCCGGTTTTGTAGCTGAAAACACGTTGGGAGAATATTTTATGGGTGTACAGGGCGCTGCCGACCCTGTTCCCGGAGAGTTTCATATTTATCAAAACAGCGGAGGCGGAGGTCAAAGATTGGTGATTGACGCGACCGGAAATGTGGGTATTGCTCAATCAAATCCAACAGTGAAACTTCAGGTAGATGGCGGATCGGATGTCTCGTTAACTGGTGGTGGTTATTTTATGACTAATGATGCCGGTGGACTCAATATAGCGATGGATGAAAATGAAATCATGGCTCGAAATAATGGCGCTGAATCAATTCTATACCTGAACAGTGATGGTGGAGACCTATCTATACACCATGGTCAAGGAGGGGAAACTTATGTGATGGTTTTAGATAACGGAAACGTTGGCATAGGCACTTCCGCTCCGGGATCTAGATTGACCATCTCAACTGCATCCACTGCCATCACAAGCGGAATTCAACTGAATGATGCTGGCGCGAATGATTGGTACATGTACCAAAACGCATCACTTGATCTGGTATTTCGTGACGATGCGACTGACAGACTGGCGATAACCGCAGGTGGAAACATGACCTTGACTGGTTCCACTATTCACACCTCCGACAGACGATATAAAACTCAAATCATACAGCTGGATTCGGTGTTAACTAAACTCGAGAACGTAACTGGTGTGACACACTTCTGGGACACGCTTAATTTCCCTGATAAAGGATTCAGCACCGAAAGGGTTATTGGAGTAATCGCTCAAGACTTGCAGAAAGTTTATCCTGAATTAGTGTTTGAAGACAATGATGGATATCTAATGGTTGACTACACCAAATTCACTGCAGTGCTTTTACAAGCGATTAAAGAGCAGCAGGCGCAAATCAATGCACTAAAAACAGAAAATCAAAGATTAAAAACGAATCAAGATTCAATCAAGTCACTGGAGTCCAGAATTGAGGCTCTGGAAAACGAAATTGCCAGATAGTGAATACGAAAGGAAACACATATCAATCAAAACTATTGTCCGCTCGGACTATTGGAAGGGCCGTGCTGTTCATGCTATTTCTTTTTGTCAGTGCCAAATCGTCACTTGCCCAAAACATGGGTATCAACGCCAGTGGAGCTCGACCTGACAGCAGCGCGATGTTGGATGTGAGCGACACCACCCGCGGCTTTTTGATGCCGCGAATGACCACCATTCAGATGGACAACATTGCAAATCCGGCAGAAGGACTTATCATCTATAACACCACAGACAGCGCCTACTATTATTTCAACGGTAACAATTGGTCCAATGCTGCTTTCGCAAGCAGATCTATAGTTCCTGTCGGAACCATTTTGAGCTATGGTGGCGATACCAGTGCAATACCAAATGGTTATCTGCTCTGCAATGGATTGTCGCTTGACACGGGATTATATGCTCCTCTCTTCACAGCCATCGGGTACGCATGGGGCGGAGCAGGAGCTTCATTCAGCATTCCCGACTTAAGGGGGCGCTTTTTGAGAGGTACGGATCTGGGTGCTGGAAGAGATCCGGATGCTGCTGGCCGGACAGGTGGGGATAATGTTGGCAGCACACAGGATGACGAGTATGAGAGTCATCAACATGGAGGAGTTAGCTCAGGCACTGTGCTTGCAGGTCTTGGAGCTTCAACGGCAAGAGGAACAACTGCATCAAACACGGCATTGGCCGGTGGCAATGAAACCCGTCCAAAAAATGCGAATGTCAATTTCATTATTTGTTTTGACAGCGAAATAGCGCAAGCGGGCGGAACAACCAGCGCAGGTTCATTGACTCAAACATTGAGTTTCACCTCACCAAACTTAAGCATCAGCGGTGGTAACACAGTTGACTTAAGTTCACTTATATCAAGCTCAGGCACTCCAGATTTGGATTCGGTGCTTGCCGCTGGCAATGATGCCCAGGGTGATTCGATAGTAAATCTTGGCTCTTTAAGTGTTGGCACTGCCACTCCCCTGTCTGACATGACGGTGCACAGTCCGGCAGGTTGGCCAGAACTCTCCCTTAGTTCAGGCATTACTGGCGGTGCAATATTCAGCTACGTAACCTTTCACTCCTCGGTTTACAGCGGTGTGACCAATAGAAGCGAGGCGATCTGGCAAATGGGCTTTAAGCAAGAAGGAGCTTCCACAAACGCTGCTGACCGCTGGTATGTTGGCCGAGCTGGCGTTTCCAGTCAAGATTTACTTGTCGACAGACAAGGTTGGGTTGGTGTCGGTGAGTTGTTCCCCACGGAAAGACTAGATGTAGCCGGTAATGCCAGGGTAGATAGTTTGGTTATACATGATGGTAGCAACTCGCCTTCTGCGGGAGATGTGCTAACTGCGGTTGATGCAACAGGAAAAGCATATTGGGCCACTCCTGGTGCCGGTGACACTCTATCAGTAATTCAGGATAATGACGGAAACACAAAGATTCAAACTGAAGAATCGGCTAACGAAGACAAGATTCGATTCGATGTAGCAGGTAACGAAAACTATGTCATGGACGGTCGCAGGCTTCATGTTCTAAATACCGGATCCAGTGTTTATATAGGACTCAATGCAGGCAACAACGACAATGCTGGTTCGAATGCCAACGTAGCTGTAGGCGAGCGCGCCTTGGAAACCAACTCCTCAACCGGCACCCAGAACGTTGCAGTAGGATACTATGCCTTGCGTAACAATGCAAGCGGATATCAAAACATAGCCGTTGGATATCAGGCGATGAACTCCAGTGGTAGCTCGGGCAACAGTAATGTCGCGATAGGACATACCTCTAGTTTACAAAACACGAATCCGATTGGAAACGTCACGATAGGTCATTCCACTGGTTTTCATAACACCACAGGTGATTACAATACTTACGTTGGATATCAAGCAGGATTTGGAGTAGCAAGCACCGCCCAGTCAGGCAACGTATTTCTTGGAAGGCAAGCCGGATATTCTGAAACAGGTTCAAATAAACTATACATCGAAAACTCAATCAGCCCTACCCCATTAATCTATGGTGATTTCGCGAACGATTCATTGAAGATTTATGGATCACTAAGCATTGGTGACTCATTTACTCTACCGATAAATCGTGGGCAAAGTGGGCAAGTCATGACAAGCGATGGTGTGGGTGGTGTTAGCTGGACTGCCACATCTGGGGACAATCTCGGTGATCATACCGCCACACAGAACATTCAACTAAACGGCAACTTCCTCTCCAATGACGGTGGGAACGAAGGACTTAGTATTGCAAACAACGGTCAAGTAACAGCTACTCCGGCAACTACCGGTGCCGGAAACTTTGCATTCTTCACAAATGGTGACATGCGAACCACTGGTTCAGGAACAGGCATCTATTTAACGAATACAAACATTGGAATCACTGGTAACAATGGAAATTCCGGTGATATGCGAATCAAAACTGGAAGTACAGATCGGATCCGAATATTAGGTGGCGGTCAGGTGGGAATCAATACAACTAATCCCGCTTACCAACTGGATGTAGCTGGCACTTTCTCAGCAAACTCTATCAATGTCAATGATAATTATACACTTCCCACAACCGATGGAGCCTCGGGAGATGTATTAACAACGGATGGCTCTGGAACAGTTACTTGGAATTCTACATCATCCTTTATACAAGGACTAGAGGATGTGTTGCTTGTTGACTCCAGTGCCAATAACCATGAAATAAGAAATGTAAGGGAGCTATCCATCGGGGTAAATAGTGGAGCCGGCTTACTGCATGTAACCGGTGACACGCTCAATGACATCGTATTGCGAACAACAAACAATGCCAACAGTCAGGGAATTGCGTTCCAAAACTCAGGTAATGCCTATACATGGAACATCTTCAGGGAAGATGCTGGTAGCAACAATGCCAACCTCGTTTTCAGCGGTGGTGTTGCTAATGCAAATTTAATATCGCTTAGTGAGCGCATGCGCCTCACGAGCTCTGGCAGAGTTGGAATTGGAACCAGCTCGCCTAGCAGCGTTCTTGAGGTTTCAGGCGGAATGAGAGCCGACAGCATCGTTGCTCATGGTGTGTATCACAAAGGCTACGAATCGATTAATTACATGCGGTTTTTAGGAAACAACGATGTTCAGATTCGCAGTTCCAGTTTTGCGTCCATTGGTGCGAGTGACAACATTCACCTGAACGTTCCATCGAGCACGACCATGCTTAGTGTCACGGATTCCGGGGTAGGAATTGGCGAAACAAGCCCAGATGCCATGATGCATGTTCAGGGAGATTTGTTGCTAGACCGAAACGGCTCAAACAACGTAACGCGCACGCTTACAATTCAGGGTGCAGGACCGCTAGGATCGAATGTTTTTGGACGAATCGATTTCAATGGATACGATAACTCAAGCGGTAGTTTTGAGTATACAGGCGCTTCCATTACAGCGCGCAACTTGGGTAGCAGCAATCATGGCGCAATGGGGCTTTGGACTTTTGATGGTACTACCCTTTACGAAAGAATGAGAATCGACAAGGACGGCAACGTGACCGTGGATCCTAATAATTCTTTCGATGTGCTATTCCGTGTAAGAGGCCGCACCGAGTTGGACGACTACGTTTCTGTGAATGACACCCTTTATGTGAGCAACACGCTCAGTATAGGCAATGCCTCGCCAAATACGCCATTCTCTATGAAAGTGAATGGAGCCTCCAACCCTGTTGGAATCACCCAGAATGAGGTGGCCGGAGCATCATCAATGGAATTCACTACTGCAGATGGGAGTAGCAATCAGGCAACAAGATTCGTGTTAAGAGGATCTGGAAACACTCCTAACATAGGCATGTTTGTTGGTGCCGCAGGGTCAGAAGTAGAATATATTCGATTTGATGGCACCAATCAACGCTTGGGCATCGGTACCGCTGCTCCACAAAGTGAACTTCACATCAATAGCTCAAGCGCCTCTTCCTCTACTATTCGATTGACCAATACTGCCACAGCTAGCAATGGATTGTGGATTCAATCGAACTCAGGAAGTGCTTCCTTATTGAATTATGAGAACACATCGCTGACCTTCGGAACTAATGGCGCAACAAGGATGACCATCACGAATACCGGTGACATAGGCATTGGCACGTCAACACCTTCTGAAAAATTAGATGTGGTTGGAAATGTAGAAATCCCTGCTGCAAATGATTATACGTATGCTACTGCCAAAGCAGCCTATATTTCTGTTCCATCTACAGCTTTCATTCTTGATGAAAACAATACGAGCATACTATCAACGACCGTATTAAACGGAAACTATCGTACAATCGCTGGTGGAACCAGCACCGTTGCCGGATACTTCTATGCTCCTGTGTACTTACCGAATGATGCTGTTGTGACTCAAGTCGAATTTTACGTGTGGGACAACGATGCTACGTATGAAGTTTCTGGCGATTTGCTAAGAAACACGCTAGGCGGGACAACAGTGACAACAATGGCAACAACGACCTCTACGGGCACCGCGACTGCTTCGAACGCTGTCGTTGCTGTCACAGACAATACAATTGCATCAGCCACTATCGATAACCAATTGTACAGTTACTATCTAAGATTCAATACGATGGAAGCAAATTCAAACCTGCGCATTTACGGTGCACGAATAGGATATAGTGTAACCAAAGTAGATTAATCCTTGACGAAGACCACATTAAATATGATCACCTTGTGTAATGCGATGTTAGCGGCATTGAATTTCTTGAAATTCAAGCTTCGTGTATGGCGTCTTTGGTCTGTTCATGGTCTATTGTTGGCCTTAATGACTTTATATAGTTCATCATCTGTATTTGCTCAAAACATGGGTATCAACTCCACTGGAGCGCGTCCAGATAGCAGCGCTATGCTGGATGTGAGCAGCACCACCAAGGATTCCTAATGCCGCGTATGACTACTGCTCAAATGAATGCTGTGACGAATCCGGCCACCGGTTTAATGGTGTTCAATTCTGACAGCGTTTCTTATTTCTTCTTTGACGGGTCCAATTGGATTTCCATCGTTGATGTCGGAGGCAACCAGAGCAGTTACCATGAAATCAGTCATAGTAGCGCTTCATTCAACACCTATGGTGGATCAAATTATGCAGGAGCAGCAGATTATAGCTTTTCAGGGGACTCATTGATTACGGTAAACAATTCATCCAGCTATTCCGAGTTTATTCCAAACCAAGATGTGCTCATTTCCATTTCTAGTGCCTATACTTCATCAGGCTCATCATCAGCGCTATCGGTCTTTGTGAACGGAGCAGCAATAATGACAGGTTCGCCAAAAGGCTCTGGAAGTTCATTGGCAAGTGTCGCCACTACTTTCTACGCCAACTCAGGAAATGTAATTACCGTTGGGGGAGAACCATATAACGGGGGCAATTGGCTGCTCAAAATTCTGGCCTTTACTCCAGGAGAGGCAACTACGTTCAACAATTTCAATACGATTCCATCGATTGATTCTGTGTTGTTTTCAGGCAATGATGCCAATGGAGATTCAATTTTGAATGTCGGATCGATAGGCATAGGAACCTCCTCTCCTAATAGGCCTCTTTTTGTGTATTCTGAAACTACCACCCCTGTGGAAATCAAACGGATTAATACAGGTCAGTACTCTGAAGGAATTCGCGTCTTGAACGACTCGATGGGTCCAGGAGATGAAATCGCCTATGTACTAGGTAAAGCACCAACGACCAATAATTCTGCTTGGTTGGGATATCGTCATGAAGGTGATGATTCTGACAGCAACATGGTGACCTTAAATGTTTGGAATAAGAAAAGAATCTTGAATGTTACAGGTCAGAGGCGGGTTGGAATAAATACCCTCACTCCACACGCCCAACTCCAAGTTGACTCATTCATTGTCATTGATGGAACGCCATATCAAAATGCACGCTTCATGGGATTCAATGCATACAATGACGGTGGAGGTAACTTGCGCTATATCAATGACGGAGGAGTCGACCTTTTTGCCTACGGACCGGGGTTTGGTGGATTATACCACTGGCCATCCGGAACTGCCGGAAGTGTAATACCAAATGATGCCACAACATTATTTTATCTTAATGACAGTACAGTTACCATTGGAGGTGTAGCCGAAGACTCGCTTCTCGATGTGAAAGGCCACGCCATGATCGATAGCTTGACTATCAATGGTAATTATCACTTTCCTAGAAGTGCAGGCTCACCAGGACAAGCTCTTATACTTGGGACTGGTGGAAACTTAGAGTGGTCAAATGGGGTTGGTGACAACCTAGGGAACCACATTGCCACTCAGAATATTGAGACGGATAGCAATTGGATTAGCAATGATGGAGACAATGAGGGTATTTACATAGATACGTCCGGATGGGTGGGAATCAATACAACCACTCCTGTGGCTGGTGCCTCGTTTGGATTCACCGATTTCGAAATTCTAACTGAATATGGTAATGTGGGCTTTGCTGTGGCAGAACCAGATAGTGGCATTGTGATAGGGACCTTTGTGGGAACAGGTTCTGAAGGAAAGGCAAAATCCTGGTTAGGATCCTATTCCGACCACGATTTGGCATTCTTTACAAACAATGACATGGAGCAGATGGTCATTCAAAGAAATACCGGAAATGTGGGTATTGGCAATTATAACCCTGAAGCTCGACTTCATGTCACAGGTGACAATCAGCTTGGCCTTTTCGAAAGTCAAACATCCTGGGCTGCTGTTGATGTTTTAGGAGCAAGCGGAGAATCTGCGATTAGATTGGGAGACACATCCGCGATTCAATCAGGTATTCGTTGGGATCCTACAACCGAAGCCCAACACTTTTTCATTTTCGATGGAAATGCCAATGATCCAGGAATATACCAGAGCAAGTATGGTTCGGTAAGCATCAATACTTCGATCATTGACACACTACACGAACTTTATGTGCATCGTCCTGCAGATGGATACGACTTTGGGCCCGGACGTACGACAATATATGGTTATCGAGGAGGACATGCTATAGAGGCTGATGGTGGTGCTAGTTGGTATCCCGAAGATGTAGATGCTGCCATTCAAGGCTATTCTTATTGGGGAAATAACTATACAGCAGGCGTCTATGGTGGAAATTATGGAGACTATCCTCATTCAGCAGGTGTTTTAGGCTACATGGACGATGATGAAAATTGGGGAGCCTTAGCTTACCACGATTCCAATGGAGTCTACTGGGGGGTTTATACTCCTGACGGAGCCTATTTCGGGGATCAAATTCAAATCCTTGATGGAACTGAAGGTGCTGGCAAAGTGCTGATATCGGACTCTGAAGGCCGAGCTAGTTGGCAGGTTGCTCCATCGGATAGTGATTGGGTCGTTTCTGGAACAGATGTGTATAACATCACTGGAAACATCGGGATTGGAACTGGAACTCCAAATCAACTACTGGATATCAGAAGTGCTGACACCGTAAACTCCGCTGTGGCCATATTAGGGACTTCAAACCAAGGTCACTTGTTGAATTTGAACTCAGGAAATGGATCCACAGATCCATATATTTCTTGGGATCAAGGAGATGATTTCAGATTCGCCACGAACGAGAGCAGCTTCACTGAATTGATGCGCATTACTAAGGCTGGAGATGTCGGAATCGGAACCAGCGCACCTTCTGAAAAGTTTGAGGTCACTGGTGGGTTGGCCAAGTTCGATACAATCATAGTAGCATCTACTAACCCTAAAGCTCCATTGCACATCAACAACCCAGATTGGGGATGGAACGGAGATTTAGGTGATGATGGATATTTCCTCATCAATGCCTCTTCAAGTTCTTTTGGAGCTACCAGAAACAGAATTGGCTCTTGGCAAGGTAGAAACAACATTCAAATGTATGCTTCCGCAACCGGAGGTAACTTGAGAGCTTATAATTATCAAAGCTCGACCAACCTTCCACTTTTCTTAAATGGAAGTGGTGGAAATGTGGGCATTGGAACTACTAGCCCTGCCAGCTTGTTGCATGTCAACAGCACCACAACTCAGTCCACAATAAGGTTAACACATACAGCTTCCGCTTCAAATGGTCTATGGTTGAGTTCCGATAACACACAAGCATATTTGATCAACTATGAAAACACTTCTTTGAAGTTTGCTACCAATGGAGCCGATCGAATGACAATTACTAATGTTGGACTCGTTGGAATTGGAACTACAAGTCCAAGTCAAAAGCTCCAAGTACTTACAGGTGGAAGCGGAGTTAGAGTGGGCTCTGGCAATGCTGGTGATGTTTTCTTATCTAGATTCGCAGACTTCGGGGGCACTTTAACTGCTAATGCCTACAGCGATGGAACGACTTGGAATAGAGTTAATACATCTTATGCCGCCTATATGGTGGACATAGGGGTTTCTAATGACTACATTGATTTTTCAAGGTCCGCACCGGCCGCAAACCCAATCAGCAATTATGTTTCATTAATGAGACTTTCAAGCAATGGAAATGTTGGAATTGGCGTAACTGCGCCTGCGGAAAAGTTGCACATTTCTGGTAACATCCGCTTTGAAGAGGACGCCACTGCAACAATTTATGTTGAAGATCAAACTACGGCCAGTGTAAATGGAAACAGCTTACATCTAGAAGCTGGCAATGGTGGAACGGGAGGGTTTGGAGTGTCGGGAGGTAATGTAAACTTCCAAGCAGGAGATGGTTATAACGCAGGAGGTGCAGGAACCGGAGGGCACATTCAGCTAATTGCTGGTGGAAATACCTTAGGTAATAACTCCCACGGTGATATAATCATGTACACCAGAAACCAAACGACCAACGTGGAACGTTTCAGGCTTGATGGAACAAATGGAAACGTAGGTATAGGAACAGCCACTCCCGCTTACACAATGCATGTGAATGGCTCAGTTGCCGGAACAAGTGCATATACCAACCTGAGCGACAGACGCTTTAAAACTAATCTGCAGTCAATAGACAATGCGTTGGCCAAGGTTATGCAACTCACACCGTATAGCTATGACTGGCTTCGTGAGGAATACCCGGAGATCAATTTCGAGGAAGGCAAAGGACTCGGGTTTATTGCACAAGATGTAGAGGCAATCATTCCTGAAATGGTTATGAAAGACAGCAGTGGAGTATACAGCTTGCAATACTCAGAGCTGATTCCGGTGCTTACAAAAGCCATTCAAGAACAACAAGCACTGATCGAAGAACTTAGTTCATCCAACCAAACTCAGCAAAGAGAATTGAATGAATTGAAAGCAATGCTGGACGCTTACCTTCAACAGCAGGACATTGATCCAAAAGCAATTGAACAGAAGTCGAACAATAGGGCAGAGAAAAATGAGACTGACCTTTAGACATATCACTTTATTGGCGCTATTGATGGTTGCCTTGAATAGCTTTTCTCAGCAAATTGAGCTGGATAGACAGTTGTTTGGAAGCGGCTATGCGGAGTATGATAATGGTGCAAACTTCACGATGAGTGCGTCCATGGGCGAGGTCATGATCCAAACTGGTGCAACTTCTAATTTGATTATAACGCAAGGTTTTCAGCAATCTAACTACGTGTTAAGCGAACCGCTCGTTGCTGACATGGGTTCTGACAGCGCAGCATGTATTGGTGCAAATGATGGATCGGCCAGTGTGGTTTTCGTATCAGAGCGCTTGACAACTCCCCTAACCTACTCTTGGAGCAATGGTGCGACAACCGAAACAGCCACCCAATTGGAAGTGGGAACATATACCGTTACGATCACAGGAGCCAATGGCCTGAGTGTAACTAATTCGGTGCGCGTAAGCCCGCGTGATTCTGTGAACTGCGCCCCCCACTTCTACACTGGCATTACTCCGAACAATGATGGGGATAACGATGTTTGGTGGATTGAAAATGCTGACTTCTTCTCCACCAGAGAACTTTCCATTTTCAATCGAAATGGTAGCCGCGTGTGGTCAACGGATAACTATGACAACGTTGCGGACCCTTTTAATGGACAATTCGAAAACGGTAGTCCGCTGCCGGATGGAACATACTATTACATAGCCAACTTCGATAACAGTACGTATCGGGGCTATATTGAAATATCAAGATGATGAGAGCCCATACATATCTACATAGACAGCTGGCTTCTCTAATCGAGAAACCAATGTTGGCGCTGCTTGTTGTGATGCTATCACTTGTCGCAAATCAGGCAACCAGCCAGCAAGATCCAAAGTTCAATCAATACATGTTTAACCCTTTGGGCATTAATCCTGCATACGCAGGAAGTCGTGAAGCCCTGAGCGCGGTTTCCATGTTCAGAAATCAATGGGTCGGCTTTCAAGGTGCGCCCATTACACAAACATTCGCTATTCATGGTCCTCTAGTCAAGCGAAAAATGGGACTCGGCTTTCAGGTAACCAATGACATTATTGGCCCTAAAAACGTGATCAATGCGGAAGTCGATTACGCTTATCGTTTCCCTTTTCTAAGGAAAAATTGGCATTTGGACTCGCGGTGGTGCTTGTACATCTTCCCGTGGGACAAATCGATTACCGTGACGACAATGATTTCATTCCCACAAATAGTGTTCCTTGCAGTGCGATCATCTAGTGATTTTGAAGGCGCCTATTGGAACAACAACAAAATGTATTTCGGCCTCGAACTGACACCTCACGGAGAGCCAAGAATAAACATTTCCACCAGACACAAACCGATCGGCAGCATTGAATGGTAGCCCATCGGTTTAAGCAGTTTAGACACCTATCAGTGACAGCAGGACGTGCATTTATTCTAAGCCAAACAGTCACACTGAAACCAAGTATACTTTATAAGCAGGCAGGTTGTATCCTTGGAACATTTGATTTGAATATGAGCGTGCTCCTGAACAATAAATTATGGATGGGGTGACAGCACGACCGCCCGGTCTGTAGACTATTTTAATATTTGAGTACGTATTCAATCGAAAACTAAGGGTCGGCTATTCGTTCGACTATCCGTTAAACCAGCTTAAACTAGGATCGCAGGGAACAAGCCACGAATTGTTCCTCGGCTATGATTTTGGTTCGCGCAAATCTTCATTCGTTTCACCTCGGTACTTCTAAAACCCTTGCCCACCCTTAAATCCCACATAATCAGCCTTTTTACCATGTTGCTCATTGGCGGCACTGGTGCATTTGCGCAGAAAAAAGCCATCGATCTGATGGAGAAGCAGCGCTACGCAGATGCCGCTCGAGCATTTGAGAAACATCTCAAAAAAAATAGTGAGGATGGGGCCTCCTATGAAAACCTTGGAAATGTTTATCGAAAACTACGCGACTTTCCAAAAGCTGAATTGAACTATGAAAGAGCCGACATTTATGGAGGTCTGACCAGCAATGGATTTGTGAATTATGGGCAAGTGCTGGTTAAAAATGGCAAGTCTACGGAGGCCAGAAAGCAATTCGAACGGTACCTGCAAATGGAGCCGGAAAGCTTCGTAGTCAGAACTATGATGCAGTCTCTTCGCGAGGTAGAAGCATGGTCACACGCCCCTCAATCTTATGACGTGAAGTCGGTTTCAGGGCTAAATTCCGAATTCTCAGACTTTGCTCCTGTCGTTTATCAAAACGGAATTGCATTCACCACCGAACGCAATCAAGACTTGGTAAATGATAATTCATCGGGATGGTCAAACCTTCCCTATCTCGCTGTTTTCTACTCCGAATTTAAAGACGAACACGGCTTGGAGTTTAATCGCCCGAAAAATTTCCTTTCACGACTTTACGGTGATTACCATGTTGGGCCCATTACGATTGACACTGTTAACCATCAGGCGATCTTTACAGAGGTTGGTTCCTCTGGTAAAAGAGATGATGTCCCCCGTCTCAAAACTTACGTTGCCGAAATTATTAAAGGTAAACGGCTGGATAAGCCGCAATTACTCCCTGTAGCTAACGCGGACACTTTTTCAGTGGCTCACGCTTCCATCTCGCCTGATGGAAACACTCTGTTCTTTGTCTCTGACATGCCTGGTGGCGTTGGGGGCATGGACATCTACATCATGAAGCGAAACGCAGGCGGTTGGGGAGATCCAAGCTTGCTCAATGGTTCAGTAAACACAGAGTTGAACGAGGTATTCCCTTACGCCAGATCTGCCACTCACCTCTATTTTGCATCAAACGGACATGCCGGTTATGGCGGGCTTGACATTTTTGAATCACACTTGGTGGACGGTAGTTGGACACAACCCATTAACTTGAAATCACCTGTAAACAGTGAAGGTGATGATTTCGGCATCACATTTTACAATCAAAATCGAGGGTATTTTTCGTCTGAAAGAGATGGTGGACAGGGCAAGGATGACATTTATCAATTCATAAAAGTTGCGGATCCTGACGATCAGGATCGTGTGGCAGTAAATGGTGTATTTGAGTATAGTAAGATTCCAAAAGATGGAATTATGCTGCGTCTGCTGGATGAGGAGGACAATCTGCTAGAGGAGGTCTATACCGACAGCGTTGGAAACTTTGTTTTCACTCAACTACCGACTAACAAGAACTACAAAGTAGAGGTAGCTAATATTCCTAAGTATGAACTCGCAGAGGCATCTATATTTCTTGTTAACGAATCCGGAGAAAAGGTTTTGATCCTTGATCGTTTGAATGAAAGTGAGTTCAAATTCACTACCCTTCCGAAGGATGAGTTCGACTCTATGGCCCTATTGGATGAGGAAGACAATAGCCTTGGCTCTTATGAAATTTTTGGCCAACTCTATAGCATGCTACCTACGGATAATGTCAGTGGAATGACCTTAATGATTTTGGATGAAGAAGGCAACATCATCGATGAAATACAAACAGATAGTATCGGGATGTATGAGTTCACAAACCTTTCTAAGACACAGCATTACACGATTAAACTTATTGACAAGGATTCTATTATCAGGAAGTCTACTGTATATTATGAAGATGACATTGGTGTGACGGCTGTTGCGGATAGTGGAAACAACCTTTTTCACTTGGAGAGAATGGTTGCTGCTCGGCTGAGCGAAATGAAGAATGAAGTTCCGACTCGAGGATATGTAGAATACGAAGGCCAACCGGTCAAAAACATTCGTTTGATGATGGTTGACTCATCCAATGCGCATCTCCGCGCCTCCAAGTCAAGTGGTGAAGGCTACTTTGATTTCGGACGAATTGCAGCAAACCAAAAGTTCAATTTCATCCTGCCAGACTCCGTTTCGAAACTTCCTGGACAGTTGAACATTTATCTAATCAATGAAAATGGAGAGAAGGTAGTCTTTGCTCAAAAAGATGCTGAAAAGCACTTCGCTTTTACTTCGCTATCTGCCGAAGAATATAGCCCTAACCTATTGAGTGAGGTCGATACCAAGCTTGATCAATATGGTATTTACGGACAGGTATTCAGAAAACTTCCGGGTGACTACAAGGACGGATTAACCATAGTGGCTTTGGACGACAAAGGTCGAGTAATTGAAACGGTTGTTGCAGACGCGAGTGGCAACTTCAAGTTCACTAAACTCAAGCCTGATCAGCAATACACATTCAACGTTGAAGAGCAAGATCAAGGTGAATTACAAGTAAGCATTTTTGATACGAAAGGAAACTTGGTGGATGAACTTCGGTTAGAAGAATTAGCATCCTACGTTTATCAGAAACTTGGGTCCGAAGAAGCAATTTTATTCCAAGTGGCTGCCGAAGATGAAGGTAGCTTGAAGGAAGAGCTAGTTTCCGGAATGGTTTACAAAAAGTTACCCGGTGACTACAAGGAAGGTATTCTCGTCTTCGCAGTTGATGAACATGGTAATGTACTCGACTCGGCCTATACAGATAGAGAAGGAAATTTCAAGTTCTCGCGTCTCAATCGACAAGAAGACTTCACGCTTCGCGTAATGGATGAGGACGACAGTGAGATGATGGTTGGCTTCTATAATTACGAAGGTCAATTTGACGGACTGATAACCTTGGATGAAACAAACGCATTTGAATATTCAAAAATCATCCTTGAAGCTGCCTCAGAGTTAGGTCGTCTTGACGAAACTGACCAAAGCTCAAACAAGCTTTACGGTCAGGTATACAAAAAGCTACCTGGTGATTACCAAAAGGGGATGAAGGTTTATGCCTATGATGCTAACGGAATTGTGATCGATGAAGCAGTGATTGATGAAGAGGGTAAGTTTCAATTTAAAAAACTATCAGCTGATGGAACTTATTCTATCCGACTGGCTGACGATAACGACAACGCCACGTTTGCTTTACTTGACAAAAACGGAAACAAAATCAGTGAGATTGATCAATCCGATGGTGAATTCGTTTGGAATAAGTTAGCACGGGACGAGTATCAATTAGCCTTAGCAGAAGCCGATGACTACAAACTGGATGGTAATAAGTATAAAGTTCCTAAGAACACCAAGCCACTGAAGTCCGCAGACAATCTGGTCTATTTTGAATACAAGCGTTACATCCTTAGCGCGGACGATTCGAGTTTGTTGGCCTCCATTGTAAAATCAATGCAGGCAGACGAAGGGCGATACCTTCATATTCAATCCCACTCTGATCAGAGTGAAATGACTGGGTTGAGATCATACTCTGCACTTCGTTCCGTAAGTATTGTTCGGTATTTGAACGCGTATGGAATTAGTTCCGATCGACTCTATGTTCAGAATTGGGAACACGATAAACCTGTGGTCGATTGTTCAGAGGGTAACCCATGTTCAGAAGCTGATCGCGCTAAAAATCAAAGGACTGAGCTCAGCATTGTTGACGTATCCAATATGCCATCCACTCCGAAACTACGTGGTATCCTAGATTCAATGAATGGCTTCTGCCTGGCAGAAGAAGGTCAGAACCCTGTTTTCCATTTGATCCCGTTTGATGAACGAAAATCCAACATGGAAGGTAGTATTGGATGGATATGCGGACACATGGGAGCCTACTCATCCAACCAACGCATTTCAACTGCGTTCTGAAAACATTAAAGGAAACCTAATGATTACAAAGGTGTAACTCCAGGCGAATCAACATAGTATGGCACCGGAAAGCGTCCCCTTGGCGGATTGCTTGCCTTGCGCCGACTACCCTGCCCGATTGAAAAAGGCAAAATAGAAGGGTTGAAATCCGACTGACAAAATGATTGAACATCAATAATATGGTTGGTAGTAGATTAGTGATATTTCTAAATTGGGCCTCTCATAAAGTTAGATTGGTGTTTGCTCTCCTTTGCGCGGAATTTTGATGAAGAGACTATACCTACTTATTGTTCTCTAGTGGTATTACCGGATTCTTGGGTGCTCAAACCATGAACACCTCGGTGAATATCGTGCGGCGAAATTCAAAGCCTTTTCCGTCTACAGAAAGAGTTTACAATCATCGACCAGTGGCCGGCAGATTACAAGGAGATTTCGTTATTGGAGTTGTAAATGATGATGACTTGGCTAAAAGTGAAATAGCGGCAAAGAACAAGAGCGTGAATAGCCAAAGGTTATTGTTAAGCGATTTGGCGGCACTACTACAAAGTTTCAAAAATGTCGTCATTTATGTTGGTGGATCTTCAGGTGAGATTGAACCGTCAATAAAGCAGAAACAATACAAATGCTTGTCGATGCTGAAGGATCGGATTGCTGAATTATTCGCGATCAATTTCATTGTCGCGTGCTCTCTAAAATATGAAATGAACCGCAAGCTATTTCGAGACCAAGTTGGTCAATGGCAATGGCAAACGCTACAACTTCGGTTATCAATTAACGCCATGAGAAGACTCTTACTTTCCACGTATTAGTCTTTGTTCTGATGGCTCAGTCGGGCAGGAGCTCAGCTTGATCGGTGGCGTGTCGCATTGGCTTTGCGCGCATATCAGAACAAAGACTTGGTCAAAGCAAACTCATTGAAGTGGCATCTGCCGATGAAGCTGCATTCATGATTATCTAAAACTTGGTATTTCGGATATCTAGCGGACTGTTTAAAGGGAGGACAAGCAGAGCTCAGATGGAAATGAATACGGTTTACGACAATGGGCATGTTGAAGACGATTGGAATTGGATAAACAATGAGTTTACTGGATTTAGCAAACAATCTTTGAAATACCTTGCCTCTACCTTTCTAAGCTGATGCTCTGTTTGCTCTGGAGCACTAATATCGAAACGGCTGAACGATACTATAAGCGCTACAAGGAGATTCCAAAAATTACGAGTCCAGAAATGGACTTTACAGCACATGATATGAAGAAATTCAGGAAGCACAAGGCTTCAGAAGTACTCTATCATGCGCGACAACCTTGACTAATGTTAACACCGATGCAGAAAGCGTTGAGTAAAGAAATCGCAAAACTTATCAAGGAGGTAATTGCGGTTAGGTAGCAACAATGAAGTTGCAAGCCTACAACGCTATTCACTACAACCAAAGGTGTGAACATCATTAATAATGGATTGCGCAGACTTCCTTTCGAGAAGGTTGTTCACAATTCAGAAGAAGGTGATGGAATTATTCAAAAGCATTGCCTACAATAGCAAGAAGCTTACAGCAGTCCCAAAGAGAGACCACAGCAAGGTCTCAGGTATTGGCACTTCAATTATAACGACATTGAGAAGTCGGAATATTACAAGCAAGGATTTGGAAAAACTTCAGGGAACAAAGGTAACTAATCGCAGAGATTCAGATGTTTTCAGAAACTTTAGTATTGGCCGAAAGATAAGTCTTGGCTTCACTTGAAGTAGTCATCGTAGCGACAGTGTTGCCTTCCACATCACTAACGACGTTCGTTGGAAAGCCGCAAGATCAATGAGAAGAGATCACAGATATGCAACCGCCCATCGCTGAAGTTAGAAGGCCAGAGTGATCGATCGTACGCTCAAAAATGTACATCAACGTTTGGTGTCATCAGAAACTGCCGATTTGAAGACAAGTATTACAATTGGCGTGACAACTTCCCAGATATCCCGAATTAAAGCTTGAACTTTAGTCTTTGGCTGCTAAATTAAGAAATAACTCTGATTCGTCAGTGAACTGTATAACAGATGAAATGCTGGAGTAATCACGATTTCGTTAAACAAGAAGGTTGTCGGAAAAAGCATCGAAGAAGTTATCACGTGATGCATTTACCCAGATTTTTGGAATTCTAGAAATCGATGGTTGAAGAAGGTGAGTATTGATATGCAAATATGATAAGATCATTGACGTTCTCACAACCATTTGATCGCATACAAGAACGCACTCAGGTCATCACAAGCTCAAATGGTAAGCCAGTTTCAATATGTACAGGCGCACATCATAAACCTTGGTATAGCACTAACCCTTGCCGGTATCGTAATAGCATTTTCACTACACAGAACAATCGTCTCTCCGGTAAGAAAACTGCGTCTTGTTCTGCTTGACCTTAATGCAAGGAATCTTCCCTAAATCATGGATTCCCTGTAGCGGTGAGTAGTTAGTGAAATGGCAAATGCTTCTTGAAACGTGGTTGTCACTGGTCTTCGCAGAACGAAAGACTTTCGATATCGAATCGGTTCTGGGGCCTACACTGCAGAATATACTCCTTTGAGCGATCAAGATGAACTTGGTCAATCGCTTTTATTGATGCGTAAAAACCTTAAAGAGTACTCCGAAGACATGGAGGAAAAAGTAAGGGAGCGCACTGCAGAAGTTGTAAGACAAAAAGAAGAGATTGAAAAGCAGAGCGAGCAAATTGCTGAACTTTACGAACAAGTTAAGGACAGTATTCTTTATGCCAAACGCATTCAGGAGGCCATTCTCCCTAGTAAGATGGAGATTGACAACGCCTTGAAGAATAGTCTTGTTCTTTTCCGTCCTAAGGACATAGTTAGTGGTGACTTCTATTGGTTCACCGAAAAATCTGACCGTGCTATTATCGCTGCTGCTGACTGTACCGGTCACGGAGTGCCAGGTGCGCTCATGTCGATGATTGGAAGTTCATTGTTAAATGAAATTGTGAATGAAAAAGGCATTTACAAGCCTTCTGACATATTACTAGCCTTGAAGCACGGAGTTATCAATGCGCTCAATAAGCAGAATACGGCTGCGAACACTGGTGAGCAAACCAAGGACGGAATGGATATCGCCATTTTGTCAATTCCAAAGAAGGGTAATAAGATAGAGTATGCTGGCGCCAATAATCCATTCTGGATGGTGCGCGATGGTGACATCGAGGAGATTCGAGGAGATCGTCAACCCGTTGGATTCTTTGGAGATAACTTAGACACACCCTACACGAATCATGAGGTGGAGGTTCGCGAAAATGACACTGTTTACATCTTCAGCGATGGGTATGCCGATCAGTTCGGTGGACCAAATGGAAAGAAGTTCAAATATTCTCAGTTCAAACAACTCTTAGTTGATGTGAACGACAAGCCGATGGCCCAGCAAAAGGAAATTCTGAACTCACGCATCGAGGAATGGATGGGAGACGAGGAACAAATTGACGACATACTCGTTATCGGTGTTCGATTCTAGAATTCGAGAATAATTCCAATCGAAGGCAGCACTGTACCTGAAAAATTCTTCACCTCCTTGGTTTCGTAGGCTGTTGGATCAGTTGACGAAATTACAGGATCACCATTTACATCTCGAACGACATCGATATAAGGAGCCAAAGGTGCCTGATAGTTATAAATGTTTTGCACATCAAAATACAAGTCCAGTGACCATTTAGAGAAGAACCAGCGCTTATCCAATCGCACATCCAATTGATGAACTGCAGCGTTTCGTTCCTCATTCAAGCGGTCATAGTCCAATATCCCTACACCACGCAAATCCCAATTCACACGATTGGACGATAACGAAACGTTGTATGGAGTATATGGGGAACCACCTAAGTATCTAAATTTCATTCCCAATTCCCAGTCTTTCTTAAATTTCTTACCGGCTGTGAGAGTGATCACCTGACCATTATCCCAAGCCGATGGTCGAAGTTTTCCATTTTTGTCTTCAAACTGGCTTCTCACCAATGTCACCGCCAAGATTCCATAGATGCCTTTTGTTAGTTTTTGTTGAATCAAAAACTCTAAACCGTAGGCCTGTCCTTTGGATGTTGAAACAGCAGGTTCGTTACCGATGACTCCGAAATCACTACCAAGGTTCGCTAATGAAATACTGTCCGTGGTGAGAAAAGGATAGCGATCATAAATCTTGTAAAAGGACTCAACACTGATCTTTGTATTCGAATAAGGCAAGAATTCCACTCCTCCAACCAAATGATCGCATTGGATGTAGGTTACTCCGTTTTGCTTATTTACGAGATTGTTTCCATTGTCCCGATATCCTAATAGCGTATAAGGCGGAAGCTGGTAAAATCTTCCAACGCTAGCATTAAGGCTCCATTTCGGTGCAAAAACATAGGAAGCAGATAGCCTCGGTGATATCTGATCTGCGGGATTCAACATTGCTGAATTATAGTCTGAAATATCCGAGCGCAATCCCAATGAAAGCTTAAGCCTATCGGCAACGAAGGCTTTAGACAATTGTGTAAAGGCTGCGTACTTATTCATGTTCAATTCTGAATTGAAACTTGCTGTTTGTACCAATCCATTCGATGTTACAAATCGACTAAACGTACTATTCGTGTACAAAGCATTTTCATAGCCAACACCAACATTCCACTTCCAGCTGTCTTTTCTCCACGTATGTTCCAGTCTTAGCTTGTTTTCAATTTCCTGACTGCTATAGTCTAGAATTTTATTCGCTTCCGAACTATCATCGTTGTCCTGATATTTTTTTGCGCGATTGTCTAGGTGATTCCTGCTAATAACCACTTGCTGAAAGCTGTGATCGGCAAAATGCTTGTAGGCGGCCCCAACAGTATAACTCCATTGATCATTTGCTGCGATATTGCCCAATATGTATTGATTGCGCTCCAACGTTTCCTGATCCGTTACACCATCATTTGCTTTTTCATTGATTTCGAATTGATCAAGTGCTCCTAATCCAAGAAGAGTGACCTCATTCTTCGCATTTATGCGATGCTTGATTTTATACTGACCATCATTGTAGATCGGAAGGAAAGGAAGTTTAAGTGCAGTGAATAAGAACTGCAAGTAAGACCTGCGCAGCGAAAAAATATAGTTGGTCTTCTTTCCCAGGGGACCATCTAGTGTAAGGCCATAATCCGAGCTCCCGATAGTTATGTTAGACTTTAGCTTCTCGGGGTTCCCTTCTTTCAATGAGAAGTCAAATACAGAGCTGAGTGCATTCCCTCTGTCCGCAGGAAATGCGGCTGAGTAAAATTCGACCTCTCTAATGAATTGAACATTGATTAATCCGACAGGTCCTCCAGAAGCGCCTTGGGTGGCAAAATGATTGATGTTCGGAACTTCAATTCCATCCAGATAAAAGCGATTCTCATTCGGAGCACCTCCTCTGATGATAATGTCATTTCTGAAAGAAGGCGGAGAAGCCACACCCGGCAGGGACTGAATCACCCTAGATATATCTCGGTTTCCACCAGGGTTTCTCTCAATTTCAGAAACACCAATGGTTCTCATGGAAACAGGTGCTTCTTCTCGTTTCACAAAAGCCGAACCAGTGATTTCGACTTCCTCCAACATCCGTGAATCTTCACTCATTTCAATATTCACAAAAACAGGTTTGTTATTGAATGTTTGAACTTCAAACACCGTAGCCGTTTTATAGCCTACTGAGGAGGCTTCTACGTTATACAAACCTGGATCAAGGTTGTTAATCTCATACTCCCCTTCGATGTCTGTTACAGAACCTATTCCCAATCCTTGAATTACAACGTTCGCGAATGGGACCGGTTCATTGTTGATGGGGTCAAATACCCTTCCTTTAATGATTGCATTCTGAGCAAATACCTGGGAAATAGGCAATAGCAGAAAAATCAATAGGGCAAGGTTTTTCATGGCGCGAAGAAACGACACGGAGTTTACACTATCCAAGCACATTTACACTTTTTGACTATCGCGCAATAACTTACCTTCGCGGCCTGCAATAAAAGCACTTTTCACATGGCACAAACTGAGGTTATATTACCCAAAATGGGAGAAAGCGTTGCGGAAGCAACAATCACCACTTGGCTTAAAAAAGAAGGGGATACTGTAGAGGCGGAGGAAGCCATTGTTGAGATCGCCACTGACAAGGTTGACAGTGAAGTTCCCGCTCCAACTGGAGGAACCATTGTTAAGTTATTGGTTGCAGAAGGCGAAGTGGCAAAAGTTGGTCAACCCATCGCAATTATTGCGGCTGAAGGTGAAGTTTCCGGAGCCCCGGCAGCGCCATCCGTTGAACGCGCATCGGCACCATCACCTGTTGAAGTTGCTGAAAAAATTGTTTCAGATGCTGTCGCAGCCAACTCAACTCCCGCTCCGGTTCATGCTGACTTTTCAGGTTCCGACAGGTTTTATAGCCCCCTCGTGAAAAGCATTGCAAAGGAAGAAGGTATCGCGGTTCAAGAGCTTGATCGTGTATCCGGATCAGGCCAAAACGGAAGAGTAACTAAGAAAGACATACTTGCCTACGTGGAATCCAGGACGAATGGAAACGGGACTTCTACTACCATCAGCGCACCAGAACCTGAGGCGTCACAGCCGACCGCAGCTCCAAAGCCGGTGTCGGCAGCAGCTTCAGCTCCATCCATGACCGGAGATGTGGAGATCATTGAGATGGATAGAATGCGCAAGTTGATCGCGGATCACATGGTGAAGTCTAAACATACATCACCACACGTAACCAGCTTTGTGGAAGCAGATGTAACCAACATTGTAAATTGGAGAAATAAGCACAAGAATCAATTCGAGAAACGTGAAGGAGAAAAGCTAACGTTCACTCCTGTTTTCATCGAGGCTATTGCGCGAGCTATCAAGGATTTTCCATTAATCAACATCTCCGTTGATGGGGACAAAATCATTCGCAAGAAGAACATCAATATTGGCATGGCCGCTGCTTTGCCAAGCGGAAATCTTATCGTTCCAGTAATTAAAAACGCGGATAGACTAAACCTCTATGGTTTGACCAAGGCCGTGAATGATCTAGCGAACAGAGCAAGAGCAAACAAATTGCTTCCGGACGAAATTCAAGGAGGGACCTACACATTAACGAACGTTGGAACTTTTGGAAATTTGTTAGGCACGCCAATCATAAACCAACCGCAAGTAGCCATTATGGCTGTAGGTGCGATTGTGAAAAAGCCTGCTGTGATTGAAACTCCAGAGGGAGACACCATTGGAATCCGTCATAAGATGTTCTTGTCTCATTCATACGATCACCGCGTTGTTGACGGTGCTTTAGGTGGAATGTTTGTGAGAAGAGTGGCTGACTACTTGGAAAGCTGGGACGTCAATAGAGAAATATAATTCACAACAGATTTTTGAAACAATAGGCATTGCGTGCCGCTTTAGCGGCACCATTGCCTATTTTTGGTTTACACCACCATGCTACGAACATGAAAAAACTGCTCGCTTCGCTATTCCTATTGATAAGCGTCAGTGCAAGCGCACAATCATTCAGGGAACAATTCACCGAAGCAAACCTGCTCACTGAAGATGGATACTTTGGTTTGTCCATTCCAATTTGGATCAGCTTACTCACCGAACAACCGGACAATGCCAACCTGAACTATAAACTTGGACGATGTTATTTGGATTTGGGAATGGAACGCGATCGTGCCTTACCCTTTCTAAAAAATGCAGCCAAAGATGTGCGAAAAATATACGATCCATTTGCATCGGACTTCAAAGGAGCTCCTGTGGAGACTTATTTCTATCTAGGAAAGGCGGAACACATTGCCACTAATCTTGACTCTGCAGAGCATTACTATCAAAAGTTTTTGGATGACGCCAGCAAGAAACACTATCTACGCCCCGATGCCGAAGCTGGACTCAGAATGTGCGCAACGGCCAGAAAATTGATGGCCGATCCTGTAGAAGCGCAAATCATCAATATCGGATCACCGATCAATTCACCATACGCTGAATACTCGCCTATTGTGGCATTTGACGAGAATACGCTCTACTTCACGTCAAGAAGAATGCGTACAGATGCTTCAAATCAGGGAAAAACGGAGGCGTCTACGGGAATGTTTTATGAAGACATGTATGTGAGCTTTAGAAGCATCAACGGTAACTGGATGGAACCTGAATTACTGAACATTAATGTAGCCGATGAACACTCCTCAGTAGTTAGCATGAGTCCGGATGGACGCAAACTTTACATCTACAAAACATACAACGGTGATGGAAACATATATGAAAGTGACTTTGTGCTCGGGACAGGCTGGAGTCAACCCGGATTAGTAGGCTCAAACGTAAACACCACCGATAATGAGTTTTTCGCAACCATCACATCGGATGAGCAGCGACTTTATTTCGTCAGTGATCGAAAAGGCGGTGAAGGCGGAAAGGACATTTGGTATTGCCAAAAGCTTCCTAATGGAGAATGGGGAAAAGCCATAAACGCGGGAAAGCCGATCAACACTGCTGGAGATGAGAACGCTCCTTATTTACACCCTGATGGAAAAACAATGTACTTCTCCTCTAATGGTCATGAGTCGATGGGTGGATATGATGTCTTTGTTACAAGAAAAGACCAGAACGGGAATTGGACTCAACCATCTAATCTTGGTTATCCAATCAATTCCACCGATGATGATCACAGCTATGTGAGCACTCCGAGCGGTACACGCGCCTATTACTCTTCAAACAAGGGAGTCGAGACGATGGGCAGCACGGACATTTATGTCATCGAATACAAAAGCGAAGAGGAAGAAGCGGCTGATGTTGACTTGAGCACATTCGCTGTATTGAAGGGTTATGTCTTCCCTGCTCCAAACGAAAAACTGCCTGACAACATTGACATCAGTATCACCGAACGCGAGTCGAACGCATTGATCGGAGTAGCTAAACCAGTTGAACGGAATGGAAGTTTTGTATTCATTATCCCATCAGGGCGTGAATACACAGTTACTTTAAAACTTGGTGAAGCGACCATGTACCAAGAGAATATAGACATTCCAGTTGGGTCGAAATACCAAGAATTACAACGTGAAATATTCCTTACTCCAACAGACGGTGATCGACAACGGATAATTGCTCTTTCTGACGAAGTGTTAGGAAATGTAGCGCGATGGAAACTCTCATTCTTTGGAAATAAGGAGAGCATACCCATTGGTTCTAGAGTGCTTTACCTGGACGGTAAAGGTGAAGTCCTTGATACCGCTTATGTTAGTAAAGACGGATACTTCATGTTCAAGACACTCAAAACCGATCAGAACTATGTCTTAAAACCGTTGGTAGAAGGCGCTGATAACAGCAAGCTTAATATCGTGTTAGACGACAAAACCAAAACACTTGTGCCAATCAATATGATTGTTACAGGAAATGTATTCTATGAAGAAGGAAAAGCTCCAAAAGATGTCACAATGCCTCAGCAGGCGTTGACGAAAGTTGAGAGCAAGTACTATATAAGAACCGAAAGCGGGAAACCATTAGCAGCAGGAAGTGTTATTAAGTTTATTCAAAAGAATGGTGATGTGGCATTCACTGAGGTCGTCAATGAAGATGGAAGCTTTGTGTTCCACAAACTGAAAGGCGACCTTGACTTTGAACTTCAATTGGACATGGCAAAAGATCCGCACGAACGTGTTTGGATTGAAGAGACCAGAAACGGGGCATCCATTCGAATCATCGACCTGCACAATATTGATGAGGCTGTCTATAGCAGCATGGAACGTGTGGGCAAAGCTCCTGTGACCGAAGAAAGGACCGTATACTTCGTTCGCCTGGAGAGTATGATGCCTATCCCCCCCAAGGCCAGCATTCGATTTATTGCGGAAGATGGATCGGTTCTATTCACCGAGCTTGTCAAGGGAGATGGATCCTTCGTGTTTCATAGGCTTTCCGATGATCGTGATTATGGTTTAGAGCTAGTAGCAGAAATTGACCCAACTGAGAAAGTATGGATTGAAGAGGTTTACGGTGAAAGACAAATCCGTGTAATCGAGCTTCAAAACATCAGGGCGGGAGTGTTTTCAAATAAGACATCGACCCCGGTCAAGTGTGAGGATATTCAGTATTTCCTGAAAACAGAGTCTGGTATAAAAATACCAACCGGAACGGCAATTCGATTCCTTGACGCGAATGGCAAAGTACTCTTCACTGAATTGACAAAGGGCGATCAATCGTTTGTTTTTCACAAGTTGAAAAACGATGATTATACCATCGAGCTTTTCACCGAACTTAAGATTGACGGAGAAATCTGGATTGAAGAGTCTAAGGGTAGTAGTGTTTTGCGGAAAATTCCTCTGACAATGACGAGCAGAGGCCTCTACTCAAACAAGGTCAGGGAAAAAGCCCAAACCTCAACATCCGTTTCAAGTGATAACGCCTTCATCTTTACCATGCCCTACAATGTGAGCCAAACATTTGATCCACAAAGAATGCGAGAAGCAGTCATGGCGGCTCAGGAGCGATTGAGCAAAAACGACAAGCTAGGTGCAGCATTTGAAGCAAGCGCATCGAGAGTTCCAACTGGATTCGAAGGAGGTAATGAAGCCCTGGCAAAAGCGCGTTTAGACAATGGTAAATCAGCATTCTTTGCGGCCTGCAAAAGTGCCGGAATCGATATTAACAAGATATCGACAACCGAACAGAAATTTGATGTCAACGGACCAAGTTATCAACCATCAGAGAAATCAAAGGAAGTTACATACTCTGATTATCAGTATTTTAAAATAATCCTGAATTAACAAATTTCTGTTTAAAACAAGGAATTATGTTGAAAAATGCCCCTTTCAAAGGGGGGTAGTTTTGTAACAACATCAAAAATCCCTTGTTTTATGCGGTACGCTGAAAGGATCGTTGACTCATCCAAGCCCGGTAAATACTTCCTCCTTCTTATTTTCATTTTCCTACTGTCGGCCATTTCAGCCATTGGACAAACCAGAGAAGAGAAGAAACTCAGGATGGATGCCGTCAAGGCATTGAGGTCAGAAAAATTCGGAGAGGCCATCTCTATTTACACCGACCTACTAAAGTTGGATCCGAATAATCCAGACTACAACTATGAAATGGGATTGGCCATCTACGAACAAGGGATTCATCGAGGACAGGCTGCCCAATACCTAGAAAAAGCCATTCAAAACACAAAATCCGATACGCTGGCTGACATGTTCTTATTTGCAGGGAAATCAGAACAATACGCTGGAAATTTTGACATCGCGATTGATTACTTCGAGCAATATAAAATTCAACTCAAGAAATCTGGGATGGATCCAAATGAAGTCGAAGAAGACGTGAATCGATACATCGAAATGTGCGAGAATGGTATGGTTCAATTTGAAAACAACCTTGACTATATCAGAATTGAGAACATGGGGGAGGCTATCAACAGTCCCTATCCTGACTATTCCCCCGTAGTAACAAATGATGAAAGCATCATCCTATTCACCTCAAGAAGGGATAACTCAACGGGAGGTGAGCTGGACATTGATGACAAGTACTTTGAAGACATCTATTATTCTATCAGCGTGAATGGAGAGTATACACCGGCATTAAACTATGACTCAACGAGCAGGTATATCAACTCGGCATTTAACACCGAAATCCATGATGCGACAATTACATATTCGAACAACGAAACCGAGCTTTTCATTTACCGTGATTTGGATGTTTGGGTGAGTAAGTTAGAAGACGGCTTTTGGACGATTCCTACAAAGGCCGGGGGTCGAATCAATTCTGATAAAGGATTTGAACCATCGGTTTTCATCACTCAGGATCAAAAAACCATGTTCGTGGTGAGTGATATCAAGTCTGGACTTGGAGGACGTGATATTTACATAACAACAAAAGATGACTTCGGCCAGTGGAAAGCCTTAGAAAACCTTGGGAAAAACATCAACACCAAGGCCGAGGAAGATGCACCCTTCCTTACCCCTGATGGCAATACGCTTTACTTCGCTTCAACGGGACATAACTCCATGGGTGACTATGACATCTTCAAATCCGTGCGCAATCCTGACGGCACTTGGGGAAAAGCCGAAAACTTGGGACCGCCCATTAATACTCCAGGACACGATCGCTACTTCGTCACATCTGATGATGGCGCAGTAGGATACTATGCTTCCGATCGCGATGGTGGATATGGTGAAACAGACATCTACAGGATCGTGCTGGATTGTAAGCAGGTCACAAACACGATCATCAGAGGCATTGTTCAGAGTGAAGACCTTGGCGGTCCGATTGGCGCAACCATCACTGTTTTTGATCCCAAGACAAATGTGATCATCAACACATACAGAACTGACGCCAAGACTGGAAAATACCAAATGCGCCTGAAAACTGAAAACAGATATGGATTTAAGATAGAGTGTGACGGATACATGGCACACCACGGTGAGTTTACTGTTCCCAAGCAATGTGACTACTATTCACTTTTTCAAGAAATGCGCATCGAAACTCTCGAAGATTCAGCCGGACGCCCATATGCCCAGCGCGTATTAATCAATAACGCATTCTTTGATGTCGACAAAAAAATCGAAGAAGAGTATGCAGATGCTGGAGAGGTTCCTACGGATGATGAGCAACTGGATGCCCTGCGATCTGAAATCGCCAAGAAATTCAATCCGATTGAGTTAACCAACTACGTTCGACTAATCGATGTTTTGGATCCAAATGGTGTCAGGTTGGCAAGCGAAACAATTGGAGACAAACCAGTTTCTACGATTCAGGCGCGAGACGAATATGAAGCTAGTTATTCGGACAAAATCATGGAAGCCGATCGCCAATATTATAGCGAAATGTACGCGGAAGCACGTGTCAACTATATGATTGCAAGTGGCATTAAACCTGAAGAGGTTTACCCAAAGCAACAAGTTGAAATCATTGAGAACAAAATCAAAGACGCTCCTGTTAGCATTTACATGGCCACTATTCCTGAAAATGATAATAGCAGGCTTATTGTACCGCAACTGATCGATTCGAGCGAGTTCATTGTTCCGGGTGACATAGCTGCTGCGGAACCACAGGCGAAATCGGCAGAACCGAAGGCGGCAACAGAAAAGGAGGAACCTGCTGTAGCTATGGTAGAACAAACGGAGACTACAAAAGCACCAGCGGTCAAAGCTGAACCTGCCTCGACCGAGACAACATCCGAGGAAACTCAGGTGGCAGCTGTAGTTGTTGAAAAGTCTGAAGAGGCGATTCAACCGACAACGGCTCAAGCTGAAGAAATGGTTGCTTCTGAGCAGTCAATCGAGCCGGATAAACCCCAGGCCACTGTCAGCGAAATTGCAGCCGCCCAACCTACAGAGGAGAAAGTAGAAACTGTCATGGAAGCAAACGCTGCCTCTAAAGAGTCTGACGCGATAGCAGAGCAACAGGCAACCACATCAGAAGTAGCCAAAGAAAAACAGCCAACAACAGCCACTCCAACCATGGAGGAAGAGACCATCGTATTCCGAAACATCTTGTTTGACTTTGACAAATCAGACCTAAGAAAAGAGAGTATTGCCGAGTTGAACAAGGTTTCAAACTACATGAAGGCGAAGGGTGGTGTTGAAGTGCAAGTGGATGGCCACGCGGACTGGATTGGAACTGTCGAATACAACATGGCGCTTTCTGAAAGACGCGCCAAGGCAGCGACAAATCATATCGTTCAGAAAGGTGGAGTGGATGAATCGCGTGTTACATATCAGTACTTCGGTGAAGCTGTTCCAATCGCGCCAAACGCAAACCCAGATGGCAGCGACAATCCTGAGGGTCGTCAGTTGAATCGCAGATGTGAATTTAAAATTGACAAGGCGGGCACAGCTGACAATGTTGTACTTAAATTTTAAGCATTAACAGGATAAACATCTATCCTGCCTGATTTTCACCCCTTACATTTGGCGCCCTATGAATTTGACACTAGAGCGCCCAATTGCATTTATCGACTTAGAAACCACCGGCCTGAGCGTTGGTGCCGATCGGATTGTTGAAATCGCTATTCTAAAAATCAATCCTGATGGGAGCCGAACCATGCGCGCGCATCGCGTGAATCCGGAGATGCCGATCAGCGAAGAATCCACATCTATCCACGGAATTTCAGACGAAGACGTAGCCGCGGAACCCACATTTTCTGACTTAGCCCCTTCCCTTTTCAAGTTTTTATTCGACTGTGACTTGGCTGGTTACAACAGCAACAAGTTCGACATTCCCATGTTAGTCGAGGAGTTTTTGCGCGTTGGCGTTGAATTCGATTTTCAAGAACGAAAGTTCGTGGATGTGCAAAACGTGTTTCACAAAATGGAGCAACGAACACTCAAGGCAGCTTATCAGTTTTACTGTGGAAAAGAGCTTGAAAATGCACACAGTGCTGAGGCAGATATTGAGGCTACTTTTGAAATATTAGAAGCTCAGTTAGAGAAATACGGAGACTTGGGAAAGGACGTGGCATTTTTAAGCGAGTTTTCTAAGTTCCACAACACGGCTGACATTATGGGCCGCATCGTATTCAATGATGAAGGTAAGGAATGCATAAATTTCGGGAAACACAAAGGCAAAGTTGTAGAACAAGTTTTTCGAGAAGAACCCGGATACTACGGTTGGTTGATGAATGGCGACTTCCCTCGCTCTACCAAAAAGGTGTTTGAGGGCATCATGACACGCATCAAGGAAAACAAACAAGCATGAAAATCGTCTGTATTGGTCGCAATTATGTTGATCACGCCAAGGAACTGAATAACGAAGTTCCAAAAGAGCCGGTCATCTTCATGAAGCCCGATACGTGCTTGCTTCCAAAAAAGAATCCATTCTTCATTCCTGATTTTACATCCGAGGTTCATCACGAACTCGAGTTAGTAGTAAGAATCAATCGACTTGGAAAGAACATTGAAGAACGCTTTGCGAATAGATACTACGATGAGATTTCGGTGGGAATTGACTTCACAGCGCGGGATATTCAGTCTGAGTTGAAGTCGAAAGGACTACCTTGGGAAAAAGCCAAGGCCTTTGACGCTAGTGCTCCCATTGGAGATTGGGTGAAAGTAGGGAGCCGAAAAATTCAAAATCTAGACATTGAATTAAAGAAAAACGGAGCGATCGCTCAAAAAGGAAACACGAAGGACATGTTGTTCTCTGTAGATCGGCTGATCGCGGAAATTTCAAGGTACTTCACTTTGAAGATTGGAGATATCATATTTACCGGAACTCCGGCCGGAGTTGGCAAAGTGGAAGCAAATGATCAGTTGGATGCATTTCTCGATGGCCAACAATTGCTTTCGGTTAAGGTGAAATAAAAAAGAGGCGGTACTTTTGGTATCGTCCGCCTCTTTAAACCCTATTAACTAACTAAACCTAACCTTTAGTTTCTTGAAAAGAACTACTACATAGACGCGGCTCTTCGCGAATTGTTACTTGGGAATTCTTAAAGAAGGTTAATCGTTCTGGATACTCTGCCACCACTGACACAGAACATCAGCAAAAATTTCATGTCCGCCTCTGAATCGGATCAAGTTTGCATTCATTCCTTTCATGCTTAACCAGTTCATTTTTTCCGCGATGGTTTCCTCTGGAGCGAACTGATCTGAATCGCCAAAAGCGATGGTGGTAGGAATGGATTTCATTCTGCTTTGATTCGCATCAAAATCAAAGTCATTTGGAAACACAGTGGCATAGAGCATCAGCGATGCAAAATCAACCTCTGAGCCGGCTAACCAGCGGCATGCAGTCGGACCGCCCTGGCTAAATCCTAACAAGTGAATTGGCAAATTCCCAAAACTCGGACTTAGCTGATGATGAAGTTGGTTCAGGTATCCGACATAGTCTTTAATGTCTGTTAACCTATCTTCTTTAGTCATCCAACTCGCTCCTACCCTTCCTGAATACCCTTCAATATAAAACCTATGCAAGCCTTCAGGTGCAACGACCTTCACACCTAGGTCAGCCAGCGCTTGGAACTGCTTTGTAAAATATTGGCCAAGTTGGCGATAGCCGTGAATCGCATATAGGATGGCCACCGTTTCCTTTTCAGGTTCCAACACAAAATACCTTGCGCTCTTTCTGATCTCAATATGATGTTCAGAAATCAACCTTTCAAATTCGCATATTCCAAACGAACTTGCTCAGACAAGGGAATTGGACCTCCGTGTTCGTCTATGCGCACAAATGTGAAATTAGTAGAACAAACAACGGTTTCCTCACCACTATAAACATTGTGCTTTCTGGCCTCTACATTTAAGGTGATAGACGAGTTGCCAATCTTCAGCACCTCACCATAAATCTTTAAATGAAATCCAATCTTCACAGGGCGCTTGAAAATCACTTCCTCGATTTTGAGTGTGACCATGTTCGGTGAATGGCACACTTCATAAGCCATAGTTGCGGCTGCTTCGTCCAACCATGAGAGCATGATGCCTCCGAAGAGATTCCCATGAATCCCTAGGTCTTTCTCCATGCAAAGTCGCTGAGAAATGAGCTGCATAGCTTAGTGCGTTTTGGTCATCGAAAAGGGTGTAACGATGATGTAGTCTCCCATGTCCTTCCATTCATCATTCCAATCCAATGTTTCAGCTTCTGTTGCAGCAATGGTGCCTATTTTCAATTTCTTGTTGGCAGCCAATAGGTAGTTATAGATACCACTGTGATCATTGGAGTGAAAAGACCCGTTGAAATGTATGAAAACGGATTCCTTCTTCAAGTTCTCATTGATGAAATGCGCCATTGTGTAATCCTTTAGCGCCTGAGCGGCTATTAGCTTTTCCATGCCTTCGCCTCCCCCATGAGCCCCCATCATGGTCGTCATTTTTTCATAGCCCCTATCCCCTTCGGTCACCGTGTAAGGAACTTTTGGCATAAAGGCTTTAGCTTCCTTGCTCAATTCGCTCAAAGCATCTATTCCGTCTTTAGATACTAATGAGGCATACCTTCTGGGAACATTGGTGGCGATAAATGCGACATTATTAGCCTTGGCATATTCGACCAGTGGGGCATAGTCTGTGTCGTAGTTAGGCCAAACCTTCGCTTCCTTCTTTAAATGATCCAGCTTGATTTTGCCAGCCAAATATTCATCCAAAACCACTTGATCATCAGATTCAAACATTTCAGCTCCCAAGATTATCTCATGGTCAACATCAACCGCTTTGGTGAACTCAAGTTGCAACCAATGGTCAATCGGGTTGTTATGCAGTTCACCAAATAGAACAACATCGTTTGAACCCAATTCAGAGACCATCATTCCAAACTCAACCTGCTCACCCGAGCCTTTGTAAATTCGATATGACTCTTTGTCCTGACTAATTACGGATGTAGCAGGCCAAATTAAGCATGCTACAAACGCGAATAATTTGATGTTATGCATTGACGTTAATTGAGCCGCAATGTTACGACTCCGATACTAGTTCCCGTCCAGCAAATCACCCAATCCTCCTAAAATGCTACCCTCGCCTTTTCGCTTGCCTCCCATTTTAGGTGCCGAACTGATGATTCGATCCGCTAATCGCGAAAAGGGCAACGACTGAATCCAAACCGTTCCCGGACCTCGCAGATTTCCAAAAAACAATCCTTCACCACCGAAGAGTGTGTTCTTGATGCCGCCCACAAATTCAATATCGTAGTCAATGTTCTTTGTGAACGCAACAATACAACCGGTGTCAACTTTCAATACTTCGCCTTCTTTGAGTTGTCGCTCGATAATGGTTCCTCCGGCATGGACGAATGCCAATCCATCACCTTCCACTTTCTGCATGATGAAACCCTCTCCTCCAAACAATCCGACACCAATCCGCTTCTGAAATTCAATTCCTATCGAAGTGCCCTGTGCCGCACACAAAAAAGCGTCCTTCTGACATATTACCTTTCCTCCAAGCGCGGCAACGTCAAGCGGGACCACCTTACCCGGATAAGGTGCCGCAAATGTGACATGTTTCTTCCCCGCACCTGTATTCGTATAAGCTGTCATAAATAGGCTTTCTCCGGTCAGTACCCGCTTTCCAGCTGAAAACACTTTGCCCATAAAGCTTTGCTCGCCTTTGGAGCCATCACCGAATATGGTTTGCATCTGAATTTGGCTGTCCATCATCATAAGGCTTCCAGCCTCCGCGATGACCGTTTCGCTGGGATCCAATTCTATTTCAACGCATTGCATCTCTTCACCGATAATGCGGAAGTCTATTTCATGGGTATTTGATAGTAGCACGTTCAATTTATTTGGATCAAATTTTACCATATTAAGTATTCCATTTGAAGCTATTTGATAAGCGGTCTTAATCCGTTATCGATGTATTTCATTACCATTTAACTGCTATTCATGACAATGTGGAATCATTGTTAAGAATTAACCAAACCTTGACTCAGGGAATGCGTATTATATGGCTTTCGAGTTTGTAAAATTGCACCTCGGATCGAACCCTACACAAAACTAATCTTCTCGACATATGTTCACTTTAATTGGCAAGGTGGCAAGTATGAATGCATTGAAAAGACTTCGTTTGCGAAAGAAACTAGCATTCATCACATTATTCTTACTTACTCTTCAACCCATTTTTGGTCAGCGGACAACGGCCATTGGCTCGGCACAAACATTTGACTCCGGGGCAACTTGGGAACCAAAACTGGAACCAATTGACGACACCCACGTGCTTGCAGTTTGGAAGGCTGGTGGGTCGGCTACTGCAAACCCTCTAATGGCTCGGGTTGGTCAAGTTGATACCGCTAACAAGACCATTACATGGGGAACCGCGAGTACCATTGAATCTGGTGCGTTTAGGTATGGAAGTGTTTTAGTTCTTAACGGTACGACCGCTGTAATTGCTTTCGAAGTTGATGCAGCCTCGGATTACGGAGCAGCTAAAGTGATCACCTTTAGCACTGCAACTGACGCTATCACCGCCATCGGATCTTCCACAACATTTCAAGTGGGTGACGTGGATGCATCCTTTTCGTTTGACCCCATTCATATGAACAAGCTTACGGGCACAACATTGGCCCTGACGTTTGTGGATGAGGCGGATAACGGTACGGTAATGATTGGAACCGTTTCAGGAACGACAATTTCATTTGGAGGCCAGTACGAATTCAATACCAATGATGTTCAAAATCATTGGGTTACGACTTTAGCGCCTGACAAGTTATTTATCACCTGGGAAGATGACGGTGGTACTGATCAGGGAATGGCCGTGGTCGGAACAATTTCGGGAACTACAGTTTCTTTTGGTAGTACCGTAACGTTTGAATCCTCTCCGGTCATCTGGACTACCTGCCAAGCTATTAGCTCCACCCAGGCGATTATTGGATATACGCTTGATGATGCGAATGATTATGGATACTCTAAAGTTGCAACGATCGCTGGAACCTCAATTACATTGGAGCAGTTCTACTTCTACTCGGTGGAAACTGGTGTTGATACCGTGAGATTGGGTATCGGGCTATCTCCGTTCAGAATTCATTATCGCTTTTAATAGTGGTGCTGGAACAGCTTCTAAGTACCGAATTGGCGAAGTTTCCGGAACCGGTACATCTGCGAGCATCAGCTACGGGACGGCTGTTTCATTCTTATCTACAGAAGCTGACGATGAGCGCATCGCTGTTCTAAACCAAAACTCTTTTGTTATCGGCTATACAGACGATGATAATTCCGACCCCGGAGTGGCAAATGTTGTCACCATGCACCCTCAAATCATTACTTGTTCCATGACGGCCACGATCACATCTCAAACCAATGTGAGTTGCAACGGTGGAAGCAATGGCTCGTTGACTGTTACTCAGTCTGGTGGTACTTCAACATTCGATTATGCTTGGTCAAATGGTTCCACTACCAGTAGCACAGGCTCATCAATCAACACTATTTCGTCCTGTACGGCTTCGACATATACCGTCACCGTTACAGACAATAACAGTTGCACCGCAACCGCATCTGCTACTATAACTCAACCATCCTCTCCGTTGAATGCCTCGGCCAGCGTCAGCTCTGCGTTGGATTGCAATGGTGATACCGATGGACAGGTAACCGCTTCCCCTTCCGGAGGAACTTCTCCTTATACTTATTCTTGGAGCACTGGTGGAACCTCAGCTACTGAAACCAACCTTGGATCCGGAACATATTCGGTCACCATCACCGATCAAAACACGTGCACTGATAGTGCCAGTGTAACACTCACTCAGCCAACAGCCTTAGTGGCTTCGGCTTCCGTTAGTTCTACGCTCGACTGCAATGGTGACACAGATGGACAGGTAACCGCTTCTCCTTCCGGTGGATCATCACCATACACTTACTCTTGGAGCACTGGTGGCACCTCAGCTACTGAAACCAACCTTGGAGCCGGAACATATTCGGTCACCATCACCGATCAAAACAACTGTACTGATAGTGCCAGTGTAACATTGACTCAACCAACAGCCTTAGTGGCTTCGGCTTCCGTTAGTTCAACGCTCGACTGCAATGGTGACACAGACGGACAGGTAACTGCTTCTCCTTCCGGTGGATCATCACCATACACTTACTCTTGGAGCACTGGTGGAACTTCTGCCACGGAAACGGGTCTGGGAGCCGGAACATATTCGGTCACCATCACCGATCAAAACAACTGTACTGATAGCGCCAGTGTAACATTGACTCAACCAACAGCATTAGTGGCTTCGGCTTCGGTTAGTTCATTGCTCGACTGTAATGGCGACACAGATGGCCAAGTGACAGCCTCTGCTTCTGGTGGCTCTTCACCTTTCACATACAGTTGGAACACAGGCGGAACTTCTGCCACGGAAACGGGTCTGGGAGCAGGAACCTATTCTGTGACCATCACTGATCAAAACAACTGTACTGATAGTGGCAGTGTAACATTGACTCAACCGACAGCCTTGGTGGCTTCGGCTTCGGTTGATAGCAATGCGAGTTGCGCTGGTGGTGATGGCGGGGGCACAGCATCTGCATCCGGTGGCACAGGGTCGTACACTTATACCTGGAGCAATGGCGCAACCACGGCCAGCATTACCGGAATAAATGCAGGCACGTATAGCGTCACCATCACCGATGCTAATGGCTGTACAGATAGCGCAAGCGTTACTATCAATGGAGTGAACGGACCGAGCGCATCTGTTAGCGTTGACAGCAATGCCACTTGCAACGGATACTCAAACGGAGGTGTCACAGTCTCTGCAGTGGGAGGAACTGGATCATACACGTATTCATGGAGTAACTCTGCAACCACAGCAAGCATAACAGGCATTGTTGCTGGGACATATACGGTGACCGTGACCGATGCAGGAGGCTGTACAGATGTTGCCAGTAATACCGTGACAGAGCCGGCTGTATTAGTAGCTTCAATGTCCGTTGACAGCAATATATCTTGCAACGGAAGCTCCGATGGCGGAGCCACGGCCTCTGCAACAGGCGGTACGATGTCGTATACCTACTCATGGAGTAATGGGGCTACGACTGCTTCTGTAACGGGAATTGCGGCTGGAACATACAGCGTAACCATCACAGATCAGAATGGATGTACAGACAGCGCAAGCGTTACTATCTCGGAACCGGCCACCCTATCGGCTTCTGCATCACTGGACAACAACATTTCCTGCGTTGGAGTTTCTGATGGTGGGGCCACAGCTAATCCTTCCGGAGGAACAGCAACTTTCACCTATCTCTGGAGCAATGGGGTAACCAACGCTAGTATTACTAATGCCAGTGCTGGAACCTACAGTGTAACCATCACCGATGCAAACGGTTGCACCGATTCAGCCTCTATTTCGTTCACGGATCCGAGCCCCTATTTAGTGAGTATTGATCAAGGTGATTCGACTGAGTTCTGCGGAGGTGATTCGGTTTTGTTAAGTTCAGTGTCTACAGCCAATTCCTACTCATGGAATCTGATGGATCAAGGAAATTGGGCACTAGTTGGAACAGCAGGATTTTCAGCCACAAGTTTTAGCAATCTAGATCTTAAGTTCGATAATAGTGGTACGCCATATGTTGCACACAATATTGGCAACGGTTTAGTTTCTGTTGAGAAATATAATGGCACTAATTGGGTGAGTGTTGGTGCCTCTACATTTGGAATTGAGTCTACATCCTCGTCCTCATTTGCTTTTGACATAGATGGAAACACTCCATACGTGGCTTATGCTGGCCACTTTTCTGGCAAGTTGACGGTTCAGAAATTTGATGGCACGAATTGGGTTACCGTAGGAAGCAGTCAATTCACAAATAGCACGGCATTATATGTCGATCTGAAGGTAAGTAGCGGAGTTCCGTACGTAACATTCCGTGATGATTACAATGGTTCTAAAGCCTCTGTAATGAAATTTGACGGATCCAATTGGGTATATATAGGCACAGCGGGTTTCTCAGCTTCTAATTGTGCGCTAAATGCGATCGATGTATACAATGACACTGTTTTTGTGGCCTATCAGGACTTTAGCGTTTCACAAAAAGCCACAGTTAAAAAATATAATGGTTCAAGTTGGGTAACTGTTGGTTCTGCGGGGTTTTCACCTTATCCAGCAATTTATATTGACCTAGATGTTGACAATGGTACGCCTCATATAGCTTTTGCCAATGGATTTGGTGTACCCACATCAGCAGTTATGAAATACTCAGGCGGAAGCTGGTCTCAAATTGGTTCTGGTTCGGCTTCTGCAGGATTTGCCAATTTCATGAGTCTTTCCGCGCAAAACGATGAGCTTTACATCGGATATCAGGATGGTTCCAATTCTAATAAGGCTACCGTGAGAAAATTCAACGGCACGAGTTGGGTGGATCATGGAGCAGCAGGATTCTCCGCAGGAACGGTTCAACTTACTAGCTTGGAGGTTTATAATAATGTGCCATACCTCGCATTCCAGGATGGTTCGAATTCAGGCAAAGCAACTGTAATGAATCTTGAACCGAGCCTCACCCAAGTTGGCACTTCGAACACTTATTACGCTGACACCGCTGGAACTTATATTCTTGAAGCCACCAGTGCTGCAGGATGCACCGCTTATGATACCATCGTAGTTTCAGAACTACTAGGTCTAGGAATTACCGCCACCTCAGATTCAAACGTTTCTTGCAATGGCCAATCCGATGGCGGAGCGACAGCATCTGTATCCACGGGTACAGCTCCTTACACCTACTCTTGGAGCAATAGCGCCACAACAGCCTCCATAACAGGTATTGTTGCTGGAACATACTCTGTGACAGTAACAGACGCCAACGGGTGTACAGACAGCACGAGCGTAACCATAACAGAACCTGCAATATTGGTTGCCACTTCAGTAGCTGACAGCAACGCATCATGCAACGGTTACTCAGACGGAGGTGCGACAGCTTCGGCAACAGGTGGAACACCTTCATATACCTATTCTTGGAGCAACAGCGCAACTACTGCGTCTATAACTGGTATGGTTGCCGGTACTTATTCCGTTACCATCACGGATCAAAATGGCTGTACGGATAGTGCGAGTGTAACCATTACTGAACCTGCAGCTTTAGCGGCTTCTAGCGTTGTTGACAGCAATATTTCTTGTAATGGAGGTTCTGACGGAGGAGCGAGTGCCTCTGCAACAGGCGGCACACCAGCGTATACCTATTCATGGAGCAATGGTGCTACTACCGCCAGTGTAACGGGAATTGCTGCTGGAACATACAGTGTAACTATTACTGACGCGAATGGCTGCACCGATAGCGCCAGCATCACCCTCACCGAGCCATCGGCATTGACAGTTGTCGCTAACATAGACAGCCTTTCTGCTGCCAGCGCCACTGCTTCTGGTGGAACCACCGCATATACATATGCATGGAGCAATGGAGCAACAACGTCCGCACAAACCGGATTGGCTCCAGGAACTTATACGGTCACAGTAACCGATGCGAATGGATGTAATGGAACGGATGCTGTTACCATTCCTGTTCCAACAGGATTCACACAGAGTGCAACAAGCGGTTGTATTCCGCTTTCGGTCACATTCACTGATACCTCAAGCAATGTCACGAGCAGAACTTGGGATTTCGGTAATGGCGAAACATCCACAGCTATTAGCTACAATGCAACTTATTCCAGCGTGGGATCATTCACTGTTCAGTTGATTAACACATACAGTTATGGTCTAGTTGACACGCTGATCGTTTCAAACGCTGTCACTGTGAATCCACCAAAGGCTGCGTTTAGCTTGAATCCGCAATTTGGTTGTGCAACTCCCCATACTGTGTTCTTTACTGATGGAAGCACCTTGCCAGACACGTGGAATTGGAACTTCGGTGACGCAGGCACTTCTACCGCCCAAAATCCAATACACACTTACTCCACGGCAGGAACATTTTCCGTGCGGTTAATAGTGACCGATACCGTGTTCGGATGTGCAGATACGGCCTATGACACGGTAATCGTTTCAGTGCTCTCTGCATCTGCCAGTGTTGACTCTAACGTATCATGCAATGGACTGAGCGATGGAGGCCTTACAGCAACTCCAATCAACAATGTTGGATCACCCACTTATTCTTGGAATAATGGTGCTACGACTCAGTCCATCACTGCTGTTCCGGCCGGAACGTATACTGTTACAGTCACCGATGTCAACGGTTGCACATCAACGGCCAGTAGTTCCGTAACCCAACCTTCGTTATTGGTTGCGAGCACGGTGGTGGACAGCAACGAGACTTGTCTAAACGCAAACAACGGTGGATTAACCGCCAGTGCCTCTGGGGGAACGTTGGGGTACACTTATTCTTGGAGTAATTCAGCTACGACCGCATCGATCACCGGAGTTTCCGCTGGAAACTATTCAGTAACAATAACCGATGCGAACGGATGTACCGATTCAGCAAGCAGTGCCGTGGTGATTTCATCAACATTTGCCTTATCGGTAAGTGTTGGAAGCAACGTCTCATGTAACGGTGGAAATGACGGTAGTTTGACAGCAAATCCGACATCGGGTTCCTCACCCTATAGTTATGCATGGAGCAACTCTGGGTCCTCAGCATCAATTACCGGAATCACAGCTGGAACATACAGCGTCACGGTGACTGACAACGATGGTTGTACGGTCGTTGATTCAAACTCTGTCACAGAACCGTCCGTGTTGGTTGCATCCGCAGGCCTCAATAACAATGTGAGTTGTAATTCTGGAAGCGATGGCAGCATAAGCGCAACAGCAACTGGCGGCACCGGAAGCTATACTTATAGCTGGAGCAATGGAGGAACTAGCAGCACGCAAACAGGTTTAACTGCTGGAACTTATTCGGTGACCATTACGGACGCTAACGGTTGCACGGATTCCGCTTCGATCAATGTTAGCGAACCTGCATTATTAGTGGCACTAGCCTCGTTGAACAATAACGTGTCATGCAACGGTCTTTCTGATGGTGCCATCACGGCTACTGCATCAGGAGGCACAACGTCATATACCTATTCATGGAGCAACGGTGCGACCACATCATCTAATAGCGGCCTGGTTGCCGGAACATATTCAGTGACCATCACAGACGCAAATGGATGCACAGATTCAGCTTCCATGACCGTTACAGAACCAAACGTATTGGTCGCTACGGCATCATTGGATTCAAACGCAAATTGCTACGCTTCGGCTGACGGTGGAGTTTCTGCTTCTGCCATCGGTGGCACAACCGCTTATACCTATTCCTGGAGTAACAGTGTGACCACTTCAATCAACGCGAACATCCCATCAGGAACATATTCTGTAACGATCACCGATGCTAACGGTTGTACAGACTCTGCTTCCGCTGTAGTTGGCGTTTTCGATGATGTAAACCCTGTGGCTATTACCCAAAATATTTCCATCCAATTGGATGCTAATGGACAAGCAACCATTGCTGTGATTGACATCGACAATGGTTCTTACGACAACTGTGGTATTAACTCAATGTCTCTGGACATTACCAACTTCGACTGTTCTGACGTGGGTGCCAACACGGTTACCTTGACAGTTCAAGACACTACCGGAAATACGGTTTCTGCAACGGCAACAGTGACAGTTGCTGATACTGTGACTCCGATCATTGTAGGATGTTTACCTGATCAAGTGGTAGCTGCCTCCGCCTCGTGTGATTATACGTTACCGGATTATACTGTTGGAATGACGTTCACCGATTCTTGCGGCATAGCCAGCATAGTTCAAACGCCATCTTCGGGATCGGTTCTAGGAACAGGAACCACGCTGATCAGCATCGTGGTTACTGACGTAAACGCAAACACCAAGGAATGCACATTCAACGTAACGGTGAATGACAGCACCGCCCCTGAGATTTCCTGTATCAGCGACATGATTGTTTCGAACGATGTCGGATTTTGCGGGGCAACAGTGACATTCGCTAACCCCACAGCTAGCGACAATTGCGGAGTAGATACTATTATGCAAATCGCAGGTTTACCATCCGGATCTTTCTTTCCTGTGGACACAACGGTCATGACTTATGTGGCGATTGATTCTACCGGTAATTCGGATACGTGCCATTTCATGATCATCGTGAACGATGACGAACTGCCAACGATCGATTGTATTAACGACACGGCTGTTTGTCAGGAGACATTCACCTTTGCCACTCCAGTTGGATTTGACAATTGCACCGTCATCAGTGTGGTCCAAACGGCTGGATTGCCGAGCGGCTCCGTTTTCCCAATCGGCAATACAGTGAATACATTTACGGTTACCGACAGCAGCGGAAACCAAAACACTTGTTCGTTTACCTTGACACGTGACGAAGTCCCCAGCATTGCGGACGCTGGCGCTGACCAAGTGCTTTGTGACACAGTTACCTCAATACTCACAGGCGCTCAGCCTGCGGTGGGCAATGGAATCTGGACAAGTTTGGGTTCAGCCACGGTAGCTAGTATCAATCAAAACATCAGCGCGGTTAACGGCCTTGAGATTGGAGTGAATGCATTTGTTTGGACCGTTGGAAATGGCGTTTGCCCAATGACATCCGACACGGTTACGATTCAAATTGATGACAGCCCAACTGTTGCCGATGCGGGAATTGACCAGGATTTGTGCGACACAACTAGCTATCAGTTCGCAGCCAACACACCCGCTGTAGGTGCTGGTGTTTGGACAACGGTTTCGGGTGCTGCCATCAACGACACGAATGCGAGCAATGCTCTTGTCAGTAATCTGCCACAAGCCTTGAGCACGTTCACATGGACCATCACGAATGGAGTTTGTCCACCGTCAACGGATGATGTAGTACTCAACGTGGGAACAACTCCTGTAGTTGATGCCGGTGATGATTTGTTTACGCAGGGGACAGTGGATAAAGTACCTGTGATAGTAACTATTAACCAACCGACAACAGTTACCTGGGAGCCCGCTTCCTTAATAGACGATCCAAGTGCTGAGTCAACATTCGCATACATTGATGAAACCACACAATTCATCATCACTGCAATCACGGATGCGGGATGCTTGGCCACGGATACATTGAACATAAGCGTTCTTTCAGCCATTGAAGTTAGTACGGCCTTCACTCCAGATGGGGATGGATTCAATGACGAATGGAACATCGAAGGTTCTGAGTTTTATCCAAAAATGAAGGTTATGATCTTCAACCGTTGGGGAGGTCTGGTATTCGAATCAAACGAAGGATATACGGTCAAATTTGATGGTAAGTTCAACGGAAAACTCTTGCCGGTGTCTTCTTACTACTACATCATAGAGTTCAACGATGGCGTGACCGAGCCTCGTGACGGAAACCTAACCATCATTTACTAAAGACTTAACAAAGAAGCATTATGAAAAAGCTCCTTTTCGCAATAGCAATAATCTGGGCGTCTAACACAATCGCCCAACAGTCATGGCAATTGACTCAATACACTTCAAACATGTATTTAGTGAATCCTGCAACGGCAGGTGAACGCAAAATGCTGGATATGAACTTCAGCTATCGCCAACAGTGGTTGGGTTCCCAATATGCGCCAAAAACCTATTATATAAGCGGCACCTCTAGAATCCTTGAACCAAAAACGCTTCGATCAACCACTGTTCCAACCAGTGCTGATTATGGCGAAAAAGTGGAAAAAGGCAAACTCGTGCATTCTGTGGGCGGATTGTTGCTCAGAGATGATTTTGGTGCGTTTTCTTATACGAGCATTGGCGCCTCTTACAATATTCACGTTCCCATCAACAGATCTTGGAAACTTTCAGCGGCACTGAAAGGCACCATGAAAAACTGGGTGTTTGATCCAACGAAAACTCAAACCGGAACGGCTAATGACCCTACCCTAGCGCAATTTACAGCAAACTCACAGGCATTCAATGATTGGATACCTAGTTTGGATTTGGGATTGTATGCGTACAGTCGCTATCTTTTTGTTTCATACGCGACAGACCAGCTGACCCAAGGTCAATTAAAATTCGAAGGAACTACGGTAAATCCAGCGCTTCAAATGACACACTATGCCATGGTTGGTGGTCGGATAGCATTAAGTCAAAGCACCCATTTAGTGCCAAGCACTTTGATCAAGTACACAGCTTCAAGCCCGATTTCAATGGACTTTAACCTGAAGCTCGATGTTCAGGACAGGTACTTCGCATCTGCCGGCTACCGCTACAATTCAGATATCATTTTAGTAGGAGGCCTTTTCCTGAATGACATGATGAAGATTGGATACAGCTTCGATTACCCGATAAACTCTACCAAAACCCTTGGATTCGGATCGCATGAATTCTTCCTTGGACTTGAATTGTTTAAGCACTAACTCTATACAACCCTACCCTTGACCTTTATGAACTCATTCAAGCATCGACTGGCAGGCCTTTTCATACTTGCCGGGACCAACGTGATTATTGCTCAAGATAAAATGTACGAAGGAGAGCTCGTTGATAATATCGGACCCAAGATGGAATCCGAATTTGGCAAGGCCATACTCTCTGCCGATCACAGTGAGTTGTTTTTTGTCAAATCCTTTGACTTTTCCATCAAGCGTGGATACGTTTCTCAGGGTATTTGGGTGGCCGATTGGAAAACAGACAAAAAACTGAAGAATGCAAAGCTGGTTGGAAACATCAACAACTACTACAACAACGGAGTTGTTGGGTTTTCAAAAGATGGTGAACGCGTTTATTTACTCGGAACATATTCAAAAAAGGAACGCCTTTGGCCTGGTGTATCGATGAGCACAAGAACCGAAGCGGGATGGACAAAACCCGAGCCGGTTGAGGTGAACAAGCTGCACATAAAGTCGGTTATGTTTGACTTTTTTGTCACGCCTGATGAAACCGCAATGTTCATTGCCATGGGCAGCACGGAATATGGACAGTCGGACTTATACGTCAGCACAAAGGATGAAGCGGGTAACTGGCAAGAGCCTATTCTCATTGAAGCTATCAACACCGACTCAACCCATGAAATCTCTCCTTTTTTCAGTGATGAATTCAACACACTCTACTTTGCGAGCGACAGGAGCGGTGGATTGGGAGGTTTTGATGTTTACTCGAGTAAAAAAGGCGCTAGTTGGTTGGAGTGGAATACTCCTATGGCCCTTCCAAAGCCGGTAAACTCTGAAATGTTCGACTCTTATTTCACCACTTATCAAAACGAAGGGTCATTCGTGGTAAGCAACCGTACCGATTCGTTGAGCAAATTGTACTACCTCAAGAACTATCTGCCTGAAGGAGAAAACAAACTTCCAACGGATGCCGAAGAAATGCCTGTGGCTAGCCAGTTTACATCGGTTGAAGGAACATTCATATACGACAATCTTCCAAGAGGTGGGGTTGAGGTTTTGCTGCTTGACGAAAATGGAAATTTGGTTGACAAGACGTTGACCGATGAAAACGGGCTCTATCATTTTACCAAACTGCCCACAGATCATCAATATCACTTGCTTTATACGGACAAGGATGGATCATATGACCCCGCGCTGGCCAATCTCGATGAAAAAGGAATGGATGAAGCGCCAATCAAGTCTATTGACGGTTTATTCAAATACAACAATCTACCAAGAGAAGGAGTCACCGTTGTGCTGGTGGATGAGGATGGCAACCAAGTTCAAAAAACCCTAACTGATCAAAAAGGATTGTATCGATTTGAAAACCTTCCGGCAGACAAATTCTATAAGGTCATGTACATCGATACACGCGATGACATGGATTCGAAACTCGCCAACTTGGGAGAAATGGAAGCCGATCAAGTCGCAGATGCATCTTCTTCGAAGGGCAAATCTGCCTCGGATGGACAAAATCCGCAAGGCAGGCCATCAAAAAATGAAGCTGCCCAAATAGCACAGAACGACAAGAGAAACATCAAAACAGAGGCCCCATCAGCAACCGGGGCATCGGGAACTGCGCAACATGTGCTTTACTTTGAATTCAACGAGGTCATTCCTTCCGGAACAAACACCATTAAACTTGACGGAAAAGTGCTTCCAAACAAGGATCGCGAACTGGAAATCACGGGCCATTCTGACGGAATTGGCAACGATGCGGTGAACATGAAGGTCTCGCTTCAGCGTGCCGATCAGGTGAAAAAATATTTGGTAGACCAAGGCTACCCAACCGATCTTATCACCACAAAAGGGATGGGTAAATCTGTGCCCGTTGGCGATAACTCAACGGAAGAAGGCAGGGCTCAAAACCGAAGAGTGGAGATCCGCTACTAACCCTTTGCTAACAAAAGCGTCTTGGCAGAAGCGCTTAATTATTGAGCTTTGCATTCAAGTGTTCAATAAATTAGCTGTCAGTTACCGTACATCAGGATATCAAATTCAATTTATATGAAAAGAAATATACTCTTTTTAACTGCGGTTATTACCGCTCTCAACGTTTCCATTGCCTACTCGCAATGCAGCATCTCGATAACATCACAAACCAACGTGACTTGTAACGGAGGAAATGACGGATCACTTACAGCGGTTGAAACAGGAGGAACCGCCCCATTCAACTATGTTTGGGTAAAAGGAACCACCTCTGTCAGTAACACTTTCGGAACCTCTGATACCTTTTCCATCGTCAACAACTTGACCGCTGGGACATACACCGTTATCATGACCGATGCTGCCTCGTGCACAACAACCGCAACTGCTGTTACAGCAACCGCTACTATAACACAACCCGCTCTGTTGAATGCCGGAATTATATCAATGGACACACTTGTATCATTGACGTTAGATTCTAGTTGCTTCGGAGTAGATGACACAATTAGCTCAATCACAGGGGCATCAGGATCATTAGGTGCTTATGATTATCTATGGCAACGATCTTTTGACAATGTGAACTGGGCAACAGCACCTGCGCCCAACACCAACGAAAATTACATCGTTGATGACCCCAATATTACTACCCACTTTAGAAGACAAGTGAAGGTTCCTGCGTGTAATGAGACTAAATTCTCAAATGCTGTAACGATGTATGTGATCGATCAGGTTGATCCTGCAATCTCCGCCCTTGATGCGGATTGCGAGGGAACCAAAACCGGGGCAGTCACCACTTCTCCGAATGGAGGTTTCGGAGAATTGGAATTTATCTGGAACACGGGAGATACAATTTCGACACTCCAAAACAGGTATCCGGGAATCTACACTGTCACCATTACGGATGAATTTGGCTGCGTTGGAATTGGCACTGATACTATCAATTTCACCCACCCCAAACCAGTATTCAGCTTTGAAGACGACACAGTTATGTTAGCTAAAGGATTTGCCACACTCTCTGCTCCAACTGGATTCACTCATTATCTATGGTCGAATGACGCAACAGACGAGACAATAAACTGCGAAACAGAAGGCAACTATTGGTGCATTGTAGAAGATAGCAATGGATGCAAAGAGTCGGACACAATATACGTTGATCTTGTTTTGGGAATCGCTGAGTCTGGTCAAAGCATTAGCGTTCGCGTTTATCCAAATCCCGTTAGGGATGTCATCAACATCCAGGCTAATAACAACGAATTACCATCCTCTATCGTACTCCGTGACATGAATGGTCGAGTGTTGGTTCAAGAAACCAAATCAAACCAATTGAATGTCCGCGATATCAGCGCAGGAACTTATTTGATAGACGTCCGACTCAAGGATGCGGGATTCAGCAAACTGATTATTATCCAATAAAAAAAGGGCGGTCAATTGACCGCCCTTTTTGTTTCTACTTCAGCGATTTAATCACTGCTTCGTAATCAGGTTCCTGCCCAATCTCAGGCACCTGTTCTGTGTGAATCACGGTGCCATCAGAATCCACTACTACTACTGCCCTGCTGAACAAGCCAGCGAGTGCTCCATCAGACAATACAACTCTGTAGTTTGATGAGAACAAATCGTTCTTATACTCCGAGCCGTTGACCACATTCTCGATCCCTTCAGCCGCACAAAAGCGCTTCTGTGCAAATGGAAGATCTTTTGAAACGTTCAAAACAACAGTATTGTTCAGACCAGCAGCTTCCTGATTAAACCTTCTAACACTCGCTGCACAAGTTCCCGTGTCGATGCTTGGAAAAATGTTCAAGACCAACCTCTTGCCCGCAAAGTCAGCCAGAGCAATGTCCTTCAAATCTCCACCGGTTACTTTAAAGTCCGGTGCCTTTTGTCCTACCTGAGGTAAATTACCTGAGGTGTGAACTTCATTTCCTCGATGCGTAATTGTTGCCATTTATGCGCTATTTATTTCTGACAATAGTCGAGGTTTTTATCCAAAATCACCGTTAACAATCTGTTGCAATTGCATCACACCTTACACGATGCGTCCCGAATTTGACTCACCGCATGTGTCGGAATCTATATTTGCTCATCCTACAAAACCTATAATCATGAATAAGATCCTAAGTCTTGGCCTTGTTTTAATCGTTTCAACAAATGTCTGGTCACAGAAAAAAGATGAGAAAACAGACGAAAAGAAGAAGGCTACGCTCAGTGGAATGAGCTTTCGATCCCTAGGCCCCGCTTTGGTTTCAGGAAGGATAATAGACATCGCAGTAAATCCGAACAATCATGAAGAGTTCTATGTCGCAGCCGCATCAGGAGGCGTATGGAAGACCAGCAACCACGGCACAACCTTTTCCCCGATTTTCGATGGTCAAGGTTCATACTCTATAGGTTGTATCACTATTGATCCCAACAACTCACACACAGTTTGGGTTGGCTCTGGTGAGAACAACAATCAACGAAGCGTTGCTTATGGTGATGGCGTTTACCGATCGTTGGACGATGGAAAGTCATGGAAAAATATGGGGCTGAAAAACTCAGAGCATATCTCTAAGGTGATTGTGAAACCAGGTAATTCAAACGAAATTTACGTTGCTGCATATGGTCCGCTATGGGCCGATGGTGGAGACCGCGGAATCTACAAGACCAGCGATGGAGGTGAAAATTGGGAACGAATCCTTCACGTTAGTGACATGACCGGTTTTTCTGATCTGTGGATGGATCCTCGAAACTCTAATGTTATGTATGCTGCTGCACACCAAAGAAGGCGACATGTATGGACCTACCTGAGTGGTGGACCGGAGTCGGCAATCTACAAAACCACGGATGGTGGTAAGAATTGGAGAAAGATCATCAACGGTCTACCGAAAGATTGTGACCTAGGCCGAATTGCTTTGGCTATTTCACCAGCCAATCCGGATGTGGTATATGCCATGGTTGAAGGTTATGACATGGAACACGGAGGATTTTATCGCTCAGACAACATGGGCGAAAGCTGGAATCGTCAAAACGACTACGCTACCAGTGGGAACTACTACGTTGAAATTGTCCCAGATCCGATAAACCAAGACAAGGTGTTTTCCATGGACACATGGTTACAACACACAGAGAATGGAGGAAAGAATTTTGACAAAACAGGAGAAGAAAGCAAGCACGTAGATAACCACGCCATGTGGATTGATCCAAGCAATACGAATCACTGGTTGGTAGGCTGCGATGGCGGGTTGTATGAGACTTGGGACGGAGCCAAAACATGGAGTTATTTCACCAATCTCAACCTCACTCAATTCTACAGGGTAGCTGTTGACTATGATGAGCCCTTTTACAACGTTTATGGTGGTACTCAGGACAACAACACCATAGGTGGACCTTCTCGCACAACTAACGTGCATGGAATTAGTAATTACGATTGGGAAGTGATCCGAGGAGGCGATGGATTCGAGCCGCAAGTAGATCCTACCGACCCCAATGTGATTTATGGCCAAGCTCAGTATGGCTGGTTGGTTCGTTACAATCGAAAGACTGGTGAACGCGTAAACATAAAGCCAATAGAACGCAAAGGAGAAGCAGCCTATCGCTGGAATTGGGATGCTCCGTTGATTATCAGTCCGCACGACAATAAGCGCCTGTACTTTGCTGCAAACAAGGTGTTCAGAAGTGATGATCGTGGAAATACGTGGGAAGTCATTTCGGAAGACCTAAGCCAACAAATTGACCGGAACAAACTCAAGGTCATGGGCACCACTTGGGGGCCGGATGCGGTAGCATATCACCAGAGCACCTCGATCTACGGAAACATTGTTTCACTGTGTGAATCACCAGTCCAGGAAGGACTTCTATATGCAGGTACAGACGATGGATTAATTCATGTCACCGAGGACAACGGAAAGAATTGGAAGAAGTACAATTCATTTTCAGGTGTTCCGGAAAACACCTATGTCATGGACATTACAGCAGATCGATTTGATGCGAATGTTGTTTATGCCGTTTTCAACAATCACAAACGAGGCGATTTCAAGCCCTATGTGATGCGAAGTAGCGACAAGGGAAAGTCATGGTCATCCATCAACGGTGACCTTCCTGAGAATGGTTCGGTTTACTGCATGGAACAAGACCACGTGCAGAGGAACCTGTTGTTTGTGGGAACAGAATACGGAGTGTTCTTTGGGTCCGCTGATACGAAAAAGTGGACACAAATAAAAGGAGGACTGCCCACCATCGCTATTCGAGACATGGAGATTCAAACACGTGAAAACGACTTGGTTTTAGCTTCGTTTGGGCGAGGGTTTTATGTATTGGACAATTATGCCCCCTTGCGAGACATGAGTGACACAGCCGGAAAAGCCGCGCACATTTTCCCAATAAAAGACGCATTGATTTTCAACAGCACCAACCCATTGGGAACAAAAGGAAAAGCATCACAAGGAGAATCATTCTACACGACTCCAAACCCACCGATTGGAGTCACGTTCACCTACTTCCTCAAGGAAAAGCCCATGACAATTGCGGATCAGCGCAGAAAGGCTGAGAAGAAGGTGCGTAAAGACGGTGGCGATGTTGCCTATCCTGATATTGAAGCCCTACATGCCGAGGACATGGAAGAAAAGCCTTACCTGATTTTCGAGATTTCTGACTCCAAACAACGTGTCGTTGCCAGATATAAGGAAGAAAAGGTGAATAAAGGGATGAATCAGAGTACGTGGGATTTCAGGTTGGAAGCCACTAGCCCGGTGAAACTCAAGGAAGACGATGGTGGTCGCTATGGCGATCCTGACTACGGAGTCTTAGCGCTTCCCGGCACCTATAGCGTGAGCATTTATCAACTGCAAAACGGCACTCTCACAAAGTTGGCCGGACCTGAATCATTCAAAGTGAAGCGACTGCACGACAGCCAAATTACACCCGCCAATGAAGCGGAACTTATGGCATTCGTAGATGAACTAAATGAAGCCCGCAGGGAAATTAGGGCAAGCGCTGCTCAATTAGGAGACATCGAGAGTCAACTGAAGTTTATGCAAGAAGCGGTGATGAAAACTCCGAATGCAAAGGCGGAATGGCTTGAGACGATGGACAAGCTACGAAGAGATTTGAGCGATGTAATGACTGCGTTCAATGGAGACCACACTCGCAGCAGCCGAGAAATGGAGGCCTATCCGGGACTGGTGGGTCGAGTAGAGTTGATTGTTGGAAATATCAAGACCCATACTGAAGCTCCTACCCAGTCCGAGGTGCAGAGCTTGACAGCAGCCAAGGAGGAATACAGAGTAGCATTGACTGAGATGAATAAGATTAATGAAGGACTTGCTGATATGGAAAAGGCGCTCAAGGATGCGAAAAGCCCGTATTTCAAGGGAATAGATTAATACTCACTTCTTTCCTTTCCGGTTTTCCTATACCGTTGACGTTTGTCGTGCCATATGTCAAACATGGTGCTGGCATAAGCCGCGGCTGCAATCACCACCATCATTAGCAGAAATAAGATGGCCGCACCATTTTCAAATTGAAGCAAAAAAGCCCCGGCAATGGTTAATACAAGGATGGCAACAATGCTGATTCCAAAGCATCCCAGAAACTTTGGAACGTAATACTGTGCCACTGAGTCAAAATACTCATGATCAAACTTCTCATACTTCTTCTGACTGTAAACTCGGGCATTTGACCTCGCCTTTTGTTGACTCTTTCTTACATATTCCTCATATATCTTCTGCTTGCGCTCACGTGCCAAATTTGGACTCGGACTAAAGCGAGTTAAATCATAGCGCCTGCGCTTTTGAGGATTGCCAAGAATCTCATAAGCTTCGGTGATCTCAATAAAGTGATCTTCCGCATTTGGTTCCGTGCTGACGTCAGGATGATACTTTTTAGCCAGCGATCGGTATGTCTCCTTTATTTCATCTGCTGATGCGGTGTAGGTTAGTCCAAGTCTCTTGTAAAGGTCTGTCATAGTATCTGATAAACAGGCGGTACAAACTAGCTCATGCCTTTGTCAGCTAACATCCTTGTTGCCGAATCCACATTTGACACAAACACCACACGACCCATTCGATTACTTTCTAAAATAAAATCTCGCAAGCTCTTGTTGGACAAATCATCAAAATGTCCGATGATTGCGAGTCGAATCCGATAGTTAGATGCCTTTTGCAAAACCTCGCCTGCCAGGCGAGTTTTGAGATCAAAGAAATCAGGATGAATATTTCTCTGATGCCAAATGATGTGTTCGGCTCCCTGATACGCGCAGCTCATCATGATGTCGAGGGCATCCTGTCCGCTACTTACTTCCACCTGGTCGGAAATCACTTCAGCAATATACACCCCATTATGTTCCGTGATTTTAATTTCCACCTTGTTCAAACCTATTGAGGGAGGCTAATGCTTGTTGTCTGACTTTGTTTTGAAGAAACAGAGTCCAACCCAAGAGCAAACCGACCAAACCCAGAGCCTGACGTGACCATTTCCAAAAATCGAAATGATCAACGTGGTGGATGATCTTTCCATCCTTAAATTCAAACTGAGCATCGATTCGATTGACAACTTTTCTACCCGTTTTGCTAAACGTGTATTCCGCAACCCACTTTGCTCCCCCCTTCCAGTCATCAGCCCAGACGTCTGAATGCGTGATTTTTAAATTCCCACCGCTGTTCTTGATCAACATGCGCCACATGTTTCTCACTCTTCCATTATTGAGCCTTCCAAAAGCCGGATCATCGAAGACTGCGACATCTGCATAGCAACCGGCCATGGCTTCTGCATCTTCTGATGCAAAGGCCATGTAAAACCGATTTATGAGTTCTTTGTTATTCACCTGAAACAGGTTTAATTTTTTCGCATTTGACGTTGTCAATCCAAAGATTCCCAGGCGCCAAAACACTGAATTCAAATCTGAGTTTTTCAAATGAGCCTGGATTAATTTCAAACTCAAATTGCCTCCACTCAGACATTTTCTGACTAGCTAGAAGCACCGGACGAACTTCTCCAAACGTGTTGCTTATTCCACCAGCCCTGACTTCGACTGTTGTGCCTTCATTTTTAAGTAAAAAGGAAAACTTGTATGGTTGATTAGGCTCGGCTTTGATTTCCGTTGAAAGACCTGGCGACAGGCGTCCTCCCTTGTCTGAACACTCATCTACCTCAAACAAGATTGACTGGCTTCCATCTGCAGCTACGTTACTATCCAAGCTGACTTTAAATTTTCCCTCTGGAACTGTCTGGGGTGTATAAACTATCCAGTTAACAGGCAAGCCATTTGAAGCATCTTCAAAGCTTCCATTGAACCCGATATTGGTATCCATGACAGACTGACTCATGGGACTGCAACCAGCAGCCATAACTCCCAGAAACAAAAAACTACGAATTCTCATATCAAAACTTAAATGTTAGACCAGCTGTTGAACCATTCGTGTGAAAGGTGGTCTTGACTTTCGAATTACGAATGACGTTTAATTGTTGATAGTATCCAATCATACCTCCAATAATGGGTGTAAATAGGGCAAATGGAATGGAAGCAGTTGCTCGACCAGTGTTGACATATTCGGCAGCTATCATTGCCGCACCAGCGCCTCCGCATAATAAATGCCCCAATTGCTGAACCCTTAAATGCACCAGCTCCATAGCCAGACTTGCCCATCAATGATACACCAGTAGCCGCACCAAGTGAAAACCCAACACCGCTTCCGATCAAAACACCCGTTAAGGCAGGTCTCCGTTTGGTTGGAATACGCTTCAGCCATCAATCCCCCAATTCCTCCAACCACCGTGCCTACGAGTGTCCCTGCCACGGCCATTCCTCCACCAATAAACACCTGCCCCACCCCAATGCCGAACTTCTCAGCGCTGCTGAAATTTTTCTGGAGTTTCTGCTCACTTGACAGTGGCTTAGACCTTGGTGAATAATAATTATTTGTTGAGGTTGATTTTGTGCGAGACGGATATCTGGACTTATCATAATAGCTTCCATCTGAATTGTAGAAACGATAGACCGAGTCCAAGGTGATGTACTCAATTTTTGACTTCATCAAGTCATGCATAGTTTGGTCGTCTTGATAAGAAATCCATGAACCATTATCTGAGACATAATATACGTTTCGGATGAATTTGTTTGTTTTTAGCCGAATCGTGTGTTGTGCATTGGCGTTAAAGCCATGTGCAACCAGTATTAACATTAATAACCGCTTCATGGTTAGTTTTCTTGACGTCTGTTTCGAACGTTAAATCCAAATGAGATGCCCGTGGTAATGCCGTGTAAATCGGGAACCACGTAAACGTTGACAGGTATGTTCATATGACCAGATCGAAAAGTCTTCCCTGCGGCAACGGTAAATCCATAAACAAACTTGAACTGCCCTTTTGAATCGAGATTCTCGTGCACATCGAACGGGTTCTTTTCAACACTTCCATCAGCATTCGTGTTTTCCGCATTCCACTCTTGTGTCCGATGCCAGATGTGCTGATCATCATAATAACCTTCAGCTATTTGATTTACTCGAAAAGTTGGTCCGAAGGCAATTTCCCATCCAGATCGACTGTGACGAAAACCATTCATCAAAGTAATGCTTGGAATAAACCTGCCCTGATCCATTCCACTAATCAATGGAATCAGCTCGATCAATGCCTGTAGGTTTCCGGCACTCAAATACTGCCATTCGAATTGATAGCCAAACTGAGTCATCACTGGAAACATCCCGTAGCCATTTTCACTCTTCGGATCCATTAGACGCTGTCCTCTGTCGCCACCAACATATCCGACACCCATTCTAGGTCCGTTTAGTTTAAGTCTCTCAATGACCTGCTCATTCACCAATTCTTCTTTTCTAACAAGTGCATTAACAAGAAGATCATCGTTTTCAATACCAAAAAGGTTGTTGATACTTATCTCAAACATTCCTTCCAGTTCTCCACCCAAATTGTAATAGTCATTGACATCGGTCTCAATGATTCTCGAAGTTTTGACATCCACCAAGACCAGATTAATCACAATGTGCTCACCAATGCGCTCCGCTGAGCCGCTCAACATTTCATCCACACCTAGCGCTTTTCCTGCTTCAGTTAGGCATTTAACGCTGTAGCACTCGTCAATGACAAGGTTCGTTCCCTCGAATTGCTCCACAGCATCGTAATAGCGTGAGACGATGAGTCCATCCAATCGCTGTAACTTTAGCCTAGCCATGTTGGCCAGATCCTCTGGCTTTTGGACCAGGTTTTTGGAGTCAATAGACAGTACAGCGATTGATTTTGTCGCTTTAGAAGTATAGTCAGTCTGCGCTGCAGCTCTCACTATTAGAAGTGTGAATAACACAAATACTTGAATCGATTTTTTGGTTGCCATTTTTAATTTGATTTAAAAATTATGAGGCAAACCTACGGCCGGTATTACGGGCTATAAAACGACAAAACCCTCATGAAATAAGGGTTTTAGAAGATATTGCAATTCCGAGTTCTCAATTCAATAAACTCAGCCGCACATCTTGCGAATGGAGTTTAAGAAACGTGGTGAGAGTTGCAAATTCTGCAAATCGCATCCGGAAAAGGAGCGGAATTAGCTGAAGAAATTTAATTGGTATAAAGCTGGTCTTCTTTGAGTGAATTAAGCCTTCCATATTTCTTCAATCCGTCCACCTCCACTTTCTTTTTGTCACCAACAACCACGACCACTGTAGGGGTCTTCTGAACGTTTTCTTCGTAATATGTTCTGATGTCTCGATACGTGATTGCGGCATATTCGTCCTGAAAAAACTTAGCAGGAACTTCGGGATAACCCTGCTTCTGTTTTTTGATTACATAAGGAATTATGCGCCTGAACTCAGGTTGATAAGAAATGACGCTGTATTTCAGATAGGTTCTAATCATGTCAATGCGATCTTCCTTGTCTGGCGTGTTTCTGACCAAGTCCATGAAGGTGCTGATAGCTTCATCTGTTTTGTCTGCTTGCGTTCCGATGTATCCTTTGAATGCGCTTGGGGAATCCATGCGATCGGGAATCTCGGTCCAAGCCGCGGCTGAGTATGCCAGCGAGCGATATTCCCTGATCTCTTGCATGACCAATCCTGAGAACCCACCTCCGAAATAACTATTGAATGCCTGTATGGACGGCACATCGTCCAGGGTAATCAGCTTCCCGTTTTGCATAAACATAACCTGAGATTGAACCGCGTTTTTCTTGTGCACAAAAAACACTTCATTGTCATTGTAAACCTTCACTGGTTTGATCACCGGAACATCGGTTTCCTTGAGGTTGTCACCAAATTGCAGGTGTTCACTTAACACCTTCTCCAGATCCTTCATAGGTCGTTTACCCACGTAATGAAGCTCAACACTATAACCTTGAAGTTTCCTAAACTCATTGACCAAGCTACGGATTTCCAGTGCCTTGACTTCCTTCATGGTCAATCGATCCATGTAGTCGCTTTCGCTGCCATACTTGACATATTCCATGGCTGCCTGAGCAACATCATAAGGCTCGGCATTTTCAAACTTTCGATCACCCTTTATGTAGTCCACCAAAGTTTCGATTTCCTTGTCGTCCATTTGAGGATTTGTCAAGAGTTCGTTCATCAAATCAAGCGTTCGTTCCAAATCGCTTTCAATTCCGGTCAGGTGCAGATGAGTATAGCTTTCATCAAACTCAAAATAGTAGCTGGCCGCTATGCGCGACATTTCATCTTTGATTTCCTTCTTGGAATATGCTTCGGTATAAGCCATATCCATGATCGGAATGACATACTCTAACATTGGAATCTCCTCTTTACCGGCATCGAATCGGATGTCAAGGGAAAAGATGTCGTTCAGCGGATTCTCGCATCGATATAGCTTCACGCCATCCTTCAGTTGACTCATGGTGACATCTTTGTCAAAATCAATGAACCTTGGTGCGAATTCACTCTCCCCAATACCATCCAAACTTTGATTAAACACGGAACGGGCGTTGGTGTTAGATACTACAGGTTTATAATCCGGCTTTTCGATCTTCTCGCCCTTAAATGATCCCATTTTCGAATAGAATGCGAGGTAGTTATCTCCATAGTATTTATTCGCAACGGCTACCACATCTTCCTTGGTGACCTTGTTGATTTTGGTCGTGTAGTTTTTCAGCTCGGAAGGATCATCGCCTTGTGCCCAAGCCTCACCAATGAGCATTGCCCTGTAGTCGTTGCTTTCCATGGATTCCAGGTGGCTGCGATATAACTCCTTCTTCATAGCACCGATATAATCCTCAAATTTTCCGAAGCGCTTTAAAGTCTATCTTGGCGAGCACCAGTTTCTCGGCATCCTCTAATGATTTGACCAGCAATTTTGGGAAGGAATAATATGATGCTTAATCCATGATCGTAAAACGGTAATGGAAATGCTTCGGCAGTGAGCAATTCATGATCCGTGCTCAATTGGTTTAAAAGTCCCGATCCACTTTCATTGGACAGCAGGTTATTGCACAATGTCAACGCCAAGTAATCCGGGTGATTTTCGGGGACGGTACGATATGCCAACACACCAATTTTCACTGGTGACATTCTAACCTCAATCAATTCGCGGCCATTAAACGGTTCCTCTTCCCAATGTCCATGCTCGGGAATTTCCTTTTGCTTCCATGACTTAAATGCGCTTTCAATCATGGGTTTGACCGCTTGTGAATCAAAGTCGCCAGAGAGAATCAGCGCCATGTTGTTAGGCGCATACCAGCGATCAAAGAACTCTTTCATCTTCGTCAGCGATGGATTTTTCAAGTGGTCGATCGTGCCGATCGTTGATTGTTGACCATAGGGGTGTTTTTTAAACGCCTCTTTCAAAAACCGATCGAAAATATTGTTGAAGAAGCTGTCGCTGCCCATGTTCTTTTCCTCATACACAACCTCCAACTCCGCTTGAAAGGACCTGAAAACAGGGTTTTGAAAGCGGTGGCTGTATACTGCGAGCCACTTCTCCATTTGATTTGGCGGAAACGTATTCAAATACACCGTTCGGTCCGGTGAGGTGTTCGCGTTCATCTGCGTCCCACCCATTTGTTTCAGAATGTTATCCAATTCGTTTGGAATGGCATATTCATTGGCCTTGACCGATTGCTCATTGATCAATTTCTGGATTTCCTTTCGCTGCTTGTCATCGTTCGTTTGTCCTAACTTGTCATACAATACAAAAATGGAGTCGATGTGCGGCTTTTCCTTTTCCCAGTCGATGGTGCCCATTGTTTCTGTGCCCTTAAACAGCAAGTGCTCCATGTAATGAGCCATGCCTGTAGCATCTGCAGGATCATCCTTTGATCCGGCCTTGCAAACCATGTAGCCAAAGACTTCGGATCGGTTGTGATCCTCGTTCAGAATTACGGTTAGTCCATTGCTGAGGGTGTATTGCTCGAGATGTTCGAGACCTTGAGCTTGAAAGACAGCAGGAACGAGGAGCCAAAAAAGGGTGGCCAAACGTGTTTTTAATAGGGTCATGGTGCAAATAATTGGGTGAAATGTATTGATTGATCGTCAAACCTCAATTCCTACCAAGGAATGACCTTCTTGTCTCTAATGAATTTTCCTGTTAAATCCAGAGGAGCTTTGGTGGCCAACCACACCGGTGTTTCCGCTCCTTTTTCAACAGACCTCGGTGCTCCAGAACCGCCCATATCCGTCCGCACCCAACCTGGGCAAACGGAATTGACCACCACTCCCTTTGATTCAAGCGCAAAAGCCAGGTGTCGTGTGATGGCATTGAGCATGGACTTGGAAACGCAG
>JAWKNJ010000031.1:0-68062 GCA_041391765.1 Flavobacteriales bacterium | reverse complement strand
TTGATGTAAGGATAGCCTGGCAATCTCCCTGCGAATAGGATCAAAGCAGGAAAGGATAATTGCTTCTGGGGTGTCATCAACAATAATCTCAACTCCGGTAGCAGCTTCAAGCGCCCTGATATTTCGTCCTTCTCGTCCAATAATTCTGCCCTTGACATCATCGTTTTCGATATTGAATACAGAAACGGAATTCTCAATTGCTTGTTCTGTAGCGATGCGTTGAATGGTTTCTACAACAATCTTTTTCGCATCACGATTAGCATTGATCTTTGCCTCATCAACAATCTCTTTAATCGTGGCCATGGCTTCCGTCTTCGCCTCGCTGATTAATACCTCCTTTAATTGTTCTTTGGCCTCGTCCGCTGAAATCTTAGCTATACCTTCCAATTGCTTCACACTTTGCTTGTGAAGTGCGTCTAACTCTTCTTGCTTCTTAGCCACTTGCTCCAGTTGTCGATCAAGATTCTGCCTAATGCTGTCAACTTTTTGATCCTTCTTATTGACTTCGCCCAGCTTTTGATTTAGCGTGTTTTCCTTCTGCTTAACACGACTTTCAGCCTCGGCAATTTTCTTATCCTTTTCCAAGATGGATTTCTCGTGCTCCGCCTTTAATTGCAGAAATTTCTCCTTGGCCTGAATCAGTTTATCCTTTTTGATGTTTTCGCCATCAGCTTCAGCTTGAGCTATAATCTTTTCTCGCTCACCTTCCAGTGATCTCTTTTGCAATATGTAAGTCAATGAGCCTGCAACAATTGCTGCCACTATACCTACGATGATTGTTGTAATCATTATTTCTTGAATTAAGTAGACAATAAACCCGCACAGGCCGGGAGTTATGTAACCTCCATAAAAGCTAAAAAACGGAACTCATAACAGCGTTTCGCACGTCCAGCGTCATTCCAATGGAATAATCTCCCGACAAGTCGAGATAAACAGGCCTGCACTACGCGCCAAAAAATTGAATTCCAGCGGTTAAAGTGTTCAGGTTACAAAACAAAAACCTGTGCGGGAATGTTATAAAAGAACAATCAGTTGGCTTCCAACTCCGATTGAACTTTACTGATGAGCGAATGGATTTTGTCGGAATGTTGATCATTAATCAACTCTTCTTTTCCATGCCCTTTATCAAGGGTCATTTCCAATGCCAGCATTGCCAGCAAATCGAGTTTATCCTTGACAGCAAAACTCGACTCTAACTCTTTTATTCTTTGATTAATATGCGCAGCTGCCTTTCTCACCTCTTCCTCTTCTTCTCGAAGAACCGTAAGCGGATAAACGCGGTTGGCAATATTCACTTTAATTGAGAGTTCGCTCATAATTTCAGTCGTTCAATTGGGCTATACACCGGTCAATTTCCCGCACCATTTGGCTGATTCTGCGCTTGGTCTCAGTAACGGATTCACCATCACCTTTGATTGCAGCTGCCATCTTCAGCACCTTATTCTCTTCTTTCATCCGCTCCAACTCCTCATTCAATCCCTCAATCTTCGATTTGAACTTGTTGTTCTCCGAAATCAATGATTCAACTTTCGTCTTTGCTCCCCGATAAGCCTTGATCAAACGATCTGTCTTTTCAGAAAGAGTTTCAATTGAATCACTTAAATCTTTCACCTTCAGCGGTTTATTAAGAGCTTGCTTTTCAAATGAAAAGCAGGTCAAATATTTGTAAAATAATCGAGCCCACCATCGGACTGATTTTGATTATTAATTAAAAGTTCAAACGAAGCGTTCGATTAATTAGTTCAATATTACTTTCGCGCCATCATGAAGCCAGCTGCCGTGAATATTGAGATGATGAGAACCCGATAAGGGCTCTCTCATTCCGTTCCATTTACCTGGGAACGACAATTCATTTCTACTCAATTTCTATCTCAATTATTTCATGAAAAAGCTATTTCAACGTTTTACACATTTAGTTCAGTTAACCGCCACGGCTTTGAAAGGCGGTGAACATGAGTATACCTCAGGTTCAATCAATAAGGCCATATTTTTATTAGCGGTACCAATGATCGCTGAAATGATAATGGAGTCATTGTTTGCAGTCGTTGATGTTTACTTCGTTTCCAAGGTTAGTATCAATGCTGTCGCAACGGTTGGTTTAACCGAATCCATTCTCTTTATAATCTACTCGATCGCTGTAGGGATGAGTATGGCCGTAACAGCCATTGTTGCACGTCGAGTTGGTGAAAAGAACTTCGCTAAAGCATCGGATGCCGCTTTCCAAGCAATAATCCTCGCCCTTATTGTAGGCGTCCCTCTTGGATTGACAGGTTTCATCTTTGCTGGTGACATTCTGAACTTGATGGGTGGTGAACAGGCACTTATTGAAGAAGGTGTCGGCTACGCTCAAGTGATGTATGCCGGCAACATCAGCATCATCCTCTTATTCCTTATCAATGCCATTTTCCGAGGCGCAGGAGACGCGTCCATCGCCATGCGTTCACTATGGTTGGCAAATGGACTAAACATCATTTTGGATCCGATCCTAATCTTCGGTTGGGGACCATTTCCTGAGTTAGGTGTTATGGGTGCGGCTGTAGCTACTACGACCGGTAGATCACTTGGTGTTTGCTATCAGCTTTACCACCTTTTGAAAGGGTCTTCCGTGGTACGAGTTGGCATACAAAACATGGTCATACGATTAAACACAATCCTTGACATGCTAAAGGTTGCCTCTGGTGGTATCGCACAGTTTTTGATTGAATCTGCAAGCTGGATCTTTTTAGTAAGAGTTGTTTCGATTTTCGGATCCGAAGCATTGGCCGGATATACTATCGCATTTCGTGTGGTAGTATTTACCTTGCTACCTTCATGGGGTATGGCAAATGCAGCATCTACGTTGGTTGGTCAGAACCTGGGGGCCGGACAACCGGATCGAGCCGAAACCTCCGTGTGGCGAACAGCGCTTTACAATACAATCTTCCTACTTTCCATTTCGATCGTGTTTTTCCTCTTTGCGGACGAAATACTCGGACTGTTCACACAAGAAACAGTTGCTCGTGAAATAGGAAAGTCAGCGCTTCAGATCATTTGTTTGGGATACATATTCTTCTCCTATGGGATGGTGATTGGCCAGGCATTTAATGGAGCCGGTGACACCCGGACACCCATGTGGATTAGCCTTGTTGTTTTCTGGCTATTTCAAATTCCACTAGCCTATTGGTTAGCTGTGGAACTCGACATGAGGAGCAACGGGGTGTTTGCATGTATCGCTCTAGCACACTCGCTTTATGCGATTGTTGCGATCGTGTTATTCCGGAGAGGAAAATGGAAATTGATGCAGGTTTAGCGGTTTTCAGCTATTCAATATGATTGAGTTATATTCTATCATTGAATTCTAACTTTAATTAAACCCTTATGAAAACCACTTTTCAATACCTACTGTTAGTATCCTGTATTGCTGCTTTTGGCCTTCAAAGCTGCAATACAGAAGGTTGCACTGATGGTGATGCAACCAACTTTAATGCGGATGCAGACACGGATGATGGCTCATGCAAATTTGAAGGTGAACTGGTATTCTGGTATACAGAAAAAACATCCGATTTCCTAGTCGGTGATGACGCCATTACGCTCACTTACTATTTTGATGGAGAGCTTGTCGGGTCAGGTGCTGCCAATGTATTCTGGACAGGCGCCCCTGAATGCGGGCAGAATGGCTCTGTGACTGTATCCAAAGATTTGGGAGGTGATAAATCTAAATCCTACAGTTACAAGGTTGAAGATCAAACTGGTCATCAATACTATTCAGGAAATGCAACGGTTGAAGCCAACACTTGTGTAACATTTGAGCTTGAGTAGCTCACCCTATGAACGATAAAAAAGGCCGGATTTACCGGCCTTTTTTATTCAGTCTCTTCCATCCCATCATCTTTTTTTCGATGCTTCCCTTTGAAAATGTTTCTAATAAACTCACCAAACGTGTCGAACTCGTTTCGGTAGAATAAACCGACCCCTTGTGTGTACGGTGACTGGTTCAAATTGGCAGCGCTGTAGTTGTTCGCTTCATTGTACACGCGAGCCTTTAGGGATCCATCCTTGTTGATCTTGTATTCCACATTAAACTCACCGGCCACGTTGCTGTTGCTCTCTTGTGTGTTATCCGTTTCAGTATTTCCCTGCACCGTTCCGTTAACTTCTACCGAAACACGGTTATTGAAAAAGTCTGTGGAGAAGGAAAGCTCGGTCTGACTTGCAGTGTTCTGATCCGCATCGCCTTCGCTGTACCTTACTCCAAGATCAAACTTGTCTGAGTATTGAGAAAGCCAATTGCTTAGCTGGTTGCTCAACATTTCATATCCAGTATTCTGGCCGGTTCCTCCCAGAGAAACATTACCCGCTCCAGGGCTAAAGTTGTTAGCTAAGAGCAATGAAAACGCCTGCGAAGTGATCTGTTCCTGAGAAGCTACGTTCGGGTCAAGTAGCTGATTTGCCACATCAGACTCAGACAATGACGGAATGTTCACACCGAAACTGATGTCCGGACTTGTCATCAAACCATCCATGTATAAAGCCACATTGGTGGTAAGACGTTGTTCATACGGACCTCCTGCATCTTGAGGACCAATCATTGATTCGACCATGATTAATGGAGAAGCGCGGAGCTTATAGTTGGCCACGATATCCACTTGCGCCTTGTCGGGATCACCATTCCAGAATGAGCTAGCTTCCCGGGGCTACGGTAAACTTCTTATTCACCACATTTTGCAGAGTAAAAAGTAATCTCCTTCGGTAATCACGTATTCCCAAACATGTTGAACGTGCCTGTTATCAATCTGCATCAGCATGTCACCCTCGCCTTTCACTTTGATGATGTCGCCAACTTTCTCATCGAAAATGATCTGGATTTCAGAATTATCGGAAACCGAAAGCCTAAAGTCCAACACCATTGTATTCACCTCGTCATCCAGCGCTTTCGTCTTGTAAACTTTAGAGAAAGATGTTGGCTCCACGAAGCGTATGTATTCAAATTCACTCACGTCACCTGAACCTGAAAGTGGGATATAAAGTTTTGTTCCGTCATCGGTTTCCGCATCCACCGAAATGCTTGTTTGAGCAGATGACCCATTGATCTTCACAATACCGGTCACATATGCCTCACCATAATAGTCAGGATTGTCGACCAATGTTGTATTCAAACACTGAAAATCATTTGCATCCACATTGATTTCGTAGCGCAAATCCTTGAAGTTTTGATGAGACACGACTAACTCTGTGCTGGCACTTTGCTTACGAACATCAAATACAGGTGTGTTTCGCATTGCGAAGCTTGTAGGATCAACGATCACTTCAGCCGAAGGAATGGAATACTCCACATTCAAATAGTCGACCAGTGCCTCGCCATCAGTTAATTTAAAGCCTCCGTTCAAAAACGGCTGATCAAGATTGCCTGACACACTAACGCTTCCGTCAATATTTCCACTCAAATTTGAGACAACTCCCGCTAAAAATGGCTGAAGGTTTTGCAGGTGAAACTCAGTGAAAGCCACTTCTACATCCAATTGATCCTGGTTACGGAAGGGATAATATACTCCGGTAGCTTTCATGCTCTCTGAGCCTTGATATTCGAGATCAACGCTTAGGCTTAGCTGCTTCCGTTGGTCATCGTATTCGGAAGTTCCAGAAATGTTTCCAATCACAAACCCATCAAGACTCAATGAGTCGAGCATTAGATCAGCATCAGCGACCAACGACTCGCCCTTCCAACTCAAATCTACATTCCCATTGAACATTCCTTTTATCTCTTGATCCATTACCTTGAAGTTGCTTAGGTAATGGAGGTTGAAGTCTTTAATGTCAAACTTCAAATGCTCATCAGTGTTTGGATCTAGTACTCCTTTGCTCTGTATGTAACCCTCATTGCTTCGAAGGTCCATGTTGTCAATAATGAGTCTGTTGGTATCAGCCTGCAGTTGTGCAACTTTCACTGACTTCCATTCCACCCCAGCAATTCGGACATTCAGGCTGTTAAGTATGGCATTAAGCGGATAGTATTTACCTCGATAGACAATAAGATCCAGCCCTCCACTATCTGCCTGCTCCGATTCATTTTGCCACTTAATTGAAGTGAGCAGGGAATCACGCCTCAATTGATTCACCGCATGAAGATTTTGCAAGAAGAACCCATCGGAAACATGAAGCTCATTCACATCCGAAATGAAGACCATGTTGTGACCATCCGGCTTCACGCTGAGCGTAGTTCCGTACAACTTGGTTCCTTTAATTGATAAATCAATACTGTCTGTTCTGAGTTCAAAGTTGTTGGTCGCCATTTCCAGGTTTCCTTCAATAAAGAGTGGTTGTCCAAGCCTAATGTCTCCGGCCAAAAACTTAATCCAGTCATTGTTATTATCAACACTTAATTCGAAATTAAATTGCTGCATGGTGTCCCGACCTGTAATGTCAATTTCAGGAGTCAGACCAGGTGCATATTCGTGGCTGACTTTGAAAAATGCGAAGGGCATGTCAATGAGCGATGTTCTGCCAACCACTTGCAGCGATGCTATATCCGAGGTCAATCGTATCTCATGACCATCTTCAATCAACTCATCCACAAGTATGACGCTATCTAAGGCTACAACACCGCGCTCGTTTTCATAGCGAGGGTTCACCAGTTCCATGGTTCCGTTTAAATCGCTTGTTGAAGTGCCCCTCATCTCAATGCCAAGTTCTCCGCTGAATACACCGTGCGTATCGGAAGGAACTAAGTTCAAATTGGCCAGTTGCAGCCTGCCCACATCCACCTTCGCACTGATTCTAGGAATCTTTCCATTTAAATCAACCAAACCACCAAAATCCAATCGAATATTGGTGTCATTAGCAGCAATATTTCCAGTAAACACCTTGCGCTTAAATGAACCATCAACCGCTAAATTGCTGTAGTTGTAATCCAAGATTCCAAACTCGCGAAGATTTCCAACTGCTTCCACTTCAAGCGTGTTAAGTTCAACTCCGCTTCCTTTTACATCCAAGTCAAGGGACACTTTTTGGACGGTAGAAGGCATCCCAAGCAGCGTACCCAGCTCAAACCCTGATGTGAACACATGGCCGGAATATTCAAACCCGTCTCGCGTTTTCATATTGACGTCAGCATCAACCACTCCAAGCTTGGTTTTAATGTTACCATAGGTTACAAAGTCGTTCACGAATCCGATAAATTTTCCCTGAAAATCCACATATGCAAGAGCATTGATTTGCTCAGGAAACTCAAGCTTGATGTATCCATCCCCAACAGGAAGATTAACCTTTTGAGCATCTTCAAAAGTGGAATGGAATCTTCTCAAATCAGCATCAACGAAAGTGTTGTTGATATCTGGCAAACCCTTAACCTTGATTTTTCCTGCCAATTGTCCGCTCTCTTCAAATCTCAGATCCTGCACATTCGCCTTCAGGTTATCAATTGTTCCGGACACCTGGCCGGTAAACACCATGTGTGTTAACAATCCATAAAGTTGAGGAGTGAAATAAGCGATGTCGTCAAAACGAACATCCGACTCTTCCAAATCAGCTTCCAATCGAACCTTCTCAATAAAATCACCATAATTATCCCATCCGTTTGACACCATCTCATAGCTACCCCGAACCCTTGCATTGTTCGTTTTGAGTTGCATGTTTTGACAACGAATACGATTGGGTGTCACCAAAGCATCACCTGCAAATTCATTGAGAATAAAGCCACTTTTCTCACGTAGCGTCATTCGTTCGATGTGGGCGCTGATTGAATCATTCACCACCATCACCCCATTAAACCTTCCGTGCATACCCTTGACTTCGATGTGCTCGAAATCAATCTTCCGAACCGAGGTATCCGGAATGTGCATGTTGTGATAATTGTAACGGAGGTTGATCAGGTTAACATGCGATGCGGCAATCGTTACTACGGTATTTGAAGTGGACGTGTCATCCGAACTCGGGAAGGCGTTGATGAAATACATCAAATTGTTCACCGTATCCGATTCGTATTTCTTCATGTTGAAATAACCATTCACAACGGTCACCTCACCCAAACCAATAGCGGCAGTCTGTCGATCAAAACTGATCAAGCCGACATCCAACGACTCAGCATAAATCAACGTGTCAGTCTGATGATCACGGATCAATACACCATCAAGACTTAAATCGGTGAACGGTTTAAATCGCAATCCTGTGACCACCACTTCACTACCAACCATGTCCGTGAGATAGGATGCTGCCCAATGTGCTACCATGTTTTGAACGGAAGGAACCATCAGCAGGCCGCCAAGAATAAATGGAATAAGAACCAATATCAAGACCATCATCAGGAGAAGCCTGATGGCCTTTTTGATAGTTTTGCGCGGCCTATTCTGACTGTTTTTCAAGGGCTGCAAAATTAGGGTATAGCATGAAGCCACTCACGATACTGGGAATTGAGTCATCTTGTGATGAAACTTCGGCTTCTGTGCTGCGTGATCGGAAGGTCTTGAGCAATGTCATCACAACTCAAAAAGTTCACGAAAAGTATGGAGGTGTGGTTCCGGAGTTAGCATCCCGGGCGCATCAGTCAAACATCGTTCCAGTGATTCATGCAGCCATTGAAGAAGCGGGAATCAGCATGAATGAATTGGATGCAATCGCCTACACACTTGGACCAGGTTTGATCGGAGCGTTGATGGTCGGCAGCAGTTTTGCCAAAGGACTAAGTATCGGATTAAACATTCCACTGATTGAGGTCAATCACATGAAGGCCCACGTGCTTGCCCACTTGATTGTAGACGAAGCTCAATCCAATCCGGAATTCCCCTTCTTATGTCTGACTGTAAGTGGCGGACACACCCAAATTGTAAGGGTTGATAGCCCGACTGAGCTTTACATCATAGGCGAGACCATGGATGATGCAGCCGGTGAAGCGTTTGACAAAGCCGCCAAAATCTTAGGCTTGCCCTATCCAGGCGGGCCTTTGGTGGACAAGCTTGCGAAGGATGGGGACCCTGATAAATTCAAATTCTCCAAGCCGGACGTTCCCGGGTTAAACTACAGCTTTAGCGGGCTTAAAACCTCCATACTATACTTCGTCAGAGATCAAGTCAAGCTCAATTCAAGCTTTGTTGAAGAAGAGATTCCTCATCTGTGTGCATCCATCCAAAAGACCATTGTTGACGTCTTGATGGACAAAGTTGGTCTAGCAATTCAAGAAACAGGGATTAAACGAGTCGCAATTGCCGGTGGCGTCTCTGCAAATACAGGTCTTCGGACAGCGATGTTGGGATTACAAAGACTTGATTGTGAAGTATTTCTTCCAAAGTTTGCCTACTGCACTGATAATGCCGCTATGATTGCAATATGTGGTTACTACGATTTTATATCCGGAAAAACAGGCAGTCTTGAGAGTGCACCAAAGGCTCGGATATCCTTTTAATGATGCGAGAATGTTGCGCTTTCTAATCTTCCTATTCATCGTTTGTAGCGGTTTCAGAAGCATATCTCAACCCCGGAAACCTTTGCTCATGGAGACTGAAGCGCCTCCAAAATCATTTTACCTTAAGCTGAATCCATTGGCCATCGTAGCAAGCCAGGTTCCAGGAACAGGCGAAGCAAGGGTCGGCCTCGAGATGGTTGCCTCGCCAAAAATCACCACTCAGATTAGCGCAGGATATCTATTTAAATCTCCCGTTTTCAATGCTTTGCTGCAAGACACTAGTAATTTTTACAAGAATTTTGAATTTCCAGGCTACCGTGTTCAGGCACAGTTACGGTATTACTTTTTCAAATTAAATAGACAGCAGGAGCTGTCTAGAATTTACAAGCCTTCTGGTTTATACATTTCGGGGCATGCCTCGTATGCACAGGCCAGTTTAAAACCAAAAAACTCCGGAAGTGTTCCTCGAATCGATTTTTCTCATCTCAACATCAACTTTATTGCAGGAGTGCAATTGCTCTACAAAGACAATTTGGGTCTGGATGTCTACGGGGGTATCGGCTATAAACAGAATACCATCGCGGCTTTTGATAGTCGCGGAAGAAAAGAATTTATAGATGCAAGTCAATTTGGTCTGCTATATGCCTATCCGCTAAAGGTGACCTTGGGCGCTAGTTTAGTCTTTGGAGTATTTTGATTTGCATATTTGTTATAGCCTGCCCGATTATATGAGCAATTATCTCGACCTCAGCTATATTATGGACAACGTGTCCGATGACCCAGGTTTCATCAAACAACTGCTTTCAGTTTTTCTGGAAAACCTTGAACCGGACTATGAAGTGCTCCGGGAAGTAACTGTTGCTGGTGATCATGAACACATTAAGCGAACTGCTCATCGGATGAAATCAAGTTTTCGCAGCTTGGGCATGTCCACATTGGCAGATCTAACTCAAACTATCGAAAAAAGCGCTCATGCAAAAGAAGAATTGCAATCCATTCGATCCATGGTGGATGAACTCGGTTCTCAAGTACCAATGGCGGTTGGAGAAGTTGAACTTTATTTAAATTCCTGAGTAAGCGATAAAAGAAACTCTTCAAGATCGCTCAGCTGTTTTTCCGATAAATTCAACGGTCGAACCCTTTCGCTCTTATTGGGATGATTTTTGCCCCCGGAGTTATAGTGTACCAACACTTCTCTGAGTGTTATGAATCTACCATCATGCATGTATGGAGCAGTAAGTTCAACATTTCGCAGCGTTGGCACTTTGAACTTGCCCATATCCGATGCCAAAAGGGTAAGTCGAAATAGGCCATTGTCCAAATATCGCTCGTCTAAGCCATTGTTTTCCAACTTGTAATTTGTAAACAAGGGTCCACTATGGCAATTGATGCAGCCGCTTTCTGTGAATAATGCTAATCCGCTTTGCGCTGACTTTGATAGTGCATTTGAATCTCCTCTCAAAAACTTGTCATATGGAGCGTCTCCTCCGATCAATGTGCGCTCAAATGCCGCCAATGTCCTTGTCAAGGTAAATGGTGTTGCTGAATCACTCCAAACTCTTTCGAAATCTGCTCTGTATTTTGAATCAGCATTCAATCGATCACAAGCTCCATTCACACTCATGTTCATTTCCAGCTCATTTTCGAGCGGACTTAACACTTGCAGCTCGAGGTTCTTCACTCCACCCTCGGCCATTAAACGTGGAGCATAAGCAATGTTTAAAATAGATGGAGTATTTCTGGTGGCGTGGCGACCTGAAGCTCCCGCACTGAGTGCGATCGTGTCCGAAAACGCGAATGATTCAAGATGGCAACTGGCACAACTAATGGACGAATCTTTGCTCAACGCCCTTTCGAAAAACAGCCTGCGACCAAGCTCTACTTTTGCTTTCGTAAGCGGATTGTCCTTAGGGATCATTGGCTCCGACAGCCAGTCAGGTAGCACAAGCGCAAATTCATCAGAACCCACAGACGAATCTACCTCAACCCTGACGGCTTTCTGATTACAAGAAATGACTAATGCCAATAAAACCAGCAGCTGAGTCAGTTTCTCCAATCTCATGGAGTTACTCGAATTGCATGAATAAAATTATCCGTGAATTTTCTTGTCATGTCCAACGCTTCCAACCCTGTGTTTGCATGAAAATATGGTTTGGTGGATAAGTCGATGTATGTTTCGCCTTCTACGTTGAACAGTTTGTTCCAGTCTATCTGAATGTGCAACGAGTCCTTTGCGAACGCTGGAATTTCAAACGTCATCGGATAGTTTTGTTCCTGTCTGAAGAGGGTGTCTAACCCAGTATGAAAGGCAATGTTGGCGTCCGGAGCGGCATCTCCAGTGGTATCTATGCCAGCCTCCATCATAATGAACACATACATTGACCCCCAATCCCAGTACATGCCAGAGAGCGTGCTCAATGGATTATCATTTTCAACTGTAGTCGGGTCGGTTGCATTCAAATTCGAGGGTAGCCCAACGCTAAACCTCAAATTGGTGTAATCACCCTTGGGAATGACATAATTGTAGCTCTGTGTGAACATATTGTTGCCACCGTCTTCATTATCGTTGAAGTCCACCAATTCCACTGAGCTGAGGTTTTCAATCGCACCACCGGCTGAGATCAATTCAATATTGCTCACATAAAACTTGAATGTTCTAAGCGCCAAATTATAGCCTTCCTGGTCCTTGAAGGCATCACCAATATCAATGGTCTCACCTTCGTTGACTAACTCAAAACTCAGAACAATTTTAGGCTCGATTTCAACCAGCTCAAATTCAGGAACGGTGCTCTTGCAGGAAACAAGTCCCAGAAGTGCTACGAGTGCTGATATTTTAGTCCAACGTAAAAGCATTCACTGAGTTGTTGGCTATTGCAATGGTCTTCGGTTCATTTCCGTTGTGAATAATAAACGGTGGATTCTCAAAATCAAGCCCTTCTAGTAAAGCCGCAATGTTCATTGTAATCGACACTTGAATGTGACTAGCCGTGGAATAACTATCTGGGGTAGTTAACTCAATCGAGTGCAGATTCGATGGAAGTCCACTGTGAAATGCAAACTCCCTCCAACCCGTGCCATCTTTAACAGTAGAAGTATCTACCATGCCCTCCACGGATATGTAGCGGTAGCCGGAAGCCCATGTCCAAAACATCACAGGAATTTGATGTGACAGCGGGTCATTCGATGGCAGAGTCGATGGATCATCCTTGTAGATGGATGAATCTACACCGACATCAAATTTGAGCGCGGTTATCTGCGACTTATTCAAATATGTAGTAGAGGTATCCTCCACCCTGTTTCTCACCAGAACAACATTATCTGACCATTGCCTGGCGTCTCCCGAAGCTTCTTTGAAAGATAAATTGGACAAGTAAACTCCGTAATATGACAAGGTGATTTTTCGACCGTCCGCTAATAACAACGTGTCTCCAAGTTCAAAGTTATTACCAGAAAAAACAGAAGTGACCGTGAAGTCAACATGCTTAGGGCTGTATATGCAATTGTCTGCTGAAGTGCCTTCCGGATCATAATTGAATGCAATAGGATCATTACAATTGGTGTTTTTACAAGAATTAACGAACAGCGATGCAACCAGCACCAGCAAAAAGGGTCTTTTTGGATAATTCATTATCATAAATTCAGACGCAATTTGAGCGTATTTAGTCTACCAAATGAAGACGAATTTACCGCTGTTAAAACAACGTTAAAAGGACTTTTATCACCAACGGATTTTGAATTGCTTTGAACCACTTTAAACGATTTTCGGAATGAACCGATTTTATATTCTCCTAGGAACTCTATTCTTATCCCTCAGTTCTTTTGCACAAGAACCAATTAGAAACTACGACTTCACCATCAAAATCAACAATGTACCTGATTCCATTGATAGTGCCGCGTTTATGGCAAACTATTATGGAAACAAGCAATACTATTTTGATACTGTAGCATTTGAACCAGGAGGGGTGTTGCATTTCAAAGGCGACAGCATCATGGGAGGCATCTACTCGATTATTTTAAGTGATAAGAAAAGCTACCTAGAATTTGTGGTCAATGAGCAGAATATCGACCTGGAGACCAACTTCGGAAACTACACACGCGGCATGAAGGTGAAAACCTCGGAAGAGAATAAGTTCTTCTATGAGTATTTGAACTTCGTTGAAGGCAAGGCTAGAGAAGCTGAGAGCTTAAAAAAGAAAATTGAAGATTCCAACGGGAAGGAAAAAGAAAAGAATCAAACTGCGCTTGATGCGGTTGATCAACAAGTGATTGACTACAAAAAAGCCTTCATGGAGCAACACCCAGATTTGTTCATCTCGAAGGTTTTCAAAACATCTGCCGAACCTGAAGTTCCTGACTTCAGTGACGTGAAGGATGAAGATGAGCGTCAACGTTTGCGATACCTTGAATTCAAGAAGCAATACTTAAAGGATGTAGATTTTACTGATGAAAGACTGCTTCGAACCCCGGTGTTTCACAATAAGCTCAACTATTATGTCACAAAGCTGATTCCACAAGTTTCAGACAGCATCATCAAGGAGGCTGACATGCTAGTTGCAAGAACAGGAGGCAACAGAGAGATGTACAAGTATGTCGTTCATCACATCACCAGCAAGTACGAAGACTCGAAAATCATGGGACTCGATGCGGTTTTAGTCCACATGGGCCTCACCTACTATTGTCCAGACAAGGCTTGGTGGCTTAAGAAAAAGAAGCTGGATGAGTTTTGCGAGCGTGTGGCCAAGATGGAACCGATACTCATTGGAAAGCAAGCTCCTGATTTGATTCTCATGGATACCAACGGTCAATGGGTGCAGCTATATCAAGTGAATGCTCCTTACACAGTGCTCTATTTCTGGGACAGCGGCTGTGGGCACTGCAAGAAGGTGACCCCGAAGTTGAAGGAGTTTTACGAACAATACCATAGTAAAGGTGTCGAAGTGTTTGCTATTGGAACCGAGTTTGAAACGAAGGATTGGAAGAAGTACATTAAAAAGAATGAACTTCCTTGGATAAACGTTAGCGACAATCCGGAGATCAACGAAAACGCTCATGAGCTGATTCGTCAGCGCAAGACCACACTGGAAAGTTTAAACTTCCGAGACACCTATGACATCTTCAGCACACCTAAAGTGTTCTTGCTGGATGAGAATAAGAAAATCATCGCCACCAAGTTGATGCCTGAACAACTGGGGGATTTCATTGATCACCTGATGAAGGAAAAAGAAGGCGAGAAAAAGGAGGAATCAGGAAAGAAGAAGAAATAAACTCTTTGGATAGCGGATATTAAAGTGCTCCTTCCGCTGCCCCTTCCTGAAATAGACCAACGCAAAAAAGAATAAGTCGATGGTGACCGTAGTGTCTACATCGGCTTTTATTTTTTCCCAAGCCCTGTTCATGTCATCGCTCCAATAGATGTCATGAAGGACAATGGGTCCCTCCCCTTCCAAACATTTCTTAGCTCGATCATAGTAGCGCAACGTGGAATCGTAACTGTGATCTCCGTCAATGAAGACGAAGTGAAACTTTTCTGAATTTGCCGCAAAAAACTGATCGAATGTTTCGTTTCTGACTTGAATGTTGCTCAAGTTTAGTTGAGCGAATTGCGCTTCGGCAAATTCAGCCATTTGAGCGTTTCCCTCAACAGACTTTACAGAAGTCTCACCGTTTGCCCCAGCCATGTAGGCCGAAGACTTTCCTAAGTTAGTCCCGAGCTCCAATACTCGCGTTGGTTGGTGATAAGCTACCAACTTGGACAGCAGGTCTGATTCAAAATTCTTTGCAGCAGATCGATTCGCCAGGTCACCAACATTAAGCACGACTTCTTGATTGCTTAGCGTTCCATAATCGACTCCTTTGATAGGTTGACTACTGCTCTTTAGTTTATCAAAGTGCTTTCTGATGGATTTGTCGGTTTTCGATTCAGAATACAACGCCTTCTCAATCAGATCATAAACAAATGGTGAATGTGTTCCGTGTCGCGAGTTTGACCGCAACCAATGACCGATGAACTTCAAAACGCGCCTCATGAATCGAATTGCAAATAACGGATTCTGATTTTTCTAAATTTGCCGCCCTTTTAGGAGTGAAGAGGAAATAGTTAAAGAGAAAGTAGGAGCTTACTATTTTCCATTTCCTAGTAACCATTCACTTTAAAAAACGCCCGGGTGGCGAAATTGGTAGACGCGCACGCTTGAGGGGCGTGTGAACTACGTTCATGCTGGTTCGAGTCCAGTCCCGGGCACTTGATGATCAAAGCCTCGCTGCAGAGCAGCCGAGGCTTTTTTCGTTTCATGAGCCGAACCACAGGTTCGAGCGAAATGAATAAGAAAAAAGACTCATGCGAGCGAAGCGAGTCAGGCTTGATTCCATTCTCGGCCAATGGCTGGTCGACTCCGAAGCGCAGCGAAGGAGGCAATCCAGTAACTGACGAAGAAAAAGACTCATGCGAGCGAAGCGAGTCAGGCTTGATTCCATTCTCGGCCAAACACTGGTCCACTGAACGAAGTGAAGTAATCCAGTAACTGACGAAGAAAAAGACTCATGCGAGCGAAGCGAGTCAGGCTTGATTCCATTCACGGCTAAACACTGGTCCACTGAACGAAGTGAAGTAATCCACTAACTGACGAAGAAAAAAGACTCATGCGAGCGAAGCGAGTCAGGCTTGATTCCCTTCAAGGCTAATAGCTGGTCCAATGAGCGAAGCGAAGTAATCCAGTCTTAGAAATGAAAAACTCAGATGAGCGAAGCGAGTCAGGCTCGATTCCCTGCCTACCGGCAGGCAGGCATTCTCGGCCAACGGCTGGTCGACTCCGAAGCGCAGCGAAGGAGGCAATCCAGAAGAAAAAAGACTCATGTGAGCGATAGCGAGCAGAGGCTTGATCTCGGCCTTCATGGCTAAACACTTATCCGCTGATCTGCATGTTGATCGTGAAGAACTAATTAGGCTACTACTCTTATTATCCCATAATATTGAGCCGGAACATGGAAGTCCAAATCAATAGCATCGCACAGGCGGATAATGAGGCATTGGCCACTCTTATTCGAGCGGTGTTTGATGAGTTTAATGCGCCCCGAATCGGAACGGTCTATACCGACCCGACCACCGATGATCTGTTCTCCCTTTTTGAGAAAGAACGGTCAGTGCTTTACGTGGCCAGAGTGAATGGTGAAATTGCAGGGAGTTGTGGGATTTATCCAACGGAGGGATTACCATTGGGATATGCAGAACTGGTCAAATTTTACATTCTCCGGGCCTATCGCGGCAAAGGCGTTGGCAAAGTGCTGATGGAGCGTTGCGAGGCGGAAGCCCTTGCATTAGGCTATACCCACCTGTACCTTGAAAGCCTTGATAAATTCAGCGCTGCCGTTGACATCTACCAACGCATTGGTTTTAGGTTTATCGACCACCGCCTCGGCCATAGCGGCCACAGCGGCTGCGGCATTTGGATGGTGAAGGAGTTGTGATGGAATTGACAAAATTCAAACAAAAAAGACCCTTCCCTTGCGAAGAGTCCTTTCACACTTGGAGACACAAATCATGTGCGCATGCTTATGTAAGCAACGCTTCAATCTCTGTGATGCGAGCAGCACGCTCATCTATGGCAAACTGAAATTCAGCTTGAGCCATTAGGTGCAAGCGCTGATCTTGGTGCGTGAGATAGCTGGTGCTATAAAGCAACGCATCCAAATCGGCTCGAAGCGCATCGATGGCTTCCTGCTGCAGATCGAGGGAGGCCTGGCCCACACCCGCGCCCACCATGTCGTCATACACGGTTTGAGCGTTGGCTATGCGAAGTTCCAGCGCTTCTTGCGCGGAGTCGGTTTCACCTTGGGTGTTGAGTCGGGCATTAAAGCGATCATCCTTCGCTTTCTTTTCCCTTTTGATCTCGTTTTGATCGCTGACCCAGTGGCCGTGTAAGATTCGCAGCTCTTCCTGGGTCATTTCATTCAATTCAATCATGAGTTCTGATTATTAAATGATTTCTATCCCCTCGTTTTTTCTTTTCATCCTTGGAGGGTTTCCGGATGCTGTGCCTCCTTGTTTTTCTCCATAAGCATTTACATTTAATTGGTTTAACAATAAAAAGCCTTCGTTACCAACTCCTTGAAGGAACCCACTTGCATCAGCTTGGCCATGCGCTGCTTGACCACCGGGGTGGGTTGGCGCTGTCCTTTAAGGTAGCGCTGCAACGTACTGTGGTGTATTTTCAATATGCTGGCCAGCGCCCGACCCGTGAGTCGTTTTTGGACCAGTACGTATTGAAACACTTTGGCTGCAATGGGATATTTCTTCATGGCTTCTTCATTTTACTTTTTCAACTTCATTTCATTGCGCTTAAGCTTTGTCTTTAATACGGGCACACCTTTATTCTTATTGCACACTTTTTCGGGATGAGCCAATCGCAGCACACCTCTAGTGGCGCACCCTAGAGCAGATTTTTGAATAGCGCGACTAGGCCAATACCAACACCTTCAAGGATTCGGCATTTCTGTTACGCCAATTTTACTGCACCCCCTATGGCGCTGGGCTGTCAGGTGAAAAAATGTTAAGGATGATTTGAACGGATGTATTAACCCCTGGCGCCAATTCAAATTTTTAATGGTGGCGCTGCGCCATTTTTGTCAGCGCCACGCGACAAAGTGCAGCGCCACACTCTTTTTTAAACCAGCGCCACACCGTCAAAGGGAGGCGCCACATCGGATGCGATAGTTAGATGGTGAAGGAGTTGTAATTGAGACGTTTTAGACAAGCTACGCTAGACGACAGGAATCCTGTCATAACCAGAAAGCAACATTCTGAGGAACAAGTAACGAAACGTTCCTACAGACTTTCTAGTTTTAAGGCCTTTTTAAAGTATCCAGTTAAGATGGCTAAAATCTCATTTACCGTATCGGCCAGAACAGCGAGACTCATTGGAAGGGAAAATGTAGCCTCTTCTAAAGGCGCCATTATTGAGCTGGTGAAAAATGCCTATGATGCTGATAGCGTTGTAAGCATTGTCTATTTCGATAACAGGTATTCCGTTCTTAATGATGAGTTAACTACAGAACAATTCTCAGATATAGTAGCCAAGGGAATTTCGGAGGATGACTTGGAAAAGGTCTACACCTCTTCTGATGATAAATACATACTCAAAACCGAGCTTGAAGAAGCTGACCTAGATCAACTGAGAAAAAAGCTAAACGAGTTGAACTCTCTGTATATAATAGATTCGGGAGAAGGCATGACTCAAAAGATTATTAGGCAGCATTGGATGACCATAGGAACTGACAATAAAGCCTATGACGTTTTCACGAAGTCTGGACGCGTCAAAGCTGGCGCCAAAGGAATTGGACGATTCGCACTAGATAAGCTAGGCACAAAGTGCGAAATGATAACCGTATTCAACCCTAAAAACCACGACCCAGATATTGACGAAAAGGGAAATGAAACATCTTTCACCGGCTATTTATGGCGAGTTAATTGGGACGATTTCGAAGGGGAATTTAAAACAATTGAAAAAGTTGAGGCCGACTTAGATGGGCTTACATCCGGTTCCTTGCTCGAAGCCATTGAACCATTAGATCTTGACATGGATTTAAAGACCATTGAAACAAAGGCAGATTTTCAATACGGTACCGTATTGAAAATATCCGGGCTTCGTGATAATTGGGAAGATTATTACGTGACTCAAGTTTATTCTGATCTGGAAGTTCTGGTTCCACCTAAGGAGAGCGGGGAATTTCAAATATTCCTTTACAGTAGCCTCCAAAGAGATAAATACGGAGAAGTATTTGGCTCCGTTTGCGATGATTTTGACTATAAACTTACCGCCCATGCGGATGAAAATCAAAACGTAACGGTCAAAATCACCCGTAATGAATATGATCTAGAGCTTATTGATCCAGATTTCTTTAAGCTGGAAGAAATGGGAGGATACCCATATCGAAAGGAAGACTTTCAAGAAGGAACATGGTCTAAAGCAGTTACATTTTCCAAATTATTACCCGGATTCAAGGAAGTTGACCAGCAGAAAGTATTCGAAAACATTGGAGTTTTTGACTTCTCATTTTACTTCATGAAGAGGACTTACTCCAGTTCTGATGCTGAAAGGTTCAACTATAAACGAGCCCTAACCAATTCACGGAAAGATTGGTTGGACAAATTTGGTGGGGTAAAACTTTTCAGAGATAACTTCCGGGTAAGGCCATACGGAGAGATCAAAGATTCTTCATTCGATTGGCTTGGACTTGGTGCAAGAAAATCCTCAAGCCCAGCAGGTATAGCTAAGGAGGATGGTGGATGGCGAGTGGAACCTGAAAACGTCTCTGGAGCGATCAAGATTTCTCGTCTCACGAACGTAAATTTTGAAGATAAGTCCAGCAGAGAGGGCTTACAGGAGAACAAGACGTTTTTAGTCTTCAAGGAAATTTTGACAAAGCTGATCCAGTTGTTAGAGGAAGATCGTGCCTACATAGCCCGGGCAATGGACAAATATTACGGTGAAAAGCATGCGGATCGCATAAACAAGGAACAAGCTGAGAAACTGGCTCGATCCATTCTTGAAAGAAACCGCAAGCGGAAAGAACAAGAACAAAAGGATGGTGAAACAGATGATCCGAAAGATGACGCACAAACTGACGAGCTAACCGTTTTAGCGGAGTTAAACAGGGGGAAGGATGAAGAAATTGAAAAACTCAAAGACGAACAAAAGGTACTGAGAGGCTTGGCAAGCAGCGGTATTGTTCTGGCCTCATTTAGCCATGACCTAAGCAAGCTCAACAATGTCCTGAGTTCACGAGTGGATAAACTGAAAACTTTGATTTCTGAGAAGATTCAAGAAAGTGAATATGTTGATTCGGAGGAACGCAAAAACCCATTCGTTCAATTAGAGCGAATGAGAAAACAAGACGTTAAACTTCAAAACTGGCTCAACTTTTCCCTGGGTGCAGCGCGAAAGGACAAAAGAAAAAGGAAGCAGTTGTTCTTGCACAAGTATTTCAACGATTTGAGAAATGATTGGACAACTGTTATGGAAAATAGAGGAATCCAATTCGACACTTCAGAAATAGCGGAAATTGATATGCGGGTATTTGAAATTGACTTCGACAGCATTTTCAACAACCTTCTAGTTAATTCTATTGACGCATTTATCCAGTCGAAGGAAAACCGTCAAAGAGAAATAACCATCAAAGCCAGAGAAACCTCTAAAGAAATTGTTATCGAGTATCACGATAACGGCCCAGGGCTCTCGAAGGATATTGAAAAGCCTGAGAAAATTTTTGAACCTCTTTACACAACGAAAAGAAATCCGCATACCGGAGAAGAAGAAGGTACTGGACTCGGTATGTGGTTGGTTAAATCAATCGCAGCCGAAAATGACGCGCAGGTGAAACTACTCTACCCAGAAATAGGATTTGGAGTGAGAATTACGTTTCCTGTTAAATATAAACGCAATTAGAAATGTATAAAATACTGTTTGTTGATGAGCAACAAGAAGACATTGACAGCTTCAAGGACTACATCGAAGAGAAAGACTTAGAGGGCATTTTCGAAGTGCATGATAAGTATCCTCTGGAGAGTTTGGAGTCAATGATCGAAGAAGTGATGAGTATGCACGTAGATGCCGTTATCACCGATTTTCGACTTAACGAGTACAAGGAGAATATTGAGTACAACGTACCCTATGATGGTGCCCAGTTAGTAGAAGGAATATTGGCTGAGCGAGAAGATTTTCCGTGCTTCGTTTTAACCTCTTTCGATGATGAAGCAGTAGGAAAAAGTGAAGATGTGAACATCGTCTACATCAAAGGTATTCTGCATGGTACGGAGAAGGAGACAAAGGCCAAAGCAACTTTTCTTGACCGATTAAAAAACCAGATTATTCATTATAAGTCAAAGCTGGAAAAAGCGGAACTACGCTTGGTTGAACTGTTGGAGAAAAGCAAGGCTCAGGAACTTGATGCGCTTGAGGAAGAAGAACTTCTTCGGCTTGATAGTCTGATTGAAAAGTCCTTGGACAAGAAATACGTGGTTCCAGATGCCGTGAAACGAACTACTGAATCTAAATCTCTTTCAGAGCTGCTTAAAGCTGTCGATGAACTTAAAAAGAAGCTGGAGTAATGAGCAATTTACCTTTTAGAGATAAGGCAAGTATTCCGGTGCGGACATACTCAGGGCCGGACTTGAATAACTATCGTGACTACAAGAGCCATCTTAGAACCGACTTCAAAAAGAAATGCGGCTACACGAATTGTATTGATGATTGGTTCGGGGGTGTATCCACTTTTCAAATAGATCACTTTTTACCTCAATCAAAGTATCCGAAACTTAAAACAAAGTACTCCAATCTCATCTACTCTTGTTCTTACGTGAATAGAGCAAAAAGCAATGACGAAGGGAACTATTTAGATCCCTGTGATGAGGATTACAATGCTCATTTTTTCCGAAACGACCAGGGGGAAATACTCCCTGTATCAACATCAGCCAAAGCCGTGTACATGCACAAAAGGTTGAAGTTATACCTAAAGAGGTACAGCATTATCTGGACGTTGGAACAAATGGAGCAGAGAATGGAAACGCTCAGAACATTAATTGAGAATACAAACGATGACGGTGCCAAAGAGCTCTTTGTACAGATTACCATGAAGTACATGGATTACAAAAAATACCTGCGTGCTCAATAATGACAAAGGAAGTCAACGCATACCTTCAGTCGTATTCCTCAGACCCTGTGGAAGTGGATCGACTAATTGTGTCTGCGTTCCTTTATTCTCATGGTTTGGAGAATACTACAAATGAGTTTTTGTGGCCTTATCTAATTCAAGAAGACAACAAGGATTATAAAAGTCTCCTTGAGTTTCTCCAAATATGCCAGTTCACCAAACTCGAAGAACTCATCCAGATATTCGAATTTGTCATTTCGCCCGAGGAGAAAATTGTAACAGGAGCCGTTTACACGCCAAAGAACATTCGGGAATACATTGTCGATCAGTGTTTAAGCAACTTCGTTGACCTCAATAATTTAAAAATTTGCGACCCGGCTTGCGGTTGCGGGGGGTTTCTCTACACAGCTGCAAAGTCTATTCACGACCAGACTGGCAGAACATACGAAGCCATTTTTGCCGAGAACATCTACGGGCTGGATATACAGCAATATGCTATTGACCGTTCCCGGCTTTTGCTAACATTACTGGCACTCACAGAAGGTGAAAATGCCGACTTCCAGTTCAACCTTGATAGAGGCAATGCGCTCAACTTTAGTTGGACCGAACAATATGAAGACTTTACCGGGTTTGATGTCGTAGTAGGCAATCCGCCATATGTGTGCTCAAGAAACATTGACGAAGAATCCCGTGAATTCATTTCTAACTGGAAAGTGAGCGATTCAGGACACCCGGATCTATATATTCCTTTCTTTCAAATTGGATATGAAAATCTCTTACCACAAGGAGTTTTAGGGTTCATCACCATGAACACCTTTTTCAAAAGTGTAAATGGTCGCGCCTTACGCCAGTACTTTGAAGATGAATCCATAGCGTTAAAAATTCTTGACTTTGGAGGGAATCAGGTATTTCAGAGCAAATCAACCTACACGTGTATTTGTATTCTTCAAAATCTTGAATCACAGACTATAGATTATGCTCAAGTGGATGAAGGGTCGTTAACTGAGGAGGTTTCGTTACACCAAATCAACTATTCTAGGCTCAATCATAAAAACGGATGGAACCTACGACATCACGATCTTCTGTCTCAAATCGAAGAAGCAGGTCCAGCATTTGGAGACTTATACCGGACTCGAAATGGAATTGCGACACTCAAAAATCAAATTTACATCTTCAATGAAACCAGAGAAGATGATGAATTCTACTACCTTCAAAACGGAAGAGAATACCCTATTGAGAAGGCCATTTGCAAAGAGATTATAAACCCAAACAAACTTACTCAGGCCAGAAGCATCGCAGAACTGCGGCAAAAGGCGATCTTCCCGTATGTCTTTAATGCAAAGGGAGATGCTAGCTTGATTGCACAGGAAGAATTTGAAGAGCGTTATCCGAGAGCATATGAATATTTGGAGGCGAAAAGGAAAACACTAGCCCAACGAGATAAGGGAAAAGGGAATTACGAAAACTGGTATGCTTATGGTCGAAATCAATCGTTAGAAAAATACAGCACCAAACTTTTCTTCCCACACATCACTCCACACATTCCTCACTACACCATTAGCAATGATGAAGACTTACTTTTTTACAACGGCATAGCAGTTGTATCTCAGAACGAACAGGAATTGAAGTTTCTTCAAAAGCTAATGAGCTCTGACCTGTTTTGGTTCTATGTCAAGAATTCAAGCAAGCCCTATGGTTCGGGTTATTTCTCATTAAGCAGAAACTACATCAAGAATTTTGGAGTTGCTGAATTCACAGATGCCGAGAAGAGTGAACTTGTAAGTTCAGAACCTGATCAGGTTAATGAAATTGTCTCGGACAAATACGGCATAGCTGTGCATCATTGACCGTTTCCAATCAAAGAATCGGGTCCGCATCTTACCGCTTATTCGAATTATCTATCAAACAACCCGTTGAAGGTAATTTTCAGAAACTAGGCTTAATCATCGGACTGTCAAATCCTTTAGCGTAACGCAGTGCCCCCCCCCTGCGCCACACCTCCCTCCCTATGAGCCTCTTCGGTGGATCAAAGCCATTATCATCGTAATGCTGACTTTTGACGGAAATTAAATCATCCAATGGTCCTCTACATCAAAAACATGGTCTGTCGCCACTGCATCGATGCGGTAAGGCGCACGCTGAATGAGTTGAGGATTCCTTTTGAGGACGTGCAACTGGGAGAGGTGCGCTTTGCGGAGTCGCTCAGCACTGCACAGAAAGAGGAACTTGGAAAAGCACTGAGGCCATTAGGCTTTGAATTGCTCAGCGACAAGCGTATGCGAGTGATCGAGCAGGTGAAGACGGAATTGGTGGAAGCCCTTCGCGCCCCCATGCAGGACAGCTTTCAACTGAGTGCTTTTTTGCAGCTGAAGCTGGGCAAGGAATACTCGGCCATCAGCAAGCTCTTTAGCGAAGTAGAGGGCATGACCTTGGAGCGCTATTTCATTCTGCTGAAGGTGGAGCGCATCAAAGAACTGATGGTGTACGATGAACTGAGCCTGGCTGAAATAGCCGATCAATTGGGATACAGCAGCCCTGCGCACCTCAGTTCGCAGTTCAAGCAAGTGACCGGCTTGCCTCCCTCCCACTTCAAAAAAATCGCTGCGGAGAAACGGCTACCCTTGAATGAAATTCGCGAGGTGTAAGTCTCTTCCAGAATCTTGTAAGTGACCTTCGATGATCTCCTATCATCTTCGCATCCACAAAGCAACACGATGACACACACATACAACATAGAAGGAATGACCTGCGAGGGCTGCCTGTATAAGGTTCAGTCTACGCTGGCGGCTGTAGAAGGCATCACGAAGGCCGAAGTGAATTTGGAGGCCAATAGCGCAACGCTGAAAATGAGCCGGCACGTCCAGACAGAAACGCTGGAGGCTGCCTTGCAGCAAGCGGGCAGCAAGTACCACATCAAAGACATCGACCACGAGCATCACGTTCACGCGGCCATGACCGAGGACTTGCCCGAGGCGAACGTCACCACGTACAAGCCTTTGCTGATGATCGTTGGTTTCATTGCCGGAACCACGCTCCTCGCCCAATGGCCGTTTGACTCTCTTTCGTGGATGACATGGATGCGACATTTCATGGCGGGGTTTTTCATCGTCTTCGCCTTTTTCAAACTGCTGAACCTCGAGGGGTTTGCCATGTCCTACCGCATGTATGACATCGTTGCGGCAAAATGGAAAAGTTGGGCGTTCATCTACCCGTTCGTGGAACTCGCCCTTGGCGTGGCCTACCTGATCAACTGGAATCCAACCATCACCAACTGGGCAACCGTTGTGGTGCTTGGCGTGAGCAGCATCGGAGTGATCCAAAGCAACCTGAACAAGCGAAAAATCAAGTGTGCCTGCCTGGGCGATGTGTTTAACCTGCCCATGAGCACGGTGACCATCGTGGAAGACCTGAGCATGGTGGCCATGGCCGCGTGGATGCTCGCAGCTTGATGAATATCATATCCTTAGAAGATCACCATCAGAAACAATAATCCACAACAAACCTTAGTTTTGAACTAGTGCAATTGCTCAAACTCATAGCGTCCTTAACACTGATGTTCTCGGTTTTGCTGAGTTCCACAGGTGTTCGATTGAGCCAACACTGGTGTGGAAATCGGCTGGTGAGCGCCACCATTTTTGGTGAGGCGGAAGCTTGCAGCCATTTCCAAGCTTCGGATAAACCGGCCTGCCCCATGCACGCCAAAGCGCAGCAAAAGAAGTGTTGCGACCAACGAGAAACGATTATTGACGGCAATGACTACGACTTCGAGATTCAGGCCATGGAATTGGTGGAAGTTCCGGTGTCCATCGTTGCCATCATGCACTATGTGTTCAGCAGCCCGCTGATGGAGGCTGAACTGGTAACCAACAAATACGATAATCACTCCCCACCGTTGATTGGCTCGGACATCCTCGTCCGTTTCCAGTCTTTCCTTTTATAGCATTGATCTGATCAGGTGCAGTTGGCGCTTTGCGCTCGGCTCACACGGAACCCGTTTGTCTTGTTCCCAATTCAATTCAGATCAAAATGCTTCATAAACTCATTCAATACTTCCTTGAAAACAAGCTCGTCACCGTCATCGTGCTTTTGCTCTTTGTCGGCTGGGGGATTGTGACCGCGCCCTTCGGTTGGCAGGTAGCCTCGCTGCCCAGCGACCCGGTACCGGTGGATGCCATTCCTGACATCGGAGAAAACCAACAGATCGTGTTTACACGCTGGATGGGCCGCTCTCCGCAGGACATCGAAGATCAGGTTTCATATCCGCTAACGACCTACCTCTTGGGTATTCCGGGTGTGAAATCGATCCGCAGTTCGTCCATCTTCGGCATTTCTAGTATCTACATCATCTTCGATGAAGACACCGAATTCTACTGGTCGCGTTCACGCATTCTCGAAAAACTAAACTCGCTCCCCGCAGGACTATTACCGGACGGTGTGAGCCCGAGCCTAGGCCCGGACGCAACGGCCCTTGGACAAATCTTTTGGTACACGATAGAAGGTCGCGACTCAGCGGGCAACGTCACCGGTGGCTGGGATCTGCATGAGTTGCGCACCGTGCAGGACTTTTATGTGAAATACGCGCTCAATGCCGTGGAGGGTGTTTCCGAGGTGGCTTCCATCGGTGGATTCGTCAAAGAATACCAAGTAGATGTTGACCCCGAGGCGATGAAAGCACATGGCGTTGGCCTGCATCAGATTATGCTGGCGGTGAAAAACTCGAACCGCGATGTGGGGGCAAAAACCATTGAGGTGAATAAGGCCGAATACCTCGTGCGCGGCTTGGGCTACATCGAATCGGTGGATGATCTGGAACAGGCCGTGGTGAAGGTCACCGACAATGTGCCCATCCGCATCAAGGACGTAGCTCATGTTTCGCTTGGACCCGCCACGCGCAGGGGGCTGCTGGACAAGGGTGGAGCCGAGGTGGTTGGTGGTGTGGTGGTGGCGCGCTACGGTTCAAACCCGCTGGCCGTCATCAACCACGTCAAAGACAAAATCGCGGAAGTGGCTACGGGTCTGCCCAAAAAGACTTTGGCTGATGGCACCGTGAGCCAATTGACCATCGTTCCTTTTTACGATCGCACAGAGCTCATTTATGAAACCCTGGGAACGCTGGAGGAAGCGCTGTCGCTGGAAATTCTCATCACCATTTTGGTGGTGGTGATCATGGTGTTTAACCTGCGTGCTTCGTTTCTGATTTCCAGCTTGCTGCCCATTGCCGTGCTCATGGTGTTTATTGCCATGCGCTATTTCGGAGTGGATGCCAACATCGTGGCGCTTTCGGGTATTGCCATCGCCATCGGCACCATGGTGGACTTAGGGATTGTGCTCAGCGAAAACATTATCAAACACATCGATGAAGCGGAAGAAGGTACGAGTGTGAAAACGGCCGTGCTCAACGGAGCTTCCGAGGTGGCCAGCGCAATCGTGACCGCAGTGGGAACCACCATTGTGAGTTTCATTCCCGTGTTTACGCTCGAAGCAGCCGAAGGAAAACTCTTTCACCCGCTTGCCTTCACCAAAACATTTGCACTCATTGCAGCGCTACTCGTGGCGCTCATCATTCTCCCCACTCTGGCCCATTGGGTTTTCGGTTGGCAGATCAAAAGCAAGAGATGGCAGCTGCTGCTCAACAGCGCACTTGTCATCGCAGGACTCGTTATCGGCATTTGGACCAATGGCTGGGCTGGACTGACCCTCGCAGCTTTTGGTTTGGCTTGGTTTGCCCGACATTATTGGCTACCTGACAGCCACCTGATCCAAAACCTTCCGGTGATCATATCGCTGTTTTCGGTGATCTGGTTGTTGGGAGAATATTGGTTGCCACTCGGTGCATCTGAAAGCCTGTTGACAAACACCGTATTTGTGGGGGTCATGGTCGCGTTGGTTCTGGGTTACTTCTTAGGCATTCAGCATTACTACGAGCGCATCTTGCGCTGGTGCCTAAGCCATAAAACGCAATTTCTATTTATCCCGGCCTTCGCAATTTTCTTCGCGGCTAACATCTGGTTTGGGTTCAACGCGGTATTTGGCTTTGTAGCAAATGGCACGGAATCCATCGGTTGGAACATTCGCCAATCGAGCCTTTGGTCTGGACTTTCTCATACGCTGCCCGGAGTTGGAAAAGAATTCATGCCCTCGCTGGACGAAGGTTCCTTCCTGCTCATGCCTACCTCAATGCCTCATGCCGGCATCGAGCAAAACAAGCAGGTGGTGCAGCAGTTGGACATGCTCGTGAGCAGCATTCCGGAGGTGGATCTGGTGGTTGGAAAGATGGGGCGCGCAGAGTCTGCACTTGATCCTGCTCCGATCTCCATGTATGAGAACATCATCAACTACAAGCCTGAATACATCCTAAATAAGAAGGGCCATCGCGAGCGATTTCGAACGGATGACAAGGGTCACTACTTGATAAAAACCGGAGACACACTCGATCATGATGAAGCATTGGCAGCGGGAATAAAAGCTGATGACCTGATATTGGATGCAGATGGAAACTACTTCCGAAACTGGCGCGACCACATCCATTCACCCGATGACATTTGGGAAGAAATCGTGGCGATGAGCAACATCCCCGGTGTGACCTCCGCGCCCAAATTGCAGCCAATCGAAACCCGACTGGTCATGCTGCAAACAGGCATGAGAGCACCCATGGGGCTTAAGGTATATGGCAGCGACTTGGAAACCATCGAACACTTTGGTCGCCAACTCGAACCTATTTTGAAGGCTGTGCCTTCGGTGAAAAGTGAAGCCGTTTTTGCAGACAGAATTGTAGGCAAGCCTTATATCCACCTAGACATTGACCGCGAAGCCATTGCGCGTTATGGCCTCAGCGTGGAACAAGTGCAGCAAAGCATTGAAACAGCTGTTGGAGGAATGACGATATCCACTACAGTGGAAGGTCGCGAGCGATACCCGATTCGAATGCGTTATCCGCGTGAGCTTCGAGACGACCCTGAAGCATTAAAACAAATCCTCGTTCCCACCCCGACCGGAGTTCAGATTCCGCTGGGTCAATTGGCGAATCTGAAATACGTGCAAGGTCCGCAGGCCATCAAAAGTGAAAACACCTTCTTGGTAGGTTACGTGCTTTTTGACAAGCGCGATGGATACGCTGAAGTGAATGTGGTGAACGATGCTCAAAGGGCCATAGAGTCTGCCATCAGCACAGGCGAGTTAGAGGTGCCACATGGAATAAGTTACGCCTTCTCAGGTAGCTATGAAAACCAAGTACGCGCAGAGAAACGCCTGTCCATCGTTGTTCCACTGGTGTTGATCATCGTGTTCTTGATCCTTTACTTTCAGTTTCGATCCATCTCCACTTCGCTAATGGTTTTTGCAGGGATTGCGATGGCCTTTAGCGGAGCATTTCTGATGATTTGGCTCTACGGGCAACATTGGTTCGGAGACTTCTCCGTGTTTGGAAGCAACCTGCGCGACCTTTTTCAAATGAAAACCATCAACCTGAGTGTGGCGGTGTGGGTTGGTTTCATCGCTCTGTTTGGCATTGCCACAGACGATGGGGTATTGATTGCCACCTACCTCGATCAAAGCTTCGGGCGCAATCCAACCTCCGATGTGGAAGGCATTAGAGAAGCGGTGATCAAGGCCGGAAAAAGACGCATCCGACCCGCAGTGATGACTTCAGCTACCACCGTTATTGCGCTGCTTCCGATCCTCACCTCCACCGGACGCGGAGCCGACATCATGGTGCCCATGGCGATTCCCGCCTTTGGAGGAATGCTCATAGCGGCCATTACTTATTTCCTCACCCCCGTACTCTACGGAATGCGCGAGGAATGGAAACTAAAAAGACAACGATCATGAAAACATGGATTGTCATAACACTTTTAGCCTTCGCCTCCACTGGGTTGAAGAGCCAAACATTGAACGAATATTTGGAAGTCGCAGCCGAAAACAACCCCGGCCTGAAAGCCAAATACGCGGAGTTTGAAGCGTCCATGCAGCGCAGCGCGCAAGTGGCGCAAATGCCCAACCCCACGCTTTCGTTCGGATACTTCATTCAACCCATCGAAACTCGGGTGGGACCCCAGCGCGCCAAAATCGGACTGTCGCAAATGTTCCCATGGTTCGGGACATTAAAATCCAGAAGTGACGCGGCTGCTTTCATCGCGGAGGCCAAATACTTTGCGTTTATCGATGCGCGAGAGCAGTTGTTTGAATCGGTAAGAGTGGCATACTATCGACTCTATGAAAACGAAAAGCTGGAAGCTTTGGAGAAAGAGAATCTTTCCATTTTGGAAACGCTCCGAGATCTAAGCCAAAACAAGTATGAAAATGCCGAGGGTTCGCTGGCTGATGTTTATCGAACAGAGGTGATCATGGATGAAAGCCGCACACGCATCGACTTGTTGAAAGCCCAGCGCACGACCCTATCAATTCAATTCAACAACCTCCTCAATCGCGACAACGCCACATCCATACACATTGAAGACAGCCTCCCTACTTCATTGGATAGCATAGCTCTGGTTTCGGAAAGTTTTGAGAACCACCCGAAAATGCGCAGTATTCATGAGATGCAGGCTTCAGCCTATGCCACAGAACACGCAGCTCAACGAGCTGGATATCCGGGGATTGGCCTCGGGGTGGACTACGTTTTTGTTGGTGAGCGAACGGATGTTTCTATTCCAGGAAGTGGAAAAAATGCCTTGATGCCTATGGTATCACTCTCATTGCCGATCTACCGAAAGGGATATGCCGCAGCTCGAACTGAAGCTCAAAAGCAACAGGATTCTTACGCATTCCTGATGCAGGAAACGGACAACATGCTCGAAAGTGAGTTGGAGAAGGCCAATTACAATCGGTTGGAGGCTCAAAGCAACTATGACCTGCTAAGTCGACAAATTGCTAAGACTGAAACCATCATCAAATTGCTGCTGAGCCAGTATAGCAATGATGCATTAGATTTCGAAGTATTGCTCCGCGAGCAACAAAAACTATTGAATTACAGAAAAAATCAGTTGCGCGAACTCGTGAAGGAGCACGTGTCATTAGCACACATCGCGTATCTCAAAACAGAAAGCAATGAAAGCAAATAAGAAACTCATCATCATAGGGCTCATCGCGCTCATCGCGGGACTTCTGATCGGAATTTGGTTGGGAAGTGGGGATAGCAGCACCGAAGAATCGCATGACCATTCAATGCAGGACGGCAAAACGCAAGTGTGGACATGTGCCATGCATCCGCAAATCAGGCAGCCGGAACCCGGTCAGTGTCCAATATGTGGCATGGATTTGATTCCGGCCAGCTCCGAAAGCTCTCATGCTGATCCGATGGCGGTTAAGATGTCTGAATCGGCAATGAAACTAGCCGATGTTCAAACCAGCGTTGTTGGATACAGCACCGATTCAAAGCCCGTTCGCTTAAATGGAAAAGTGCAGATCAATGAACAACGTATGCGCTCGCAGGCATCGCACGTTGCCGGACGTATCGAGCGTCTGTTCGTAGATTTTACAGGTGAGTTTATTCAGGAAGGCACACCGTTGGCTACCATTTATTCGCCAGAATTGGTCACCGCCCAGAAGGAGCTCATAATTGCCGCCAAGGTAAAGGATGAACAACCGGAGCTGTATGCTTCTGCTGTGACTAAGCTCAAAAACTGGAAGCTGAGCGAGGAGCAAATCGATGAGCTGCAAAACGCAGAAGAGGCCGATGGGTTGGTATCCATTCAGGCGAACACCAGCGGGTATGTTATTCAGCGGAAAGTGCAATTGGGCGATTATGTAAAGAAGGGACAGAGTCTCTACGAAGTGGTGGATTTGTCTACCGTCTGGTTGATGTTTGACGTTTATGAGTCAGACCTTCAGTGGGTAACCAAAGGCGACCGCGTCACGATCACATTAGGATCCATTCCCGGAAAAGAATGGACAGGAACGGTATCCTACGTTGACCCTGTCATCGACCAAAAAACGCGCGTGGCAAAAGCGCGGGTGGAATTGCCAAACCCCGGCAATCAATTGAAACCGGAAATGTTTGCCACCGGGGTCATTGAATCTCAGACAGGCAAGGCAAAAGAAGAAACCATGTCCATTCCAAAAAGTGCGGTGATGTGGACAGGTACGCATTCTGTGGTTTATGTGAAATCGCAAGATGAAAACGGTGTGTATTTTAAAATGCGCCAGGTGGAGCTCGGGCCCGAACTTGGCGATCGATACGCCATTCAATCCGGCATCGAAGCGGGTGAGGAAATTGCCACGAACGGCACGTTTTCAATTGACGCTGCCGCACAACTCGCAGGCAAACCCAGCATGATGAGCCCCGAAGGCGGCCCCGCTCCTAGAGGACACGATCATGGAAATCATTCCACAGGAACGGATAATGCCGGGCAACCGAAGGAAGAAACGAACCATGAACATGATCATACTTCCGTCCAGGATCAATCCAATAAAGTGCCTGCTGCCTTTGCGAAACTGCTCGACCCCTATTTCAAGCTAAAAACTGCACTGAGCAAAGGTGATTTAGAGAATGCGAACCAATACGCAAAAGCATTTGATAATCAATTGCATTCCATTGAAATGAAATCTTTCAGTGGTGCGTCTCATGCGGTTTGGATGAGCGTGAATGACTCGTTAAAGTTGGCGTCAAAAAAGCTCCTTTCAAATGAGCTGGATGAAATCCGAGGTGCCTTCAAACCGGTTTCAACCTACATGATTGATTTGGCGGAAAAGTTTCACGGATACGAACGACCCGTTTTCATCCAATTCTGCCCAATGGCTGACCACAACAAAGGAGCGCATTGGCTCAGTCAGCAAGAAAACATACTCAATCCATATTTCGGGCGCAGCATGTTAGGCTGTGGATCGACAAAGCAAACACTACTATGAAAAAGACAACATTAATCGCCATCTGGATCCTCATGGGCGCTTCGAACCTTTTCGCACAAAAAACGATCGAAAATGTAGAAATCAGGGATTTGAATGGCAAAGCCGTCATGAGCAGTGAGGTTCACGAAAGTGGTCGCCCCATGTTATTGGTCTTTTGGGCCACATGGTGTTCACATACCAAAGACGGCCTCACTTCTATCAACGATGATTACTTCACGGATTGGCAAGATGAGTTTGACTTGCAAGTTGTTGCCGTTTCAGTAGATGATGCTAGAAACATTCACAAAGTAAGACCCTTCGTCAACGGAAAGGGATGGGAATTCGACATCTATACCGATGCAAACGCAGATTTCAAGCGAGCGATGAACGTGAACAATGCGCCCTTCTTCATGATCGTGAATTCGAACGGAGAGGTCGTTTGGCAACACAACACATTCGTGCCCGGTGACGAGGACATCATTTATCAAGAACTACTTAAACTCAAATCATAAACTCAAATTCAATTTATCATGAAAGCAATTCAAGTATTAATGACAGCAACCGTTATCTCCACCACAATGTTCTTCACAGCCTGTAGCGGAAGCAACCAAGGTGAGAGTCAGGAACACATGGAGGGTGAAGTCGCGGCTTATTACTGCCCGATGGAGTGTGAAGGCGACAAAACCTACTCCGAAGAAGGCACTTGCCCGGTCTGCGGAATGGACTTGGTGGTGAAATCTGAATAGTCATGGACCACGATCACCATCATATGCATGCTGAGCACTCAAGCTCAAATTCTATCGCTAACCATGGTCACCACGAACATCATCACGGCCATGACCACGGAGCCATGATTGCTGAATTTCGGAGAAAGTTCTGGATCAATACCGTCCTCTCGGTACCTGTTCTGATCTTTTCTCCCATGATTCAAGGCTTTTTTGGCTTTGAAATCACATTTGTAGGAATGAGCTATGTCGCAGCCGCGATGTCCACCTTCATTTTCTTTTATGGTGGTTGGCCTTTTCTGAAGGGGTTAAAGAAGGAGCTCAGTTCGGGCGGTCCGGGAATGATGACCTTGATTGCTATCGCGATATCTGTGGCATGGGCTTACAGTACCGCGGTGGTTTTAGGGCTGGATGGAAAGGTCTTTTACTGGGAGCTGGTCACGCTGATCGACATCATGTTGCTTGGACATTGGCTCGAAATGAAATCCATTGCCGGTGCGTCAAAGGCATTGGAAAAGCTCGCTGCCCTTATGCCCAATGAGGCACACATGGTGCACGGTGATCATATCATGGACGTGAAAATCTCAGCACTCAAAAAGGGCGATCTCATTCAGATCAAACCCGGAGAAAAAATTCCTGCTGATGGCCTTATTACGGAAGGTTCCAGCTATTTGAATGAAAGCGCGTTAACGGGCGAAAGCAAACCCGTGAAAAAGCAACAGGGCGATGAAGTGATCGGTGGCTCTGTTAATGGAGAAGGAAGCTTGAAAGTGGAGGTGAAAACAGCAGGTGAAGACAGTTATTTGAAAAAGGTGATCAAACTCGTAGAAGACGCCCAAAAAACCAAGTCAAAAACTCAGAACCTTGCCAACAAGGCAGCGGGGTGGTTGGCGTATATTGCCTTGGGAGCAGGAATAATGACCCTTGCGGCATGGTTTCTATTTTCATCACAGGATTTCAACTTTGCCTTAGAGCGAATGGTAACGGTAATGATCATCACCTGTCCACACGCGCTTGGGCTGGCCGTTCCTTTGGTCGTAGCTATTTCTACTGCACTCTCCGCCCAGAATGGCTTGCTTATTCGCAATCGAACAGCATTTGAAAATGCCCGAAAGATCACCGCCATCGTATTTGATAAAACAGGAACGTTAACGAAAGGTCAATTTGAGGTGAACCGCGTTGAAACAATGATGGAATCATTAACTGCGGATGAATTGCTTTCATGTGCTGCTGCTATTGAACAACAATCGGAGCATCCCATTGCACGTGGAATTGTGAAGACGGCCAAAGACAGAGGCCTCGAATTACCTCCAATCAGCAACTTTCAATCGGAGAAAGGCAAAGGAGTCTCTGCCGAGGTGAAAAGCGAATCATGGAGCATTACAAGTCCGGGATATCTGAAGGAGCATAACATCGACATTCCGAAACAAGCTTTTGGCAACGAAGCCGAGACGGTAGTCTTCGTTCTTCGAGAACATCAAGTGCTGGGTTTCGTGGCACTGGCTGACACCATCCGAGAAGAAAGTCGAGGGGCAATTCAAACACTGAAAAACAAGGGAATTAAGGTCTTCATGGCCACGGGGGACAACGAACAAACTGCCAAGGCTGTGTCTGATCAACTGCAGTTGGATGGCTACTTCAGTCAAGTCCTACCTCACCAAAAATCTGAGTTAATCGAAAAGCTACAAAAGCAAGGCGAGTTTGTTGCAATGACAGGCGATGGAGTCAATGACGCTCCCGCTTTAGCTAAAGCTGATATTGGCATCGCGGTTGGCTCGGGAACAGACATTGCTGCCGAAACAGCAGACATCATTCTAACCGAAAGCAGCCCAGAGGACATTGCTCAACTCATCCTTTTTGGTAGAGCTACCTACAGAAAAATGGTGCAAAACCTGGTTTGGGCCACAGGCTACAATGTGGTTGCCATTCCTTTGGCAGCCGGAGTTTTGTTCAGTTACGGCATTATGATCAGTCCCGCTGTGGGTGCGGCATTGATGAGCCTTAGTACAATTATCTGTGCGGTGAATGCGCAGTTATTGCGATTCTCATTTAAAAACCAAGAAGACTAGTTTTGAAGCTGTGACCTTAAGAAAGCTCATACTCATTGGATTGTGGTCTGCAGCAGTCAACCTCAATGGATTTGCTCAAAAAGCTCCCGATTTCACATTCACTGACACCAAAGGAGTTGAATGGAGCCTCTACGATCAACTCGGACAAAACAAGGTGGTCATCCTCGATTTTTTCTTCGTGGACTGCGTTCCGTGTCAGACATTGACGCCAGCGGTTGAGTCCATCTATAACGATTTCGGGACTGGTCAAGAACACTTAATTGTGTTTGGCATCAGCGACAGAGACATCAATGAAAAGGTGTTGGAATTTGAAGACTTATACGGTGTGACCTATCCCACATGTGGACTTGAAGGTGGTGGAGACACCATTACCTCTTATTATTCAATAGGATTCCCATTTATCGGATGGCCGACTTATGCTGTGGTTTGCCACGACACTTCGATCATCTGGAACTTACCCAGAAATGAAGGACTCCCGGAGTTGAGAGCAGCTGCGGATAGTTGTGTTTCGGTTACAGCGGGCATCTTGAGCGACTTCTCGAAGCGTGTACCTATATATCCAAATCCGGCTGATCAATACATCTACGTATCCTCAGAAGTGGATCATACTGTTGAGTTATTCTCTTCGGATGGTCGACTCCAAAAGTCTGTTTGGTTTGATCATCAAATGGAAGCAATGAAATTATTCATCGGTGACCTTCCTGCCGGATTGTACTACATCATCGATCATCAAAATGGCAATAAGGAATATTCACCTCTTATTATCTCACGATAAATCACAGACATGAGAACAACATTAACCATAGCATTTCTAGCGGCCCATGTCTTCGGGATTGCGCAACACAAGTTGACTTGGGGAGACACCCTCTCCGTGGTCAATGACATTTCGAAAGGCAATCTTCGTCCGAAGATTGCCATTACAGGAGACCAATCTCCCATTGTCATGTGGTCGCGCTCATTCGGGGAAGTCTATACTTCGCGGCTAGTGGACGGTTCATTCACGGAGCCTTTAAGAGTCACACCGGAGGGAATGAAGACCTATGCTCAGTTCTGGGTGGGTCCGGACATGGTAGCACACGGTGACACGGTGTATGTGACCTTTATCTCATATCCTGAACACACCGGCCATGTTTACGTGGTTAGGTCTGTGGACGGAGGTGCTTCTTTTGGCGACACGGTTAGGGTGACAAATGATGAATGGGCACGATTTCCGGCATTGGGAGTCAGACCTGACGGAAATCCTATCGTCACCTACATGCAGTTCGACTCAGGGTACCACGAACCACGATACGTAGTTTGCAATTCAATTGATTGGGGAGAAACATTTTCAACTCCAGTTGATGCCCATGAAATAGCTGGCGGAGAGGCATGCGACTGCTGTCCGGGCTTTGTAACCGGAACAACCAATAGAACATTCTCCTTGTTTCGAAACAATGACAACAACCTCCGAGACCTTTGGATAACGGAATCCACTAGTTTGGGAGGTCCATTCAACATTGGAAATGATGTGGATGATAACAACTGGATGATCAACTCTTGCCCATCCACCGGACCGGATGCGATGATAGTCGGGGATTCCGTTTATGCGGTGTGGATGAGTGGCGCAAGTGGGTTTTCAAGGATCAATCTCGTCTCCCGAGATATTACTACGCTAGGCTCAGGGTTCAACATGGAATTAACCCCGGGCTCCACCGCAAATCAGAATTATCCCAAAATAGCAGGCGATGGCGCTATGGTTGGAATCGCTTGGCAAGAGAGCGATGCCTGGGATTTAAACATTCGTTTCGCATGGTCTGCTAGCGGACTTTCCGGAGTATCACAATCAAAATTTGACACCGCCAATCTTGAAACAGACGGAGCGCAAACGAACCCTGATATTGCCTTCACAGAAAATACGTTCCACATCGTTTGGCAGGATGATGATGATAAGTCGGTACGATATCGATCGGTGGAAGTCAGTGAAGTCACCGGATGGAATGAACCGGCCAACAACCTGATTTCAGAACTGTATCCCAATCCATCAATCGAGGTCATACATCTGAGATTAAACCAACAGGTTGACAAAGCAAATCTTCAGTTATATGACAACCAAGGAACTTTGGTTTTGGAAAGGAATAGTCAAAGTCAAGAAATTGCCATTGACGTGTCCGGGTTATCAACCGGCATTTATTTCCTAAGGGTTCAAAATGGTGATTTGGTCGAACACCACAAATGCATCGTTACGAATTAAATGCCGGATTGGGAATTCAATTTTAGGTTCAATCTAATGTTTGATAATAGGTTAAACTAAATCAGGTCACCTACTTTCGAGCTTCTCGGTGTTCAGCAATATATACCATCTATCTGGTTTTACTCTCCGCGTATTGTTCTCTGCAAACGGAGATAACAGAAGCCATCATTGGTTTTGCGACACATTAATTGAATAATATTAAAGCTAATGAAGAACGTTATCCTAATCATACTATGCGTTTCATTTCACCATTATTTGCGTTCACAATGCAGTTCGGGTGAAGTAGAAATTGAAATCGAAATCAACACAGACTCTTACGCTTCAGAGGGATACTGGGAACTTGTAAGTTCTGATAGTTCATGCGGACAAGGCACCATTCTTTCAGGTGGTAATAGCATTGTCGGTTGTGATGGTGGAGGCCTGAAGAACCAGCCCACAGGAGGCTACACTCCTAATTCAACGCAAATCTCTGGTACTGCATGCCTGGTGGAAGGTAGTTCATATCGAATTGCCTATGTGGATGATTGGGGAGATGGCGGTTTCGAATTTTTCGTATACATCAACGACTACTTAGCTGCTGAGTTTGAAGGAGGTCAAGCGATTGAATACTTTAACTTTCAAGCAAGTGAACCTCCACCATATGATTTAGAAATGCTTCATCCGAAAGTCAGTCTATATCAAGAGCAAGGCTCCATTGACGTTAATGCCGTGGTTCACAATAAGGGAACGGAAACAATTACCTCAATAGAACTGAACTATTCGATCAATGGTGGATCAACTATGACGGAAACCATTTCAGGCCTTTCGATTGCGCATAACACCAGAGCTACCATTACACACCCTACTCCTTGGAATCCTTCAAATGACGGAGATTATGAAATTAAGGCTTGGCACACCCTTTTGAATGGAAACAATGATGCAAATCCAAACGATGATGAAGAAGAAACTACTGTTTCAATCGGACCACCCAGGCCTAATGTTATTGACAGCTATCTAACCACTCTGCCCTTTGTGGTTGAAATCGCTAATGATGGGGCCAAATTGAATAAGCCTACGGACCTTGACTTTCATCCGATCTTAACCAGATACGAGCTTTGGGTGTTGAATAAAGACTCCGAAAGCACTGGGAGTAGTACCGTTACTATCTCGAACGCGGGAGAATCAAGTCAGAGTGAGTTGTGGAGAAGGGATGGAAATGCCTGGCATTTTATGTCACTTTCGACCGGCATCGCATTCAGTGAAAATGGAAACTTCGGAACTTCACCAGGCGTATTTGACGCAAATCATAACGGAGGTGAGGCCTTTACCGGACCGGCATTATGGTCAAGCGATCCCACCATATATGCACAACCTTCTGGTGGCAACGGAAGCCATCTAGATATGCTACACGAAAGTCCCGAATGTCAAGGAATAGCCAGTGAATCTGAAAATGCATTCTGGGTATTCGATGGACACAATAGAGACATTGTTCGATATGACTTTGTAGATGACCATGGCCCGGGAAATGATGATCACAGTGATGGAAGAGTTTTGAGATTTTCCGAGGAGCAAGTAAGGGCTGACTCTGACGATGAAATTGTGAGTCATTTGGAGTATGACAAGTCAACCGATTGGCTTTACGTAGTTGATCATGGTAATCAACGCGTGTTCAGAATTGACACAAAATCAGGCACTATTGGAAATACACCTACGTATGGACCTTTTGAAGTATTAGCTGAGTACGAGCATGTTACTAACTATGACTGGGAGTTACTAGTCGATGAAGGCTTAGAGCAACCTGCCGGGATAGCGTTAATGGACAATTACATGCTAGTTAGTGATTACGCAACGGGTGAAATAATCATCTATGATGTTGCTGAAGCGCCTGCCACAGAATTAAAGCGATTAGACCTAAATGCTGAAGGAATCATGGGAATTACGATTGGTCCTGAAGGAAAGATCTGGTACGTAGACTACGAAGCTGAGACAGTTAACCGAATAGACTGGGTGCCCGATACAACCACGAACATCGGTCAAATTCATGCTTCAATTTCGATTGATCTCTTCCCCAATCCTTCAAGTGGCATGTTCACTTTGCGAAATGGAGAATCAAGTCCAATGGCTTTTGAAATTTCGAATTCCGTTGGTCAACTAGTCTTCAGCGGAGAAGTTGACCCGGGGATATCATCGTATTTTCCACACTTGTCGCCCGGAACTTATTTTGTGACTTTCTGCAATAGCTCCAAAGTTAAATTGGCAACAGAAAAATTAATAATCATGAACTAAGTGTTAGTAATGGATTGTGTTGATCCTAATAGTAAGTATCACCGATCCATGGGTTATTTCTTCACTGCTACAGTATATGAATGCTAGAATGGGAATTCAATCATTTGTTCAATTGAAGAATGAACTGCGCCTCGATTTAAGGCGAATGATATATTTTTGAGCTGCTTGAATATTCTACGCTCCATATTCTCCGTAACACTGATTCCACTGCTGTTGTTATCGACAACCGGCCTTAGAATCAGCCAGCATTGGTGTGGTAACGCATTAATAAATGCCACCATTTGGGGAGATGCTGAGCCGTGTGAACACTTCAAATCGGAAGAAAAACCGGCATGCCCGTTTCACGCAAAAATGCAAGCAGCGAAAAAATGCTGCAGCGAACGTGAGGTATACATTGATGGCAGTGACGATGACTTTTTAGCACAGCTGATTTGTTCCATTTCATATCATCCGACAGGAGTTGTGATGATACGAATGGTTGATTTGTTTGACCACGTAGGTGCAACTATTAAGGAGGCGAAATTCCACAATCACTCTCCTCCTCTCATAAAATCTTCCATTTTCTTGTTGATAGCGTGTTTTAGGATTTAGAATCGACTTCAGGTGTCATTGACACCTGAGGCAGGAGTGCTTGTGCTCCAATGTTTTGATCCAATTTTATTTTACCGAATACTTGAAAACATGAAATCAATTTTAACCTTAGTTACTACTATATCCCTTGTTTCCTCAATCACTTTATTTGGTCAGAATTCCATTGAAGTGAAACTGCACCATCACCTGGATGGTAAAAATTTCAAACTCGGAAGAATTGCTTCCACCAACATGGACCAATCCTTCTCCGCTTCGAGATTAGAATATTACTTGTCAGAGTTTGCGATTAAACATGACGGTGGAATGATAACCACCTTTGACAGCTCATGGGTGCTGGTTGAGACTACTGAAACAACCAGCATTGATCTTGGCTCAGCAGCCATTACGAATGTTGAATCTATCCTATTCCATGTCGGGGTAGACTCAGCCGCTAACCATGCCGATCCTACAGAATGGCCATTTTCGCATCCCTTGTCTCCAAAGTCTCCTTCCATGCACTGGGGATGGGCAGCGGGGTATCGATTCGTGGCTTTCGAAGGTGATTATGAGCCTGCAGTAGAGTTTCAGTTTCATTGCCTTGGTGACATCAATTATTTCGAAATTGAAATTGATGTTCAGGATACAGCCAGCAATGGTGAGATTCGCATTGACTTATTTGCCGATTATACCGAGGCGCTGCACGATATTGACATATCAGCTGGAGTAATTGAACACAGTGAAACCGGCCCAGCTAAGCAATGTTTAGAAAATTTCAGAGACTACGTGTTCAGTGGCACAGAGATCGAAATCACCGATCCAACTGATACTAGCGGATCTAGTGGTGTGAGTGCAGTAGCATTGGATCGATTCATTCAGGTAGCACCAAATCCCGTCAATAACGGACTCATCAATGTGCACTTTAATGAGGCAATCCCAATTGATCAATGTACAATAGAACTCTATGATTTGACTGGAAAACAAATGAGACAGTTGAATATTCAGCGAAATTCCAGTTTCATTTCAATTCCCGGGGTCAGCTCTGGAGTTTACTTCTTGAAAGTGGTCGATCGAGGGAGTGACTTAAGTACCATCAAGAAAGTATCAGTACTCTAACTCTTTATGTGGCGACCATATTTGGTCATACTAATCTCGATTGGTTGCATTTCTTGTGAACACGAGGAATTGAATCCATCAGCTCCGGATTCGTTTAGCTTGACGAGGGTTCCAGCAGGCTTTCCTGAAATACCTTTTCCCGAAGAGAATACATTCTCTATGGCGAAGTGGAACTTGGGAAGGAAACTATTCTATGATACCCGTTTAAGCATAGATGGATCCATGAGCTGCGGTTCGTGCCACGATGCCTCGATTGCATTTTCAGATGATGTAGCTATGAGCAATGGAGTGCAAGGAACAATAGGTACCAGAAATGCGCCTTCCATCGCTAATATGGCATATTTACCATACTACACAAGGGAAGGCGGTGTTCCAACGCTGGAGATGCAGGTATTGATTCCAATTCAGGAACACAATGAATTCAACCATAACATCGTTGATATAGCAGAGCAGTTAACACAAGACACTGCCTATGCACGAATGAGTATGAATGCATTTGACAGACCGATAGATCCATATGTGATCACACGTTCGATTGCCACATTCGAGCGAACCATTGTAAGCGGAAACAGCGCCTATGACAAGTATAAATATCAAGGAAACTCGATGGCATTGAATGAGCAACAAAAGCTTGGTTTGAACCTCTTTAACAGTGAACGAACGAATTGTTCCGCTTGCCATTCAGATTTCAATTTCAGCAACTATACCTTTCAAAACAATGGTCTTTACGAAAGCTATATTGACCCCGGAAGATTTCGTCTGACCCTGGACAGCGCAGATATGGCGCTGTTTAAAGTGCCCAGCTTAAGAAATGTGGCCATAACCGCTCCCTACATGCATGATGGGTCTATGCAAAGCTTGGAAGAGGTTGTGAAACACTATAACGAAGGCGGTAAAAATCATCCGCACAAAAGCGAATTCGTAAAACCACTGGGGCTCACACCAAATGAAATGCAAGCGATTGTGAGTTTCCTTGAAACGCTAACCGATTATGAACTTATTTCCAATGAATTTTTTAAAGATGAATAACTTAAAGTCCTTTCTGATCCTTTTCTTAATTGCCTGTATTTTTTCAATCGGCAGTTGCAAACGCGATGAGCCAAACGACTTCCCTGTGATTCCGGAGCCAGTTATCGATACTGTTAACTACGACAGTACACCCTATGCACTTGAATATGGGCTGTTTCCAACTCCCGAATTCAATGGCAACCCGTTGACTGTTCAGGGCGTGCGATTGGGAAGAATGCTATTCTACGAAACCCTATTGTCACGGGACAATTCCATTTCATGTTCGAGTTGTCACCAACAAGAGCACGGATTCAGTGACCCTAATCAATTTTCATCAGGTGTTGACGGATCTCTTGGTGGAAGACAAGCCATGTCGGTCTTCAACACTGCATGGCATAGGAATGAATTCTTCTGGGACGGAAGGGCTCATTTGTTGCGTGATCAGGCACTTATGCCGATACAAGACAAATTAGAAATGAAGGAAACCTTGGGAAATGTGGTGAGTAAACTTCAGGCCGAGCAAGATTACATTGATCAGTTTGAACGCGCCTTTGGCGACACCATGATCACCTCGGAGAGAATATCGTTGGCATTGGAGCAATTCATGAATTCAATCGTTTCCAACCGATCGAAGTATGATGATTTTTTAGCCGGAAAAGCCACGCTCAGCGACAGTGAAGAAAGAGGCCGTGTATTGTTCTTTGCTGAATACAATCCATCATTTCCTGATGTCTCAGGAGCCGATTGCCAGCACTGTCATGGTGGAAGCAACTTTGACAACCCGCGATACGCCAACAATGGTTTAGACGAAGGTCCGGATATCAAGGATATTGGGCGTGAAAAAGTGACTGGAGACCCAAAGGACAGAGGTGCATTTAAAATTCCTTCGCTGAGGAACATTGAAGTCACCGCTCCTTACATGCATGATGGAAGGTTTACCACCTTAGAACAAGTTGTAGATCATTATGACCACGGCATTCAAAAATCACCTTCGCTTGATCCGGCATTAGTGTTCACCACGCAAACCGGGCTCATGCTTTCAGACCAAGATAAAATCGATTTGATTGCATTCCTGAAAACCCTAACAGATCAGGAGGTTTTGAAGGACGCTCGATACTCGGACCCTTTTAAATAGCACCGATGTAATGTCCACAACACTAAAATTCATGTTGACCGTTCTGCTTTGCCAGCCATTGTTGGTTGTTTCTCAGGAAGAAAAATTCGAAACCTGCTATTTGAGTTTGTGCGAGGATGGTGAACTTACGCTCATGCAAATTGGAAATGCAGACAAAATAGAAGTGAAGTCTAAAAAAGATGGACACTCCTACGGAATCATTTCATTCACCGTGGCATACAGCATTAGTGGTCAAAACATGGAATGCACTTGTCGCGAAAACAAACTGACCGCACGTTGCATCGCGTTGAGAGACAAGTTGTCCGTGGACGATCATATGATCATCAAAGAAGTTGTTTTCAAGGATATTCGGGGCGGTGGAAAGATTCGAACCGCCCCGGATTTGAACATCAGGGTCGTAAAGCCTTATAAGGAAGAGTAAATCTCAAGCTCCGGCATAGTCGAAAGATGCAGCGCTTGCAGCTTTCATCGCTCGCTCATATTCTTCCGGAAGTTGATCCTTGAGTAGGTCCCCTTCCTTGAGGAATGAGTAAATCTCTCCATAGTGGTGAATTTCTGTAAAATCAGTCCTACGCATGCGATGCCAAGGGCGAAGCTTGGAGGTTTCGCTGAGCCCCATTGCGCCTAAAATTTCGGCTACGCTTTCAATAGTCTCCTCATGAAAAGAAGCTACTCGTTTCGCTTTGTCCTCAACTACAAGACCATTCATTAATTGCTTGTTTTGAGTGGCCACACCTGTAGGGCAGTGATTCGAATTGCAACGCAGGGCCTGAATACACCCAACGGCCATCATCATGGCTCTGGCAGAGTAGCAAAAATCTGCACCGATGCTGATGTTCTTTATGATATCAAATCCGGTGATGATGCGACCACTGCATCCGATCTTGATTTTGTTTCTGAGCCCGAATCCAACCAATGAATTGTGAACGAATATGAGTGCCTCACTCAGCGGTGAACCAACGTTGTTGGAAAATTCCAGAGGAGCCGCTCCGGTGCCGCCTTCTCCTCCATCCACGTCAATGTAGTCTGGAGTAATTCCGGTTTCGATCATGGCCTTGCAAATGGCCAAAAACTCTCTGCGTTTGCCAACGCACAACTTAAATCCGACCGGTTTACCACCGCTCAAGTCTCTAAGTTGTTTGACAAATTGCATCATCTCAACAGGAGTTGAAAATGCGCTATGCCCGGGAGGCGATATAACGCTTTGTCCCATGGGTACGTGCCTGATTCTGGATATTTCTTCCGTCACTTTCGCGGCAGGCAAAATTCCACCATGTCCGGGCTTCGCACCCTGACTCAACTTGATTTCGATCATTTTCACAGAAGGATGATTTGCCTTTTCGGTAAACAACTGCGGATCGAAATTCCCATCATGCGTCCTTGCGCCAAAGTATCCTGTCCCCAGCTGCCAAATGATGTCTCCGCCATATTTAAGGTGGTGCTCACTCAAGCCTCCTTCTCCAGTATTTTGAGCAAAATTGTCTTGTTTGGCTCCCCAGTTTATGGCCATTACGGCATTCTTGCTGAGTGATCCATAGCTCATGGCGCTGCTGTTCAAAATACTCGCTGAATAGGGCTGTTTACAATCTGGCCCACCAATGGTCACACGCAGGGATTCGGGCTTCACGTGAACGGGTTTTAAGCTATGGTTTACCCATTCGTATCCAACTTCATACACGTTCTGTTGTGTTCCAAAAGGAAGCGTGTCGAGCACCTTTTTTGCGCGTTGGTATACAATCGATCTGGATTCTCGTGAAAATGGCATTCCATCCCGATTGGATTCCACAAAGTATTGATTGATCTCAGGGCGAATGCCCTCCAAGATGTACCTGAAATTTCCAATCAATGGGAAGTTTCTTCTGATCGCATGTTTCTTCTGAATCATGTCATAAAATCCAACGACCAGCAACGGACCAATAATGACAAATAACCAAATTGCACCTGGCCACAGTTGCGTTAGCAACAGAGTGCCAAGCACCACCACCAGGGATATTATGATAAATGTGGTTCGCATACTTATTTAATATTGAAGTGTGTCATTGCCTAGCAAGGTTAACAAGAACCTGCAGATGCGCAATGGGATATTTAAACCCAAAAGCAATCTTGTTAAACTTATCCGAGCCCCCACTCAAATTTCATAAAGCCGGCAATGAGCGCGTACATTTGCTACATGCGCATTTTCACACTGTCCATATTGATCATGATGAGTTCTCACTCATTTGCAAGAGGACGTGACACCATTCACGTCCATAATGATCTGAAAGTGGTGCCCCTTACGAAAAACAGCTACCTACATATCAGTTATATTCCATACAATGGATCCATGATAGCCTGCAATGGATTAGTTTATGTGAATCAAGGACGAGCCCTGGTTTTTGACAGCCCTGTCACCGACAGTGGATCATACTATCTGATCAATTGGATCACCGAAGTGCTTGGTGCGACAATAGATGGGCTTGTGGTAAATCACTTTCACGAAGATTGCTTGGGAGGCATGGACATGTTTTTCGAATATGGATGCATGACCTTTTCTCAACAACGATGTTGCGCACTGGCAAAAAGCACCGGCTACAGGTGTACACAGCGCTACTTTGAAGACACACTTACAATTCGGGTTGGTGAGGCTGAAGTCGAATGCTGGTATCCGGGGGCTGCACACACGCAGGATAACATCGTGTCGTACATCCCCGATCAGCGAATCTTGTTCGGGGGCTGCATGGTTAAAGCGATGGGTGCCGGATACGGCAACGTGAGCGATGCCGACACGAAAGCGTGGCCACAAACTCTTGCAAATGTCAGGCAACGGTATCCAAAAGTAAAACTCGTCATCCCCGGTCATGGAAATCCCGGAAGCAAAAAGCTGCTGAACTACACAATTGACCTTTTTGAATCCTATAGGCCATGATTCCCGATTCGAGAACCATCGACTATCCATTCGCTGCAAGCTCAGATCGCTTGCTGTACCGTCCCGTTGTTGATTCAGATGGCGATTACTGGATCAACTTCTTCAATGATCCGATTGCGATCAAGTATTTTCCCACCTTTCAAGTGGATGATGCTGAAACCAACCTAAAGATGTGGATGGATAGAGTAATTGATCGATACAAGGAAGGACTTTTTGGTCTCCATAGCCTGATTGAAAAATCCACCGGAAAATATGTCGGCCAATGCGGCTTGCTCACTCAGGAAGTTGATGGAAAAAGTGAATTGGAGATTGGCTACTCCTTGCTCCGTGAGCATTGGGGAAAGGGCTACGCGACTGAAGCCGCAACATTCATGAAGCAATTTGCGATGGAAAACCGGCTTGCCGACCACATCGTTTCACTTATTCATGTGGATAATTGGCCCTCTAGGAAAGTGGCAGAGCGGAATGGGATGAAGGTTTGGAAGCATTCCACCTGGAAGGAGCTGCCAATTGTCGTTTATCGGGTAAATGTCATCCCCGATTAATCTGCACTTGCTTTCACGAATCGAAACATCGTTGAAATTCCACTGTGATCGGTTGCAATTCCAAAGTAGGAACCTGCACGCAAACGTTCGATCTTCAAAACGTTGACATCCCCGCTGGTTTCCAACACCATCTGACCTTGAAGGTCATATACACACACATGGCTTGGTTGCCCGATTGTTTTCAGGGTCAAATGATGTTGTGCAGGATTAGGATATACGATCATCTCGTCCATCCAGCTTTCAGTTTCTTCTATCCCGACCAATTCGGAAGCCCTTCTTACAGCTCGCCATGCATGAACTTTACCTTGACCCCAAATGTTACTTCCACCTTCGGGAATTGTGCCGGTGTAGTAGTCCTCACGCGCAGTTTCCTGAAGTATCTCTTTGATTTTTGCTGGGGTTAATTCCGGATTCGCTTCCAACATCATGGCGACTATGCCTGTAACTACGGGCGATGACATGGAGGTGCCGCTGAATGCCACAAAGCCATATTCCCTCCCGTTGAAGGAAATAGTCTCCACGGGTGAGTACGCACCATCGGTGAAAGAAGAAATGGATGAGATCACACCAACACCGGGAGCCGTAATGTCGGGCTTGACTCTGCCGTCTAGCGTAGGCCCCAGGCTAGAGAAGTCAGCAATATTGAAGGGAATAAATTCTCCATTGTTGAACACACCTGAAGAATGAGCGCCAACCGAAATCAGGCTTTCCGTGCAAGCTGGTTCGCCTATTCCATAAAGGTTGTCTCCAGCAGTGTATCCGGTTCCGAGGGAAGTGAAATCCCAACCTGTGTTACCTACCCCCGTTGTGGTTTCCAGTAAATTCCAGAAATGAACGGTTCCTGATGCAGAGGTAGCTTTCAACACAATCTTGAATCCGGAAGGTGGGTAACGAATGCGAAGCCTCGCATGAGGTCTGTTGTTTCGTGGATGCGCATTATCCACGGCAATGTCGAAGTGAAATGTGTCTGTGCCAACGATTAAATCCGATTCAGTGTAGGCACTTGCCGTACTTGTATTAAACAATTCCGAACCACCTACACGGGTATTCGAAGAGTTCAGAATATCAAATCCCGTGATGAACGACTTGCCTTCCTCTCCCCACATGGAAATGCTTTGACCATCCTGGTAAGGGACGGCATTGTTTGGAACAAAGCCAACTCTTGTTCGCATGGTATCGCTGTTAAATTCAAATTTCAAATGAAAGTCTGCGTCACCGTTATTACCTCCACTCGTCACAAACAAAACCCCAAGGTCAATGTATTCGGTGATGACTTCGCTGAGCAACGATTTACCATCCAGCGTTCCCATGTAATACAGTCCCCAACTCATATTAATCACCAGTCTTTTGTCCTCAGCCAAGGATTTCTGATACATCCATTCAAATGCATCAACAACGGCCCCCTCGTCCACCAAAAATGTTGCAAACAAAAACTCAGCGTCAAAGGCAAGGCCACGGTATTTTGTTCCCGCTCCCCCACCTCCCGCTATTCCGGCAACATGTGAACCATGGGTGGCATAACTGTAAATATTGGCGGTGTCAGACTGAGCCGCAAGCAACTGGCTCACCGTTTTGTATTCGGTTCCATAATTGAACCCATCCGGTGCAGGGCCGCTTGTTTTATATTGATCCCAAGCAGCCAGAATGCGCGTTTGGTTCATGGCGGTGTCATAAAACATGGGATGCGTATAGTCAAAGCCCCAGTCGGTCACTCCAATCAAAACACCTTTACCTGTGTAAGCTGAGTCCAACTCCCAGCCCATGTGAACACTGTCGGCCCTCACATCTCGAACCGCACGATCCAAATTGGGACGAACCTTCGTTGCTATCTGGGCATAGCCAATTCCAGGCAAGTTCTCTATCAACTCAACTCGCTTTTGTGGAATTTTAAGTGTGACTATCCTACCCCGTTTCGTCCCAACGATGATCCCCAGGGTCTCTAATTCGGATACGTTGAAAGAATCATTCATTTCAGCCAAAACAGAGACGTATTTTTCTCCGTGAATCGAAACCTGCGCTAATTTGTTTTGATCAACAGACCGCATTATGGCAGCCTGAGATGCAGCGGGAATAATGGTTTGCGCTTGCGCACCATTAATAGAAATGGCTAAAAATAAAAGGGCTAACAATCGTTTCATAGTCGAAGTGTTGTTAGCCCTAAATGTAACATTACTTGAGCATCAGCTTTGCGCGGAAAATACCCTTACAGCATCGCGAATCCATAGGGCCAAACCTTTTGCATACTTGTCATAGTTTGTTCGGAATCGTTCGTCTTCGACATACATCTCCGCAATAGTGGCCCACTTTGTCCGATCCATTTGATTCCACTGATTCAAATGGTTGAAGTATTCAGCGATGGTCAATTGTGAAATAGAGTCAGCGGGATCAAGTTTCATAAGATGAACCAGTTTTCTGATGATCTGATCACCTTCTGCCTTCAGTTCCTGAATTTCGGCCTTGCTCATTTGGCGTATACGAGCTTCCGATTTTCTGAACTCATCCCCCCAGCGTTCCTCTGCCTCAGCCTTATATTCATCAATGGTTTGTTGTGACAATCCATCATAGAGATCCTTGTCACTGAGTGGTTGTGTGTTGTCTTGCATTGCTTTGATTGTTTTGTCAACGATCACAATCAGCCGTCCCATGGTTGAGCGTTGCTGTTCGAGCTTTTGGCGTTGGTTTTTCAGTGAACCAATCAGATCAAATCCCGGATCATCCAGAATCTCCTTGATTGCATCCAAGCTAAAACCCATTTCACGATACAGCAGTATTTGCTGAAGGCGATAGAGCTCGTCTAAACCGTAAATGCGCTTACCACTTTCCTCACGACTCTTTGGAACAAGCAACGCGATTTCGTCATAGTAACGCAATGTGCGCTCAGTAACATTTGCCAGTCGCGCTAACTCAACCGATGTGTAGCTTTTTGATTTCATTGAATGATTAATGCCGCAAGGTTAATACCTGCCGTTGGGGAAGGACAAAATCAAACCCTGAGCCGAATGGCACATACATCATCAACCGATTCGCTTCTAGCGGAGGGCTCGATGACTATCACTAAGTGATTTTCACACCAATGACACAGACATCATCGATCTGTTCATGCTCTCCACGCCACGACTCAAACTCTTCGTCCAACAAAGCTCGCTGGTCACTAACAGGCTGATGAGCCAATTTGAGGAGTGTACTTTTGAACTTACCGCTTTTGTATTTTTTGCCGCTTTCGCCACCGAATTGATCCGGATATCCATCCGAAAAGGTGTAGATGGTATCACCGTCATTCAACTGAACAACATGATTGGTGAACGGTTTTTCTGATTCATACCTTCCAATAGGCTGTTTATCCGGCTTCACTTCTTCTACTTCTTCCGCTCCTTTTCGGACGATCCAAAGCGGATTGTTGGCACCGGCCCACTGAAGTTCCTTGGTTTTTGAGTTCAATGCGCAAAGCGAAATATCCATTCCGTCTTTCACTTCCTCCTCACTTTTTTCGAATTCCTTGATGACGAGCTCTCGTGTCTTGTCCAAAATCTCGGCTGGTTGTCGAAGTCCGAATTCTCGCACTGCTCGATTCAATCCGTTCACACAAATCACTGAAACCATGGCTCCGGGGACCCCGTGACCAGTACAATCTGCAGCCGCGTAGTACACGACATCACCAACCGTTTCCATCCAATAGAAATCACCCGCAACCACATCCTTTGGTTTATACAAAATGAAGCTCTGATTGAGGTATTCCTTGACAATACGATCCGGTGGAAGGATGGCGGTTTGGATACGCTTGGCATATTCGATCGAATCCAGGATTTCTTGGTTTTTCTCTTCCAACTGCTCGTGCTGTTGTCGAATCTCATCCCGTTGTGATTCAACTTCATCACGTTGCTTCGCAATGATTTGTGCCTGTGACTTCTGTCTTCTATAATTTACAAATGCCAAAGCACCAAGGATCAAAATGATAAAGGCGATGATTGCCACAGCATAACTGACTAGTTTTTGATTTTCTAGTAGTTTCAACGCATTCGACATTCTACTCTCAACGACTAATATTTCTTCGTTAGCTAATTCTATCTGTTCTCGTTGTTCGGATAATCGTTTCTCCGAGACTTGAATTGCCAATTCCTTAGTTTCAAGTTCCTCGTTCTTGGATTGTAGTTCCTTCTGACTTTCAGTGAGTTCGCGCTCTTTGCTGTCTAGGCTTTTTACCAGCTTTTGGTAAACGTCTTTCTGGACTCCAATCCGATCAAAGACTTCAGACAACTCACTTCTTTTTTCAATGATTTCTTCATTAAGAGCGTCTATTTTTTCTTCCAGCGTTTGAATGTCAGTTTTTAGGGTAGTTACTTCAACATTCAGATTTTCGTTCACATCTTGCAGCTGCGCTGACTTCTGCTTTTCAACTTGTAAATCCTTGCGCAGGCGCTCCAATTCTGTCTTCCAATCTTCCTCATTTACTTCAGTGGCTAAATTTTCAAGTGCTTTAGATGGAATTATGCCATGCTTCGACAAGTTAGATCGGTTCATCTGATATTTTATCAAATTACCTTGAATTATGAAGTTGAACATGGTGGTATTATAATCATATCCCTCGGTTACTAATGCTACTGATTGATCACCAATTGCGTCAAAAAGTTGTTCCGCTGACACCCCATCAAAATAGTCGGCATATAACATCTGACCGGTCGTAAAGTCATTAATGCTGCTGATGTATTCGATGTCTACAGGAAACCCGTTAATGGTCTTTGTCTCTGCCGCTATTGATAAGTACTTGCACAGATATGGATTCTTCAGAACGACAATTTTAAAGCTGTCCTTTATCGAACCACCCGGCCACTCACTTGATTGCGCAAATTTGTATATGAACAAAGACTTAAACCGGGCTCGCGTAATTTGTGACGTTGTCATCTTGTCCTCTGATTCACGAATCAAAGTCTCCCAATCTTGTCCCAAAGTCGTCAGACCAAGTGCCATAAGCAATATGAACAAAGTGATAGCTTTCAAACTCTTACCCCAATTACGCAAACATCGTCTATCTGTTCCAACTCTCCCCTCCACTCTTCAAAGCGTTCGTTGATAATTGTTCGCTGATTTTCAAGCGGTTCATGGTTTACGGAAACTAACAGTTCCTTGAAGGATGCATACTTAAACTTCTTGCCCTTGGGACCGCCAAATTGATCGGCATAACCATCGCTGAAAATGTAAACCGTGTCGCCTTCATTTAATTCCACATCGTGATTGGTAAAAGGCCGAAGTTCAGCATACTGGCCAATGGGCTGTTTATCGGGCTTGATTTCTTCCACTTCCGTGGCTCCGTTTCGTATGATCCAAAGTGGATTTTGCGCTCCGGCATATTGGAGCTTTCTCTCCTTGGCGTTGAGTGCGCACAGCGCAATGTCCATCCCGTCCTTTACTTCTTCCTCGCTTTTCTCAAACTCTTGTAAAACGAGCTCACGGGTCTTATTGAGAATTTCATCAGGCTCTTTCAATCCGAATTCACGAACTGATCTGTTTAATCCGTTGTTGCAAATCACACTCACCATCGCCCCGGGAACTCCATGACCAGTGCAGTCAGCAGCTGCAAAATACACCCACTCACCATCCGGATGCATCCAGTAAAAATCACCTGCAACAATATCTTTCGGTTTATACAGCACAAAGCTGTTTGACAAGAACTCCTTCACCAGCTTTTGTGGCGGCAATATGGCTTCTTGGATGCGTTTTGCGTAGGTGATCGAATCGGTGATTTCTTTGTTCTTTTCTTCAACTATCTCCTTTTGGTGTTCTATGTCAGCCTTTTGTTGCACAATTTCATCGTGCTGAAGCGTAATGGTTCTATTCGCGGCTTTCTGTTTTCGAATACTCATCAATAGGAACACAGCCAGAACCATGATGATACTAATGGCTGCTAAAGCTGCTATGAGTTGCCTCCTGCGTTCCTTAGCTTCTTCTTCCTTTTGCTTGATTTCATCATCCTTTTGCTCGATGGTCGTCACCGCATCTGAAAGTTTACCTTGAACCTGATTCAACGCAGCCTCTCGTTCTGCAATAGCCTGCTTATCCTCATCGGTGATGGCCTTGAGTTTATCCACTTCCAGCTTTCGCCTTGCTGCATCCAATGATGATTTGTCAGAAATCTTAGAGATTTCCATCATCAATTCTTCTTGTTCGCGTTGCCACTTTTGGTCGGTGGCTTCGAGTTCCTGCTGAAACCTAGATCGCTGGGTTTGCACACTGTCTTTCAATTGCTCAATCTGCCTATCCATGCGGTTAGCCTTTTGAACCATGATGGAATTGATGCTCTTATACTTTTCGATTTCACTTTGAAACTGTGCTGTTTCCAGATACTGCTGAGCAGCTAATTCGAATGCGCTCGACTTCTGTCCTTTTTCAGCTTTTCCATCCAACCCTTGATCTACCAACTCTTCTTCAATCCAATCGGCTTCAAAAGACTTTTCTTCGATGTTATAACCCACTATGCCTACCGGCATTTCACTCGCTACATCTGCACCAAAACCGGCATGAAGCGTTAACCTTATGTCCATTGATCGCACACTCTTCTTCTCTTGCAAATCCTCTGGAACATCGATTGTATTAATGATTATTCTTTTCGGCTTGAAACCCCTCAAACCTTCACCGACAATAAGGTTATAACCCAATTTGTCGTATTCCAGATCTATGCTAAATCGTCCATTTTCATCTGCCTTCAAAGAAGCAACCTTATTGACTTTGAGATAAAGCGTCACAGGTACATCAGCCAACTCAATAACATCGTTTGCTGTTTCATCCATCGATTGAAACACCTGAACGTTCAGCTTGAATTTAGAACTTAATAGTTGGGTGATTGCATCTTGAATTTCCCTGGTGTAATTGATGTCATAGTCAAACTCCTTTATCTCCGGACTATAATGAATCTTGCCTACAGGTTTCTCAAAAGCCGAATAATCTATTGAGGAATAGTATTCTATCAACGCTACAGTAAAGTCGAACGACATGATCTTTGGCTTGATTTCATCCGGAACACCTTTGGTATTGAAGGCTAGTCGCTTTGGCACGTAGCCTGATTCTATCGTTCCAAATGAGACCTCATATTCTCCGTCATAGGCTAGCTGAACATCGAACATTCCCTTTTTGTCAGCATAAATAATCTCCAAGACTTCACCATCTGAATAAATGGTAATTGGTGCATTTTTATAGGGCGTCCTCTTCTTTGAATCATCCAAAACAATTTTCCCGGTGACCTTAAACTTGTAGTCTGCCTTCGTTTGGGCGACTACAGGGTTAGCGTTAGCAACCAAGCAAAAGATTAATAATGGAGTCCATAATGCACTACGCCCTGCACAAATGCGATTGAATACGGAGACTAGGGTATTAATAAGGCGTAGAAATCAGGTGGTTAGGTTATGGTCAAATATAACCAAGCATCTATCATATGCCCACACTAGAAATTTTCTGATCAAATACGAACTCCAATAACACACACGTCATCAATCTGTTCCAGTTCTCCACGCCATTCTTCAAAGCGACTATTGATGATTTCTCTCTGAGCTTCCATTGGTTTTTCTTGAATAGATACAAGTAATTCCTTGAATGAAGCATACTTAAACTTCTTGCCTTTCACCCCACCAAATTGATCGGCATAACCATCGCTGAACACATAGATCGTGTCCCCCTTTTCTAGCTTCACATGATGCGTAGTAAATGGTCTCGGTTCTGCGTACCGTCCAATAGGTTGCTTATCGCCCTTGATTTCTTCCACCTCAGATGCACCTGAACGAACAATCCATAGCGGATTTTGAGCACCAGCATAATGTAGCTCATTCGTGTCGGTATTCAATGCGCACAACGCTATGTCCATTCCGTCCTTTACGTCTTCCTCGCTTTTCTCGAATTCTTGCATGACCAGATCGCGCGTCTTGTCTAAGATTTGAGCCGGATCTCTCAATCCAAACTCGCGCACTGATCGGTTCAGTCCGTTATTGCAGATCACACTGACCATTGCTCCCGGCACACCATGCCCAGTGCAGTCGGCTGCCGCAAAAAACACCCAATCACCGAATGGTTGCATCCAATAGAAGTCACCGGCTACAATGTCTTTTGGCTTGTATAGAACGAAGCTGTTTGAGAGGTACTCCTTAACCAATTTGCGCGGAGGTAATATCGCCTCTTGAATGCGCTTGGCATAGGTGATTGATTCGGTGACTTCTCTATTTTTCTCCTCAACGAGTTCCTTTTGATGTTCAATCTCAATTTTCTGCTGAGTTATTTCCTTGTTCAGCCGCTTGCGAGCAATGTTGCTGCGGATGACATAGAACAACATGACGATGAAAATGAAAATACCCAAGCCCATCCAAAGCATTGTAGATGCAATGGCATCAACTTCTTCTTGTTTTGACTTCACGCTTTCATCCGAAAGCTCCTTTTGCTTTTCTAATTCGGCAATCTCAAGCTGCCTTGCCTCTGCCTCGTACTTTGAATTTACTTCGGCTAGAATTGCAGCAAAATTGTCCGGCTTCTCACTTGCTGCTGCGTTCAGCATTTCTTCCAACGCAGCGATTTCAACCTGGATAACCTCGTGTCGGACTGTCAACATTGACCCAATAACCACGGATAATGGAACATGATCAAACATGTATCGCTCCCAGGTGATATTTTCTTCATTCCATTCATCATATCTATCCTTTGTATCAATGCTAAGCTCTTCTTCCAGTAATAGTCGAACTTCCGGATCGAAGAGTTTCTTGGACCATTCCGAATATTCGTTCAACGTTTTTCGAAGCTGTTCACCTCTACCCTCAAACATCAGAAGTTGAGTAGGGATATCAAATTTGTCCCTGTTTTGAATATGTCCAAACCAAAGTGAGTCCGCTTTCTCAATTGAAATTCCATCCGATTGAGCAATCAAGAAATTTGTGAGCGTATCAATAGATTGTATGATTTCATTGGTTCGAGCATGAAGTTGACTTGACTTGTGATTTATCGAATCCACATTTAACAGACTGATGGACTCCATCAACTTGTTAGCCTTTTTCTCAGACTTTTCGAATAGCTGGACTTGCTTAGTCAGGGCCAAATCATAACTATCCAACATCCGTGCACTTACTTGTCCTCCCATGTACAGGTAGAACATCATAATGACTATTCCGCCAATAATCATGTTGAAATAAATCGTGTTCCTATCCGCAGATTGTCGAAAACCCTGGATTACATAGGTGGGTACGTAGCCTAAGAAAAACACAAAGAAGAAAGTATACAACAGAAACCCTCCAAATGGCCAGTGCATCATCTTAAAGACAGTGGCAATGGATAATAAGGTGATTGTGAAATACTCCACCCATGAAATCAACTTGCTTCGCCCTGATTTCAACGAATCCATCAATCGAAGCGGTGCGAAAAAACTAACCAAAGTGAACATGGTCAGGACATATGCTATTCCTGCTCCAAACCAATGGAATGCCTTGAGAAAAGTTCCAATAAATAAAAGAGAAACAGCAACTAGGCCAACAATGTTATATGATCTCATGAAGGTTGATTTTATTCAATCAATGACAAGACTAGTGGATTTTTTTAATTCTAGAAGTTGACTGAACAAGCGTCTTTTCGGTCGCTAACTGACCCTAAGACCGATGACGCAGACGTCATCAATCTGCTCGTGTTGGCCTCTCCAATCCTCGAAGTGACGATCGATGGCTAGGCGCTGCTCGTCCATGGAGCGTAGGTTGACGGCAAGAAGTAGTTCCTTAAATGCTTTTGACTTGAGCTTCTTTCCATTGATGCCGCCAAATTGATCCGGGAAACCGTCACTGAATACATACAGTGAATCTCCTGGGCTCAGTTTCAATTCATTGTTATCATAAGGCACCGGATTGGCGTACTTGCCGATGGGTTGTTTTGTTGCCTTATATTCTTCTACATCTTCTGCATCCTGTCTAACGATCCATAGCGGGTTATTGGCACCTGCGTATTGCAGATCGTTCGTTGACCTATTCCAAGTGCACAGCGCGATGTCCATTCCGTCCTTGATTTCGGCTTCATTCTTAGCAAACTGCTGAACCACCAACTCTAAGGTTTTGTCAAGGATTTGAGATGGTTTTGTGAATCCAAACTCACGAACAGCGCGGTTCAATGCGTTGTGACAAACCACGCTCACCATAGCACCCGGAACACCGTGCCCCGTACAATCTGCAACAGCAAATATGACCTGGTCACCTGCTTGATGTAGCCAGTAAAAATCACCGGCAACGATGTCTTTGGGCTTGTACAACACAAAGCAATCTCCAAGCGCTGCTTTCACTTCCTTCAATGGCGGAAGGATGGCATCCTGTATGCGTTTCGCATAGGTGATGGAATCAGTGATTTCACAATTCTTTTCCTCCAGCTGTGTATGTTGCCATTGAATCTCGTCTCGCTGAGTTTCCACTTCGTCTTTTTGAGCTCGTATGGTCCTATTATCCCTCTGCTTGATAATGAATCCATATCCTACCAAGACGATCAAAATCAGGGCTACAATCAATCCCCCGATGAGCAACATGCGTTGTGAGGCTTCACGTTCTAATCGAGCTTGCTGAAGCGACTTTTCCTTTTCAAGGTTTTCTATTTCGAGCTGCTTCATTTCGTTTTGATACTTCGCCTCCATCTCCTGAATGGCCTCTTGCTTATTGCTTGCCTGCAAGGAGTCACCGTACTGAGAATGCATCTCCATGGCCTCATACGCGGCTTTGTAATCGCCTTTTTCATCATACAGCTCGGCTAATTCTTTGTACCAATTCCACAGGTCATTCAAGACCTTCATTTCCTCCATAATGTGGATGGCAGCCTCTAATGTCGAAATTGCTTTATCCCACTCTCCCTTAAACCGATGAATATTCGAAATCGATTGCAGCGCAGAAGCGATGTAGTGATTCTCGCCTAATTCGCGAAAGACTTGCAGCGCATAACGAAGTTTCGTTTCAGCTTTTGCAATATCTCCAGCTTGCGCCAACGTCTGGCCTTGATTGAGTGTGATGTAGGCCATTCTGGACATGTCTCCCACCTTTCGATAATTCTCTGCTGCCATATCCAGATAGTGCATGGCCGAGTCAAACTCATCTTCCTCAAATTTCATCTGAGCCATGAACGTGTAGCAACTCGCCTCGCCATATAAATTTTCCTGCGAGCGATACAGTGCCATGGCACGATGCAGCTGCTCAACCGCCTTTATCTGATCACCTGCTTCCAGGTAGAAAACCCCAATATTGAAGATGATGACCGCATGCTGATCATGGTTTTGCATCGATTCCGCCAGCTTGCTTGCTTTAATCAAGTACTCGAGCTCCTTCTCGCCCTCCCCTCGTTCATGATAGATTGTGCTGATGTTCAAAAAAGCTCCGGACAGCGCGGTAGAGTCATTGGATTCTTGTGCCAAATCTCTAGCGGTTGAGTAGATCGCTAAAGCACTGTCATACAACCCCAAATCGGCAAGATTGTTTCCAATGCTGAGGTACTGCCTTGCCATCTTGTCTTTGCGATTGATGGATTTGAATATTTCAATCGCTTGATAGCGTTCCTGGTTGGAGGCAACGGCATCGCCTTCAGCAGACAGCGCAGCGGCTATGTAGTGATGACCAAGGCCTTGTTCAAGATCCGCTCCTTGCTCTTTTGCCTCATCAATTAGACGTTTACCCCACTTCTTTTTTAAAATCGGATCATTGACACCAAATGCAATGTCTTCGATGAGTTTGAGTCGATCGGCTCCCTTGGTATTTTGTAATACGGTTTGGAGGCTGTCCACATTTACCTGCGTTTGTCCAACACAGAACAATAGGGCAAGAACCAATCCCCAAATGACCCGCAGCTTCATGCGAGTAAAAGTAAGATTACCCGCCTTCTTACAAAAGCCTAGTTCTTTGGGTGGCAATCGCCTTGGCAATCGGCATCCACCAATTCGTTGCGCACATTGACTTGAACCTTGCAGCAAGCTGTCAATGCTTCCTTCAGCATCACCCTTCCCCGTTGAATTCTTGACTTGGTGGCTGAATAACTCAATCCCAATTGATCAGCGATATCTTCTTGTTTGATGCCTTCGATATCACTCAATCTTAGTGGCTCAGCATATTTATCGGGCAGGGTGGTGATCATGCGATTGACGCACTGGTTAGCCAAATGGTCGAATTGTGTGTCTCGTTCCAGTTGTAGCGAAGGCTCATCAATGTGCTTTCCCTTCGATTTCCAATAATCAACCACGGCATTGCGAGTCACCACGCGGAGCCAATGATCGACCTTTTGCTGGTCTTTGAGCGAATTCAAGTGCTGATGAACTTTCAAAAACACTTCCTGTCGCAAATCTTCGGCCACATCCTTATCATGGACCTTAGATTGAAAGTAGCGCAACACATGATCCGAATACTCCCGCCATATCTGCTCTGTGCTCATGCTTGTTCAAAATTAAAAAACCCGCCCTCGAATGAAGGGCGGGTCAATGATTTAGCAGCAGCAACATCCTGAGCAGCAAGAGCCACCTCCGTTGTTGTTATTGCAATTGCAGTCTTTGCTTTCGTCTTTCATGAGTTCTGAATTTTTAATGTTCACCCTGATAAACTGAGTAGGGGTGGAAAAGACGCAAAATTTATTTCATATCTCCAATTCCGGATGTCCGGTTTTACACGCTTAATTTGACCGTGGATAAAAGCATGACCAATTTGCATCCAACATTTATCGAGATTCTAGAATCGCTTTGCTCTTTTGACGGAGTCCATGAGGGAAACATGATGAGTTCACCTGCCATCACTCTGAGTGGGAAGGTTTTTGCATTTCAATCCAAAAAGGGAAACATGGTATTTAAGTTTGGAAGCATTGAAAACCTTCCAAATCGATCCATTGCGGTCACAGAATTCAACCCATTCAAAAACAAAGGACCGTTGAGGGGTTGGTATGAGGTTCACGAGGATGATCATCAACATTGGCAGGCTTTCGCCAACGTGGCTTATGAGCTAATGAAATCAACAGGGCGATGAAAGAGTTCATGCTACTTATGAAGGGCAAGCATCAGCTGGACTACTCGCCCGAAGAATTGCAAAAACGCTTAGAAGCGTACCGTCATTGGGCAAATGAACTTGGTGAGCGACATGTGAGCGCCCAGCGCTTGAAACCCGTGGGTGCTAAAATTCAAGGATCAGATCATGTAGAGATGGACGGACCTTTCCTGGAGGCCAAGGAAATCATTGCCGGCTTCACGGTGATCCTTGCCGAGAACTTAAAAGATGCTATTCGCATAGCCATGGAATGTCCACTCACCGAACACTTTGACATCTTCGTCAGACCGCTTATTCCACCCGGTCAATGACAGACTTACCCGATCATTTTTTCCGCCACAGTTTTTCCCGACTCGTTCCTTGGCTGGTCTATCAATTCGGGTTAGATCATTTGGAAGATGCTGAAGACATAGTAAATGACACCTTGGAAACAGCCCTTATGTCTTGGGAGCAATCAGGACTGCCTCGCAATCCTGATGCATGGCTGACCGATGTGGCCAGAAAAAAAGCTATTAATCGACTAAGGAGGAAAAGCGTATTTGAATCTCATGTAAGCCATGGTTGGAAATCAGAACAAGAAATTCGGTTTGAACCTGACTTTACACACAACGCGATCCAGGATCAACAACTGAGAATGATCTTCACCTGCTGTCACCCTTCACTTCCATCAGAACAGCAAATTTCACTGGCTTTGAGAACCTTGTGCGGGTTTGGAATAAAAGAGATTGCGTCTGCATTGCAATCGTCCGAAGCTAGTATTGAGAAGCGACTTTACAGGGCGAAGGCTGCTTTCAGACAGGGCGAGATTCGCTTTGAAATCCCTGATGACACCGATCTACATCCACGACTTTCCAGCGTTTATCAAACGGTCTATTTGCTCTTCAACGAGGGATATTTCTCGTCCGGTTCTGATCAAGTGATCCGCGAAGATCTATGTCTGGAGGCCATCCGTTTATGCCGGCTACTCATTGAAGCTTACCCTGAATCGTCCGAAGCCAAAGCGCTGCTCGCTCTGATGCTGTTTCACGCAGCCCGATTCGATGCGCGATTGGATCATGACGGTTTACCCATTCTTTTTCTCCATCAGGAGCGAGAAAATTGGGATAACGAATTGATTAGCGAAGCAATGCACTGGTTAGAAAAGTCTCAATCCGGTACATTAAGCAGTTACCACCTCAAAGCCGGCATAGCATCTGAGTACTGCATTGCTCTCTCCATGCAACTCATCAATTGGCCACAAATTCTTCATTACTACATTATCCTGGAAAATCTTGAGCCATCCTATGCAGTCAGATTGAATAGACTCGTGGCCCAACACATGGCCGGGAATACGGATGAAGCGATGGAAAAACTCCAGCCTCTTATGTCTTCGTCCAAACCAACCAATGCATACCTCCTCCATGCGGTTCATGGCTATTTTCTGGAAAATGAAAAGCCTCTTGATGCAGCAATGCATTATCAAAGGTCCGTTGACACCTGTCCAAGCGTTTACGTCAAATCAGTGATTGAGTCCAGATTGGCCAAGCTTCAAAATCCAAGTTGAGCCAATTCCTTCTTGCTGATTTTCCTGCCGTTCTCTGCATAGTATTTTAGGCCCAACACGTATTTCGGAGGTGCCTTTCTGAATTGAGGTCGAATCATAAAACGATCCATCAATGCCCCTAAGAAACCACCTTTTAGCTTGTAACTAAACTCGAAGCTCACCAAGCACCGGCCTTCTCTGTGATCTAAGCTGAGTGCGCCCTTCATAAACTTGACCGGAGGCATCATCTTACCTCCCTTCACAAGCATGGTGTATCCCTGTCCTTCTTTCCATTCCGTAGCTTGTTCAATCATCTCGCCCATAGGCAGTAGCTTACACAGGCGTTCTGAACCGATACCCGATTTATTCTTACTAATACACTCTGAATGTTTGATGAGCGGGTGAAACCGAACGATGTTTCCAGGATCCGAAACAATGTTCCAGACCTCGTTGCAGTTTCTGCTGATCAAAGCGGTGGAGCGGATGGTTGTGCCACCATTTACGGTGACGTATGTGGTTGCATTCATGTATTGCTTTTCGGAATGTCAATCGAAAAGCTAGAAACCGGACAACTTAAATGAGGTTCCCTATTATCTTGAATAAAATATGGGTTAGATGTATTTATCAAATCATCATTCTGAGCAGCAAGAGCCGCCTCCGTTGTTGTTATTGCAATTGCAGTCTTTGCTTTCGTCTTTCATGAGTTCTGAATTTTTAATGTTCACCCTGATAGACTGTAGAAGGGTGGAAAAGACGCAAGTTCTGTGTATGAGTTTGAAAATCAGAACAACTTCATCTGAACTGCCTCAGATTTAAATAGAAATTGAGCCACTTGTTCATATGGTTGACCATGCAACCGTCTCAAGACGATCAGGTCATTGACCTGAAAATCGGCCACATAACTTCGGCTTTCAAACATTTCCCATGCTTCTTCAAATTGATTTCCCAAACCCCTAGCAATCGTCACATGCGGTTTTTTCTGTTTTGGTGCCCATGCTGCCTTTAATTCTAAACCTTGGGACGCTTGTTCGCATTTCTTCATGAACTCGACAATGACGGTTGAATTTGCGGGATTTGCGAAAATGTTTCGCTGCGTGAATTGTTCGAAATTGTTTAAGTGTACCGGAAATGGTTCTGTTTTTCGGCAAAGTCGGTCTAACCTTTGAAGCAGAATCTCAGCATGCTTTTGTTGTAGAATGACATTTCCAATGGTGATATGAGGTACGGAGTGTGCGCTGGGGAATAATCCGATTTTGCTCTGAAGTTCCTTTTTAAGTGCGACAATTTCTTGTTCTGCCTTTGATCCCAGATTGAGCACGAATAGGTATTCCCAAACTGACCTGTATGTGGCAAATGGACTCATTGTATTGAATTTGGTGGATTTAAGCATATAATTTGTATTTTTGATGTGTTTAAACAACATTAATCTGCTTATATGGATTTAATGTTATTATTAAACATCATTAAATTAAAACTCAATCGCCATTCTCTAATCAAAAATGGAACATGGTTTACAATAAAACAAGCAGCACAGACTGGTATGCGTTGAGCGATGAACGCATCATTACTCAATTGGGAGAGCTGCTCAAGCAAAATCGTCTAAACCAAAACAAAACGCAGCAACAACTGGCCGAAGAAGCAGGCATCGATCGCGCTACGTTGAGTCAAATGGAAAACGGCAGAGCCGTTAATTTGATCACATTCATTCAAGTGTTGAGAGCTCTACAATTGTTACATGAGCTAAAGGTGTTCATTCCTCAAGCAGAAAGTAGCCCGCTTCAAATGTTGCGTGAGCAAAGCACCAAAAGAATGCGCGCATCTCACAAGCGTTCACCCAAATCCGATAAAGACTCCGAATGGTAACCAGCATTGCCGAAGTGAAGCTTTGGGGCAAAACCCTCGGTGCGGTAGCCTGGGACAGTGAGCGAAGCTTGGCATCCTTTGAGTTTGTACCGGAGTACGATTCCAGTCTATGGGACATCGCTCCGTTGACTATGCCTAGAGATGATAATCAACGCATTTTCTCTTTCCCGAACCTAAACAGAGAAACCTATCACGGACTTCCAGGATTACTCGCAGACTCTTTACCAGATCGATTCGGAAGCGCATTGCTAGACGCATGGTTGGCAAAGCAAGGGCGCGCTGAAGTAAATCCGGTTGAGCGTTTGTGTTACATCGGCCGAAGAGGAATGGGTGCATTGGAGTTTGAACCGGCTCAAGAGGCGTTGTCACAAGAAATGAAGTCGCTTGAAATCGATGCGATTGTAAGTCTGGCTCAGGACATTCTTAATGAGCGAAAAACACTAAGCGGAAACCTCAGCAACCACCCTAATGAAACACTGAGCGACATCATTCGAATCGGAACTTCCGCAGGTGGAGCTCGCGCCAAAGCGGTTATTGCTTACAACCGACAAACGGGTGAGGTAAAATCCGGGCAGTTGGATTTACCTGAAGGTTTTGAGCACTACATCTTAAAACTGGATGGGGTGACCAATGATGCCTTAGGCGACCCCAAAGGGTACGGCCGTATTGAATATGCTTATTACCTCATGGCCAAGGCTGCAGGAATCACAATGATGGAATCTCAATTGTTGGAAGAGGGCGAACGCGCTCATTTTCTCACCAAACGTTTTGATCGGGTTGATAATCAAAAACTGCACATGCAAACGCTATGCGGCATTGCTCATTATGACTACAATCAACCCAGCCTCTACGCTTATGAACAGGCCTTTCAGGTGATGCGCAGATTGCGCCTACCCTATCCCGATGCTGAGGAACTTTTCAGAAGAATGGTCTTTAACGTGATGGCTAAAAATCGAGACGATCACACAAAAAATATCGCTTTTCTCATGGATCGGCAAGGGAAATGGAGTCTTGCCCCGGCATATGATGTCACTTTTGCCTTCGACCCAATGAATAAGTGGATGAGTGTTCACCAACTGAGTGTAAACGGCAAGCGTGAGCACATCACCACAGAGGATTTCCTGATGGTGGCGAAAGCCATGAACATTAAGAAGGCGCATAAAATTATTGACCAAGTTTCAGGGGCTGTATTTAGTTGGAATGAATTTGCGAATGCCGCTGAAATCCCAGAGAATCAGGCTTCTGAAATGCAAAGAATGATTAAGCTGTAGATCAAAGAAAATCAACTCATTGACATTTCAGCAATTAACACTTTTACCTAAAATCGAAGTTGAAACCTAGTCAAGTGCTTACAGATTAGGCATAGCTTTGAATAATAAATGAGTATTACATGAGATTACCGTTGATGCTTGTATCTAAGCCATTCACCATTGGTAACCTGTTGACCTGCCTTTCGGTGATGATCCAATTGAACACTGCTGCTCAGTATTGGATTCAAAAGGGAGCAGCAATCAACGGTGAGGCGAACTTGGATAGATCGGGATGGTCGGTATCAATTAACGAGCACGCTGACGTTGTTGCCGTTGGCGCATACAAAAATGGCATAGGGGGATCAAACAACGGGCACATCCGCGTTCACGAGTATAGTGCAGGCGCATGGAGTCATAGAAGGGGCAGGACATTGATGGTACTCAAGCTGGTCAAGAATTTGGATATGTGGTTCGAATTAATCATGCGGGGGATATCATTGCTGGCAGTTCCCTCTTGTATGGCAGCGAAAGAGGACTCGTTCGTGTGTTTAAGTATCAAAGCGGAAGTTGGCTACAATTGGGAGACGTGATTCAAGGTCAATACTCCGGTGATCACTGTGGGCATGCGATTGACCTGTCATCCGATGGGTACACGATCATCGTGGGATCTAATTTCAATGACGGAAATGGCTCATCATCAGGGTGCGTTCGGGTATTCGAATACAGCTCCGGTTCGTGGCAGCAAGTCGGACCAACACTTTACGGAGCTGGTTCATCAAGCCAATTTGGATCAAGCGCGGCAATATCCTCGGATGCCCAGCATATTGCAGTCGGAGCTCCGTTTACAACCGGAGTTGGCGGAACAGTCAAGGTATTTGAGCGAGTGGGCAACAACTGGGTACAACAGGGAAACACGATAACAGGCTATGCTCCAGGTGATTTATTTGGTGCAAGCGTTGATATCAATGATGCCGGAAACAAAATAGTAGTAGGAGCTACCGGAACCGATGTGAACGGAACCTCTTCCGGACAGATAAGAGCCTTTGAACTAATCAGCGGAAGCTGGGTACAAGTTGGACCGGATATAAATGGATCGGGCATGACAAGCAGATTTGGTTCGGAAGTTTCGATAAGCGCATCCGGAGACACCATTTCCGGTGGTGGTCCCGAGGACAGTTATGCTGGTTTCCAATCAGGTCAAACCGCAACGTACAAGAGAGTTGGACTAACGTGGCAATTGCTCGGAGAGCCTATTTACGGTGCGGCAGCGGACGACCGTTGTGGCAGATCATTGCAATTAACTCCATCAGGTTCAGGCATTGTCACTGGCTCATGGCACAACAGCACGGTTCCATACATTTCAGGACACGTTAGGGTGTATGAATTTTGTCCCCAAACAGACTCGAACTTATATGTGAAAGCTTGTGATTCTTATAGCTTCTACGGCACCGAATACACCAAGGACACGATTATTTCTCACACAATTAGCAACACTCAGGGGTGTGATTCTGTAATAAACCTGATTCTCACCATTAACTCATCTGAAGTGCATAGCACCAGCTTGACTGCTTGTGATTCAACCCCATGGCTGGGATCAACGCTTTACGACTCTGGCATTTACCAGGACACCTTTCAGAACGTCACAGGTTGTGACTCCATCATAACGTTGAATTTGACCATCTCAAAGGCTACCGAGCAAACCTTCGCTGTTGAAGATTGTCGGAAATACAACTGGGCGGACACAATTTTACATGATTCCGGAATCTATTCTAAGCTGTTTTCTAACATACATGGTTGTGACTCCTTGGTTCACTTAGACTTGACCATTAAAAATGTTGATGATAGCGTTACGCAGATGGGCCCGTCAACACTTGTTGCACATGATTCAATGGCAACATCATACATATGGATGCAGTGTGAAACAAACCAACAATTCACAGTGTTGAATGGAGACACCCTTCAAACGTTTGAAGCTAATGCTACCGGAAATTATGCGGTTGCCATTTTCAAAGACGGCTGTCGTGATACCTCAGATTGTGCGCTTTTATACCCATTGAGTGTCAATGAGCATTCGAACGAAGGATTAATTGTCTTTCCCAATCCAACCAAGTCAACAATTAATGTCATCGTCAACGGTTTCAGATTTGACGCAATTCTTATCCTCTATTCAATTGATGGAGCCGTTATTAGAAGAATTGAAAATGTGAATAGAGAATCAGAACTTTCCTTAATTGGCAATCCTAAAGGAATATACTTTCTTAAAGTTTCGGATGACGATAAAAGCCACTGGGTGAGGGTTATACTTCAGTAGTAGATCGACAATCCGGTTGCATCACATATTCCTTCTATACTGACCACCCACTTCAAACAACGCATTGGTAATCTGACCCAGCGAACAGTACTTACAAACCTCCAATAGCTCCTCAAACATGTTCTCGTTTTGAATAGCCGCTTTTTGCAGGCCGCGAATCAAATCGTCTTGCTTATCCGCATTGCAAGCATGCAAGTTGTTCAGCATGCTGATCTGATACTGCTTCTCCTCTTCGGTAGCGCGAATTACCTCTTTTGGTAAAATGGTAGGTGAGCCTTTGCTGCTCAAGAAGGTGTTCACTCCAATGATTGGGAACTCACCGGTGTGTTTCAGTGTCTCGTAGTAGAGGCTCTCTTCCTGAATCTTGCTTCGCTGATACATAGTTTCCATGGCACCTAAAACCCCACCGCGCTCGGTAATGCGATCGAACTCCATTAACACGGCTTCTTCAACCAAGTCGGTCAACTGCTCAATGATGAATGAGCCCTGCATTGGGTTCTCATTCTTCGCCAAGCCCAATTCCTTATTAATGATCAACTGAATGGCCATCGCCCTGCGCACGCTTTCTTCCGTTGGCGTGGTGATCGCCTCGTCATATGCATTGGTATGCAAGGAGTTGCAGTTGTCATAAATCGCATACAAGGCCTGCAATGTTGTTCGAATATCGTTGAAGTCAATCTCCTGAGCATGCAAGCTTCGTCCACTGGT
>JAWKNJ010000030.1:0-68608 GCA_041391765.1 Flavobacteriales bacterium | reverse complement strand
TTTTGGGTTGAGTTTAGGAAAGACATTTATCATACAGAATATTTACAATCGCTTGGACTAAACGACAGACAAGTGAAAGCAGTTTTGTACGCCAAAGACAAAGGAAAAATCACAAACAGCGATTACCAGACATTGAACGACATCTCTAAACGAACGGCAACAACCGAACTAACTGAATTGGCAGACAAATTTAAAGTCCTGACAAAAACAGGTACTTCGGGAGCAGGAATTTACTACAAGATAGTCGGGCAATAATGGGGCAAGTGGGGCAACGATTGGGCAATAATGGGGCAACAACGCAAGACAGCCCACGTTTTTGGTAGCACATTTTCATTTTTACCAACCGCACAAAGCCAACCAAAAATGAAAAAGAGCTACCAAGCCAACGCACCACGACAACCCGACAGACCAAACAACGACTGAAAGAAGGGCAGCTGATAACAAGGGTTTGGCGTAATGGCGGGCGAAGTGCTTCGTATGAAACTTATTGCTATATTTGAGTTTTCGTGCTTCGTATCAACGGTAGTGCTGTAAAGCCGCCACTACGCCAAGCCCCGAAACGTTAGGTTGCATTTAAATAATGAACGATAATGGAATATAAAGTCATTGACCATTTTGAAAATAAAGAACCTATTGTGTCTAATATTTACGAGAAGTTAATCTCAGAATGTGAAAAGTTTGGAACCATTTACCAGTCACCAAAAAAGACAAGTATTCATTTAGACGCAAAGTCAGGTTTTGTTGGAGTTTACACAAGAAAAGGCTGTCTTTTACTTCATATTCATACCGACTTTGACGTTAATGACCCACGAATCGAAAAAACGGAAAAAATATCAGCTAATAGATACAAACATATCGTACGGATTAAGAACCCTGACGAAATCGACAAACAGATAATTGATTGGCTTAAATCAGCTTACAAGTTAAAAAGTTAAAATGGACAATATTACAAAAGGTTTAATAGCAGGATTGGCATTAGGAATTGCTTCAATAATTCCAATGTTTTTTATGGAATTTGAAGATAAAAAAAAGGCAATTATTGCTTCTTTCATTAATCGTTTTGCCATTGGCTTCATAATATTTAATATCGAATTACCAATAGCAGGTTGGTTAAAGGGTTTGCTTGTTGGTTCAATATTAAGTTTACCGGACGCATTAATTACAAAAGCATTTAAACCAATAATGGGATTAGGGATTGTAGGTGGAATTATTTGCGGACTATTTACTTGACCTAAAGAAAAAACGCAACCTAACAATGTATATAAAAAATAGGCGAAATAGCAGCAAAATTAGAGCTTATGGCACTTATCAAAGTTCGTGCTTAACCGAAAGTTTAGCGCTTCGAAATCGCCTACTTTTCATATACTAAACGTTGTGTGTAATGTAAAAAAGAACCAAAACCTGAATTTCCTATCTTCGTTATTCGATGACTACAATTCGTATACAGATCAACGACAAGGTACTTGACCGAGTACTCAAACTACTAGGACATTTTTCCAAAGACGAGGTAGAAATCATCGCTGAAGACGTTGAATTCCTTAAGCAAAAAGAGTTCATCCAATCCGAACTTCAAAAAATGGACAAGGGAGAAGTTGATTTTATTTCAGTAGAAGAAATGAATCAACAAGTCAGAGAACTTATCTCCAAGTATGAGGGTTAAAATCAACCCCACTTTCTCGAACAAACTTCTCGATCAGGTAGAGTATATCGCACGGGACAAACCCGAAGCCGCATTAAAATTCTACTTGGACATTGAAGATAGAATTCATCAAATCCCAAGTAATCCATACAAATACCGGAAGTCAATATTTTCCGATCAGGATAACGTTAGAGACATGGTCTTTAAAGGTTACGTAATCACATTTCGAATTCTATCTGAACAAAAAGTTATCGAAGTGTTCTCCTTTTATAAGTACCAAAAGAAATAAAACACTACACACAACATAGGCTATGAAAGCATGCTCCGCAAACCGTAAAACTCACATTTTCCGCTTTGCTTCACGCTTTCGCACAGCGGACGAGAATCACGATTCTAATCCGCACGCTTCATAGCCAAACCCGTTGGCTGCAATTTGAAAAAATGAAAACATTTCTATTATTCATGTTGACGTTTCTACCGAGTTACCTACTCGCTCAAATCGACTTTGAGAACCCACCTTGGGAAATTGGTTGCGACACTGCGGTGACACAAACGGACATGAACATGTGTAGCGGAAAAATGGCAACAATCGCAGATAGTATTATGATAGAGCTGTTCAAAAAGAACCTGAAATACTATCAAAAGCTTGTCAATGAAATGGACGAAACTCCTGAAAGTGACTATCCACTTGAAGATGAATTTCGGCTCACATTGACGACACTTGAACAATCTCAAGAGAGTTTTAAAAAGTACCGAGACAGTCTTTGCGAATTTGAAGCCGCTAAATGGGCAGGAGGGTCAATAACACCGTTAATGGTAAACGGAACATTTCTTTCCGCGACAGTAGATCGAATTAAAATATTAGAAGCTGAGTACGAATTCAACATGAACAAATAGAAAAGAAAAAACTGCAGCCAACAATGAACTGAGCTAAAAACCAAACAAAAAGTGAAGTTTTTTTAAGCTAGTTCTCCCCCGTAGTTCGGATCAAAGTCCACCCCTGTTTTAGCAATGGCGTAGGCCTGTTTGATGAGCTTGTTGGCCACTGCAATCAATGCCAGTTTCTTCGATTTCCCCTGAGCCACTATGCGTTCGAACAGCGCTGCACAAGATGGGTTGTGCTTGCATGCTGTGAAGCTGCACATGAACAGGTGATTTCGCACCATCGGGTTACCTCGCTTGCTGATGTAAGAACGCCCCCTGATGCTGCTTCCAGAGACTCTGTGGTTTGGAGCTAATCCAAAGTAGGAACTTACTTGCTTTGAGCTTTCAAAGTTGCGGAACCCATTGGTTGAGGCGATCAGCATCATCGCGGTCTTCTTGCCCACCCCGGGAATGCTCTTCAGGCCTTCATACAGTGCACCATCGTGCTCTTTTATCAAAGCCTCCAGTGCAGTCCCTAACATGGACATCTCCTTATCTGTGGCCTTGATCCGCCTGCGAAGAGAGGCGATCACCCGGCCTCCTTTCAAGCCCATCATCTCCAAACTGTGTAGTTTGTTTTTGGTCATCGTGCTCTGACGAGTATACAGCTCCAACAGCGAAAACAACTCTTTCGTTCTGCTGATGTATTCAGGATCCGGACTCCATAACGGACTGTCCTGATCGCGAGCATAGCTGGCTATCATCCGGGCATCACTCTTGTCTGTCTTGTTAATCCTCAGCTTCATCTGCATGTAGCGCTTGATCACCAACGCATTTACCACCGAAACTCCCACTCCATGGGTATACAGCCAATTCGCCAATCGATAATGATAAGTCCCTGTAGCCTCCATCACACAACACACATCTTTGCCCTTGACCTGCTTGTAAAACTCACCATAGCCCTTCTGGTCATTACTATACTTCGAATGACCCAACTCTTCGCTATAGGCATCAAAATGATCTTTCGATATGTCGATCCCTACCAATAACTTAGCTTTATTCATATTAAACTTGTTTTGGAAAGAACTCACTGTTGCATTACATCATCCTGGAAACAGGCTCTAAAAGGCCTAATGAACTGATCGTAGTTTAACAGTAAAAGAGCGGTGTCCTGCATTGTTGACGAGCTCACGGCTCTAAGGCTAAGTTGAACTTATTCCGCTCTTTTGTTCTTTCTGTTTTGACTAATAAATGAAACGAATACAAGCTTAGGAAGGCTATGAAAACATAGCTCCGTTAAACAGTAACATTCATGCGCAGTACTTCAAATAACTTTCCTTTTTCACCTGAAACGAAGCGTCTTAAAAGCCGCAACGTTTCATAGCCAGAGCCGTTGGCATCAATGTAAAATGAAGAAATCAGAAGTCTTAATACTAGTGGTTCCTCTACTATTCATCCTTATTGGACTTGGTGTTTTCTTCAAAATTATTTCTGCTCAAGACTACTTGACTGAGTATGTTTATAAGCAGTCCTTCTCAGGAATAGTCCAAGAAAAATATCTCGACCAGAACCATGCGTATCAACGGCTAGAAATTGAAATTGATGAAACAACGGAATTATTTGGAGCTGGGTATTGGAACGGACTTTATGAAAATTGTCAAGTTGGAGATTCCATTCACAAAGAACCTGGAAACGGAAACATTGCAGTTTATCGAAACTCCAAAATTGTTTTTACCTCGTCATATAACACTTACAGCGGTACGAGAATAATTAATCGATTTTCGGATCGAAGAATAAATTAAATCCCTGATACCAACAATGGCTACCATTTGAAACAAACAATGGCACTCCAAGATCATATTACACAAGTTTGGGTCAAAATAACTGGTAGAAGAATCGACCCAAGGAATTATGAATGGTTAATTGGACCAATTGGAAACCAAGATATAATCAAGGATAAATTCATTTATGATCTGGCCGAAAAAGAAAACCTTGACATCCAAAGAAACTTACCGAATTCCGGACTACTTGAGAATATTGAACAAATTGGAATTACGAACTCTGACAAGGAAATTCTAAACAAAAAGGTTATCGACTTTTACGAAAACACTTCAAACTATGATTTTGAAGTTTGGTCTGAGTGGAAAGGCATATTCAAACCTTTTGGACTGCTTCTGTCAATTGTATTTAGTAAGCGTTTGCAGCAACTCAATTTGCCCCTAAACTCAATTGATACTGCAAAAGGCTTGAAGAGTGAAATAATAAAATTGAAAGCCAACGATTCAAACAAGACCAAATGGACAATTTGGTATAGGATTATCAAAAGCACAAATGATGTAATCTACTCTGGAGTTTACACCACTTGTGAGAATCCAAATTATTCTTCCCCCCTTCTGAAAGTAGTATTTCCTCTACCCAATGGGAATGCTTCGGTTATCATGACAAAACAGATTAATCGTGATGGTTCATTGACCTTGAGTTCCGATGGAAGAAAATTTGGGGACAACGGCTTTTACTTTACCTTAACCAATGGGAAGGGGAAATATTGGGCCCGATTTGTTCGTTCAATGCACGAATGGATTCGAGTTTATGAAGATGATGAGAACATGCTCAGAGCAGACCATAGTCTGAATTTCTATGGCATTCGATTCTTGAATTTGCATTACAAAATGATTAAAAAACAGTAGCCAACGAAGGCTGTAAAACATGTCGCTTCATAGCCAAACCGTTGGGCGTCATTTAAAAAAACATGAGTGTACTTTCAAGATTCAAGAGCCGATATGGACACTTAAAGAAGGTAGGACTTGAGATAGTTGGTATGGCAAGCATGGACTATAGTCGGAACACTTCAGTTATTGCAATAAGTCATCCATTAGTATTCGATAATCGGCTGATACCATCAAATTTTGAGGGAACTGCAGTACGATCATCCATACATGGCGAACTTCCAAAAGAGTTCCAAATTGATCAATCAACACCGAATTGGTATGAAAAAGAATACATATGGGCACCTGAAAGATTTGAAAAATTCGTTGACCGATCAATTGACGAGTTGAGAAAGGCATTTGATAATCCTGAGATGAGCAGAGAGGAAATACTGGATGCTCTCTGCTTTGGAGACTTTGAGGGACATAAAACGGATGTGGAGAAATGGATAAATGAAGGGAAGATTCCCGCATACGCTGAAAAAAAAAACTAACGCCTAACAAATCCTATGAAAGCATGCCCCATAGCTAAGGCCGCAAACAAACAGACATGAAAGCGCTAATAAAAACACTCCTGTTATCAATGACAATCAGTTCAGTTGTTGGGCAGACAAGTTTTTACAACCATCTGGCTGACTCCGCCCATGCATTGACACGACAGAACGTGAAATATGACCCTGCATATTTCCAAATCGACTACCCAAACGGTGACGTACCAGCCGATAAGGGAGTCTGCACAGACGTTGTCATCCGGGCCTACAGAAAGCTGGGCATCGACCTTCAGAAAGAAGTCCACGAGGACATGAAAGCCAACTTTGACAAATACCCGAAAAACTGGGGACTGACTGGGCCGGACAAAAACATCGACCATAGACGCGTGCCTAACTTAATGACGTTTTTCACACAACATGGAACCGTAAAAGAAATCACACAAGACCCAATTGACTACCAACCGGGCGACATTGTTTGCTGGAATCTGGGCGGTGGGATAACCCATATTGGAATCGTGTCCAGCAGAAAGTCGAATGCCGGACAAAGGCATACGGTCATCCATAACATTGGTGCAGGCCAGGTTGAAGAAGACATGTTGTTTAACTACAAGATCATTGGGCATTATAGATTTGAGAAAGAATAAATTGAGGCTGACAACCCCACCGCTGCGCAGCATGCTTTAGAGCCAGAGCGTTGGTATTCACATAAAATGACAAACATCCAGAAACCAATAATCCGTAGTCCGCTGAGACAAACTTTAGGTAAAGAATACTTTATCCTAAAACGGAAAATGGACTGGCTGTTTGGAAAACAAAAATGGGCTCGACAAGTAATTGATCCGATCAACGGACATTCCGTAATAAAACATCAATCCATGATCCTAAGACCTTTAAAGGACGTGGACATGTACCTACAAGAGAACAAGAGAACTAACCTAAAATTGGCGGTTGACAGGCTCAATTTGACTGTCATCAAACCCGGAGAGACATTTTCGCTTTGGAAACAAGTCGGCAGACCAACAAAATCCAAAGGATACCTGGACGGTTTAGTTCTTAATCAAGGTAACGTGGACAAAGGAACTGGGGGTGGTTTATGTCAATTGGGTAATTTGCTGTTTTGGATCTTTGCACACTCCCCTATTTCAATTACAGAAAGACATCGTCACGGATTTGATGTATTCCCCGATGTGAACAGGACTGTACCGTTTGGCGCAGGCGCTACTCTTTCTTACAACTACATTGACTTACAAGTCAAAAACGAAACTGACACCGAGTTCCAAATTCACCTTTGGTTAGACCATGACTATTTACATGGTGAACTATTTTCATCCAACAAGTTGACTTCTAAGTATAGAATCGAGGAGGAAAACCACCTCATGAAACAACAAATGTGGGGTGGATATTCACGACACAACCAAATAATCAAAGTGGAAACAGACGAGAACGGCACCGAGACCAAGACGTTACTGGTCGAAAATCACGCCCTCACGATGTACAACCCATTTTTAGAAGAAAAGAAATAAAAAACGAATGCCAGTATAGGCTATGAAAGCATGCATCTGATGTCAGAAATAGATGTGCGTCCCCTGAATGGTTCTGATCACAGCGCGATCGAGAGAATTGCCACTTGGTATTTGAGCGAGTGGGACACTCCCACGGAGAAAACGATTGGACGACTGAGGAATCAACCGAGTGAAAATACCTTAGTTCAGTTGGTTGCATACCGCAATGGTGAGATGGTAGGCACAGGCGGCCTATGTCATGAGGTTAACTTATTGAATACACATCCGAAGTTCAAAACATTAGGGCCTTGGGTGGCGCTTCTCTACACGGATAACGGGCATCGACATAAGGGTATAGGTCAATCACTTCTGGAGGCAATAGAACTAAAAGCCAAAGCCCTGCAATTTGATACCATCTACCTATATACATTCACGGCTGGGTCACTATACACTCGATGCGGCTGGAAAACGATTGAGCGAATCGACTATAAGGACCATCCTACCGCGATAATGGTAAAGGAATTAAAGTAACTTCACCCAAAAGGCTATGCTACTCAACCACGAATCAATGATCAAGAACATCTCCTTGACTACACTATGTTCCTTGTTGTTAAGCTCCTGCTACATGCGGCCGTTGGTGCGCTTCAGCAATGAAGATCGAACGAAGAACTGTGCGGATGAAGTGGTAATGCACGAAAGTGAATTCCGATACGTGAGCTACCGATACGTATGGCCGCGCATGGCTGTTGGATTGGTCACCGTATACTCAAAGCCGGACGGAAAGAAAACACAGAAGATAATTACTCGAGCCATCACTGGTGCGAACAACACCGTGATTCGTAAAACAAAGACTACGATGTATGAGGATGGAAAGATTGACTACGTAGAAAAGCACAGGGTGCAGACGAAGAAGGATTAATCAGGAAAATATTCAAAGCCTTAGTTTTAGCCCGACTATAACTGACCTTAACCCTTGGCCAACAACACGGAACAAAGCGCGATACGCACCACTTATTTCAGCCTGGCGGGAAATGTTGGCCTGGCGCTGATCAAGGCAGTGGCCGGCATTCTGGGAAACTCCTATGCCTTAGTGGCAGATGCGATTGAGTCAACCACCGATGTTTTTGCTTCTCTTCTGGTGCTTTTTGGGTTGACCTATGCTAAGCGGCCTGCGGATGAAAACCATCCTTATGGTCATGGTAAGATTGAGCCTCTGATGACGTTTGTGGTGGTTGCGTTCCTGGTGACCTCGGCCACCGTAATTGCTTACGAAAGCATCTTGCACATTCAAACTCCGCATAAAACACCGGCATCATGGACACTGATTGTTTTGGGTGGTATCATTTTGTGGAAAGAGGTTTCGTATCAAATTGTTGCCAAGAAAAGCAGAGAAACGAAGAGCACCTCGTTGCGCGCAGAAGCCTGGCATCACCGTAGCGATGCGATTACTTCGGTGATGGCGTTTTTGGGGATATCCGTAGCCGTGGTGATGGGTGAAGGCTATGAAACAGCCGATGACTGGGCTGCACTGCTCGCTTCTGGCTTTATTATTTACAACAGCTACTTGATTTTCAGACCTGCCTTGGGGGAGATCATGGACGAACACCAGTATGATGCGCTAGTGGCTGAAATTAGAGTGAGAGCAAACGAAGTGGATGGCATTGAAGGCACAGAAAAGTGCTTCATTCGCAAGTCGGGCATTAAGTTTCATGTTGATTTGCACGCGATGGTAGACGCGAATATTCCAGTGAAAGAAGGGCACGCGATTAGTCATGAACTCAAGGACCACTTAAGAAGTACGATCCCTAATTTGGGACACGTGTTGATTCATATTGAACCCATGGAAAAAACAGCGTAATGGAGAAGCACCGAATTTTCACCATGCCCTTTGCCAGTGTATATCCTGCATACGTGAACAAGGCGGAGCGCAAAGGCCGAACAAAGGAAGAAGTGGACACGATCGTACGGTGGCTCACCGGATATGATCAAAAGGCACTCGAAACGGTTATCCACGATAAAACAGATTTTGAGGCCTTCTTTGGTCAGGCTCCGCAACTGAATCCCAATGTTTCGAAAATAACGGGTGTGGTTTGTGGTGTGCGCGTGGAAGAAGTGGAAGATCCCTTGATGCAAAAGATTCGATACCTGGACAAGCTCATCGATGAGTTGGCCAAGGGCAAGGCGATGGAGAAAATCCTTAGAGCATAAAGCATTGGCGATGCGATTGGAGCGGATTCTATTGGTTGTATATGCCCTGGTATTGATCTGGTCAGCCATTTCGCCCAAGGACTATTTCACCTGGGCGCTGGAAGTGTTTCCCGCCATCATAGCACTTGCAGTGCTGTGGGCAACCCGATCTCGATTTGAGTTCACACCCTTGGTTTATGTACTCGTCACCATACACTGTTGCATTTTGATGGTGGGCGGGCATTACACCTATGCAGAAGTGCCACTCTTTGATTGGCTAAGCGAGGTGATGGGTTGGGAACGGAACAACTATGACAAGGTGGGTCACTTCGCGCAGGGTTTCGTGCCTGCAATGATTACCCGCGAGGTGTTAGTCCGCAAGAAAGTGGTTTCCGGCAAGGCTTGGCTCAATGTGATGATCGTGGCCCTGTGCCTGTCGATCAGCGCGATGTACGAGTTTTTGGAATGGATGGTGGCGGAGCTAACCGGTGAGTCAGCCGAGGCATTTCTTGGAACACAGGGTTATGCATGGGACACGCAGGCCGACATGCTATTTGCCACGGTGGGAGCAATCGTAGCCATAGCAGCACTAGGCAAATTCCATGACAAGCAGCTGAAAGCTGTAACCCTCTGAAGTATTCTAAGAAATTCTTTTGCAGTTATTTGACTGCGTATATATTTGCAGTCAAATAACTGCAAGTTATGGAAATCAGGAGAGATGTATTTCAAGCCATTGCCGATCCTACACGCAGGGCGATCCTAGCCTTAGTCGCATTGAATGCAATGACGCCCGGTGCTATTGCCGAAGAATTCAATTCTTCTCGGCAGACCATTTCCAAGCACATTCAAATACTTACGGAGTGTGAGTTATTGGATCAAGAGCAACATGGAAGAGCGATATACTACTCCCTTAATCCCATTAAAATGAAAGAGATTGCAGACTTTGTTGAACCATTCCGCAAGCTGTGGGACGATCGATTTAACCGATTGGAGGACATCATGAAATCAAAACAAGGCTGAGGCAATGGCGCTGAAAACACAACTGCAGGCACCCGAGGGAAAACAAGAAATTGTGATTACGAGAGACTTTGACATCCCGGTTCAATCTCTGTTCAAGGCCTATATCGATCCGCAAATCGTTGAACATTGGATGAGTACCAAGGTTGTGAAACTTGAAAACAAAGCCCATGGGAGCTGGCATTTCATCACTACCGATCCGATGGGAAATGAGCACGGATTCAACGGAACGATACACGAGTTTGTAACAAATGAGAAAATAACCAGAACGTTTGAAATGGAGGGCAGCCCCTTCCCTGTTCAATTGGAGTTTTTGGAGTTCTCCGCTACCTTGGAGAGCACCAGTAAGCTGAGCATGCACATCATTTATAAGACCTTGGAACATCGTGACCAAATGTTGAAGTTGCCCTTCGCACAGGGACTCAACATGGCACACAATCGACTGGAGGAATTCATCAAATCATCAAACTAAATCAACATGAAAAAGCGAGACAAGATCATCTATTGGGTTGCCACAATATGGTTGGCATCGGCCATGGTAGCGAGCGGAATACAGCAACTCCTCACCATAGGAGGCTTTGTTGAAATTATGGATCACTTGGGTTACCCTACCCACTTCTCCATGATACTGGGAGCATGGAAGTTATTGGGCGTGATTGCTATTCTAATTCCGGGCTACCCATTGATTAAGGAATGGGCCTATGCAGGTTTCTTCTTTGCCATGTCTGGAGCCATTGCATCCTACGTTGTCATGGGAGATGGCGCAGCAGAATTCGTGGCACCTTCAATTCTTTTAGTAATGATGGTTGTGTCTTGGTATTTTCGACCCGAAGGACGCAAATTGAACATGGCCAAATGAGCGAACCGAATCCGAAAGTCGACTGGTTTTTTGAGAAAAACACGCCCTGGAAACAGGAGTATGCCAAGCTGAGAAGCATCGCACTTGACAGTGGCCTTACTGAAGAGCTAAAATGGGGTTGTCCATGCTACATCTACAATAAAGCCAACGTGTTTTTGATTCACGGCTTCAAGGAATATTGCGCGTACTTGTTTCACAAGGGGGCACTACTAAAAGATCCGGACGGCATTTTGATTCAACAGACTGAAAACGTGCAGTCTGCGCGGCAAATTCGATTCACAGGACTCAATGAAATTCAGGCCATCGAGAAAGAATTGAAGACCTATATCCAAGAAGCCATTGAGGTGGAAAAGGCCGGTTTGAAGGTTGAGTTCAAGGAAACCAAGTCGTTTCCGATGCCGGAAGAATTCAGTAAAAGGCTCAGCGACTTTCCAGATCTGAAAAAAGCATTTGAATCCTTGACCCCCGGAAGACAGCGCGGCTATCTGCTCTACTTTTCTCAGGCCAAGCAAGCCAAGACCCGCGAAGCGCGTATTGAGAAATACTTGCACCACATCATGAACGGTAAAGGCATGGACGACTAAAACCTATGGTGAAGAATCCTCAAATTGATCACTATTTGGCCGAGGGTTGCGGCCGTTGTCCGCTGGGCGGCACGCCACAGTGCAAGGTCCACCTATGGCCCAATGAATTGGTGGCTTTGCGCTCGATTGCCCTTGAATGTGGCTTGACGGAGGAATTGAAATGGAGTGTGCCCTGCTATACCTACATGGGCAATAATGTCCTAATCGTGAGCGCGTTCAAGGAGTATTGCGCCATGAGCTTTTTTAAAGGTTCGCTGCTTCAGGACGAAGCCCACCTCCTCCACTCACCGGGTGAAAATTCGCAGGCGGCCCGATTGTTCAAGTTCACTAGCGTGGATGAGATAAATAAGCTTGAGTCGACCATCAAGGCCTACGTCTTTGAAGCCATAGAGCTCGAAAAGGCAGGTCAGAAAGTGGAGTTCAAAAAAGAACTGGAGCCCATTCCAGATGAATTAGAAACTCGATTCAAAGAGTTTCCTGATCTAAAGACGGCATTTGAAGCCTTGACACCCGGTCGGCAACGTGGCTACATCTTACACTTTTCGCAGCCTAAACAAAGCGCTACCCGCTTCTCTCGCATTGACAAGTGCATTCCCAAGATTATCAGCGGAAAGGGGTTCTATGACTGACAGAATAATAAGCTAATCGATTGATCGTTAGGATATAAATCCTACTTTTCAATCATGAAACATCTTGTATCAATCATTGTCGGTATTGTGATAACGCTTCCGATGCTTTCACAAACAAAGCGCGTGGACCAATTTGATGTTCCATGGCAAGTGAGGATGTACACTAACAACACGGGATATCACGTGCCAATTCTCAGCAGAATTGACAATCCGGTTCAGCACGACCCCGGCAATTACAAGAAAATCACCTATCACCATAAAAACAAGAAGCGGGAAAAGACCACCGTTTCTGAGTTTAATGAAAACAAGGATATCACCGCCCTGAGGTATACTAACAAGAACGGTAAATGGATTAATAAACTGGAAATTGAATACAATGACCGAGGCTACTATCAAAAGGTGACGCTATTCAATCACCGCAATAAGATGAGATTGTGGGCTGACTATGCGTATGATGAATCCGGATTGCCAATCTCAAGAACGGACTATAATAAGAGAGGCAAACAAACTGACAAAGGCGTAAGGATCTACAATGAAAACGGCTGTGTGGATCAGGTTCAGTTTTACGGTAAAAATGACAGGCAAACCCATCTATGGAAATACAGCTACCAAAGCGAATGTCAATTGGCGGAGTTCTTTTCCTACAACAAAAAGGGCAAGCTATTATCACATGTGGACTATAACTGCGATCAAGAAGGTGAGCGCATCAAAGCCGATAGTAAATGGGAAACCAATTACTGTACCTGGAAAGAAACCGAAAACGATTATTTGGTAGAAATCACCGAACGCACAGACAAGAAAGGAAGGGTGATTCGCACCATCAGAAAATACAGCCTTCCGGACACGGCTCTTGTGGAAATTAAGTCATTCGACAAGAAAGATCGATTGAATGTCATCTCTACATACGCTGGTAGTCATGACATGATGCTCACCTACAGAAAGGTGAAGCACAATGGCAAGTTGCGCAATGGTTCAAACCGAAGCTACGATGATCAGAAACGCTTGGTTATTGAAGAGACCGTAAGGCGGAATGGTGAGATTAAGAACAGGTACGAGTACGACTACAACGAGGCGAATTACATCACTTCCATCAGATATTATTACAAAGATGGTTTGGAATCAACCACGAAGGTTGAGTACGAACTGTAGCCCCAATTTCACATTCTTATCTTTGTGCCCTCGTTACTGAATCCGAAACAACTAGGCATGCTTTTTATCAGACAAAGACCCGTTCATTCCCTTCAACAAGGAACCGGAAACCGAATGCTCGCCCATTAAGGGACAAGAGCGCTAGGTAGCATGCACTGGATCGATATCAGCATATTTATTGCTTACATGCTCGCCATGCTTGGCGTTGGGTGGTATTTCTACCGTTCCAATACAAGCAAGGAAGATTACTATGTGGGTGGTCGCAACATCGGCAGTTGGCACATCGGTTTATCCGTGGTTGCAACAGACGTTGGTGGTGGATTTTCTATCGGCTTGGGTGGACTCGGATTCACCATGGGCATCAGCGGGTCATGGATGCTGTTCACCGGATTGATCGGAGCTTGGTTGGCTGCTGTTTTTCTCGTTCCGCGAGTTTTTAAGCTTGGAAGAGAGATTAACCTGTTCACCTTCCCGCAGGTATTCGAACACATCTTCAATTCAAAGGTTGCGGTGGTTGCGGCCATTATTTCAGCCATCGGTTATCTTGGATTCACGGCTTCCCAAATCCTAGCGGGAGCTAAACTCGCCTCAGCCACCTTCGATGAACTCAGCATCAATGGTGCACTCATCATTATGGGAGTGATTGCTGTTGGATACACCGTTCTAGGTGGGTTAAAAGCTGTGATCTATACTGATACCATTCAATGGATCATCCTGCTGGCAGGGTTGATCTTCATCGGACTTCCACTAGGATACGCCAGCATTGGAGGCTGGGAAGGCATCCAAAGTTCCGTCCATCCTGAACTATTGAGTTTAACGAATTTGGAATGGCAGGATGCTGTGAATTGGGCAATCACGATCATCCCGATTTGGTTTATCGGAATGACACTCTACCAAAGGATATACGCTTGCCGAAATGAACAACAAGCACGCAAGGCTTGGTACATCGCGGGCATTTTTGAATGGCCGATCATGGCGTTCATGGGTGTCTTGCTGGGACTCTTTGCCCGAATCGCAGTAGATCAAGGCATGTTTGCTCAAAGTGGATTCGATACCATCGCAGAACTAGACCCAGAGTTGGGATTACCACTCTTACTTAAAACCATCTTACCTGTAGGACTCACCGGATTGATGATGTCGGCCTATTTCAGCGCGATCCTGAGCACTGCGGATAGCTGTTTGATGGCTTGCTCGGGCAATGTCGTTAGCGATTTGCTTCATCGTGTCATCAAGCTTAGCGATGAAAAAGAGTTGAGAGTGAGCCAACTGGCTACGTTAGTTATAGGAGTTGTAGCGCTGGTCATCGGCCTCTTCATGCGCAACGTGCTCGATTTGATGCTCTACAGCTACGCCTTCATGGTAAGTGGATTATTCGTACCCATCCTCTTTGCGCTCTATGGCAAAAAACCCAACGCCAATGCCGCTTTAGCAGCCATGATCAGCGGTGGAATCGTCACATTAGGACTCACCTTCAGCAGTTGTACCTTGCCTTTAGGATTGGATCCAATTGCCTTCGGAATTGTGATCTCCTTCCTCACATACTTAGTAACGAATCGAATGATGCAGGAATATGCTTGAAACCATTAAACAATTGATAAAATCAGATCTCAATATGAAACCAAAACTCATCAATCAACAGAGCGGTCGTGATGGTGAATTCACGGATGAGCGCATTGTAGATTTTCTCTACGAGCACCTCGACCAATTCGGTGACCCAAAACAGGACATCCAGAAATGTTTGAACTATGTTCATCAAAGGGGCGGTTTTGTGCTGCTTGGAATAATTGAGAACGACATTGCGGGAGCAGTTGTCATCAACGAGACCGGTATGACCGGCTACATTCCTGAAAACATACTCGTTTACATAGCCGTGAACAGGAAACATCGCGGTCAGGGTCTTGGAAAGGAGTTGATGCAAAATGCACTCAAGCTATGTCATGGAAATGTGGCACTACACGTAGAACCGGACAATCCTGCCAGATTCTTGTATGAGAAACTGGGTTTTACAAACAAGTATCTAGAAATGCGCTGGCAGCGTCCGTGAATACAATGAATCGCTACCTTGATTCAAAATTGATTTGATGAGTGACCTAAGAACATTCAGACGCACACTGCATGCGAACCCAGAGCTGAGCGGACAAGAAAACGGGACCCAACAACGCATTCGAGAAATGCTCGCGCAACAAAATGCGAACGGATCGAAAGATGTGGGAGGCACAGGCCTACTCTACTCTTTCACATTTGGAGAAGGTCCTCATGTGCTGGTTCGTGTGGATATAGACGCCCTTCCAATTCAAGAGATCAATTCATTTGAACACAAATCGACAGTACCGGGGGTTTCACACAAGTGCGGACACGATGGTCACACAACAATTGGTGTTGGACTGATCATGAAAATGCTATCCGAACCATATTCAAGAGGTAGTGTGGACGTACTGTTTCAACCGGCAGAAGAAATTGGAGAAGGGGCCCGATCGGTGATTGCGGATCCAGTTTTTGATCCTTCAAAATACGACTACGCCATTGCATTACACAATATTCCCGGTGCTCCGCTTCATCAAATTCTGTGGAAGCGAGATGGATTTACACCTGCTGTTCAGAGCCTTATTATTCGATTGCAAGGAAAAACTTCACATGCCGCTGAGCCCCTCAAAGGCTTCAATCCTGCTTATGCCATAAGCGAGATCATTCAGATGGCACGCACCATGGAAGTAGTGGATGAACAGCATGAAGACTATGCGCTAATCACGCCCGTATATAGTACACTCGGAAGCAAGGATTATGGTATTTCAGCCGGCTACGGTGAAGTCCATTTCACCATCAGAAGTTGGAAGCAAGAAAAAATGGAACGTGTGTGCGAGGTGTTCAGCGGAATGGTTGACACCATTGGCGACTCGAATAAGTTGAAGGTTGAGAAAGAGATAGTGGCTGTGTTCGCAGCCAATCAAAACGACCATCACGTGGTGGATCAGATCATTGCTGCCGCGCACGAACTTCAATTACGATCAACCGAACGAGTCAAACCATTCCCATGGGGAGAAGATTTCGGACTATTCACCCAGCATATTCCAGGTGCCATGTTTGGCCTCGGATCGGGTGAAAACTCCCCTGCCTTGCATAATCCTGATTACGATTTCCCGGATGAGATCATAAACACGGGCATCAACATGTTCTACCACACCATTCAAAATCTGATATCAAGCTGATGTTTGAAACCTCCCTCATCGAGATCAACCAAAAAGCACTAGAGAATAATTTAAAGTTCATTCGAGACCTCATCGGTTCGGAACGCAGACTCAGCTGCGTTATAAAAGGCAATGCATACGGTCATGGTATTGAGGAATACGTACCTCTTGCAGAGCAATGTGGAGTAAACCACTTTGCCGTTTTCAGCGCTGACGAGGCGCAACGGGTATTTAATGTGAAGCACCCTGAAACAGAGATCATGATCATGGGGTCTGTAGATGATGGTGGCTTGGCGTGGGCAATAGACAACAATATTGAGGTCTGGGTTTTTGACAACGAGCGTCTTCATAAGGCAATACGCCTTGCGGAAGATCTGGGGAAAAAGGTCAAGCTGCATTTGGAGTTGGAAACGGGCATGAATCGAACCGGGCTTGACAATGGCGCATTGAAACAAGCGATCAAGGAATTAAAATCAAGTACGGACTTCTTCGTGCTCAAAGGCATCTGCACCCACTTTGCCGGAGCCGAAAGCATCGGAAACTATTACCGCATCAAGGATCAGATCAAGAAATTCAAACGAATGCTGACCTCGCTTGAGCGTCAAGGCTTAAAGCCGGAATATCGCCATACGTGCTGCTCCGCAGCAAGTCTTCGATTTCCGAGTATGATGTTAGACATGGTGCGCATCGGAATCTTACAGTATGGCTTTTGGCCGAGTCAGGAAGTTTTCATTGAATACACCCGCAACAAAGGATCCAAAAACGATCCACTCAAACGACTGATCAGCTGGAAAAGCGAAATCATGAGTATAAAACACGTGGAAACGGGTGACTTTGTAGGATACGGAACCTCCTTTCTTGCTCAGCGCGACATGCAAATCGGAATTGCTCCGGTAGGCTACGGTCACGGGTTCAGCCGCTCTCTTAGCAACCAGGGAAGAGCATTAGTGAATGGCACACGCGTTCCTGTGATAGGCACCGTAAACATGAATAGCGTTGCGCTTGACCTGACAGAAGTCGCGAATCCTGCAAAAGGTGACACAGTTACCCTGATTGGTCACGATGGTGATCTTGATGTATCTGTTGCTTCGTTCAGCGAGGCAAGTAATCAGCTCAACTATGAGTTACTCACCCGGCTACCAATGTCTATTCCACGAGTGGTGGTGTAACCAACGAACTGCGAATTGAGAAAAACAAAACATGGCATTTATAACATTTAATAGAGCTAAACTCGAACACAACTACCGCTATTTGGATGACTTATTCAAAAAGCACGATATCGAATGGTCGATTGTTTCAAAAATGCTCTGTGGGAATTACGACTACGTGCGCATTCTTTGCGAAACAGGCATAAGGGAGATCTGTGATGCTCGCATCAGCAACCTGCGGATGGTCAAGCAGATTAATCCGGAGATTCAAACCGTCTACATAAAGCCGCCCGCCAAGAGAAGCATCAAAAGCATTGTAAAATATGCTGACGTCAGTTTCAATACACAAATAGAAACCATTCAATGGCTGAGTGAGGAAGCTCAGCGACAAAACAGGCTTCACAAAGTGGTCATCATGGTAGAAATGGGCGACCTACGCGAAGGCGTTATGGGAGACGAATTGATGGGCTTCTATGAGCAGGTATTTCGCCTACCTAACATCGAAGTCGTGAGCTTCGGAACCAACCTCAACTGTTTGCATGGAGTGATGCCATCTCACGACAAGCTGATTCAATTGAGCCTTTATAAGCAACTGGTAGAAGCGAAGTTCGATCGTAAAATACCATATGTAACTGGTGGAACCAGTGTGGTCATTCCAATGATATTCAACAAACAGCTACCCCGAGGTATTAATCATTTCAGGATTGGTGAAACACTCTATTTTGGAAATAACCTTTTTACGATGGAACCTATCAAGGGCATGAAGTCGGACGTAATCATGCTGTACGCTGAGGTCATCGAATTAATCGAAAAACCAAAGGTTCCAATGGGTGAAATGGAAGCCAACCCATCCGGTGAAGTGTTTGAAGTGAATGAAGGTGACTACGGAAAGACATCATTTCGAGCTATTTTGGACTTGGGCCTATTGGACATCTCCCCTGACTTCCTTATCCCTGAAAAACGTGGCATTGAAATCATAGGAGCAAGTTCGGACATGATAGTTCTTGACCTTGGAGACAAGCCAAAGCTAAAGGTGGGAGACCTAGTGCCCTTCCGTCTAAAATACATGGGAGCGTTGGCATTGATGAATTCACATTACATAGAAAAGAAAGTGGTCTGATTCTCCTTGAGCTGCTTAGCCTAACAAAACGTTAATTGATTCGTGGTCATTCTGAATTGAATGTACGTTCGAGCTGGAAATGACGCGATTAACTAGCAGAAAACCAGAGGTACTTCGAGCCCGCTTAACTTCTTTATTCATTTGCTTTGGTTTATCCGCAGTTGCCCAACAAACTGATTCAACCAACAACCTTCCCTTTACCATTTCGCACATCAAGCGACTCGATTCACTAGAGTTGGCCGATAAACGTGAGGGCACCTACTTAACCGGAATTCCCGACATAAGCAGCGACCCGATCAATGGATTTGGATATGGTGTAGAAGGATCGATCATTTTCAATGGTAAAAGGGACAATCCCTTTTTTGAATACACGCCCTATTTAACGAAGATCGATGTAGCCTTGTTCAACACATCAAACCAACAACGCGAGATCGCATTTACCGTTGACAAGCCCTACCTGTTTCGGACAAAATGGCGACTTCGGGGAGAATTGGCGTATGAGATCAATCCCAACTTGCTCTACTTCGGGATCACGGATCGAACGCTGGATGATTTAGGCAATATTTCGAAAGCGGATCAGATTCCACAACCGGCTTTTGAAGGGACCACTTATAATGCTTACAGCAACAGCTTGACAGGTGGCTATGCGGACTTTAACAACTATACCAAACAGGAATACATCCTGAATGTGAGTGGAGAATACGCAATGCTAGATAGTAAAATGAGAATCCTCATTGGTGGTGAGCTAGCAGGACTTGATATCACCACGCCAAGTGATAGTTTATCTAGAATTCAATACGACAAACTGAACAACGGTCTATTAGGAGAAGGGAAGTCGACTATTAGCTTCTTGCAGTTGGGAGTTGTCTATGACACCAGAGATTTCGAACCGGATCCAAATCGTGGAGTTTTTGCCGAAATCACAAATGAGTTTTCGAATCGCGCCTTGGGCTCTGACTTCAATATGGATAAGCTCTTTGGGCAAGTGAAATATTACCATAAGCTATTTCCCAATGCGATGAAGAAGATGGTTTTTGCCAATCGATTTGGAGTCGGCTATACATTTGGTGAATCACCGTTCTTCGAATACCAAGATGAATGGAGCTCAGAAGGAAGCATTGAAGGTTTGGGCGGAGCGCATACGCTGCGAGGCTATAAGCAAAGTCGCTTTCTGGATCGTGGCATGTATTTCTTCAACTCTGAGCTTAGGACACGATTCCTTGATTTTAGTGTTCTGAAACAGGATATCGCATTAAGTGCTGTCCCATTCGTGGATGCCGGCAGTGTATTTCAGCAGCCATCGGATGCATTAAATATCAATCGCCTCAGAGTGTCTGAAGGCATTGGTCTTCGTGTTGCGTGGAATCTCAGTACCATCCTTCGCTTGGATTATGCTGTTTCTCAGGAAGACCATCAGTTCTTCTTCATATTTGAGCATGCCTTTTAGATGCATGTGTTGTTGGTTTTCTTTTGAAATACGCCATTCATTTGTTGTTCGATATCTTCGACCCTATGCATTTGGAAATATCAGCCTACCATGATATGCAATCGCCAATGGACAAGGCGATTTGCGATCGACTATCAAAAGAGATTATCACAAATTTACCTGAGGCTGAGTATAAAATCTGGCACGCTCATCCCGTATGGTTTTTGAATGGAAATCCTGTCGTTGGATACCATAAACTGAAAGATTGTGTTCGCTTATTGTTTTGGAGCGGTCAGTCTTTTGACGAACCCGAACTGAAGATGGAAGGCAAGTTTAAGGCTGCCGAAAAACGCTACACATCTGTAGACCAAATCAATTCAGAAGACCTCAAACGATGGCTTGAGAAATCGCGCTCGATTCAGTGGGATTACAAAAACATCGTGAAACGAAAAGGGGTTCTAGAACGACTCTAATAACCAGCGATGAAAGTTACCGTTACATCACTGGAATTGAAAGGACCTATAAAATTCTTTGCCCTCTCCTATCGCGCAATGAAGATCATTTCGCAGCTGAAAAGAACTACCTGTGTTGAATACCGATCAACCGGCTTCTGGACTAAGCATTACACGATGTCATTGTGGAATAATGAAGAGGATTTGAAAGCGTTTGCGCGCAGCGGTGAGCACCTCGAGGCAATGAAACATAGTAAGGAAATCGCCAGAGTAATTCGAACCTACACCTACGATAGTGATGCATTGCCAAGTTGGAAAGAAGGAAAGAATTTGCTGTTGGAGAAAGGTAAGGTCCTAACCTTTAAGTAAGGAAATGATTGCCTATTCATCTGAAGAAATCAATTCCCTGATTGGCCGATTCGAAAAACAAAGTCTACCGAAGTCGGAGTGGACTCATGAAGCGCATTTGGTGGTAGCGATTTGGTATTGTTGGAATCATGATGATAAAGCAGCTATGGACCTCGTCAGAGACTTAATTACTCGACATAATGTAAGTGTTGGAACTGTGAATAGTGACACGGATGGATATCACGAAACGATTACTAAATTCTGGCTTTGGGTTGCACGGCAATATTTAAATACCCACAGAAATGACGATGTGTACGCGGCCACTAACTCATTCATATCTTCGGAATTCAGTGCATCCAAATTCCCATTGCGATATTATAGCTCAGGACTGCTATTCTCGATAAAAGCACGTCATTCTTGGATCACACCTGACCTTCATCCATTGACAGAATTGATTTGAAGATGAAAACAGCCAAGGAGGTTATTGAGCAACTCAGGCTACTATCTCATCCGGAGGGAGGATATTTCAAAGAAATGTATCGTAGTAAAGAAAGCGTGGACGTTGGATTCGGACCTCGCTCTGCAAGCACGTGCATTTACTTCTTACTTACATCGGATGCATTCTCAGCCTTCCATCGAATCAAACAAGATGAGTTTTGGTTTTTCCATCAAGGATCACCGATTCGTTTGCACACGATTTCACCAACAGGCCAGCATACTGAACACCTAATTGGTCTTGAAATTAGCAAAGGCCAAGTGCCTCAACTCTGTGTGAAAGGAGGGGATTGGTTTGCCGCTGAGGTAATTGAGAGTAGTTCGTGGTCATTAGTCAGTTGCACAGTCGCTCCTGGATTTGATTTTGCTGATTTTGAATTGGCTGAGCGAAACGAGCTTATTCATCAGTTCCCTCAGCACAAAGACGTCATCCACGGGTTGACACGATAAGCCGTTTAAGGAATCGCAACCCAATGATGCTCCATGATTCCGCCCCATTCCGCTGTTACAACCACAGGACCTGAGACTGTCCTGTTTAACCCAATTGTACGACCCTCATCGAGCGCTTGCCTGATCAGCTGTCGTCCCAGCATATCATGCACTGAAATGATTATTTCAGGAGTCTTTATATCTCCGGTATTGACAACCAGATGGTCCAAAGTGGGGTCATAAAACGTGGTGAGATGTGATGATTGTTTCAAATCTCCCACCGATAAAGCGCATGAATGATCAACTGAAACAGCCTTTACTCCCCCATAGTTTGAGAAGAACGGTATACCCAAAGGGACAAAGATGTATCCCAGATAAAACACATCTTCATAGACACTGATTCCCCATGTACCCTGACTATTGGAGGTATTTCCAAACGTAGAACACAGGAATGGATTCTGTGGATCACCCACATCTACGAAAACGGCCTCACTCTTGCCGGCCGACATCCCAATAATGTTACAATCGGGCAAATAGGAAATCTCGTTCGTATGACCTGGACTGTTAAACCAATTGTTTTCAGCCGTTTCGCAGTTCCACTCATTCCACCATGCAACTTGGGTGACACTTGCAGGATCGGAGACGTCCAATATTTCCATGCCGCAGTAGTCAATTGCCACGTAGAGGTAGTTTCCACTGACCACGCAATTGTTATAGGCCCTTGGAAGACCGTTTAATGCGGGCAAACTGTAGCGTCCTTTCTCCGATGGGTTGTTAACGTCAGAAACATCTATGATCCGAACTCCGCCAGCATCGTAACAGAGGTAAACCAACTCATCACGAATATCCATACCGCGGGCATTGTACTTGGCGGGGTCGGGATTAGATTCTGGGTAGTTAACGTCAGGAACAAATTCCGAAACGAATTGAATATCACTTTTGTTGGTGATGTCGAGAATAACCAGACCGTGCTGCATGGCGCCCAAAAAGGCATGATTACCTGAGACCCTAACAATGCCAGCTCCTCCATTAGCTGAGCTGCGTTTCCATACATCCTTTACCGTTGCTAACTGAGGATCGCTGACATCGATAATGGCCATTCCGGAGTTCTCATTATCAGAAAAATGATCGCCCAAGGCAGCATAGAGGTAATCGCCTTCCTGCCAAATGCTAGTTACGGCCAAGTCATCCATGTCTGATGTTGGAATATTCATAACCTCTGCAAGTCCCGCTAACTCAATATCATAGATTGTCAGGCCGTGAGTCAGGTTGGCCGTATACAAAAAGGCTCTACCCCGCTGGTCATGCAGCGCGGTCATACACTGCTTTGGAAACGCATATGCTTCCGCGTATTCTTCGGAAAGTTTGAGATCATAACACTGCGATTGGATGCCAGAAGCACAGCCTAGGAAACACGCCACCAAAATCAACAACGAGAAAATTTGATCGCGGCTCATGGTGATAAAGTTAAAAACCTCATTTTGAATAGAAAGAAAAAAAAACAATGAGATTAAAACATCTTTGACATCCTTGGGTATGTACTCACCTTCTTTTGATTATTTCCTACAATTGTGTGCATGCAGCGAACCCTGACAACCCTGTTCATCCTGTTATTGACGACTGCCGCTTTCTCTCAAACCCTGAAAAACAACTTTGGCCGGACACGTGCCTTGCTCAAAATTCACGGTCGACTTTACACTGATTCCACTTGGACTAAGCCACTAGGTGCTGTAATGATTGAGGTGAAACTTCTTACAAACAGAAATGAGCGCTATCTCAAGGTTGGTGAAAACGTCAAGATCAACCCGGATTTTGTCCCCAACTATGAGTCTTTGGGCAAACTTAAAACAAATGATCAGGGACAGTATGAATTCTATGTGGACTTACAGCGCGAATACCAGGTAGTGTTCATTAAACCATCATACAGACGAAGGATCGTAGACGTATTGACATTCACAAATTCTGAGGCCATGTCCATCATGAACAAAAAATGGGGTAATCGAATTCCGGAATACAGCACATCCGGGTCGCTTGAACCTTACGAAAACGGCATAGTGGGGCCACCGGTGGAGGGGCTCACAAGTAAGATCATGTTCAGCCTCGACTCCACGGTACAGAATTTCACCCTTCGGGAAGAACTTCAAGCCAAGTCTATGGAAGAAGACGCTAACAAGATGTATGTCAATCGCCAACGTAAACCTGAGGAATTGGAGGAAAGAAGAATGGGAGTATTTGCGAGAGCCGAGCCGGTTCAAGATATTGTATCAAAAAAAATCGGAGTGGTATATGACAGTGACACGATCAATATCGTGGACAGCAACCTCAACCGCCAGGGAGGCTGGGTTTATTTCGGGTCTGAAAGCGATGATGATCGCTTTGCCGATCATCATAAGGTTTATGAAGGCGATTATGTCGATGGGCTGAAAGAGCAGCGGTGGACGAGGTTTTTCCCGAATCAAAACAAAGAACTCGATCTTATGTTCATAAATGATCGTTTCAACGGCAATTTCACCACTTACTATGAAACCGGTGAGGTTGAGTCACGGGGAAGTTATGATCGTTCCATCAAAAGAAAGGTAGCTGACTTCGATCTGTTCTACAAACAAGGAAACTTGAAGGCGGATTTTCAGTTTGACGACACCGGACGCAAGAACGGTCAGCAATATGTTTATTACCCTAATGGGAATCTGGCAGTTTCTGCAATATTTCTCAACGATACGTTGCACGGTCCCATGTTAATTATGGAGAAATCAGGTAAGGTTTTAGAGCAGCGTATCTACGAACACGGAAAACTCATCAGTTCGACCAAACAAAGTGATCTGAGCATTGACAATCAACTTGATAGTCTGATTTCATTGCTTACCCTGGACAGCAGCGATGTGGAAAGACGAGTGGAACGCGCCTTAGTGGAGCTGGACACCATAGAAGAACGCTATGACAGTTTATTGAGTGAACGCATGAAAGAGCTGGAAGCTCTTCGCGCACAATTGAGTGATAGCGAGTTATCTGCGCTGAAGGCTCAAAAAGAGGCTGATCGCATGAAGGCACTAAGCCAACTACAAGAAGAAAAGCTTCAGCGGAATCGATTGCTGATTGCGGCTTTTAGTATTATCACATTGATCATTCTTGGCTTAGTATTTCTACTGTATCGAAGAAATGAGGAAAAGAAGCGAATCAATGCTCAGCTTCACGAACAAAAGGAACAAATCGAAGAAAAGAACAGGGAAATCACTGACTCAATTACCTATGCCAAAAGACTACAGGACGCGATCATGCCTTCACTTGACTCATTCCAAAAAGCAATTCCAAACTCGTTTGTTCTTTACTTGCCTAAGGATATAGTAGCCGGTGATTTTTATTGGATGGAAAAGATTGGCGCAACGGTATTTTTTGCTGCTGCTGATTGCACCGGACATGGGGTTCCGGGTGCATTCGTCTCGGTGGTTTGCAACAATGCTCTGAACCGCGCAGTGAGAGAATTTGAATTGAGATCGCCAGCTCAAATACTTGATAAAGCTGCAGAAATTGTAACCGAAACGTTCGCCAAAAGCAGCGAGGACGTGAAGGATGGAATGGACGTCTCTTTATGTGCGCTCCACACTGCAACGAATAAACTTGAATGGGCTGGTGCCAATAATCCTCTGTGGATTATCAGCCAAAATGAACTCTCTGAAATCAAAGCTGACAAGCAACCTATTGGAAAACATCACGCCCGCACACCCTATCAAAACCACACCATACGATTAAAATCCGGTGACAGTCTGTATATCTTCAGTGATGGATTTCCAGATCAATTTGGTGGCGAAAAAGGAAAGAAATACAAGTATTCCAACTTTAAGAGCCTGCTGCAATCATTACATAAGTTGTCAGCCTCTGAGCAACGAGCATCTCTTGAGGCAGAGTTCGAGCAATGGAAAGGTGCTCACGAGCAAATTGACGATGTGTGTATTATCGGGTTTAAAGTATAATCACCATTTCAGCCTCAACCCGGCAAACCCCCTTATCCCTTGATTTGGAGCATAGACATAAGATGGATCAAAGGTCAAGGCATAAGGATTAGACGCATTTGAAATGACATTTCCCTGATTGTCGTAGCTGACATTCTTGTCGAATGGGTCATGAGATCTGGCGATGCTATTGGCCGGAGGTGTAAAATTGAGCAGGTTCTTTACTCCACCATAAAACTCCCAGCGTTCATTTTCAGTGTTGTACTTGACCTGAATGTTTTGAATGCTCCACCATGGTGAATTTGCATCGCGGGGATCAAGCGGTCCGAGAGTAGGCAATCGCATTGGACCGTAGAGATTTCCGGTATAGTCAATGGATGTTCTGAATTTGTAGAATACTTTGGTCAGTGACCAGGTTCCGGTCCATCGCTCGGTCAACACAGGTCGCTTCCTTTCCAACTCTCCCAGGTCGTTGTTCTTGACTTGAAATACGTCCATATAAGTGGCCCCAACTAAACCGCGAAGTCCTAACCAGGCTACATCAAAGTCTGCATTTAACGAAGTTCCCCTCGTCACCGCATATCCGTCTAGGTTGTCATAGATAATCAAGTCAGGATCGGTGTCATAATCAGGAAGTATCTGGTTTGTGAAATAGGTGTACCAAGTAGTGAAATCCAAACCAAAAATGCTTCCACGGTTTGTATAGAACTTCCGCACGTAATTGAAGTTCACATTATAGCTCTGCTCAGGGTCAAGCTTGTTTTTGACCACCACTTCACGAGCACCTGTCAAAGCCGCGTGTTCTTCAGTAAATAAGTTGATCACCCTAAAACCGGTTCCGGCATTCAATCGAAATACATTCTTTCGATTTGGCGACCATTTATAGGCTGCACGCGGTGTCCAAATGTTGCCATGTGATGAGTTGTAATCGTATCGCACTCCGAGCAACAGACGCTGCTTTTCTGTGAGCAAGATCTCGTCTTGAGCAAATATGCCCGGTAACCAAATCTTGCTGGCATCTATCGTTGCGATGGTGTTATCATCATAAACCGTATAGCGCAATGCTGTTCCTACAAGTAAATCATGACGACCCAACTTTTTATCCCATGTCAATTGAGAAAAGGCAATTTGTTGATTAGCCAAATATGCCGTTTGGCCATAGACCGAGTTCTGATCATGGAAGTTGTAGGAAACCGAGAGCAATAGTTTCTCTGCTGTCGGAAGCTGATATTGTCCAACCAATTCCCAACGATTCGTGTAAATGCTTTCAGCATATACTGAATCACCACCTCGAAACTCGGGCGACCACTGCAATTCTCCACCCCAGCGGTCCTCGTAGAGGTATCGACCCGCAATGTTGAATACGCGGTTCTGTTTGCGTTGAATACTCCATTTCTGAAATCCGCTGATGCGATTCTGTAGGGTAACATCAGTGAAATTATCACCGTTGTTATCGATCGGGTTGTTGTAGTTGAAGTAGTTGATTCCGGTCAATACGGACGCCTTTGAACCAGCGTTGACTTTAAAAGCAATATCCATGTTATACTCCTGCCAAGAAGTTCCCATTACATCGGCTGAAAAAACTGGCGCATCCTCCGGCTTTTTGGTGATCACATTGATCAAGCCTCCTACTGCTTCGGATCCATAGAGCGATGAGGCAGGACCTTTTACGATTTCAATGCGATCGATCATTCCATTTGGAATTCCCGAAAGGCCATAAACACTCGCTAATCCGCTGACGATGGGCATTCCGTCAATCAAGATCATTGTGTATGGGCCTTCTAACCCATTGATATGGATGTCACCGGTGTTGCAAACGTTGCAATTGAGTTGCGGCCGCACGCCATTTACATTTTGCATCGCCTCATACATGTTAGGCGTTGGATTGCTCTTTAGGAAAGCGGGACTGTAGACTTCCACTGGAACGGGACTGTCCAGACGGCTCATTTCCTTCAATGTTCCTGTCACTACAACTTCATCCAGTTGAGAACTCGGCAGCAAGTTGAATTCGACCTGTGTAACACCTTCGGATAAGTATACTTTCTTGGACTGGTCGGAATACCCAACAAAGGAGGCCTTGAGCGTGTATGTTTCTTTGTTTAAGTTTTGAATCTGGAACCTACCTTCCTCATCGGTTGTTGTTCCCGCACCCGTTTCGATAACCATCACCGTGGCAAAAGGCAAGGCACCGTCACTGGAAATTACCGTACCCACAACGTTTCCACTCTGAGCCATGGAGATCAAAGGAAGGGTTAGGAGAACTGTTATGAATTGAAATGCCTTCAAAATCGCTGACAAACCTAATTCTATTTTTAGACTTATCTAAATTTATTTTAAGATTAATCATTTAAATGCTTTAGGTTTGCAAAATCAAATCGGAGTAATGGCAACATATACCGCAGAGAATTACCTAAAAACCATCTTTCAACTAAGTTTAAAAACGAAGGATGGAGTGAGTACAAATGCAATCAGCGAAGCCTTAGGCACAAAGGCAGCTACTGTTACAGACATGCTCAAGAAGTTGAACACTCAAGACCTGATTAACTACAAAAAGTATCAGGGAGTGACACTCACCTCAGGTGGTAAAGCCATCGCGGTGAACACTATCCGAAAGCATCGATTGTGGGAGGTTTTTCTCGTGGAAAAGCTTGAATTCAGATGGGACGAAGTTCATGAAATTGCAGAAGATTTGGAGCACATTCAGTCGACCGAACTAACCGATCGTTTAGACACTTACTTGGGAAATCCAAAGTTCGATCCGCACGGTGATCCAATTCCTGACAAAGAAGGTAACATCCATCGTTTGGATCAGGTTGCGCTCACTGAAATCAAGAGCGGTGAATCCGGAATCGTCACAGGTGTTAAAGACAGCTCGAAGGAGTTCCTTCAGTTTTTGGATGCCCAGGGCATCACCTTGGGAAATAAGCTCACGGTGAACGAAGTCTTCGAATACGACAAGTCTAGAACGGTTAAAATGAACGAAAAATCGCTATCCCTTAGTCAACAAGTTTGTAAGAACCTATTTGTAAAAAGGAGCAACTGATGGAAACAGTATTGAATTATATGGAGGGACTTGACCCAATTGTTGGGGCATTGCTTGCAACCATTTTCACGTGGCTGTTAACGGCTGCAGGAGCCGCCCTCGTCTTTCTATTCAAAGAAATGCGCAGAGGACTTTTAGATGGTATGCTTGGATTCACGGGTGGAGTGATGATCGCTGCAAGTTATTGGTCGCTACTCGCCCCATCGATTGAAATGGCGGAAGGAAAAGGTGGAATTGGATGGATTCCTGCTGCGGTTGGGTTTGCTTCGGGCGCCCTGTTCCTCTTTGGTCTCGACAAATTAATGCCACACTTACACATCAACTTTAAGCGAGATGAGGCAGAAGGGTTGCCTAGCAGTTTGCAGCGCACCACCCTCCTTGTACTTGCAATCACCCTTCACAATATTCCTGAAGGATTGGCTGTGGGAGTGTTGTTTGGTGGCGTTGCTGCTGGTTTTGACGGAGCGACCATTGGCGCAGCTGTGGCGCTTGCCATTGGAATCGGAATCCAAAACTTTCCTGAAGGAATTGCCGTGGCCATGCCGCTTAGAAGACATGGACTATCACGTTTTAAATCATTTTGGTATGGTCAACTGAGCGCTATTGTGGAACCGCTGGCAGGTGTTCTTGGCGCATGGGCTGTTTTGGTATTTGAACCCATTCTTCCTTACGCACTTTCCTTCGCAGCGGGTGCGATGATCTACGTTGTTATCGAGGAGGTGGTCCCCGAAACACAGCGAGATCGGTTCACAGATGTCGCCACCCTAGGCTTCATCGGTGGCTTTTTGGTGATGATGATTTTGGATGTGGCCTTGGGCTAATAATCTTTATCGATGTCTTGAGTACCTGATGTTTCTATATTCAATGTATTCGTTGGAATGAAAAGGTTCCTGTCCTTTCAACACACTCCAGTCATCATTTGGTCTCAAAATAATGGAGCCAATTGAGACAATAGAGTCCGAACCCAGCCTTTGCTTCAGCCGCTGTGTAACTAGCAAAAGTTCATTCGACTCTGGATTAAATGAACGATGGGTAATTTCCATAAATTTTACCCGTTTATCATTCACAACCTTAAAAAATCTGCCATTTTTATCAATCTCAACGACTTCTTGTTCGACCGAAAACTCGGTGTCAGGACCATAATACCACTTTCCTTGAAGCCTATTTATTACGTGCTCACCTTTAAGGTCTTTGACTTTTTCATTTAGATCAGAAAGTTGCTTTTTTAATTCCCCCTTCTCAAATCTCTCATCCTTGTTCTGCTGAATTAAGTTGTCCAATTGATGTTCCAGTTTTCGTTCATCAGCAAGAGTTTTTTCAATCAATTTTTCACGCTCAAGAATTTTGTCACGCAGACTTATGTATTTAGAAACGCTGACCACGCTTCCTTGCAAGATTTTCAGGTTTGATTTGTTTGACCAACTAAATACCCAAGAATTGAATAGTTGAATCACGGATTTTAACAGTGGGGCTACTACCACATATATAATGGATGAGATCAATGGCCAACAAATTGAATTAGTCCAACTCAACTGGCTTTGAACAAACCCAATGAAGTTGTCATGATTCAGAACTTTTAATTGCTCATCTGTAAGTGTTAACAATCCTATGAAAATGGTCCAATTGAACAGGATCCAGGATAACACAAACGATCCAAACAATGGATTAGACAGTCGATCCTTAATGTGATTCAAAAAGTCACCTAACTTTTCCATTACCCAAGATTTACACCGCTTTAAAACTCACTTCACCCAATCGCTCCACTTCTGCTGTAACACTCGAATTGGGTTTTAAGAATTCCGCAGCAGTAGCTGCCCCGGCCATAATCACATAACCCGCCTTGATGGGCCTTCCATACTTTGCAGCCAATCGCGTAGCCGCCTGCAACGACTTCCAAGGATCACCGAGAATGTCGGCAGAAGAACCTTCTGCTACTACTAAACCATCAAAGGATTGCGTCATTTTCAAATTAGCGATGTTTCGAGAAGGCGTTTGCCACTCGCCTATCACAAGCCCTGTTGAAGAACAGTTGTCAGCCACCACATCCTCCAAACTGAATTTGAAGTTTTCGAAGCGAGAATCGATGATTTCGATCGCAGCCGCAATTCCATCAACGTATTCATCCAAGTCATCTAGGGCAATTTCACCATCAATATCCTTTGAAATGCGAAAACAAACTTCCGGCTCAGCTCGTGGGTGGATGTACTTAGCAAGGTTCGCCTCTCCTTCATTTTCAATGAGCATGCTGTCGGTAAGCAATCCCCAAATCATGTCATGCACACCCATTTGGATCATTTTGGCCTCAGAGGTGAATCCCATCTTCAATCCGATCATCTTTTCTCCTCGATCAATTCTGCGCTGGATGGCTAGACGCTGAATTTCATATGCTTCATCCAATGTGAAGTCATTATCATGACTTAATTGAGCAATGGGTTTGGCAGCCATCGCTGCATCATCTAAAAGCTGAGCTAGTTCCTCCAATTTCATACCTATCCTTTCTTCATATCAAGTGCAACATCCACGATCATATCCTCTTGTCCACCTACCATCTTTCTTCGGCCGAGTTCTTCTAAGATCGCTCGAGTATCAAGTCCATAGCGCTCTGAAGCACGTTCAGCATGCAACAGGAAGCTCGAGTATACTCCTGCATATCCCAACGAAAGCGTCTCGCGATCAACACGTACCGGTCGGGTCTGCAGCGGTCGAATCAAATCGTCAGCGGCATCCATCAGCTTGTACAAGTCGCTGTTGTGGTCAGCATTCATTCGATTCAGTGTTGCAATCAGAACTTCCAATGGACAGTTACCAGCACCGGCCCCCATTCCGGCTAATGATGCATCCAGACGAGTTGCCCCGTGTTGCATCGCCACGATTGTGTTTGCTACTCCCAATCCTAGGTTGTGATGACAATGAACACCCAATTCCGTTTTTGGATCTAATACATCCTTAAATGCCTTCATTCGATCCGCAACGTCATCCATCAGTAAGGCTCCGGCTGAATCAGTAACATACACACAATCTGCACCGTAGCTCTCCATCAACTTGGCTTGTTCGGCCAATTTCTTCGGCTCATTCATATGCGCCATCATAAGGAATCCTGCAACATCCATTCCCAGCTCCTTGGCAGCTGCAATGTGTTGCGCACTGATGTCTGCTTCGGTACAATGCGTGGCAATTCTCACTGACTCCACACCAAGCTCACGAGCCTTCTTCAAATCGTGAATGGTACCAATACCGGGCAACAATAGGGTGGTAAGCTTCGCATGCTTCAATTCTGATGCGATTCCTTCCAACCACTCCCAATCTGTATGTGCTCCAAAGCCGTAGTTAAAGCTTGAACCAGCTAGACCGTCACCGTGGGCTATTTCAATGGCATCAACTTTAGCCTCGTCCAACGCAATAGCTATTTCTCGAACTTTTTCCTTCGAATACTGATGACGAATGGCGTGCATTCCGTCTCGAAGGGTTACGTCTTGTATGTAGAGTTTCATAGTACTTTCAAATGCAAGCTCAAATTCAAGCACAAATGACTTGAATTTGAGCTATTTCTTGTTTTTAATCATTGTGGCTACGATTGCGATTAATTCTTCGCATTCGGATAAGAGTTTACCTCGAACGGAATTATCACCCTTATCAAGCCTCATCAATATTTTCAGGTTAACACGACTTTCCCTCAATTCTTTCAGGCATAAACTGGCTTTGTTGATAAAATCAGCCCGAGTGTTCGTTCCTTGAACTTCGCCATAATTCAATGCGGAAGCGCCTGATGATCTCAGCAATTGTTGCCCATAGTATTTGCCCGAAAACGTTCCCATCAGTTCTTCGCAAAAAAGAGTGCAATCTGCGGCAAATGCCACAAGCCGATCTTCAAAGTCAAACTTCCGTTCTTCCAAACTAGTTTGAATTTGAGATTGAGCTTGACACTGCATTTCTCACCATCCGTTCTCCAGTTGCCAAGGCCGCACTTGTCATGATATCAAGATTTCCCGCATACTCTTGCAAATAGTGACCTGCGCCAACCACCTTCAAAAACACAGAGGTCTTAAGTCCGCTAACGTGACCTACACCTTCAATGAATACAGGCTTGTCTTCAGGAATTACCTCAAATTGAACCTCTTGGTGTAGTTCATATCCCGGCACATACTTCTGTACCTCTGCCACCATTTCATTAATGCTGGTTCGAATCGCTTCTTGATCCGCATTTTCGCTCAGCGTAAACACCGTGTCGCGCATAACCAACGGTGGTTCGGCAGGGTTTAAAATGATGATGGCTTTGCCACGAGTTGCGCCACCAACTTTCTCGATGGCGGCTGCTGTGGTTTCTGTAAACTCATCAATATTCGCTCGTGTTCCCGGTCCTGCTGACTTACTGGAAATGGAAGCGACAATTTCTCCATAGTGAACTTTAGCAACTCTGGATACTGCTGCCACCATTGGGATGGTCGCTTGTCCGCCACATGTTACCATGTTCACGTTATCCAGGTCGATGTTTGCGTCAAAGTTGACAGGAGGAACCAGGTATGGGCCAATCGCAGCCGGGGTAAGATCTATCATTCGCTTTCCAAACGGCTTGATCTTGCCATAGTTGTAAATGTGCGCCTTTGCTGATGTTGCGTCAAACACGAGTTCGACTTCCTGAAATTCGGGCATGTTGATAAGGCCGTCCACACCTTCGTGCGTAGTAGCAACTCCCATCCTTTTTGCTCTGGCAAGACCATCGGATGATTCATCAATACCAACCATCACAGCCATCTGCAAAACATCGGAGGTTCTAAGTACCTTAATCATAAGGTCTGTTCCAATGTTCCCAGAGCCAATGATGGCAACTTTTGTTTTTGTCATAGAAATTTCAATTCTGGCGATAAACGCCCATTAAGATTGCATGCCGAAAGATACGCTTACACTACCCAATCCTTCAATAGTTGCTTCAAATCGATCACCCTGGTTGGCATTGACCATAGGACCAAGTGCTCCGGCCAAGATAATGTCGCCCTCTTTCAATGGAGTTCCCAATCGCTGCATGGTTTGCGCTAACCAAAGTGCCGCGTTCAATGGATTTCCAAGGCATGCTTTGCCTTCTCCCGAAGAAACTACTTCACCCGCACGAGTCATAGACATTTGACAGTTCTCCAGGTCTAAACTTTCGATTGAAACGTGACTATCACTCAATACAAAGTGGCTTGCAGAGGCATTGTCCGCAATGGTGTCTGTGATTCGGATGTTCCATCCCTCGATTCGACTACCAACGATTTCAATTGATGCCGCAGCGTAGTCAATGGCTTCTTTCAAAGAGTCCATTGTGATGGAACCAACTAGATCAGCCTTCAACACAAATGCTATTTCAGCTTCTGCCTTAGGTTGCATCAATTCAGCCCATCGAACTTCTCCTCCATTTGCAATCTGCATGCGATCGGTCAATACTCCAAAATCAGGTTGATCAACCCCAAGCTGTTTTTGAACTGCGAATGATGTCAACCCTATCTTGCAGCCAACAATTCGATGTCCTTGATCTAACTTACGCTGCGTATTAATCTGCTGCGCTTTGTATGCGGCTTCTTGATCTGATTCTCCAATCAACTCACGCACAGGTGAGCAGGTTTCACCCGATTGAATAGAATTCCAAATTCGGTCTGCGGACGCTTGAATGTTATCTTCCATTTGCATGCTGCAAAGGAGGATAAACTCAATGGGATTTCAAACCTCTTTGAGGCATTTTAGACTAAGGTTTCATCGCCTTCGGCACACCGTCCTTATGCAGATAAACACTGACGGTCTTCATCCTCATGTAGGTTTCAGACATGTAGAAATACCCTTTGAATGGGCCTATTTCGCCCCAACTGTTTTTGACGATGTAATACTTTGTACCTCGTTGGTCTTTAGCCGTTCCAATGATGTGCATTAGATGGTCGTCTGTCGTCTGCAGGCTTTCAAATTGCTGCTGTCTAAGTTCTTGGGTGGCTTCAATTTCTTCACCTGGCTTGTAAAAGACACTATCCCTTTTCAAGTCTGAGGGAATAATGGCAATTCCTTGTTTACCACCTATGCCCTTTTCACTGACATCTCCGTCCCATGCCAAAGAATATCCATTCTCCAGTGCATAGTCTATCAATTTCATCAAATCATCAATTGGCACATTGTTGTATGAACCATTAGAGTAATTATCTGGAATCTCTATGATAAATGGTTTGCCAAACGGATGATGCGAAAATGAAGTGAATCCGATATAATCGGAAGACTTCAAGCCCAATGATTGGGCAAAAGACTTGGGATTGTACTTTTTGCCTTTGTAGGTAAATTCATTTGGCGCCTCTCCCAGATAGGCATCTAGTATTCCCTCCATAGCTTGCGGCCATTTATCGCCAACCTTTTTTTGAGTGCGAACTCCATCTAAAAACCCCTTCATTCCTGCTTCCAATTCGGCATGATTATGAATAGAATCCTCTCCTAACAAACCCGGATAGGCATCATTTGGAACAACACCCTTCTCATCAAACATTCGAAGAAGGTCATGTGCCAATGCTCCCTCACTGAAATTCGCTGCACCCTGGCGAAGGATGTAATTGCGTGCCTTATCCATGTATATGTTCCTTACAATGAACATTTCACTCAAGTCGTATTCTCCCTTTCCCATTCGCATCAGCTCAGATTCCAAGAATGACGAAGTAGAATAACTCCAACACGTTCCGGTAATATCTTGACTTTTCACAGAAGTACAACCGACTCTCTGTTCATCATGAAACTCATATTGTGCAACGGTTAGCTGAACACACGTTGCAGAAAGTAGTAGTGTTGAAATCAATGCTTTCATAAGACAGAATTTGCCGACAAAGAAAGCAGAATGAACGAGCATGAAATAAGTCTGTCGTTGTTCATATCTCCATTCGTCACACCATTTCGATTTATTCTATAAAAACCGAACTTTAGAAAAACGAAAGGAATGGTCATAGACATTAAGAACCTCACCCCCTACAATTGGGGAACTACTTGTCAAGCTTGGAAGCTTGTTGACTCATCAGCACTTAGTGTAGTTTATGAGGAAATGCCTGCCGGGGAAGCGGAAAACCTACATAAACATGTCAACGTTCAGCAGCTATTCTTCATCCTAGAAGGTGAAGCCATGTTCGAAATGAATGGCATCGAGTACAGACTGATTCCTCAACAGAGTATCTACGTGTATCCCGGTGTGGCCCATAGGATCTACAACAATTCGGGACAGATGGTTAAGTTTTTGGTAATAAGCAACCCACACTCCCATTACGATCGAGTAGATCTGTAATTAGGATTTTTCTTCGTTGTAGAACACTTTGTAGAACTTCATTCCGCGTTCTTCATCAAAACCATGTTCGATCAAATCACGGTTGCCATGAACATAAATATGGAAGTTCTTATCCAGTTTTAAGACGCTCTTGAAAAACTTTGTGTTCTGCTTAACCGCTGGTTTTGAGGCCGCAAAATGATCTTCTATTTCAATATCATTTGCTGTCGCATATTGCTGTTTATAGGCTTGGAATGATTCGACAATTTCAGGTTGTTCCAAAACGTTTCGAGCAAATTCTTGCGTGTCAATTTCTTCAGATTCTTTGAAGTATCCGGACGAACGATTCAATAATTCGATTTGAACAGTTCTATCTATTTCAAACTCCTCAGGCAACCGTTCCATCACGAACGACTTACACATGCTCATGTAGTTTTTCGTCATACTGAATTCCGTTGAAACCGCCTTTACTCCCAAAAAGTCATCCTTCCAGTATTGCGCTTCATCTCCCTTGCTCAGCTGATCATGTGTGAGCACTACAAAACCTTCATCCGGCTTTACATTGAAAACAATGCATCCTTTGTCCAATTTCTTAATGTCAATTCCTCGATCCAGACTAATATCAAACGTTTCTTCACCTTGCTCAACACTCATGAACATGCTTTTCTGTTCTGACTTGTACAGTCCAACGGCCTGCACAACCTCCCCATCATAGACCACATCATCAAACGCTAACACATAGAATTCGCCTCCCTTTATTCTCGGATGGATCGTGCTTTCAAATAGATGAGCAGCAAGCTTCTTTGAAGCCTCAATAAAATTAACGGAGGTTAAGAAAAGCTCGTGAGCATAGTTATAAACCTCATTCATTTCCAAATCTGTGTGATGCGAAAAAGAATGATACTCGTCATTCTGAAAGCTTTTTAAGAAATAACGATTAAGAATCTCTTCTTCCTCGACAGCCAAACTTCGAACATGATGATCAGACAGGACAAGTCGCTCATTCAGACCTTTATTGCCCACATAATGTATAACCATCTTCTTAATCGTAGCAGCCGAAAAGTCGTGCATGGGAGTTTTAAATTTGGCTGCGAAGATGTCTATTCATCATCATTTTTCATGCAATCGTAACATATTGCTGTTCACATATTTGTCCGATTGCCCAAGCTGAATTAATATTGTGCCCCGAACCCCATCTCGTTCGCCATGCGTAGTTTATATCTTATTGCGGTTTTAGGAATGTGTTGGCATTGGACTGCATCAGCAGCCCAGCCCAATGTTCCTGCGGATCCATACGAATCTAGACTTGTTGATTTTGAAGTGTATCGAGTCAATGAAAGTACTGAGGTAAGATGGGTTTCTGTCGGAAAACCATTTGAATTTTATGTTGTTGAACGCAGTATTGATAGGGATATTTGGGTAGAGGCGATCAAAATACAAGGTTCAAAAAGCGGTGCACATTTGGTGGAGTTCATGGACGTTGACAACCAAGCTCCTTCTACAGAACTCTATTATCGTGTCAAACGCTTTGATGCCAATGGTGCTCCAATATATTCGAACATTATCGCTGTTCCTAGTTTGAATGACTTGAATAACCTTAAGGAGAAGCGTACAATTCAAACCATTGCCCAATCACTCGAACCCGGCAAAGAATTGAGATTAACCTTTGATGGAATAGAACATAAGGACATGCTTCTGGTTCTTCGAAACCCAGCCGGTGACGAATTCTTCGCTAAAGTGAACTATACAGGCGTTGACAACAAATACACTGTTGAAGATGCCAGCTCTACTCTTCCTGAAGGAAATTATATTATCACAGCGACTTCGAAAGAAGATGTCCATTCATCAAACATGATTATTGGACCCGATCTGTAACAGTTCAGCGCCACGCTAATCGTCTTCCTTCATAAACCTCTTGATCTCTCGACCTGTAAGTTCTTCGTCCTCATCTAAATGACGAATCATTTTCTTGATGGCATTATCGAGTCTTTCAGTAGCGTATGTGTACCCCTCATAAATCTCAGGATCGAGATTTTCAGGAAATTTCTGTTCATCCATGAGGTTTTTCAAACCAAGAATCGTTGCGACCCCAGAACGTAGTTCATGAGCCAGCTGAAAAGACATTTGATAGAGACGTTCATTTCGTCTAACCACTTCAGCGGTTTTTTCTTTCACCTTAGCTTCCAATTCTTCATTGAATTTTGCCAGTTGCTGACCATGCTGCCTCTCCTTTTTGAAATAGACAAAAACCAAGGCTGCCAACGCAGCAAAAAGGACAATGATGATTACCGAACTAAATAGTAGTGTCCTACTTCTGCTCAACTCAGCTTGCGACTGCTCATGCTGGGCCTTAAGAAGCTTGTTTTCCAGTTCTTTCTCACTCAGCAGGTACTCCGTTTCGACCTGAGCAATCGTCTCTTCCGCATTTTTGACCTGCTGCTGCTTATGGTAATGCATCAATCGATTAGTATACAAAGTGGTCTTGTCCAGTTGGGCAAGAGCAGCACTCGTTTGAATCAACATAGCAAGCGTGGAGTCCTCTTCTAGGTGATTGTTCAACTCGTCAGCCCAGTAAATGGATTTTTCAAGGTTCTCCATCGCATTGCGATAATCTCCTTGTTTCAAAAAGACAGACCCCAAGCGCTGATAAATCGAAATTTTGTAGCTCTGTTCTTCCTGGTAGTCTCTGCCGCTTAATACGAATTTGTAAAGCTTCGTTGCGCCATCATAGTCTCCTTCTGCTTCTAAAATGGCACCAAGCTCTTCAACACAGAACAAATACCTGCTAAGGTTACCTTCTTCGTCAAATGAATCCATGGATTTTCTTATAGCTTTCTTAGCTAGGTTCAAATCACCCATTGATTTATAAACAATTCCCAATGCCAGCTCCGTTCGAGCGAGGGTTTGCGGATAATCACCTGTTGAAACTATCTCAACTGCTCGATTTAATTTTTCAGCTGCCTTATCTAATTGACCTGCATATTGATGAACTCCTGCCATGTTTGACAAGGCATTTACCTGCAGCAGGGTATCGTTAATCTCCAATGCTAACTTCCATGATTCTTGAAACGCCTGAATAGCTGGTCCCAAGTCAGTTTTCATTGCCCTACTGACGCCCAGCTGATTGTAGACCATTGCAAGCTTTTCCCTGTCCCCGAAAGCTATAGCCAGATCAAAACTTCTATCCAGAATCGAATCGAGCTTAGTTGGTTCATGAGCAATCGCTTCATCTGCTAGTTTGATGAGCTTGTCCAATTCACTGAATTGTGCTACAGAAACACTGACATTCAAGCAGAGAAAGGCATAGGTGAAAAATATTTTCAACAAGTCTCTCACTCTGTAAATCATCATTACGGCCGTAATGTACGGATAACTAACTTTTACTAACAAGTTTTAAACACATGGTTGTTATAACTAATTGAATACCAGCATATATCCCGTTGTTCTCAGGATAGCTTTGACTTTCATTTTAACTTACTTAATACTTATTAATTATGAAAAGGTTACACATAATCGCGATTGCTATGGGGATGGTTAGTTGTTCAAAGGAGGCTAACATCTTGATTGAGGAGACAAGTAATACCAAGCAACTCAGCACAACTGAGTCGTTTGAGGTAGGTGTAATCGATGGTGACGGGAGCGCAACCATTACCTATAACATGCAAAATTTAGAGGAAATTGCTGCGTGCGCGGTCTTTGAAGAGGATGCACAAAACCTAAGACTTTCAAACGAGGGAAATGGTAATTACTTTCTTCGAGGCATTGCGAAAACTCAGAACTCCTCTACTACGTTTGGAGTGCACCTGGCTCTAGAAAATAGCGTGCTGTATTGGCAAAATAATGCAAGCATTTTCACCTGTCATTCTGAAGATGGAACAGCGTGTGACCTTAATATCATAGACGATGAAGATTATACTTGCAATAGCCAACAACCAAGCTGTAACGACCAAACGATTGGAGATGGGGGCATCAGCTATGCGAATTGCACAAATTGGCCATGGGCAACAACCAAGGAAGACAAGAAGTAAAGAGTTTCAAAGAAAAGGCCGCTGAAATCAGCGGCCTTTTTTATGGGTTCAATCTTGCTTTTATCCATTCCTGGTTATCCTTCCTATATGATATACGATCATGTAATCGACTGGGTCTTCCTTGCCAAAACTCAAAATAATGCAACCGAATCAAGAAGCCACCCCAATGCTTAGGTCGTTCAATAGGTTTTCCTTCATAAACTTTTGAGAGCTCTAATACCTTATTCTCTAAAGTTGATCTAGAAGACAATGTATCACTCTGCTGAGAAGCCCAAGCACCAATTTGGCTTTCTCTGGGGCGAGAATTGAAATATGCATCATTCTCCTCTTCCGTAAGTTTCTGAACCGTGCCTTGAACCCTCACCTGACGTTCCATCCAAGGCCAAAAGAAATTGACAGATGCATTCGGATTTTCCAGCAAGTCCCGTCCTTTTTTACTGTTATAATTCGTAAAGAATGATATTCCTCTCTCACTTAACTCTCTGAGCAAAACCACGCGACTGGAAGGACATCCAGAGGCATCAACCGTGCTCAACACAAAAGCATTAGCATCCTCGCTATCCGTGTGTGCTTCTTCAAGCCATTTGTGCAACAACTCAAACGGTTGATCAGGACAATCCGCTTCCAATAACTCATGTTTATCATAGTCTTTGCGGGCAAGTGTGTAGCTCATTTGACGATTTTGCAGCAAAAATATCTACATGAATTCGAAACTCTCATGAATTTGATCAATTACAGGCGATATGAACCAAATTCACAATTCGACTTGTTTTTATTTTTCACGTCCTATACTTTGCGCAGCAATGTTTGAATCAGACAACATAGAGAACAATTTTTTCCTAAAACTTGGATTCAGCTTTGACCCTAAGAACTTGAAGAAAGGACAAGTGCTAATCTCTGAGCCATTTCTCGCTGATCCTAACTTTGGTAGATCGGTGGTGTTGATCACAGAGTACAGCCAAGAAGAAGGCGCTTTTGGGTTTATCATCAACAAGCCCACCATGCTCTCGATGAGCGATGTAGTTGAGTCTTTTTCCGTGAAGGGATTCACGTTTTACATTGGCGGCCCGGTGAACTCGGATACCGTCTTCTTTATTCACAAAAGCAAGGAACCTGTCAATGAATCACATTCTATTTTTGACGATCTTTCGTGGTCTGGTGATTTTGATGAAATAAAATCACGGATAGAGCTGGGACAAGTTCAGCCAATGGACATCAAGTTCTTTGGAGGATACTCCGGATGGAGTCCAGGCCAATTGGAAGAAGAAGTTAAATCAAGATCTTGGATAATCGGAAACCTTACTGTAGATGAAATTATGACAGGCGACCCTCATGAACTTTGGAAGCAGGCTATGAAAGGAATGGGAAAAAAATTCTCTATAATGGCTGAATTTCCTGAAAATCCACAACTGAACTGATCGCCAAGCTGTTTAGCCGAGCTTGCAGTCTATTAGCCAAATCCGCTGAATAGGATTTTCCTGCATAACTTGTCACGGCACTTATTCCAGAACTCGCATTCGTTGCCCAAATTTCATCCGCTTCCAATAATTCACTTGGAGTAATCGAATGTTCGATGATTTTGACACCGATTGAATTGGAATTCTGCAAAAGCACCCTCCGAATAGTTCCATTGAGCCCGCCATCGCTGAGCGGAGGAGTAGTGATCACCTTATTTTTTAGTAGGCACATGTTGCTGGAAATTGCCTCGGCAACTGCACCTTTATCGTTAACCAAAAAAGCTTCATCGCAACCACTCGCCTTGGCACTTAAGGCAGCCAGCACGTGTAGTGTTTTATTGAGTGTTTTATGATTACCCAACTCGTGGCTCGGAAGTCTAAACTCTTCGAACAGTACCGCCCTTTTTAAAGTAATTGGCTCTGGATAATGGGGCGTTTCCATTTCAGTTAGCTCCATGAAAACCTGCGCCTCATTTCCCAGCGGCATGTATTTGCCTCCATCTGCTCGAGACACCACAATTCTCAACATACCAGATAAGCATTGATTCATGCTTATCAACTTAACAATAACTTCCTTGATGGCTGATTCGTTTAGCATCAACTCAATTTGAAGCATTTCAAGAGTTCTAGTCAATCTATCCCAATGCAGACTCCAGAAAACCGGATAACCGTTCATGATCCGAATGGCCTCAAAGCATCCATCCGCGTAGCGAAATGCTCGGTTGGAGATGCTGATTTTAGCATCTGAACGGTTTACATAAATCCCATTCAGGTAAATCACATTCATCAAAAGAATCTTAAAACAAGCTGTGGTTCAAGAAGTGCTGTCAATATCAGCCCATAGATTGCCCCAAAATAATGAGCTGAATGTGCAATAGGACTCTTTTTATTCTTGTCCATATAGATCTCGTAGGCTAGGTATAGAAATCCGAAGAGGATTGCAGGAATTCCTAGTCCCGGAATAAAAATTAGCCCCAGATTCTTCATTGGATTTATGAGTATGTAGGTAAAAACAACCGCAGAAACAGCTCCTGAAGCACCCACCCCATGATAGCTATAATTGTCTCGATTTCTGGCGTAACCCGGAATCGTACTGAAGAGAATTCCACCGAGATAAAGCATACCGAAATAGACGATCCATTTGTCTCCAAAGAGCTGCTCGTATTGTAGCTCGACAGTTTTGCCAAATGTGTAGAGAACATACATATTCACGACCAAGTGAAAACCATCGGCATGAACAAAGGCGTGAGAAATGAAACGATACCATTGCTTATTTCTATCAATCATATAGGGTTGAAAGTCAAGCCTGAAAAACAATTCTCGATTTTGAAATGCCGAGATGCTCACAATCACATTTGCCAGTAGAATAAAGAAAGTGACGCTCATCGTTCCTGTTCTATCATTTCGAAGGCATCTCCCAAGCAATCGATCAGATCTGTGGTTATCATGCTCTTCTGTCCATAATCCAATGCCGCGATATCTCCTGCTAATCCGTGCAGGTACATTCCAAAGATTGCGGCCGACTTCAAATCACCACATTGAGCGATCAATGCGGTAACGATCCCAGTTAGGGCATCACCACTCCCTCCTTTTGCCATGCCCGGATTTCCCGTGCTATTGAAGTAAACGACTCCCTCAGGTGTGGCGAGTGCAGAATAAGCACCCTTGAGTAAAATATGAACATCCCAATCGATTGCCTTCTTTTGGAGTAACTCAAGGCGATGAAACGCATCGTCACATTCTCCAAACAATCTATCAAACTCACCTACGTGTGGGGTGAGCAAGCACTTTCTGTTCAACAACTTCTGTGGATCATCGAATTCAGCCAAAATGTTAACTGCATCAGCATCCAAGATGATCGGCTTTTGAGAACTTTTTAACAATGAACGAAGCACTCGTTTGGTCTTTTTATGGGTCCCAATACCAGGTCCTATACCCACCGCATCAAATTTTGATGTATCGAGATTGGATGACAACACTTCCAAATTGTCATCGACATGGCACATTGCTTCAGGTATGGATGTTTGAATTATGTCGTAGCCTATTTTGGGAACATGCGCGGTCAATAATCCAACTCCAGCCCGCAAGGCGGCCTTTGCACAAAGAACGGCCGCGCCAATTTTACCTGCACTTCCAGCAAGTAGCAGGGCATGACCAAATCGCCCTTTGTGATCAAACTTTTCTCTGCGAAACATAGGTAATATATCCAGTACGGAATCAACGAAGAAATAACTCGAATCTGCGCCAGATACGAAGGACCTGTCGAGACCAATGTCGATCACATGCCAATTTCCAACCGCCCAACCTGAATCTGATAACAAAAAGGCGAGACGAGGTGATTGAAAACAAAGTGTATGTGTTGCCTCTACCACATTACCCGCTCCCATGCTTTTTTTATCCCCAAACATGCCTGATGGAATGTCAATGGCAACAACTTCAGCAATACTTGCATTTATTAATTCAATGCACTCTAGGGCCAGTCCTTCTGTTGGTCTACTTAAACCGGAACCGAATATACCGTCAACGATAACAGAATCACTTGAAATTGAAGGAAACTGAGATGATTCCAGAACATAATTAATCTCATGTCCGATTTTTTCTAACCGTTCAAAATTGATCTGAAAGTCTTTTGAGAATTTTTCTGAATATCGAATTACATAGGTTGAAACCTGGTATCCCGATTCAACAAGTCTCCTAGCGATAACAAGGGCATCACCTCCATTGTTGCCGACACCGGCAACAATCACAAATGGCCTTTTAGGATCAAACTGGTTCTTCAGCCAATTGGCGCACCCATTTGCTGCCCTTTCCATCAGTTCAGCGGAGGTTATACCTTCCGTTTCGACAGTTACTTTATCCGCTTCTCGAATCTGGTTATTGGACAGAATTTTGATCATGTTCAACCCAAATGTAGGGTTCTAAAGGGACTGTAAAAATCAGAACACGAAAGGTTATGCAAGTTGAAAATGCTCAATGATATCCAATCCATATCCACAAACAACATCGTTTAGAAACATCACCGGAAACATGAAAACAGGCTGCGGTGTATTATCTCCCTCATCATCTACATTGATAATCAAACATTCAATGTTCTTTCTTTTGAGGTAGTCCACGACCACCCCACATTGAGAACAGTCGTTTGAAATATAAAGGACGTAGTGTAACAGGGCCTAAACCTATTCAGGAATCATGTTGATGTCCTTGACAATCTCAGGCTGAAATGAGCTTTTGCCCAGGATTTTCACTTCAAAAACCACAGGTTGCATGCCCTCAGCCTCAACCAACACATCGAACTCACCTGGCTCTACAATTATTACATAGCGTTGGGAATTCTGATTTGGAGTATAGGTTCCAACCAAATCACCGGATTTTAAATCAACAACTGTGATAGATGAATTGACAACTTGATTTGCATCGGACTTTATTGAGCCTCGTAACACAGTGTATTCCGACTCTATTTCGGTGATAGTTAATCGATAAATGTCATAATCTCCATAACCTTCTGGCCGCAACGCAGATATGTACCCATAGCGACCCGTCTTGGACTCACGGTAATTCATATCGTCATCAACGGAGTTCACCGGATAGCCTAGATTTCTCGGGTTCAAGAAAGTGTTTGAGTCTGGATCCCATTTAGCCTTGAAGATGTCATATCCTCCCATGGAGAAGTGGCCTTTAGAGCTAAAGAAAAGATACTGACCGTCCGGTGAAAGATTAGGAAAGTCTTCGTCTCTTTCAGTGTTCACTCCCGGCCCGGCATTGTAAGGAACCGCCCACTGTCCATTCGGAAGCTTCTTTACTATCCAAATATCTGTTCCTCCATATCCACCTTCACGATCGCTCACGAAGAATATCACGTTTCTATCCTGCCCATATGTGGCCGCAATCTCACGCGCTCTTTTCGAGTTAATCTTATCACTCAGCGGCTTGACATTCTCAAGATGGTCATCCGAAAAATCAGCCTCATAAATATCTCCACTAATACTTTCAAGACCCTTCATTAAAAGCATTTGTTCACCATCAGCTGACATACCTACGATTACTTCACTTTCTGAAGGATCATTGTCTGCACCCGGCATGTGTATGGCCGGAGCATATTCCCCATCAACCACCCTAGAATAGTAGATGTTAGAAGCAAATGTTCCATCAGGTAATTCGACACTGCCGTCATCCCGCTTCGAAGTATATACCAAGAAACTTTCGTCAATGGTAACAAATGGAAAATAATCAGGAAATGGACCATTTATTGCCGGACCTAAGTTTTCATAAAGACAACCCTTTGGGAACTTGATCAACTGGTACGCGTTTTCGCAGTACTCGATTTCAATTTCCGCTTCTTCGATCGAATACTCCGCACCCATCGCGTAGGTCTCTATGAACCGATTGAACATTTCGATGGCTCGGTCAAACTTGTGCACACTCTGGTAAGCTTTTCCCATTAAGAAGTAAACTGTGGCCGCCTCCTCATCATAGAAAGTAATCTTTTCAAAAAACGGAATCGACTTGACCTTATCATAGTCAGAATTAAGGTAACACAGTCCGATATTATAGTTAACCTTAATATCCTCTGGCTTACTCTTCAATACAATCAAATATTCCTTGAGGGCCTCTTTATAATTCTCATCAAAAAATAACTTGTCTGCGCGATTCTCATCCCCTGTTGGCTGTGCATGGCTGTCCTGCGCTACCGCAGAAATACTTGCCAGAACAAAAAATACCAGAATTAGGGTTAGAAGTTTTCTCATGAATACCATGGATCGGTCGCCAAATTTATGAATGCGCACGAATGGCAAATATATATTTTAAGAACTGTGGTCTGCGACAATTACCCAAGCTCCGTTCACCTTTTTCCAAATAAGCGTAAATCGTCCACTGAGCGTGTCCTCAGACCGGTATAGCGTCCACTTTCCAGTAGAATATGCACTGCCTAGAGAAAGAAACCTTAAGTCAAACTCGGAAAATTCTAGGTTTCCCATGGCTTCTTTATCAGGATAGGATTGCTTATATCGGTTCAAAGCATCTTGCCATCCTTGACTGATTGACTTGCCCCCTGAAAAAACCAATGAATCACTCATCCAATATCCTCGCATGTAGCCTTCAAGGTCTCCATTATTCCACGCCCTGCGCTGTCCCTCTAATACATCATTAATAGTTTCAACATCACGGCTGTGATTTACACGGCATGCTTCAAGACTAAACATAATCAGCAATACCCAAATACACTTAGCGCAGGAGCCGGTTATGCGCAATAGTGCTTTAATAATTGTCAAAACCATTTTTTGCGTTTGAAGTAGATAACCATGCCAATGGCGATGGCGACCATCACGGCCCACATAATAAAATAGCTATATCGATAATGAAGTTCAGGCACATTATCGAAATTGGTTCCATAAATACCTGCGATGAACGTTAAAGGGATAAATATGACGGAGAAAATGGTGAGGAATTTCATTGTATCGTTCAGTCGCGTGCTCAAAGTGGTGTGATAGATATTGAGCATATCGGATAAGATTTCTCGGTAGCTGTCAGAAGTTTCTATCGCTTGAACGATATTATCTTGAAGCTCCTTCCAATGTACTTCGGTTGAATCCTTATCAATTAATTCGCTGTCTAATTTACTCAAGGAGTAGATCATCTCACGAGCAGGTTGAATATTCTTACGTAAGTAGTTGATTTCACGTTTGTATTCATTGATTTTCTCTATGACCTTTTTGGATTGATTCTGTATCATTCTATCCTCCAAATTCTCGATCTTTTCCCCAAGCACACTTAGGATGTAGATGTAATTGTCTATTACGATATCCAAAAGCGCAAATGCCAGGTAATCAGTGCCTGACGCACGTATCTTTCTTTTTTGCTTGCGAATTCTTTCTCTGACCGGCTCGAAAACGTCTCCCTTTCTTTCTTGAAATGAAATCAGCAGATTCTCGGCAATAATCAAGCTTAAATTCTCAGTGTACAATTCGTTCTCTGATTCGTCATATCTCAGCATCTTGACCGAGACATATATACACTCTTCATATTCTTGAACCTTGGGGCGCTTATCAGTATCAAGAACATCCGACATAATGATTCTATCCAACTCGAATACCTCACCAATCTGTTGAATAAGATCTGCGTCATGTAAACCATCCACGTTCAGCCAAGTAACTGTATCAGTGTCAAGATGCTTTTGAATGTCCCGAAACTCATTGAGCTGATATTCTTCAAGATGGTCGGCATCAAAATCGATGACGCGCATAAGAATATTCTCAGCCTTTTGTTTTCCCCTAAACTTTAGTTCATAGGGTGAATCGCCTATCTCAGAACGGGATTTGGTTATGAAACGAGCCATGAATTGATTTTGAGCTAAAGTAACTCAAAACAAAAAGTAAGTCCGATTAGTGAAGCTCGGTTTTATCACCTGTGATAGAAATGACCACCTTATCAGAAATCATTTTTTCAACTCCGGTATGATCTCGATAACGAAGGACAAATGGGTACGAACCACTATTCATGATCTCGCTGAATGGATTGGTGCCATCCCAACATTGATGTTGATTTATACTTCTGAAAACTTGTCTTCCCCAACGATCATAGATTGTGAGGTCAAAATGCTCGAATGGAACTCCTTCAGTCATAATTTGAAAGCAGTCGTTCAAGCCATCGCCATTAGGAGTAAAACTAGTAGGATAAAAGAGTGTAGTTTCCATTTCATAGGATAACACTCTTACCATGGTATCCAAACATCCGTCCTTTGATTGAGCCACCAGTCTCACTTCATAATAATCATTGAACTCATTGAATTCATGTGAAATGACAGGAACATTCTTGATGTCATTATGTTCAATTGTCCATGTCCAATTATCGGCACCGAGTGATTGGTTTTCGAACTTCAAAATAGGTTGAAGATTTGTTGGCGTTGAAGGTGTGCTGCTAAAACTGGCAACTGGTTGTTGTAAAACTCTAATCGCGCAATCGAAGTCCATGCTAGCCACACAACCAAAATCGGAAATTAAATCCATTGAAACATCATAACACCCGGTATCAGTGTATTGATAGTAGATAACTGAATCGTTCTTTTCTTCAAAGACCCATCCATCGCCCATATCCCAACGATAGCTGTATCCCGGCAATGGCTTGTTAATGGTCATCGTAATGTCGTTTTGAGCACACGCCTTTTCAGGAGAAAAGCTCACTTCGGGAAGTTCAGTTTCGCCAATGTAAACAGTGATTGTATCATATCCAGGCTCACTCAAACACAAGTCATTAATAATAACTGAATACTTCTTGGTTTGTTTTGGCTGAATGAATTGGATTTTGTTTTCATCATCAACATGCTCCCATTTGAATCTGTACTCGTCCGGACCTCCGAATCCACCATATCCTTTCGCAATCATATAGATGGATTCACCAGGGCAAAGCGAATCGTCCTCAACTCTTATTTCTGCTTTGATTGGACTGTATCCACCCACTTGTTGGAAAACAGAATCAGCATACTGGGGTGTTCCGCAATCATCGCCAACCGTAACATAGTACCATTGAGATACGGAAGGGGCGACCATCACTGACTTGCCAAATTCACCTGTACTCCATGAATATGTATACACACTATCGCCACCGAGTCCGAAAGCAAACACTTCCGATGTATCTCCTGGACAAATAGTATCCGGTAGCGGAAGTTCAAGTCCCAATGGCGGACGAACATTAACAACGACAATAGACGTGTCCCCCTCACATCCTTTAGAATCGGTTGAAGTCACATAATAACTGGTCGTGACGTTGGGAGTTAACGACAATGTAGGGTTCAAACCCACCACCGGACCAGAAAGACTTCCTTCAGTCCAGATATATGTGAATGGCGGTGTTCCTCCGATCGATGTAGCGGCAATTGCGGCCACATTAGTAATACAAATCAATGTATCACCATGACCACTGGTCACAATAGAATCAGGTGTAAGAATAAATGCCTCAACGGAATCCACGCATCCATTCGCATCCGTAACTGTGACATGATTTGAACCCGCACATAGTTTGGTTGCTACTTGAGTGTATTCTGAACTTGGCCAGAAGTAATAATAAGGCGGTGTGCCTCCAGATGCAATAACCTTTGCTCCCCCATCACAATTGGTAGTTCCGTAGCAGGACACCCAATGAGTTGTATCAATTGTTGAAATAATCGGTGTTGGTTGAGAAACAAGTATGCTCTTCGATTTAGTGCACCCCGCATTATCCGTAACAGTGACCGAATATGTGGTAGCGCATAAATTAGTTTGACCTGAATTTGCAGGCAATCCACCATTCCAATGGTAAGTAAATGGAGCAAGCCCCTCCGTTATTGTAGTTTGTATTTCACCGTCACAAAAACCATTGCATACGGGATTTGTCGCGATCATATCAAAATCAACACCTCCACTAAATTCAAATGATAAGCTATCACTGAAATCTAGATTACCGCAAGCATCTTCTACATATCCAGCACCTGGAATGATTTTTAATTGATAATTACCTATCTGAGTAACCGCTGGAGTAAATGTAAGGGTGTAAGTATCCGAGTAATCTTGTCCGGCTGTACAAGCTGTGCTTGAAATGCTGGTTACCGTATGCACGCCTCCCGGACCAAAAATTGCAAAATCTGCAGCTTGGGTAGAATCACATTTTATTGGCTCTGAAAACTTAACTGTAATCGTACTGAAGCTGTTGCAACTTGTGACGGAAGTTATTGTATCCATATATGGAGCAATACTGTCATAAAGAACCGCTGTAGAAGACGAAAAATCCACTTCAAATCCATAGACTGAACCTGTCCAATTCGTAATGTGCAAAGCATATGTGTTTCCGACAGGCACCGTCAAATCAGCACACCACTTCGGGCCATTTGTTCCTCCGGGGCCGTTACACGTTCCAATGCCCCCATTCGGAGTGCTAACTCCGGTTGATCCATTAAAACCAAATGCTCCCCAAGTATTTGATCGAACCATCGCTGCGGAGGCGCCAGTAGTGGTAGCCAGCGCAGCACAGGTCGTGTTGGTCATATCGAATAGTGTCCAGTCATGATCCTGATTAGTTGCAGTTGGATTGATTTCGAAACGGAGGATTCCGCCTTGTTGAATCGTGAAAGTTATCCAAACACTTCGTTGCTCCGGGGCATAGCAACTGGATACGTTTGCAATTTCATTCGCATAGTTCCCCATTCCGTTGTGATTGAAATTAACAACTACCGTATCTGTGCACAACCTGATGGCGCCCAGGCAATCCTGAACAGTGGGAACTTGAGCCTTGGCAGAACCTACCCAAAGCAATAGTGTTAATTGAGCAATAAGCGCTTTAAGTAAGTTAGGTAGCCGCATTAGAATAATGAATCTAAAATAGAGAACCTTTTCATAACGAGAGGATTCCATCTAAAGACGGCAGTAAAAGTATCAAGTTGCTCATAACCCCGCTTTGATTGTCTATGAATTTCAAACATCAATAAACTTAAATCTCAATATAGTATAAGCGAGACAAACTAGATTTGAATATGCGTTCAAGCTTTGCGCTCGTATTGGTCTTCATTGCTCTTGTCTCATGCAAGCGGAGCAAATTCGAATCTGATTACCTGAAATTCAAACACGATGGGGAAACCAGAACTTACCTTTTGCACATACCAAAAACTTATAGTGAATCTGTAACCACTAGTCTGGTAATTGCTCTTCATGGGGGCACAGGAAGTGCGAAAAACATCGAAAGTCAAAGTGGACTGCCAGAACTTAGCGATGAAAAAGGCTTCATCCTATGCTCTCCGAATGGGCTTAACAGAACCTGGAATGCAGGATGGTGCTGTGGAAAAGCATCCAAGAACGATGTTGATGATGTCGGGTTTATATCAGTTCTGATAAATCACCTTTTGAGTAATTATAACATTGATTCCAGACGTATTTATGTTACCGGTATGTCAAATGGAGCTATGATGAGCTATCGACTTGCTTGCGAGCTTGACAATATAGCCGCCATAGCCCCTGTAGCCGGAACCATGGTCACAGACTGTGCCCCATCGAGCAATTTCAGCATCATTCACTTTCATTCAAAGAAGGATCGCAATGTTCCCGTTGATGGCGGCATCGGTAGCGGGATCAGCGATCATTACAATCCAGCTCTGGATTCTGTTCGTCAGTTTTGGGCATCGCACCTCAGATGCATGAATGATTCAACCTCCGCGACTGACGGATTCGACTTTTGGTCAAATTCAAATTGTGCGGATTCCTCCGAAATTCAATTCTACATAACTAATGACGGAGGACATAGCTGGCCTGGAGGTACTCAACCCAGAAAAAAAGCAGACACTCCATCCACAGTCATTGATGCCAATGAACTAATGTGGGAATTCTTTAAAAGTCATCCGAGGAGGAATTGACCTGCATCCGTATCGTTGTTAAAAAGGAAAGTATCCGAATGCAAACATTTTGGAAATTTACCTTTGTAAACCAATAAGGAGAATCATAAAATCCAAATATCCAATGCTGAAAGCACTATTCGTAGTCCCCACTTTATTTCTAGTTTTCACTGGATCTTTCCATGCTCAAGATTCCGAAATTGTTAATCTTTTGAACTATGTGAACATCATGACAGATGAAAGTTGCCAGCTATTCAACGAAGATGGAAACCTGCGCATAGAATATACGAGCAAAGGTCAGGTGGCGCGCATTGATTATTTATTCCCAGAGATGATCGACACTGAAAAGGGCATCTATTATTCTCAAGAGGAAAGCTCGGTTATTATTTCTTGTTGGGATAAGGCGCAAGATTGCATTGAACGTGAAATTGTAATTCGTGATACTCGACAGTTCTATGAGCGCACTAACTTAAAGATGAAGTGCGGAGATCAATGTGATGCTGCTGCCTTAGCCATTAAGCAAATTATCACATTGCTGCGCGATGGCGAACCAAACGAATGATCTAGTGCAAACGAGAAGGCTCGTTGGTTTCTACTCCTCTGATCCTTATTGATCAATGAATTTTAATTGACTCAAATCATTCTTTGATTTAAGCAAAGTCATCCCTTAATTTGATCGCATCCTGACATTTGCACCTCATGTCAACCGAAACTGTTGTTTCATGCTACCACTGCGGTGAGAATTGTGCAGATGAGCTTATCTCGTTTGACCAACATTCCTTTTGCTGTCATGGATGCAAGACGGTCTATAGCCTGCTAAAAGACACGGGTCTTGGAAATTATTACAACATCGAGTCAAACCCCGGTTTGAGCCAAAATGCTCGGCACGACTCCTTGGAGTTTTTGGAGTTGGATGAGGTAAAAAACGAACTAATTGATTTCAGAGAAGGGCATCAAAACAAGATCACTTTTTACCTGCCATCCATACACTGCGCAGCCTGTATCTGGTTGTTAGAAAAACTCAATAAGATTGAAAAAGGAGTAATCCGTTCCGATGTCAACTTCATTAAAAAGGAGGTAAGCATTCTTTTTGATGCAGATGTTATATCCCTGAAGCAGTTGGTGGAACTGCTTGAAAAGCTTGGCTACTCTCCTGATCTTCAACGAAAATCTTCTAAGGAAAAAGGACAACACGAGGAAAGGAAACTCATTATTAAACTCGGGCTTGCCGGATTCGTGTTTGGCAATGTGATGTTGTTCAGTTTTCCGGAATACCTCAATATCGGTGATGCTTCACTTGAAGAGTTTAAAGGATTGTTCGGATGGCTCAGCTTGTTACTTTGTATTCCCGTGCTCATTTACAGTGATCGGGACTATCTGGTTGGTGCCTGGAAAAGCTTGCGGTTGAAATACCTTACCATCGATGTACCAATAGCCTTGGGAATTATCACACTATTTGCTCGAAGCTCCTATGAGGTAATCACCGCTACAGGAGTAAATATTTTCAGACTTTTTGCCGGTCTCATTTTCCTTGTTGGTTGGTAAATGGTTTCAGTCAAGAACGTATTCTGGGTGCTCGCCTTTGACCGCGACTTCAAGTCCTATTTTCCGCTGGTGGTTAGAATTCAGGATGCAAGAAACGGTTTGACTGTTGGACGACATTGAACCGGGAGATCGCCTGCGAATTTTGAATAATCAGATAATTCCTGCAGATTGTGTTTTAGCATCAAAGAATGCCTCAATTGACTACAGCTTCGTGAGTGGTGAGTCAGACATTGTTTCAAAACAAGAAGGAGATAAACTCTACGCAGGTGGAAGACAAACCTCGGGTGCGATTGACATCTTAGTTACTCATCGTGCAGCACAAGGCTATTTGACTAAACTCTGGGGTCAACATATCAACAGAGATTCCGATGACAAACGACATTTTTCATCCATTATTGACCGAACCAGTCAATGGTTCAGCGTTGCCATTTTGGCCATTGCAGTCATCACGCTTGCGTGTTGGATGTTTATAGATCCAGCTGAAGCATCTGACGCATTCACTGCCGTCCTCATCATTGCTTGTCCGTGTGCTCTGGCCTTGGCAATGCCTTTTGCAAATGGAAATGTTTCAAGAATTTTAGGAGGATGGGCTTTTTTGTTCGAAATGCAAATACATTAGAAACCATGGTATCTGCGAACGCATTCGTATTTGGACAGACCGGAACCCTGACGAGCAGCAAGGCCAAACGAGTTAACTATGGCATTCCCTTTCGCTCACCGAACTTCAAGATTTTCTCTAATGACCGGATCATCATCATCGCTTAACCATTGAGCCAGGCTGTTAACCGATCAGTGCCAAACTGCTTGATGATGTCGAGGAAATTTCAGGAAAGGGACTGGTTTCCAATTTTACAAAAGTCAGACCTATAATGCTGGAAGTGCTCAATTCTGTCACGCCCATAAATCGGACGAAACCAAAATCGTACGTTCATGTGAACATCAATTGAGAAACAATAAAGATATTTCACCATCGAAAAAGCTGCAGAAGCAAGTATAAAAAGAAATGTTGCATTCACTCAAGCCTTTTGGAAAGCTACATCTTAATAGTGGTGACAACACATCCGATGAAAGCACGACGGAGCTTTTTGAACAGAAGGAACTCCTTCACTTCAATCAATCTTCCAACTTCCAAACTTCACTACCTCCCAGCATTGAACGATGCTGGTGAATGCACCTTGATGTTTGGAGACGGACTGAACGATGCAGGAGCCTTAAAAAAGCGGACATTGGGAGCAGGTAGCTGATGATGTTTACAGTTTCTCTCCCTATGTGATGTTATTTTCCGATCTGAAAACCTGAAAGATTTCGGAGCTATTCTAAGGTATGCGAAGGAGCATATCGATTGTAAAGTGGAGGACCACAGCCCTCTGCTTTACAATTTGGTCGGTCTTTCATTCGCCATCAGAGGTGAGCTGACCTCGATCGTGTGGCTGCAATACTCATGCCGCTCAGTTCAATATCTGTGGTTGTATCTGCTTGGCTGCTCACCACGTTGAAAATCTAGAAGATTCTAACGGAATTTCCACTTAACCCTTGGTCATCTGTCCTTACATTCGCTGTCTAACCTTTGCACGTGCTATCATTGAGGCCATTGACTCTATAAAGGCCTATTTTCTAGGCGATCTTATTGGTTATCAAGAAGATACGTCAAGCGTGCAAATGCGCTTATCATTTTTTATGTGATGTTCGGTCACTTCTTCTGTTAGTTTTTGTCCAGTTTATCTACTTATTATTCCACCATAACCCCAAGCAACAAGTCATTGGTTTGGTGTCTATTGGTATTCACCATCGGACTATTCACTATTAGATGGACCAGGTCAATTCGGCCGGTCGCCTTTGTTTTGCTCATATTCAGCACAGCCATTGCCTCAATGAACCTTTGGCCTTATCCGAAATGCAATTGGAACTCAGGGCATACACATTGCCTGCGACTTGGTCTTGCGTTTAATCTTCGGGCGCAGAATCGGATTATGGTTCACTTCGCTGCACGCTATGTCCATATTGTTGTTCGTTGTATTTCCCGAGGCCCATCAGGCGATTCCCTTCCTCAGTCCTATTGATCAACCCTTGTCCGAGCGAATAACCTCGCTCATCGTGCTCCTTACAATTCTGATTTTACTGATTGTGTACTATCAAACCTCTCATGAGCGATCTGCCCTGCTTTTAAATGAATCGAACCAAAAGCTCAGTGCATCAAATAAGGCGGCAGAAGAGATGAACAAGCTCAAATCAAATTTCCTTGCCAACATGAGCCACGAAATCAGAACTCCTCTCAACGGTATACTTGGGTTAAATGAATTAATGAGAGATCATGTGGACAGCGAGGAGATGGAGGAATTCCTAGACATTCAATCTCAAAGTGGACAACGACTTCTAAATACCATCAATGGAATTCTTAGCCTGGCAAAACTCGAAGTTGACTCTGAGTATTTCAATTTGAAACGAGTTAACTTATTTGCTTTAGCAAAGGAGGTGATCGACAATCAACGTGTCCTTGCCGATAAAGGCCAACTTAACTTATCATTCACATCAAATAAAGTAGAAGCAGTTGTGTATGCTGACGAAACAATGATCTATCAGGTGATCAGCAATCTGGTTGGAAATGCCATTAAATTCACGAATCCAGGCGGAAGCATTGATGTGTCAATAAATAAAGATTCGGCAAGCAAAACCATAACACTCAATGTTAAAGACACGGGCATTGGCATCGCTCCGGATTTTCTTCAAAAAGTGTTCGAACCATTTGAGCAAGAAAGCACTGGGCAGAATAGAAAATATCAGGGAAGCGGACTCGGACTTTCCATTTCAAAGCGTTTTGTGGAACTCATGGGTGGAAAAATATCCGTTTCATCGAATCGAGGTGTGGGTAGCACATTCTCCATTTCCCTCCCCGCTGCCGAGGTTCAATCTCCTCATAAATGAATCGAGGTGGTGACTTTGTCGTAGTCCCAGAACACAGGCTCGTCATTGAGCGATTTATCAACGTGATCGACCTAGAAACCGTCCAGCGGATGTCATTCGCAATTTGGGATCATCCTGACTATGATAAGTATTATCAGGGAATCGTTGATCTAAGAGATGCCAAAATGAACGTGTCTATTCTGGACATGGTTAAGCTGGTTCGGTTCTTTATAAAGCACGATCAAACCGTTAGAAGTATACTGGTGATAATTGCGAACAAAAGCTCATCCATAGCCTGGGCCTTTGTCTATAAAGAAAGAATTGCTTCCATAATGAATGTACATGTGGTGCAAAGCGAGGAATCGGCAACTGCTCAACTGGGCCTGTCGAGCGAAGTGTTTGATTTGATCAATTCTGAGCGAGCCACTCAGGTTCGGTTTTGAACCTTTCAGAATTGCTTGTAACAATCACGTTACTATTTTAAGTAAGCCAGTTCAATTAGATCATTTCGCTCCTGCAAGAGATGCAACTTGCCTTCTCGAAGCAAATAGACTGAAGCACACAAGTCCATTACATCTTCGTATTGATGATCTGAAATCAAAATACCCTTTCTGCCTTTGACCTTACTTATTTCATTTTTTAATTGCTCAATCAGCAAAGGAGACAACCCACTAAAGGGCTCATCAAGGAGCGCGAAATCACTGTCTGAATTTAAAATAGTCAGAGTTTCGAATAGTCTGCGTTGCCCAGTCGACAACTGCCCGATTCGTTGATCTAAGTTATTGTCGAAATGAACTACCCAAGGCTCAAAATCCGACTCAATGACTTGAAATATTTTGAATGCTGAACGAAGTTTCAGAAATCCAGGAAAACAGTGATCCTGAGGTAGAAATTTGATCCTATCTGAGATACCTCGAGTCGCCTTTCCATCTATTCTAATAGAGCTGGCATGAACTTTCAACGAACCAAAAATCACCTTGAGCAGCGAACTTTTTCCCGAACCATTGCGACCGAGCAGGCCTCTAACCTCGCCCGATGCAAGACGCAAGTAAATATCACTCAGCACTAGGTGTTGCCCATAGCTCAATTGAATTCCATCAGCTTCCAGTTTCATTGACTCAGAATAATGGCACCAATGCCTGTTGCGTAAAATAAAATGAGATCAACTACCAGACTGGCTATCCAAACAGCTCGTTGTGAAAACCCCAGGTTGTTATAGAAAAACATTGAATTGGGCCTGAATTCCTTTAAGAAGTATAAAATGATCCAGGCACTCAGAAGCTTGACCGCCAGCATCATTGATAGCAAGCCACCAGCCGTAGAATAAACAACATAGGCGCATCCCATGGTTATACATAACGAGGCAGCTGCATGTTGACGATAAAATAGGAGTGTAGCTAGAAGCCTTGACCACATGTTGCAAATATGAGATTGAATGATGTTAACAGATGGTAATTCAATTGATTACAACACATTCTTAAGTTTTTAGTTGTATAACTATATTTTTAGTTATATCATTGTTCCATGCAACTCAAGGATCTAACAAAAGCAGAAGAACAGGTAATGCAGTACCTCTGGTCGCTGGAAAAGGCATTCGTAAAAGACATCCTCGACAAGATGGACGAACCGAAGCCGGCCTACAACACCGTGAGCACAATCATTCGCATTCTGGAAGAAAAAGGATTCGTAAATCACAAGGCGTATGGAAAGACGCATGAGTACTTCCCCGTGGTGACGAAGGAAGATTACAGCCGATTCACCACCGGTAATTTGGTGAAGAACTATTTCAACGGTTCAGCAAAGGAGCTCGTTTCTTTCTTCATGAAAGATAACAAACTGGACGTGAACGATTTGGATGAAATCCTGAAAATCATTGAATCAACTAAGTAATGCCATGAACTACCTGATCGAAGCCAACATCGCATTTTCGATTTTCTTTCTCGCTTACGTTGTTCTATTAAGACAACTCACCCACTTTTCGTGGAACCGACTTTACCTACTTCTCTCATTGCTCATTTCCGCGTTAATTCCATGCATATCCATTCCTGTAGAGAGTTCAACAGAATTTTTTCCCTCCGTTTTGCTTCCGGCTGTATACGTGAATCACGTATACACAGAAATAGGAATCCAAATCTCTCTAATGAGCATCATTTACTGGACAGGAGTCGTTGTTGGATTACTGTGGTTGTTGGTCTCCGCAATTCGGATTTTAAGGCTATCCCGAAACTCAGTTGAACAAGAACACATTTCGAACACTTATCTGGCATCGGAGGGTAATCACGCCTTCTCCTTTTTCAACTCCATTTTGATCGGGAACAGAATTAATGCTGAGCTGCGAGATATGATCTTGAATCATGAATCGATTCATCAGCGTCAAATGCACTCCGTTGACGTGATCGTTTACGCATTGGCACGTGTCTTCTTCTGGTTCAACCCATTGGTTCACTGGGCTGCACTTGAGGTAAGCACCAATCATGAATACTTGGCTGATGAACACTCCCTGAAAACATTTGGAACAGATTATCAATACAGCCTGCTCAACCAAGCATTGGACACGCGGGTGTTTGCACTGAGCAATTCATTCTACAAGAAATCATTAATTAAAAACAGAATTATTATGATGAACACAAAAAGATCGAGCGGATGGTCTAAGACGGTCTATTCGCTTATGATTCCGCTGACCGTTGGTTCCATTTGGTTGGCTTCATGCAATGAAGCCGGATTACCGGATGAAGTTCAAAAGGATATCTCGATGGACGAATCCTTAAAGCCCACGAATTCCAAGATCATTGAAAATTTAGAATCTCTTGACAAGGTTCCGTCCTTCCCTGGTGGTCAAGAAGGAATGATACATTTCTTCCAAACCGGATTTGAGTATCCCGAAGAATTAAAAACTGAAGGTGTAGAGGGCACTGTTTATATTTCCTTCACAGTTGATGAAAACGGATCGTGCAGCGCGTTTGAAGTGGAGAAATCTACAGATGATCGTCTCAATACTCCTGCTCTTGCATTTCTAGAACAAATGCCTGAATGGGAACCAGGCCTTCAGGATGGAGAAGCGGTCAAAGTGAAAATGACGCTTCCTATTAAATACACATTGAAGTAAAAAAAAGCCCCGATCGGGGCTTTTTTAATCATTTGATTTCCAGTCTCACGTTCATGCCATCTAACTCCCCCAAGTGATCTTGCATGTTGAACGTCTCGCTTCCGTATTCCGTTTGTCGCAACGACTGCCTTCTTTTGCGTTCAATGCTGCGCAAAAACCTACGTACGTCATCTTCGTTTTCTAACACTAAACCAGGCACCTCCACATTGTTCCCTGCTTTGTCCTTGGCCACCATGGTGAAGTAGCTGGAGTTGCAGTGTTTCACTGCACCCGTTTGGATATTCTCAGCCTCAACCCGAATGCCGACTACCATCGAGCAGGTTCCAACATGGTTGATCATGGCTTTCATGGAGACCAACTCCCCTACCTCGATCGGTTCAATGAAGTTGACGGTATTTACCGAAGCGGTAACGCAGTAATTACCACTGTGCTTGGAAGCGCAAGCAAAAGCCACCGCGTCCATTTTGCTCAAAATGTACCCCCCATGAATTTTACCACTGAAGTTGCTGTGGTTGGGCGTCATTAACTCAGACAACACCACTTCCGATTCGCGTTTATCTTGTATGTAGACATGCGACCAGAGTTAGTCGTGGAAGTTGAACTATCATCGATCAAAACAAAAAAGGCGCTCGATTGCTCAAGCGCCCAACCTGATTATAGCCTTTTCAGACCACTGCGTAAAGGTCAATTCCCGTTGAGGGCTTCTACCAACTTGGCCTTGTGATCGGCACTTCTGAGGTTTTCCCTGTCCTGAGCTGAACTCAAGAACCCTAACTCAACCAGGACAGCCGGACATTCACTCTTGTTGACAATCCAATAGGGTGCTGATTTGATGCCTCTTGTATCGATGCCTTGCTGTTCAATTAAGTTGTCAAGAATACAAGCATAGCGCGAACTCTTCTCTCTTCTGATGTCTTGATCTTGAGGAACGTATATCTCAACGCCATGTGCATCAGAGCTATCCGCTGCATTAAAATGAATGGAGATCAACAACGCCTCCACTTCTCCTGTGCTCATATCCGTTCGCTCTTTCAAGGTGACATTTTCATCTGAAGTGCGCACCATTTTTACAGTGTAGTTCTTGTCCTGAAGCTTTTCGCGAAGTGCAACGGCATATTCCAGCGCAAGTTCCTTTTCGGAAATTCCATAATCATGATTTCCCAAATCCTCCCCACCGTGAGCGGCATCAATTATAATGACTAACTCATCCTTGTTCACTTTCAATCGGTCCTCATTCACACTAATTTCAGGAACTTCAAGGAACATCTCAGGATCAAGAGTTGAATCATTTCGTAGTACCTCAAAATGCAAGTGCGGTCCAGTGCTGCGGCCTGTATTGCCATTGTATGCTATGAGACTTCCCTGCTGAACCCGTTGTCCTTGCTCAACAGCAAATTGATCCAGATGAGCATACCTGGAAACCAGCCCGTTTTCATGGGTGATCTCCAAGTGCATTCCATAGCCTTCCATGCTATGCTCAACCTTGGTGACGACTCCACTGCCTGCAGCAATGACCGGAACTCCTTTTTGAGCAACGAAGTCAATGCCCGAGTGAAACTTTCTCGATTCGTTCAATGGATCACTACGCAATCCGAATGGGGAAATTTTGGTGATGGCCCCAGCCTCAATGGGTAGAATAAACGGCTTGACCTCTGAACTTGGTTCATTGGTGACGACCGTTTTAGTGACGTACTGAACAGAAAACGCATAAAACAACATTCCAACAACAGGGACGGTAATAAGAAAAAGTACCTTTTTCATAATCGGTGATTTTAATTGATTAAGCTTGGTTACGCGCTTCTTAATCAGGTTTTTAGAAAAAGGATGAACAAGAGAATTGGTGAGTCCGGGAGCACTCAGTTTTAGGAGCAATGTGGAATAATCGCTTTCACATTCGTTTTGATTACAGGCCTCATCGGCTTGAAATTCGTGAACCAATCGCAACTCGCGATGGATGAACCAAAAAATGGGATTGTACCAGAACAACGGTTTCAGAATGGTCATCAGAACGTTGTCTAAGCCGTGCCTAAGATCAAGGTGCGCTTGCTCGTGAGCAATGACCTTTTGCAATTCCGTTTGAGGTAGTTCTAAAAAAGCCTCAGGCAAATAGATTCGTCTTCCAAAAGCAAAGGCTGTTTTAAATCGATTATTTAGATAAACCCCCTGTTCTCTTAGGAACTCGGAATTCTTCATCAGCTCGGAGCGCAATCGCAGCAATTGCCAGAGCAATTGAACGCCACTCGCCACGGCTCCAAGCAGTGCTACAAGTACTAGAACAAATGGCACTTGCGTCAAAAGGCCATTAAACCAACTGGTTTCACCAATGGTCTCCTCCTCCATCTCAACCAATGCTTCGTGCGGAAACAAGTCAGAAAGCGATGCTGAGCTTTGACTAATTATTGCGACCACCTCCTCTACTTCAATGTTGATCACAGCGATCAGCAAACTGACAACCGGAGCCATGAGCAGAAACATGCGATTCCAGCTGAAGTGCGTGAGTCTTCTTAGAAAGGCCAAGTAGACGATTGCAAGAACAGCCAAGCTTATGTTGGCTTCCCACAATACTTCCAAGATGGTATTGACCATGCTATCCACCTTGGCGAGCTTTTCGTTGATTAGCGATCAGTGCTTCTAATTCCATGATCTCATCCTCACTCAGCTTTTCTTCATTCACAATGAACGAAACAAGCGACTTGTATGATCCTTCAAAGTAGTCGCCAAGCATGTTTTTGAACGTACGCTTTGAGTAAGCCTTCTTCTCTACCACCGGAAAATACTCATGGGTCTTTCCATACGCCTTGTGATCTACGTAGCCCTTCTTTTCAAGCAAGCGAATAACGGATGACACGGTGTTATATGGCGGTTTGGGCTCAGGAAGCTCTTCGATCACGTCCTTCACAAAGGCGGATTTCAACTTCCACAACACCTGCATGATGCGTTCTTCTGTAGCGGTCAGTGATTCCATGGCGCAATGTTATAACTGTTTTTTCAGTTATACAACTTATTTTTCAGTTTTGTCCCTGTTTTTTCAGTTTAAGATAGATTTCGAAGCGACCAGTCATTGCATTATACTTGAATACAATATTGAAACATGAGAACGTTGACGCTCTTCCTCCTTCTTACATGCTCTTGCATGTCCATAGCTCAAGGACCGGTCTATAGCCCACCGTTCTATTTATATGGCTCAGATGGCTTCATTGTTCATCTTCAAGAATACGGATGGACGAAGTACTCGAGGTTAGAAATTCCAGAAAAAGGAGTAGTTCATGCTTCTATCTGCATAGATTCACTTGGAATTGTAAGGGACGTAGTGATTCAAAATTCAAGATCTGGTGTTTTGACCGCACTGGTTGACAGTGCATTAACTAAACTCAAACTCTGGCAACCTGGCATGAGAAACCGTTCCCAGTTCACCAATTGTCAAATCAATATTCCATTTGTGTTTGGCGGAATGATTGAACCCGAGGTAACGGATCAACTTACCTTCAATTCAGATTTTCAGCGGATTCAGGTACCACGGTATTATACAGAAGACTGGAACCTGCTGACCAAGAATGAAGAGTTAGTTTATGACTATGATCCAAACAAGGTAATTCAACCCTCCACCTTAAAAAAAGTTGATAACCTTCCCACCATAGACTATGGTGTTTTCCAGCTATTACCGGGTAATTCAGCCATGTTTCACTTTAAGCCTTTCGTTATTGCTGGATTAGAACAATTAAAAACCATGGACTTAAAACTGCCGCATATTCCACCGCCAGACATAGTTGAGAAAACATGGGAATCAGAATGCCTACCGCCATGTGAATACGCAAAAGCACTTCGGCTCTACTCAACGAATCAATTCAGCGCAGCAGCCATCCATTTTGAGGCAGCCAAGCGGGCTATGCTAGACAACAGTGATCTTTATTACATGAAGGGCCAATGCTACAAGCAATTAGGTAAAGACAACAAGGCTTGTGCCGATTGGAAACGAGCTGTAGAACTCGGTGATAAACCAGCTCAGGAAATGTTGAACCAACATTGCATTTCAACCAACTAATCGCTTTTTATACACCGAATCCGCCATTGCAGGAACATGCAGGACTAACCAATCACTTCCTTCACCCTCCCCACTTGTCCATCCTCCAGCCTCACCTTGATCCCGTGCGGATGTGATGGTGACTTGGTGAGGATGTCTTTCACGATGCCGCGCGTGAGTGCACCGCTGCGTTGATCCTTTTTCAAAACGATGTCAAATTTCATCACCAACGTGGATAAGCGTTTGCTCGCAATGTTCCGCGTTCATGTTCGATGGTAATTTTTTGACCGTTAAATTTCCATCCTTGATCGTCTGCTCTGGAGCTTCTTGCGCTTTGATTTCTGTGGCATTCACTTTCACCAACCCATCTGTGATGACCGCATGCGCTTCCCCACCGGAGCCAACCATACCGACCAATTTCAGCAGCTTGTCGAGCGGAATGAATTCGTTAGGAGGGGAAAGTTTGAAGGTGGTCATTGTGTGCGCAAGGTAATCACCAGCATTATCAGCCGAGACCAAAAAATGTCCACGCTAAACGGCCTAAATCCACAAAGCTTCCCAGCCCATCCCACAACCCTACCTTTGCCGCATGAGCGATCCCACCCAAATGCAACCCAACAATCCACTGCACGGAGTGAAACTGGCAGACATGCTGATTTACCTTGAAGCGGAATACGGCTGGGAAGAGTTGGGAGATCGCATTCCGATTCGTTGTTTTCAGTTCGATCCTTCACACAAATCGAGTCTGAAGTTTTTGCGTAGAACCCCTTGGGCGCGTGAGAAGGTGGAATACCTCTATCGATGGACCATCGATCACAAGTCCCGTGTCAACCTATCCTAACACATCCTCTATTGAAAGACCAAAGCGCCATACTGACCAAGCTCGGCATTGAGCAACTCAACCGCATGCAGGAAGAGGCACGGACCGCCATCAGCGCACATGCGAATACGATGCTCCTCTCGCCCACCGGAACCGGTAAAACGCTCGCTTTTCTGTTGCCCTTATTGGATGATCTGAATCCTGAAATTCAAGAAGTGCAGATCATGATTGTGGTTCCATCGCGCGAGTTGGCCATCCAGATCGAACAAGTGATTCGTGAAATGGGCACGGGCTATAAATGCAATGCCGTGTATGGCGGTCAGTCGTTTAGTAAAGACAAAATCAACCTGAAGCACCCACCTGCCTTGCTCGTGGGAACTCCGGGACGTATTGCCGATCACCTCAGGCGAAGCACCTTTTCTACGGACCACATTCGCACGCTTGTGCTCGATGAGTTTGACAAGTCACTGGAAATCGGGTTTGAGTCGGAAATGAAAGAGATCGTGCAGGCATTGCCCCAATTTAAGCGCAAGGTGCTCACCTCAGCCACCCACGAAGTGGAGATTCCTGCATTTGTGGGATTGAACGATCCACACACACTAAACTACCTGCAAGAAGGTACTCCGAAGCTACGCATGAGTGCGATCGTGTCGCCCACCAAAGACAAGCTTGAAACGCTGGCCATGACCCTTGAACAACTGCGCGATCAGCCGGGCATTGTGTTTTGCAATTTCAAGGACAGCATTCAGCGGGTAAGTGACTTCCTTCACGATCGAGGCATCCCCCACGGCTGCTTTTACGGTGGCCTCGAACAAATGGATCGTGAACGGGCACTGATCAAATTCCGAAATGGAACACACCGTCTCATCATCGCCACGGATCTGGCTGCGCGCGGGCTGGACATTCCGGAGATCAAATACATCATTCACTATCACCTGCCGCTGAAAGAACACGAGTTCACCCATCGCAACGGTCGCACGGCCCGCATGAAAAGTGACGGGGATGTGTACGTACTAACCTTCCAAGGTGAGCAACTCCCTGAGTTCATACCTGAACTGCCCGAAGCCAAGATAGAATCGGCTGACCCGGAGGAAGACCGGATTTGGAAAACCATCCTGATTTCCGGTGGACGCAAAGACAAGATATCCAAGGGCGACATTGCCGGATTCTGCTTTCATCAGGGAGGATTGCGCAAGGATCAGGTTGGATTGATTGAACTAAAACAAGACTGCGCATTTGTGTCCGTTGATGCCTCAGTGGCTTTGGATCTCATCCGCAAACTGGACGGCACACGACTCAAAACAAAAAAGGTGAAAGTTAGTGGGGTTTGATGCGAAGGCAAGCCAGTGTTTGCGAATTGAATCATGTCACTCAATAAATTCAACGTTCTGTTAATCCAGTAAGTATAAATTTGACATCACCTATGGAAAGACTAATCATCGAAAATTTTGGAGGAATTGCGAATTTGGAATTGGAAATTTCTTCCGTTAATATTTTAATTGGTCCACAAGCCTCTGGTAAAAGTGTTTCAGCAAAACTTTTATTCTTCTTCAAGACATTCTTCAATGAAATATTTAAAGCAATAGACGCTGGAGACACTAAGCGCGATTTGGATCGAAAAGCAATTGATCGTTTTGTAAATTATTTTCCCAGAGATTCTTGGCCAAAAAATGATTTTACTCTGCAGTATATCATTGGTAATGACTGGCTTTCTATTTCCAAAAAATCAAAAAGTCCACTGAGGTTTGATTATTCAAGCGGAATTAAGACACTGACTACAAAATGCCGAAGCATATATAGATCTGAACAAAACAAAATTCTAAAAGATCCACAGAAGCATTTTAGAGCAATTAATAATGCGAGAAATAAGTACTCAAATCTGCTACACGATCATTTTCATAAATATGCTGCATATACTCAATTTTTTATTCCTGCGGGAAGGAGTTTCTACGCCAATGTTCAATCAGGAATATTCACATTTCTGAGTGAGAACAAATCCCTCGATCCTTTTCTCATTGACTTCGGCTCATTTTATGAAAGTTTCAAAAAATTCGCCTGGCGAGAATTGAAAGATAATCCGACCGAGGCTGATGTGATAGCCTTCGACCAACTGATTAATGAAATTTTGAATGGAGAATATATTCGGGAAAAAGAGAAAGATTATCTTCTTCATTCAGATAAGCGAAGAGTCAACTTAAGCAATGCTTCATCTGGTCAACAAGAAACACTTCCATTGCTTATAATTCTCAAAACGCTACACTCAATAAAAACCACAAGTCCTGGATCAACTCTTTATATTGAAGAACCAGAAGCGCACCTTTTTCCAACTGCTCAAAAAAGAATTGTTCAGTTGCTCGCTAGACTCGTTAACCAAGAAGATGGCGATTTTCAATTGATAATTACAACGCATAGCCCATACATTCTGGCTGCATTCAACAATCTTATTGAAGCTGGAAAACTTAAGTCAGTGAATACTGTTAACAAGAGTAAACTCTTTAGTATAGTCCCCGCTGAAGAAACATTAGATCCTGGTAACATTAGAGCTTATTCATTGAACAATGGGGTTAAAAGGATTTAATGGATAAATCCATAGGTCTTATTTCTCAAAATATCCTTGATTCAGTTTCAGATGAAATAGCCAAAGAGTTTGGTGAATTGCTTGATCTCGAATTTTAATAGATGGCATCCATTCCTAAAAATTGCATTAAAACGAGCTCTAATGCTCGAATTAGCCTTTCAGAAAATGGAATGAAAAGTCAATTTCATTAATCAGAGTAAGTCAAAAGCAAGTGAAATACTGGTTGATGGTTGTGCAATTACATCGGGGATAAGGTGTGATTACCTATTGAAAACTGATGCACATGAATATTTTGTAGAATTAAAAGGTCAGGATATCAATCATGCTCTTGAGCAATTAAAAAGAAGTATTTCTCTACTCAGCAGAAACCCCAAGTCATTCCCGAAAACTTCCTGTGTGATCAGTTCTCGGAGCCCACTTTCCTCAGCGGAAATTCAGGTCAGTAGACTACAATTCAAAAAATTATTCGCTTCTAACCTCATAGTAAAGAATCGCACACTAGATGTTTTGATCTAAACTTGACCCTGACATAAATCACTTTTCCCCACCTCAACTGTCATTTATCCCCCACCCCTTGGCGGTGACATTTGCGCCTGCATCTTAACCCAAATTTTATTTGGTTAACATGAACGAAAAGATAGATTTGCTTCAACCTAAAAACTAAATCCATCTCACACATGAGCGTAATGATCATTCACATTGTCGTCAGCCTCATCATCGCACTAGGCTTTCTGGCAGCATTTATCTGGGCCATTAAAACCAATCAATACGATGACGATTACAGCCCATCTGTGCGCATGCTCTTTGACGATCAACCAACCGAAAATCCTAACTCTAAATAATCGCTGACATGGAACTTGAAAAGTTTAGCTATGACAATGAGATCGTTCGCAAATTCATCATTGCAACGGTCGTTTGGGGAGTCATCGGAATGCTTGTGGGCCTCACGGCTGCGCTCGAACTGGTGTTTCCCGGAATTAATGGTGGACTCGAATGGATCACCTTCGGACGTATCCGACCGCTGCACACGAATGCGGTGATTTTTGCCTTTGTGGGCAACGGAATTTTTGCCGGGGTCTACTACTCGCTCCAGCGCCTGCTCAAAACGCGTATGTGGAACGACACGCTCAGCAACATCAATTTCTGGGGTTGGCAATTAATCATCCTTTCCGCGGTGCTTACACTGCCCTTCGGAATCACTACTTCTAAAGAATATGCCGAGTTGGAATGGCCCATCGACATCGCCATCGCGCTGATGTGGGTTGTTTGGGGATTGAACATGCTGATGACCATTGTCAACCGCAGGGAACGACACATTTACGTGGCC
>JAWKNJ010000029.1:0-76243 GCA_041391765.1 Flavobacteriales bacterium | reverse complement strand
TTCTAAACATTACTCCAGCTACACCGAATCGACAGATTGCCGAAATAATGATAAAGCTGGAGGACTTGGTAGTCGAAATTGGTAAGCCGGATTTGTTGCTCGTTCCAGGAGACGTAAACTCGACATTAGCTGGAGCTCTTTTTGCGAATAAAAATGGAATACCACTCGGCCACTTAGAGGCCGGCCTTAGAAGTTTTGACCGCACTATGCCTGAAGAATTTAATCGCATCCTCACCGATGATATGAGCGATTTGTTTTTTGTAACTGAGCCAAGCGGCTTGAGGCATCTGAAGTCTGAAAACAAAGACGAAGGGTCAATTCATTATGTTGGCAACACTATGATTGATACGATGGTGGCATTTGAAAAGGAAATAGAAGCCTCAGCGATTTTAAACGAATTGAACGTATCAGAAGGCGAATTCGTTTTAATGACGATGCATAGACCTGCAACCGTTGATAGTAGAGAAGAGTTGGATAAACTGCTATTGCTTATTGAATTTATCAATCGGACCTATAAAGTCGTTTTTCCGATTCATCCTCGGACGATCAAAAACGCCAAGGAATTTGGCCTATATGATCGGATAGAGGCCAATTCAAATTTGATGTGTACAGAACCCTTGGACTATTTTTCTTTCCAAAAATTGGTAAAGACTTGTGCCTTTGTACTTACAGATAGTGGCGGCATTCAGGAAGAATCAACTTTTAGGAAAAAGCCATGTCTGACGTTGCGTCCAAACACCGAACGCCCTATAACCACTGATATTGGGACAAATACCCTGCTGCCATTTGATATAATGGAGGTTGGCAAACTCATCGAGCAAATAGAGAAAGGAAATTATAAAAAAGGACGTGTGCCTGAGCTGTGGGACGGGAAGGCGACTGAGCGAATCTTAGAGGTAGTATCGCAAAGCATAAAATGATTTACGTTACACTTCTGGATCAATTTCATCCCGGGATTTATTCGGGTCAAGTGATTGATGTTTGTAATTATTTGAATAGACAGCACACGGCAGGGGTCAGGCTCGTTGCATTTCTTTCTGTGAAGGAATTATTGCGAAGCGATGCAAGGTCAAAAATTAGGCATCTTTCCCCAAACGCGATAGTGCTTCCGGCCTTTCCCGGGTTGAAAAATTTTGAATGGACCGCGATTATATTATTCTTTGTTTGTCTTTTTACCGGTGAGCGCATTGCCATTTGTCGCAATGCCTTCTGCACAAAAATGGCATTGCGTGTAAAAAAGTTTGGCCTACTAAAAAAAGTCGCGCTGGATGGGCGAAGTGCGTTGTCAGCTGAAATTGGAGAATATGACCTATTTCCGGTGGATTATCTCCGTGACAATATTGCGAGGATTGAAGGTCAGGCTGTAAATGAAAGCGATTTTCGAGTGGCTGTTTCTCACCATTTGGTCAACTACTGGATTGAAAAATATAATTATCAGCAAGGGGTTGAAGCTGTGATTCCGTGCACATTAGATAGCAAAAACTTTCCTGAAAAAGCATTTTTGTTAAGTCCTGATGTGGGGAAGATAAAACAAGAGTTAGGAATAAAACCAACGGATATCGTATTGGTGTATTCAGGATCCGTTGCCCCGTGGCAATCCTTCGCGCTGATTGAAAAAGCACTTACGCCATTATTGGATAAGGACGGCCGTGTTAAAGTTCTTTTTCTTTCTCGAGAGAACGAGGACAATACACGCTTTCAAAAAAAATACAAAGACAGAGTCTTTATTAAATGGGTAGAGCACAAGCATGTGATTTCATATTTGAATTGTTGCGACTATGGTATTTTACTACGTGAACAATCGGATACAAATAAAGTGGCCTCGCCAGTGAAGTTCGCAGAGTATTTGTACGCTGGGCTCCCTGTTCTGATTTCTGAAAACCTGGGTGATTTTAGTCAATACGTTCAGGTTAATGATTGTGGTCAGATGATTAAAGGTGAGAACCCTGATTGGTCGTTTTTGAAAAAAAGCGAGATAGAGACAAAGGAGAAATGTTTTTCGCTGGCCTTTCGAGATTTCATGAAGGAATCAGAAGAGAATGAAAAGTCTTACTCGCATTTGGTGAGTCATTTGACAGAAACTTCTAGATGAGTAGAAATTTTGGTTTGGATGTAATTCGAGTCGTGTCCATATGGATGATGCTGGTTTATCACCTTGGTTTTAAATCAAGGTTATTGTTGCCACATGGAGTAGGAGGTTATGGTGTGGAGTTCTTTTTTGTTTTAAGTGGTTTTTTGGTCGGTGGATTGATGTTCAAGTCTCTGTTTAACGAGTTGTCGTTTCGCTCGGTTGTTCAATTTTGGACCAGACGCTGTTTTCTGATGTTAACATTGTATTATTTCGCTGTGTTGACCAAATTCTATTTCATAGGCCCCGATATTGGTTCCAACATTCTGTATTACTTGTTTTTTTTACAGAACCACTTTTATGGGATCCAATTTTATGGAGTTACGTGGAGCTTAGTTATTGAAGAGTGGTTTTATATTCTGGCACCGATGCTGGTTGGAATTACGATGTGGAGGACAAACAGCTCAATAAAAGCGGTTTTTTCAATCGTTTTGGCAGTCATCCTCCTAAGTATTGTCGCTAGATTCTTCTACGCCTGGGATATCGGCATGGTTTTTTCCGCGATTAATGGTAATGTGCCCTTAAGATTCGACTCGCTGTTCTGGGGGGTGGCACTGGCTTTGGTGAAATCGAAATACGCTGACTATTTGGTTCAACTAAGCTTGATAATAGGATTGACTTACCTGTCGGCTTTTGTAATGTATGTTATGTTTGAACGTCCTATGTTGATATTACGTGATCGCTTGACAAACGTCAAGGTATCGGGAAAGAAGTATTCGTTATAAATGGCTTTGAGGATTCTTTTACTTGCTGACGGAATACCTCCATTTGTGATGGGGGGGATGCAGAAACATTCGCTTCAATTAGCCGAACAGCTTGCACGTCTGGGAAATAGAGTGTCACTTTATCATTTTACGTATTCCGTTGTCAAGGAGAGGGAGGTCAGAAAATGTTTTTCTGGTGCCGCGAATGAAAATTTGGAAGTCAAGACTTTTTTGTATTCTGATAATTCGGTATTACCCGGCCATTATCTCAGGTCGCAAAAGAGGATGTCGAGGATCTATTGGAATGAGTTTCTAACTGAAGATGGAGTATTCGACTTTATTTATGCTAAGGGGTTTATGGCATGGAGTTTTTTAAAAGAGCGAAATGGAATAGGGCTAAACACTCCCATTGGAATTAAGTTTCATGGTTATGAAATGTTTCAGAAGGCGCCCTCGATCAAGGTTAGAATGCAACATATGATGTTAAGACAGGCGGTGAAGTGGTGTAGTCTAAATGCCGATGTAGTGTTTTCTTATGGAGGAAAGATATCTGATATAATAAGTGATTTAGGCGTTGAAAGCGGAAGGATTTTGGAAGCCCCATCAGGTATAGAAGCCTCGTTTGTCAGGGAAAAATTGCCACCAATTAAGGATGGCGGTCCCGTAAGCTTTTGCTTTGTTGGCCGCAATGAAAGAAGAAAAGGAATTAATGAATTGACTCATGCACTTCAGCGAATGCTTGCAAGTAGTTCCGAATTCAGGTTTCATTTTATTGGTCCCATTCCTGAAGGCATTCAGTTGAAGGATGAGCGAATAACTTACCATGGTGTGGTCACAAATATGGAAGGCAAGAAAGAGATACTGGATGCGTGCGATGTTTTGGTTTGTCCTTCTTATTCAGAAGGTATGCCGAATGTGATTCTCGAGGGAATGGCCAGAGGTTTGGCCATAATTGCAACAGATGTAGGTGCTGTATCCGCAATAGTTGATAATGAGAATGGTGTTTTATTACCCTTTCCATCATCTCCATCGCTATTTCGAGCTATGAGTAGCATGGTTGCAGTGTCGAAAGATAGTCTGGATGAGATGAAGCGGGGTTCTTTAGAAAGGATATGGAGTGGTTTTCTTTGGGATCAAATAGGCGTTAACTTGAATGACCAAATTCAAAGAAAAGTGTCGCACTCAAAGTCTATTTTGCCATGAGGTTAGGTATTGGAAAGCTGTTTAGTTTCAATATGCTTTGGTATGTCTACATGGCTATTTTATTGAATCTTTTCGTTTCATTCTTATTCTTTAGAACGCCTTTCGACTTTTACATCGGATACTTGGCGTTTATTTTTTTACTGCCCCTTTTTCTGTTCAAGTTTGGTGTTCCTAGGGAAATAGGCTTAATCTTTGGTGTACTGCTACTAGTTGGAGTTGTTCAGTCCGTCATTGGAAACAATGAGTTTCCAGAGTTTGTTCAGGTGTTTGTTGGAGCCTTCGCATCGTACCTTCTTTTTTATCACTTGGTATTCAATACAGGAACAAGCCTTCAATCCCTTTTTGAGTTATACCTCAAAGGAGCCTTTCTCTGCGCAATAGTCGGATTGTTTCAGCTAGCAAGCTATATGGTCGGGTTTGTCCCGGGGTATGACTTTGCCTGGATGATGAGTGGATGGGCAATGACCCCCGGAGGATTGTTTGGGATTAGGATTAAAACTTTTTTTGGAGAACCAACTTATCATGCCATGTTTTTGAGTGGTGCCATGTTCGTGGCGATTCATGATTTTATTTATCAAGCGAGCAGGTACTTTTTCTCACGAACTACAGCATTGGTCATGATTGCAGGAGTCTTTGTGAGTTTTTCCGGAACAATAATGGGGGCTTTGGTCGTCTCAGTACTTATCATCGGCTTGAACCGTGGGTTTTTGCGTTATTTTTTGTTTGGCTTCCCTGTCGCTGCCATCATATTGTTTCAAATTGTCCAATCCAACGAAGAATTTCAAGGGCGTTACGAGGGAACTTTGAATATTTTTTTGGATGCTCCGCAAGAGGCATTTGATGTTTTAAAATATCACGGTTCATCGGTGATTTTGTATAACAACTTTTTCATTGCCAAAGAAAACTTCAAGCGTAATCCTCTTTTTGGGGGAGGCTTGGGATCTCATCCAACAGCATTTAAAAAGTACACGTTGACTTCAGATGTTGGAATTAAAGGGTTTGACTTAAATACAAAAGACGCCAACTCTATGTTTAATCGACTAATGAGCGAAACAGGACTATTTGGATTAGGGTTAATGGGGTATCTGATTTTTCATTTTTTTGTACGCAGAAAAGAAGAAGATACGGAGCAGCTCTGGATAATCACTGGAGCTTGTCTTGTAGTAATTTTTTCTAACCTTCTTCGACAGGGACACTATTTTCTGAATGGTTTCCCGTTTTATGTTTGGATATATTACCGAGCACATTTGGAACGTAAAGAGCAAGAAATGAGTCAAGGTTTAGGTTCGGGAACATCGAGTATGACCAAGGCAAATTAGTTCTAAAGTCATATATGAAAATTAGAGAAAAGCATTCGATTGGGGTATTCTTCTTTTACCTTATACTGGCCTATCCAGTCTTCTATTTCTCATATAAATTCGGCTCACCTGAAATAAGTGGTCAGGCGGACTATTTTGCTTATTACAAGCTGTACAAAACTCTTTCGATAGAAGGAGTTGACGCTCCTACTAATATGAGATTGATTAGCAGCTTTTTGGTTTACCTTATCTATCAATCGGGATTCTATTATCCGGTGGAAATAGTGTTTTCTGATCCGGCTTATGATCAAGCCGTATATTTTTCCTCAGTATTCGTATCCTTTGTGTCTGCTGCCGTCACGAGCACTATCATCTACAATGTGGTACTCTCCTATTCGAAAAACCATATGGCGGGGATAATATCGGGCTGTTTATACTTTCTTCAATATGGGACTGTCATTTGGGGTTCGGGTGGTTTGGCTGATGGTTTCTCAACAATGCTATTTGCTTTGTTGCTATACACTTACCTGAAACGATCTCTTACCTTGTTTGTTTGTTTATTGCCCCTTGCGGTCTTTCAACGAGAGATTATACTAATGGCTTTCGCTACGTTCTTTTTTCTCGAATTCGGACTGCGATTATACGAGCACGTTTGGGCAAAAAGAGCCCTTGGGCTTCTCGTTTACACGTTAGGTCTATTTGCCATTTATGTCTACTTGAGAGAGACGGTATTCTTCACACCAAGATACTCGGGTTATACATCATCCACGTTTTACCAAGACTTATTTGACTTTTCCCCTGCGTCAATACTTAAATACTTACGGGGCACGATATTGAGTCAGAATTTGCTGTGGCTATATCTTGGATTGATTTTTTATTCGCTGAAAAAGAAAATACCATTCGATAAACAGTGGAGTTTCTATATCATAGGTTTTTTTGTTGTTATCAATGTTGTCTGTTTTTTATTAAAAGCTCCATCCGAGGCAGGGAGGTATTTTTATGTGACATCCCCATTATTGATCTGTGGATTAGGACTTCAAGGTCATCAACTCTTATCAACCAACAATGAAGTCAGTCGCTCTATTACAGTCTAACTATATCCCATGGAAGGGGTATTTTGATTTAATCAGAGACGTGGATGAGTTTTACTACTATGATGAAGTTCAATACACTAAAAATGACTGGCGAAACAGGAATCAAATCATGACACCCAATGGGAAAATGTGGTTGACCATCCCCGTTCGTCATGAGTATCTTGGCCAGCCAATTAATGAAGTGAAGGTGGCTCAGTCAAACTGGGCAAGGAAACATTGGAATACTATCGTTGCAAATTATTCTCGTTCGCCAAGATTTAAAGAATTAGCTCCGATTTTTGAGGAGTATTATTTGAGTGAACATAGCGTGTTTCTGTCTGAAATAAATCAGAGCTTTAATAATTTGATTCTTAAGATATTGGATGTGAAAACACCGGTCAGAAAATCGGTTGACTATTCATTAGAAGGGGATAGAAACTCCAGAATAATAGATTTATGTAAAAAAGTGGAAGCACAAGTTTATTTTTCTGGAAAAGCAGCAAAGAATTATATTGATATGGAGCTGTTTAGAGCCAATGGTATAGAGGTGAAATGGTATGAGTATTCACTGCCTAAAGAATATCCTCAAAACCATAAAGGGGCTTTCGATCCATACGTTTCCGTGATTGATTACTTGTTCAACTCATAGAATGAAAAAGCGCATCGCTATTATTGGTTCAGGTGATTTAGGAAGGCAGCTGGGCCATTTTCTGTCAGAGAGAGATCAGGTTGAGGTAGTTGGGTATTTTGATGATTACGCCACCAGGGGAAGCGTTAAACACAACCACGTGATTATAGGGGGCATTAATGAGGCAAGAGACCTTTATGCTAAAGACCAGTTTGACTCTTTGATTATGGGTATCGGATATAAGCACCTGAAAGTAAGGGATCAGATATTTAACGATCTATCTCAAGATATTCCGTTTGAAACTTATATCCATAAGTCATGTATTGTTGATGAAACAGCGGTCATCGAAAATGGAGCAATATTGTACCCAGGATGTATAATAGATCAGCGTGTGAGAGTCGGTGCCAATACGTTGTTAAATTTGGGGTAGTTGTTGCTCACGACTCTACAATCGGTCAATCGAATTTTATTGCCCCAAGTGTTTCTATAGCAGGATATTGTCGCAATATATATTGGTGCTTTGTTATGCAGTGACGGCTCTTTCGATAACGTTGAGATTGCTCCAAATGTTTTTATTGGTGCATACGCTGGTTTTGGTGTCGATTTAAGGAAGGAATGTTGTAGGTTCACCAGTGATGAACATAGCTTAAGATGAAAAACTATTCTGTAATAATACCAGTGTTTAGGGCTACTTCGAAGAGAATTTGGTGAGTTTGATTTGTGGCATAAACGAGTCATCTAGGTGTTATAGCTGAATTGATTTTTTATCGATGGCGTTTGCATAAGTCCAAGATTGCTCTTCGAAAAGTTGTTGAGAAATACTCGAATACGAAAGCAGTTTTTCTATCGAAGAATTTTGGGCAACACAATGCTATAATCTATGGTATTGATCACGCTGAAGGGGACTAATAACGATAATGGATGAGGATCGGAAAACAGCCCACAGAGTCAATCCCAGCACTGCTGAAAACAGAAAGAAGCTGATTACGACTTAGTCTATGGTATATGAAGAACGCACGCACTTTTCAGAAATACGACAAGTCTGTTGCTGAAATACACTCTGAAAATAGGGATTCCGAATTTACATCCTGATTTCCAACCTCTTTTCGCATTATTACGCAGATGTCGCGAAAAAATGGTGAATATGCACAACTGGCATACTTTAGATGGATATCTATCAGCGTAATAACAGACCATGCCAGAGTGTTGAAGTATGCATGCAGAAAGTAAAGTCCTGGAAAGCTTCGTATTCCCTGAGGCGATTAGTCGAACACTCAATTAATATCTTTATTACATTTTCCAATCTTCCTATACGCGTGCTTTCGATTGCCTCATTCGGGTTCATTTTTTTGAGTTTTTCCTATAGCCTATACATTGTTATTTCGGCTTTAACTGTAAAAAACTATGACCCTGGGTTTCCGACTTTCGTGGCTTTTTTGGGATTTGGATTCGGCTTTGTTTTGTTTGGATTGGGAGTAATTGGAGAGTATATCGCTCGAATCAACTATAAGACTACGCGAAGACCTAACTATAATATAAGCGAAACCATTCCAAATGATTCCATTCAATAAGCCATTTTTAACCGGAAGAGAAACGGAGTATATTCAAGATGCTGTAGCTTCTGGTAAACTATCTGGAAATGGTATCTATACTCAAAAGAGTCAACGGTTCTTTTGTCAAGAATATGGTTTCAATAAATGTCTTTTGACAAGTTCCTGCATTAGACGCTTGAAATGTCAGCTCTGCTCAGAACATCTGAATCCGCGATGAAGTCATTACGCCAAGTTTCACTTTGTGTTATTAATTCGCAAATGCATTTGTTTTGAGAGGTGCAAGCATCGTTTTTGCCGATAGTAGAGAAGATCATCCGGGATAGATGAGCAGAAGAATCGAAGGTGTTTAACTACCAAAGAAGGAAAGAGCGATTGTCGTTGTTCATTATGCTGGAGCTGTCGCGATATGAACACAGGAATCATGTCGATTCGCGGCCAAATACAACTTATTTGCTGTTGAGGATGCAGCGCAGGCAATTGACAGCAGTTATAACGGGCGTTAGAGTGGATAGGTGACTTGGGAGCATTCAGTTTTACCAAAACCAAGAATGTCATTATGGGGAAGGTATTGTTATCAATAACGAAAATTTAATTGATCCGAAGTCATTTGGGAGAAAGGGACTAACAGATCAGCCTTTGGAGAGGGGAAGTAAATAAGAGTGGGTGGATTGACGGGTTCCTCTTTTTTTACCTCCTTGAAGTAGTGGCCGCTTTCCTTGGGCGCAGTTAGAGAATATAGTAGGTGTTATTCAATTTAGAGAAAGGAGATATGGCAATTGTATTTTCAACAACTTTGCCCTACTGGATAGTGAGGTTGGGCCGCTAGTAGTACCCTATTATGCTACGAATAATGCGCACATGTTCTATCTCGTTTGCAGATCCATAGAAGAAAGAAGTCGCTTAATCTTGAGCATTTAAAAGCAAAGGTAGGACAGCCGTATTCCATTATCAAAGTCTATGATAAGAGTCCATATTATGCGGACAAACATGATGGACGGGATTCTTCCAAACTCTGGACCGCTATGAGTCATGTTTGGTTAGGCTGCCATTGTTTTTCGATCTGGGTAACACAGAGGTAGACTATATCACTTCTGAAGTACTATCTTTTTTTGGCTTATGATATTGTCCTTACTAAGGCAAGTGGCATAATGCGATAGCAGGTATAGCTTGTCTAAGCTTTCTCATTGCTTTCCTTCAAAAAGGAACTACTCACAAAGTTAAAACCTTAGTAAAACCTCTCTTTTAAAGCTAGGATCTTCTTTTCAAAAAGCCTGTATGACAATAATGATACAATGTAGGTAAGACCAAATGAAAAAGAAAATTGGCTGGCGTGGTTTGAAATACCAATCCATTCGAAAATATTAATAACAACTACGATACATGCAGGATGGTACATATATAACCCGTATGAAATTTCACCTAAATGACGAAATGGTTTTCCCTCTAATACCCTTGATATATTGGAGTTGGAAGCTAGATTTAGAATTACGATACCAAACAGTAGACTGTAGATTTGGAAGTGTAAAAATGGAAAGCGTATTCCATTTGCGATGAGCCAGACTAGTATGATTGTTACTGACCAAAACAACCAAAGCTGTTGTAACCATTTCAGCGCGCTATTTTTATTGAAAAGGACTAATGCAAATGCACATCCAATAAGCATACTTGAGTAGTTAAATACGTAGTAAATAGCACTGAGCACTTTGTCAAGGATGAACCACAACTCTAAGTCAAGCTTTAATAGAATCTCGCAAGCCAAGTAGATACCGATCAGAGAAAAAATACCCCAAAAATTTCTAATTTGAGTAATGCCTATTAGTATGGGCCATAGAACATAAAATTGCTCTTCAGCACCAATAGACCATAAATGTGAAATGAAGGGGAAATCACCGATCAATGGAGACACCAAATTAGGAAACATAAGGAGGTAAAGTAAATAACCTATCCATATGGATAACTTCGGGTGAAAATCAATGGGCAGGTTAAATAAGCTGAAATTGGGGAAAACCAAGAAGCCAAGAAATACCATGAAAAAATACAAAGGCCAAATTCGGAGTACTCGTCTTGTGTAGAAGTTCTTCAGGTTTATTTTACCATTAACCTTAATTTCCTGAAGCAACAAGTACGTAATTAAAAAGCCACTTAGCACAAAAAACATATTCACACCAAGCTTGCCGATTAGAAACACTGGTGAATCTTTTTTCCAAAAGTTATTCAAATGAAAGAGGCCTCTTAGTTGTTCATTGTGGTGAATGAAAACTGCAAAAGCAGCAATAAAGCGAAGGCCATTTAGATTTGGAAAGTAGACATTGGGTTTCGTCACAAATAAACAGGTGTTTTGTTGCCTAATGGGTACCCATAATTGCCGGCTATATTAGTAAAGTAATTTTGAAAATCACTATGGTCTTCTATTGTGAGCATTTGGACTTGAGTTGTCTTGCTAAGGCTTTTGGCACATCTCAAGCAATACGAAATCGGAGCCGTGTTCAGCTTCATGAATCCAAACAACAAGCATGAATTATTCGAATAGACACGACAGGAGAATGTTGCCAAATAGCACGTTTTTATGGGCAACAGATTCATCCTCACCTTTAACAGACAGGTATGTTGAATATGTATACAATAACATTGCTGCTTTTAATCATGTGAAGGAAATGCCAATTTCATGACAAAATTAAGTTGCTCACTACCTTTTACTTTTTATTTCTGAACTCTTTACGAGCTTTGCTCGTATCATGGTTGTAATTCAGGATTGCGGTTGAGGTGCTGCTTCATCTAAATCATTGATTAGAAATAAAAAATGAATCAAATACTCATAACGGGTGGTGCGGGACACATTGGTGGGCGATTAGCCAGAAAGCTGGTGGAGAACCCTTTAAACAAGGTGGTAATTGTCGATAATCTCAGCACAGGAAGCAGAGATAACTTGCCCAGCGACCATTTCAAGAATTGGGTCTTTGTCAATTGCGATGTAAACTCATACGAAGATCTTTCAGCAGTGATGTTGGGTAACAAGTTTCGATTTGTGTTTCACTTAGCGGCTGTGGTTGGTGTGCAGCGTACACAACAATATCCTATTAAAGTGCTGGATGACATTCAAGGGATCAAGAATGTGCTCTCACTTTCAAAAAACACTAGTGTTGAGCGTGTTTTTTATTCTTCATCCTCAGAAGTGTATGGAGAGACTGTAGAATTTCCACAAAACGAACGAACGACTCCATTGAATGCGCGGGTTCCATATGCAGCAGTTAAAAATGTAGGTGAGGCATACGTCAAATCGTATCAAAAGATCCATGGATTAGACTATACGATTTTTAGGTTTTTTAATACCTATGGCCCAGAACAGAGTGTTGATTTTGTGATCCCAAGGTTCATGCATCTGGCTAAGGCCAATCGTGACATTCTGATTTATGGAGATGGCCAGCAAACCCGGACTTTTTTGCATGTAGATGATAATGTAGCCATGTGTGTAAAAGCCATGGAAGATCAATCCTTGGTTAATGAAGTAGTGAATATTGGTGGGTCAGAAGAAATTACAATTCTGAATCTGGCCCGATTGATTATCAAATTATCTGCTTCGAACTCTAAAATTGTCCACATAGATCCACTTGAAGAAGGAGACATGACACGAAGGGTTCCGGATAATCAATTAATGAAGAAATGTCTTCAAAAAGAACTATTGTCCTTGGAAGACGGTCTTAAGCTGATGATTGGTAACATTGCTGGCCAATCTGATCGAGTTGCCATTGCATGACAAAAGGCCTTCAAGGGTCACCATTCTTTACTCCGAGCTTGCCGACTATACCTTAGCCTGTCTCAAGGCTTTGGTGGCGCATGAGGTGGATTTGCTGTTGATTCATTGGCCAATCAATCCCGAAGCACCGTTTCAGTTGGATTTATCGTTTTGTGAGCATTATTCGCGAGATACGCTGACCGATACCCAGCTCGAGGAGATAGTTCTAAAAAATAATCCAGGCATTATTTTGTGTAGTGGATGGATGGATAAAGGCTACGTGAACGTTTGCAAACATTTTTATAAAAAAATTCCCACGGTATTGTCCATGGATAATCATTGGATAGGTAGCTGGAGGCAGATATTTGCCAGCATGATGGCGCCATTCACCATTCAAAGAGCTTTTAATGCTGCCTTTGTTCCGGGTGCTGTTCAGAAACAATATGCACTGAAGCTTGGATTTTCAGAAAATCACGTACGCACTGGGTTTTATTCAGCTGATGTGGATCGGTTCTGGAAATATCATACGGAAACCGAGAAGGCAAAAAAGCTACCCAAACGATTCCTTTATCTTGGACGATATGTAAAACATAAGGGCATCTTTGATTTATGGGAAGCATTTAGAAGATTTCACCAGAAACATTCAGATTGGGAACTTTGGTGCGTTGGCACCGGTGATCAATTTGATAGTCGCGTGGAATCGGAAGGTATCCGTCATTTCGGTTTTGTACAACCCGATCGAATGTTACCTATATTAAGGGAAACTGGAGTTTACATTTTACCAAGTCATTTTGAACCTTGGGGTGTGAGTGTACATGAAATGGCTGCAGCGGGGTTTCCTATGTTATTGAGCGATAAGATTGGCGCTCGTGAGGCTTTTCTTTTCGACAAAGAGAATGGTGCTGTTTTTCAATCAGGGTCTGTCGAGTCGATTCTGTCCAAAATGAAATGGATTGCTGGCAAAACAGATGAAGAGCTGCTTCAAATGTCTAATCGAAGTCATGCACTTGGATTGATGAACACTCCTGGAATTTGGGCTGAGAAACTTCTTTCTTTTACAAAATAATGTGCGGAATAGCAGGTATTTATGGACTAGAGCGTATTGATCAGCCGGAGACTAAGGCGAAATCCATGATAGATGCACTGTCACATCGCGGACCGGATGCAGAGGGTATATACCTTGGTAAAAATGTAGTGTTAGGCCATAGGCGGCTTGGCATTATTGATTTGCAAGGGGGTTCCAACCAGCCATTCCGCTCGCCAGATGGCCGTTATACCTTGGTATACAACGGTGAACTATATAACTATCGCGAATTGAAAGCCCAGCTTTCAGACTATCCCTACAAAACGAATTCGGATACAGAGGTTCTTTTGGCTGCGTTCATGGAGTGGGGGGTGAAAGCACTGCAACTATTTAATGGAATGTTTGCATTTGCTTTATGGGATGAACATGAGGAAAAGCTCTGGTTGGTGCGAGATCGATTGGGAATTAAGCCACTTTATTACGTGCGTGTGGGACATTCCATTGTTTTTTCATCGGAAGTGCGGTCACTGTTGGCCTCAGGGCTCGTTCGGCCAAAATTGGATGACTCGGCTTTGATTGACTATTTACGCTACCAGTGTGTGCATGCTCCAAATACCATTTTAGAAGGCGTGAAAATGCTCGAATCAGGAACATACCTTGAAATATCCGATAGCGAAACAAAAAAGGTTGATTACTGGAAGCCGTGGCAAAAACTTCATTTTGACCGCGAGCCCGAGGTAATTCGAAGAAACATACGGGAAAAACTCACCATTGCAGTAGAGCGAAGACTCGTTGCCGATGTTCCGTTTGGAGCTTTTTTATCGGGAGGTATTGATTCGAGTTTGATCGTGGCCATCATGTCCGAACAGCTTGGGCAGAAAGTGGATACGTTTAATGTTTCATTTGATGAATCCGAGTTCAGCGAATCTAAGTACGCACGAACAATTGCTGAAAAGTTGAATACCAGTCACCACGAAATCAGGCTAAAACCCGCTGATTTTCTTGAAGCACTGCCTGAAGCGTTATCGGCAATAGATCATCCATCTGGTGATGGTCCCAACACATGGATTGTTTCTCGGGAAACTAAAAATCAGGGAATCACCATGGCGCTATCGGGTTTGGGAGGTGATGAACTATTTGCGGGTTACGATGTGTTTAAACGCATCCCATATATAGCAGATCGCAGCTGGATACTGAGTTTTCCGAAAGGCATACGCGGTTTATTAGGGAGTGCAATCGCTGTCGCAAAGCCTGGCATCGCCTCACTTAAGACTCGCGAGATTTTGACCAGTGATTATTTTGATTTGGAAAACTTGTATCCTATTTTCCGAAAGGCCCTATTGGATCCTCAAATCGCACAATTAACTGGTAGGTCCAAACTGACTCAAAACGCGGTGAAAGCTATGGTGTTAGAGTTGGAACGGTATGATGAATTTGCGCAACTTCCAGTGTTAGGCAGAATAGGAGTGGCTGAAATCAATTCTTACATGCAAAACGTGTTGCTGAGGGACACGGATCAAATGTCTATGGCTCACGCCTTGGAAGTTCGTGTTCCATTTTTGGATCATGAACTTGTGCAGTATGCCATGCATATTGCGGATGACGTAAAGTTTCCCCATTCCCCAAAGAAATTGTTGGTTGAGAGTTTCAATGACCTGCTTCCAAATGAAGTCGTAAACCGTCCGAAGATGGGGTTTGTCTTACCTTGGGAGCAATGGATGAAAAAAGAACTTCGCCCTTTTTCCGAGGCCAAACTTGAGAGCTTAGCAGCTAGTTCCTATTTTGATGCCCCGGCACTGAATAAGTTGTGGCAACAATTTTTGAAAGGAGACCCCAATGTGACATGGTCACGAATCTGGCCCTTGGTCGTATTATCTGATTGGATGGAGCGTCATGGAGTCGACTAAACCAAAAATCCTGATTCTTACTGACTGGTTTGTGCCAGGATACAAGGCCGGTGGACCGATTAAGTCCGTTTACAACATGGTGCGGCTTATGTGTGGTGAGTTTGATTTTCGTGTACTTACGCGAAATACTGATTGGGAGGACTCAATACCTTATGAGTTGGAGGCAGATAAATGGCTCAATGAAAGCAACTTTCAGGTAAAGTACTTGAGCAAGAAGTACCTCAGCGCAGTATTTGCTGAAATCAGAAATGCACCCGAGTCAACGACCTTGTTTTTCAACGGAGTGTACTCTCCAGTCTTCAATGCGCTTCCACTGATATATTTATTAACCCTTAATAAAAAGTGTTCAATCATTGTTTCAGCACGAGGTATGCTTAACGCTAATGCCATCGCGTTGAAATCAGAAAAAAAGCGGATACTAATTTCGGTGTATCGAATGTTGGACATAGAACGCAAGGTGTTGTTTCATGCAGCTAGTGAAGCCGAACAGCAGGCCATTAAATTGGTGTTTTCAAAAGCCCAAATTGTTTTGGCAAGGAACATTCCGGAGCCTGTTTCAGATCATAGAACTTCATTTTCCACCAAGAACCGTAACTTGTTTTTAAGTGTCGCTAGAATTAGTCCGGTGAAGAATACGCTGTTTTTGATCGAGCAATTAGGCGATTTAGAATCCTTGACCTTAGAGCTGATTGGTAGTTCGGATGATGAGAGTTATTTTCAATTGTGTAAGGAAACAACGCGTAAAGCGAAGGCAGAAATACTGTTCAGAGGGGCACTTTCTCCCTCAGAACTCACGGACTGGTATTCTAAAGCTGGGTATGGAATTTTTCCAACGACCGGAGAAAACTTTGGCCATGCCATCATTGAGGCCCTAGCTCATGGAACTCCCGTGATCATTAGCGATCAAACCCCTTGGAATGATGTGGAAAAGTTTGGTGCAGGTTGGGTCATATCACTTGATGACCCCGAAAGATGGAAGGAAACCATCAAGTTAGCCACCGAGATTTCAGATGCCAACTATGCTCAAATGTCGGGAAGGGCGATGGAATATGTGCGCGGTAAATTTGACTTTGACGACATTCGCAAACAATACCTAAACCTTTTCAGTGCAGCAAACCGATCTCAGTAAGTTCGACAACCGATGGTATAACCCGGGGGCTGGAGGTTTAAAGCGATTGCTTTGGTATTTGACGAGCATTGTCTTCATTAATTCCCACGCACTGTTGCCCTACAGTACGAAATGTGCGATACTGAGGCTTTTTGGAGCCAAGATCGGAAAGGGTGTCGTGATTAAACCTAAGGTCAATATCAAATATCCTTGGAAATTGGAGGTGGGTGATTACGCATGGATCGGGGAGGGCGTTTGGATTGATAACTTGGACATTGTATCCATAGGGGCGAATGCATGTATTTCGCAAGGTGCGCTTGTTCTTTCAGGCAATCATGATTATTCAAAGTCAACATTTGATTTGCTGTTAAAGCCGATTTCGATTGGATGTGGCGCATGGATAGGAGCTAAAACTATTGTTACCCAAGGGGTTATAGTAGGCGATCATGCTGTGTTGACCGTTGGTTCTGTTGCATCCACTGACTTGGAGCCAATGAGCATTTATCGTGGTAATCCAGCACAAAAAGTGAAAGAGAGGAGAATTGAAGGATGAAGATATCGCTCATCACATCAACATTTAACAGTGCTTCAACCGTGCAGTCCACATTTGATTCCGTCAGGAAACAGGACCATAGCGATCTAGAGTACCTAGTTGTTGATGGCGGTTCGACCGATGAAACCATTGGACTCATTCTTTCCAATTCTGATATTATTTCAAATTGGATCACAGAACCTGATAAAGGAATTTACGATGCCCTGAATAAGGGAATTCAAATGGCCACCGGAGAAGTCATAGGCTTTATTCATTCTGATGATTTCTTGGCCGATTCTAACGTGATTTCCAGTGTTGCAAGAGCATTTGTGAATAAAGAGGTAGATGCCGTTTATGGCGATTTGCAGTATGTGGATCGTGATGACGTAAATAGGATGGTGCGCAGTTGGAAATCAAAACCTTACAGAGAGAATTTATTCAGAATGGGATGGATGCCCGCTCATCCAACTTTTTATCTGAGGAAGGATGCCTACACGAAGTATGGAGTTTATAACACTAATTTTCGGATTTCGGCCGACTACGAGCTAATGCTGCGAATGCTGCTAAAGCATAAACTCAAATCGTGCTATCTCCCAATGGTTTTAGTAAAGATGAGGGTAGGGGGCGCAAGCAATCAATCTATAAAAAATCGATGGCTTGCTAATCAAGAAGATGCAAAGGCTTGGAAGATCAATGGCTATAAGCCATTCTTTCTTACTCGTTGGTTGAAACCTCTCTCAAAGATATCTCAGTATTGGCAATAGCCTATTTCCAGAGCGGCTCAGTAATAGTGATCTCGATTTCCATAGGGTTACCGTCCTTCAGCATTCCTACTCCCAGCGTAGGCCTCCTTCCCATTTCGTTGATGTTATCGGAAGGAAATTCGAGGGTATGTTTTTGATATCCCTTGTATTTTATGTCGGTAGTCTTTCCCCTAGCGAGTCCATACTGGCTCGTAATTTCATTAACCAAGCCAATGATTTCCTCCATTTTATCCATTGGCTTTAAAACATTTTTAAAGGTTAGTTGTGCGGTATAGGTGTGGCTCTTTTCATCATCCACCGTTATGAAACATCTATTAGCACCGTGAATGCAAAGTTCAGTTTCGTACTCTGTATCACCATTGTCGTTAACCGTTGATTCTTCTTTTTTCATCCCCTTAAAACTTCGAGTAGAACTCAAATAAAGTGTTTGTATATCACCCTTGAATGCGTCAGAATCGAATTCCTGAGAATATCCAATAGATGAAACGAGGAATAGCAACGCGACTAAGCAAAGTGATTTCATAACAAATAATTTGCGATGAATATAAAACGAAATTGAAGGAAAACTAGAATCGGGCCCTTCCCGCACGACCACGCTTGCGACCGTAGAGGTAATTCTTACGATGTCCAAATGATTTGGATGATCCGCGGAAGACGTATGAATATGTGAACGACATCAATAAGTAGGAATCCTTAGAATCTGGATTTCCACGAACCCCACCCTTGACATAATATTGTGCTAAATCTACTGCTAAAGGATCATTCGCAACTTCAGAAGTTCTATTTGATAAAAGAAGCGCATTACCATCCAGTGTTGCTGGATCCGGATATTGACCACTAATATCATCAATGTAATCAGTGAACGTATATCGCCAACTTAGGTTCCATCCAAAGCGATGGACTCGCGAGAAAGTGTAAAACAATCCGATGCCTAATGGTATACATGCCTGCATCTTGCTATATGGCTTTGATTGACCTTCAGTTTTCAGGGGTTGTAAGGCAATCCATTGACCATTTAAATTAGCTTTGGGATTATTATAAAACATTCCAATCCCCGCGAAAACATACGCTTTGAAATCTAAAAGGTAACGTCCAGTGCGTCCAACATCAGGTTGGCTGAAGAAATAATATTCGGCAGTTGTTGCTAATTCGACTATATCATTTCTGAAGTGAAGATTGCGTGTGAACCGATTCGGATTTTCAGATAAACTATCCGCAGCCTGAAGTCGAGCAAAGTTCAACGAAGCAGCAATTGCGAAATTGTAATCCAATCGGTAACGAACGAAGCCACCTGGATTCCATCTTGTTTGATCTAGTTTCAAATCAAAAATCCAATCGCGAGCAGGGCCCGCTCCTCCTCCAATTTCACCTAAGTAATTAGCGAACCCAAGGTTGAAACCTGCGTCCAAGGCATACTGCCCTTTACTGCTGTGACTTAGTAAAAGGGCTGTGGTAAGGCAGGTGTATAATAGGGTCGCTCGTAGCATAAACCGAGCGACAAAAGTAAAAAATCTCTAATCGGATCGACATTGAAAATAGATTCCTCATTTTAACGTTACATCAACACATTCAAACCGGAGTGTTATCCGCTTAATTTTGCAACATCAAATTGGCTTTGATTCGATATCTGTTCGCCATGTTTTTGGTCGCTAGTCAGCTTTCTGTTTTGGCTGCATTGGCACCTCCCATTCTTCGTTGTATTTCCTTGGATGATAATGGGAATGCCACTTTATATTGGGACAGTCCTGCGGACCCTACTAATTCATTTTATAGTTACAAAATCTATTATCGCGATGGTTCAGGAGGTACTTATACGGTTGTATCGGAAATCAATGATATCGATAGTTTGTTTGCTACGGTAATTGGCAACTTTAATGGTTCCTCAAGCTTTTACATTGTCACCATCTCTAATGGCGGGTTGGAAGTGAGTGTTCCGTCTGCTATTGTTTCGCCAATAATGGTTTCTTTAGAAGTTGCTGGTCGTGAGGTAGATGTGACTTGGACGCCTACTCCACTCCCCAGCCCCGATTCGATATATACTGTTTATCACAATATTGATGGATCCGGCTGGGAACTGGTAGGAGCGAAAAAAATACCTGCAAACACCCATACCGATGATCCCGGTGTTTGCAAAGGCAACGTCCGTTACAATGTTGAAATTTCAGGGATTGGCGGCTGTAAAAGCCGATCGAACTCACCAACGGTGCTAGTAGAGGATAATACTCCTCCAGAAATAAGTAACCTTACTTTTGCGAGCGTTGACACGGCAACAGGGATCGTTGAACTAGGCTGGGAAAAAAGTGCCTCAAGTGATGTATATGGCTATCAGCTCAACTACTTTTTAACCAAAACCAACATTATCGCGGATACGGTTTTTGGAGGGAATATATTAAGTAGTGAGTTTTCAAAAGGTGGAATCAACCCAGTAGTGCAATCTGAAACACTTTCAGTGGCTGCATTTGATAGTTGTTTCGATTCAACCGGATCTAAGTGGTATAATCAAGCGGCCGATGACTTGCGTTTTGCAACCTTGTTTGTTGATACGACCTACTTTGATCGTTGTCAGGGCAAGATTGGATTGAAATGGAACATGCCAACTGATTCAACCCCAGTGGGAGTAAGGAAAACCTCGTCATACCAAGTGTTCAGGAAAATCAACAATGGAGCTTCACAGCTTGTGGTGAAATTGGCTGCTGGCGATAGTGTGTTTTTGGATTCCGGGTTGATCAAGGGAAGTAGATATGATTATGTGATTGTAGCGCATGATGATTCACTGGGCGTGAGCGCGTTGAGCAATGTATTTAGGTTAAAGGTGAGTGCTTCAGACATACCTGATCTATTTGATATTTCATCAATTACCAATGATCATAACTCAGGGAATAATCAAATTCATGTGCAGATTGACACTACGAATGAAGTGATTAGGTATGGCTTGTTTCGATCTTCTTATGAGAATAGCGGATTTCAAGAAGTGGCATTTATGGATGAGAGTGGTGAGTCAAACTTTCTTCTTGAAGATCCATCGGGACGTGCAGATCAAACTGATTTCTTCTATTGGGTAGTCGGATATGATTATTGTGAAGATTCCATAGCGTCAACGAATGTTGCCAAAAGCATGTTTATAACGGGATTTAAACATGAGGAAGATTTATACAATGAACTGGAGTGGACGGCTTATGAGGGTTTTGATGAAGTTGGAGGAAACTCAGTTGAGTATTCGCTTTTGCGGGTTACAAACCAATCACAAATTGATACGCTATTGGATTCTCCTCACTACTTGACTTTTAACGATACCATTTTTAATTTATCTCTAGTTGGCGGTGACGTATGTTACTACGTTATTGCCTCAACACTGGTAAATCCAAATTTGGAGTCGAAATCAAATTTGTTCTGTACCACTTATAATCCACTGGTTTTTATTCCGAATGCATTTACACCGGATGATGACGGAGTGAATGATGTTTTCTTGCCTGATGTGAATTTTGTAGACATCTATGATTACAATTTGAGCATTTACGATCGAACGGGATCATTTGTATTTGGTACTTCAAATGCCTTTGAAGGCTGGGATGGGCAGGGTATGCCAACGGCTACTTATGTCTATGATTTGAATATGAAAAATGCTCGAAATGAGTCTGTTCATTTTTCAGGAAAAGTGATGTTGATCCGCTAGGATTTGAAGTGTTAACAATCCATTAAGAGTCAATCGGCTCTTAACCGACATCAACTGTTATTTTTGCGCAATTTTTTAAGAACGACTGCGCATGAATAATAATTCAATAAACATCCGAGAAGGGCTCACATTTGATGATGTACTGCTGGTTCCCGCCTATTCAGAGGTGCTTCCGCGCAATGTTGAAATCACATCGAAGTTTTCTCGCAACATCGAGTTGCGTGCTCCAATTGTGTCAGCCGCTATGGACACAGTCACTGAATCCGAGCTAGCGATTGCATTGGCTCAGGAAGGCGGAATAGGTGTTCTACATAAAAACATGAGCATCGAAGCCCAGGCAGCCGAAGTGCGAAGAGTGAAGCGATCAGAGAGCGGAATGATTCAAGATCCTGTAACTATATCAGCGGATAAGACAGTCGGGGATGCCCTTGCCTTGATGAAAGAGCATAGCATAGGAGGAATTCCCGTTGTGGATGACATGCAGCACTTGGTGGGAATAGTCACCAACCGCGATTTGCGTTTTGAAAAGACAATGGGGCGCAGCCTGAGCGAGGTAATGACTTCAGGTAACATCGTTTCTACGTCAGATGGAAGCGACTTAGTGAAGGCGGAAGAGATATTGCAGCGACACAAGATTGAAAAACTGCCTGTTGTTGACTCCAATAATAAATTGGTGGGACTTATCACATTCAAGGACATTGTCAAATCGAAAATCCGTCCGAATGCGTGCAAAGATGACTTCGGTCGATTGCGCGTGGCGGCTGCAGTTGGAGTCACGGCTGACACTTTCGATCGTATGGACGCTTTGATTGCGGCTGGTGTTGATGCCATCATAATTGACACGGCTCATGGTCATTCAAAGGGGGTTATTGAAATCCTTAAAGAGGCTAAGAAGAAATACGCTGAAAAGAAAATCGACATTGTTGTTGGAAATATAGCCACTCCAGAGGCGGCTATTGCTTTGAAAGAGGCCGGAGCGGATGCTATTAAAGTGGGCATTGGTCCTGGATCAATTTGCACAACTCGAGTAATTGCTGGAGTTGGGGTTCCTCAGCTTTCTGCCATTATGGATGTGGCCAATGCACTTAAAGGATCAGGCATTCCCGTTATCGGAGACGGGGGAATCCGGTTTTCTGGTGACATAGTCAAAGCCTTGGCTGCAGGTGCATCATGCATCATGGCAGGATCTATGTTTGCGGGTGTGGAAGAGTCTCCCGGGGAGACTATCATCTACGAAGGAAGAAGGTTCAAAAGTTACCGCGGGATGGGAAGCATTGAAGCCATGCAAAAAGGTTCAAAGGACAGATACTTCCAAGATGTGGAAGATGATATTAAGAAACTAGTACCTGAAGGGATTTCAGGTCGCGTTCCATTCAAAGGCAAGCTCAATGAAATTCTTTACCAAATGATCGGAGGTCTGAGAGCTGGAATGGGATATTGTGGTTCAAAAGACATCGCAACCCTTCAGGAAACTGCCGAGTTCATTCGAATCACAGCAGCCGGGGTGCGTGAAAGCCATCCACATGATGTTGCCATCACACGGGAAGCCCCAAACTATACAAGTCGATAAATAATAATCAAGTAGTAAATCACGAGTCTTATGAAGAAGCACATCGTTGCATTATTGATTTCTGCCATCACTACTGTTGGATACTCACAAGATGAGCGTGTCCTGATGACAATCGCAGATGATAATGTCACAGTCCAAGAGTTCCTTAACATTTACAACAAGAACAACACTAACAATGTGGTCGATAAAAAGACCATGGAGGAATATTTGGACTTGTTCATCAATTTCAAATTGAAGGTCAAGGAAGCAGAGTCGCTTGGTATGGATACTGCCAAGAAATTCATTAATGAACTTGGTGGTTATAGAAATCAATTAGCGCAGCCATACTTAACGGACAAGAATTTGACAGAGCAGCTGATTCAAGAAGCATACGATCGCATGACTCAGGATGTATCTGCGTATCACATTTTGGTTCGAGTTGAGGCGAATGCCGCACCAGCAGATACATTGGAAGCACTGCAAAAACTGAAGAAACTGTCAACGGGAATTAAAACCGAAGCAGATATGTTAAAGGTGGTTGATTACATCAAAGGCGACAATGATGAATCAACAATTGCTGAGAGCCTTGGCTATTTTACCGCGTTTTCAATGGTGTATCCATTTGAGACGGCAGCCTACAATACAGAAGTTGGAACTTTAAGTAAACCCGTGCGAACACGCTTTGGATATCATGTGGTATTTGTTCGAGATAAAAGACCTGCGAGAGGTGAGATTAAGGTGTCTCACATTTTCATCAGAAGCAACGCAGAAATGACAGACGAACAACGCGAGTCAGCTGCTGATAGAGCCAAGGAAATCTATCAGCGCATTAAGAATGGTGAGAGTTACGATGACTTGGTGAAGCAATATTCTGAAGATAAGGCGACATCAGGAAAAGGAGGAATGCTCCAGTGGTTTGGAACAGGAGGAACTGCTCCAATGTTTGAAGACGCAGCGTTTTCGTTGAAGCACAAAGGAGACGTATCCGAACCAGTATTGAGCAGCTACGGTTGGCATATCATCAGACGAGAAGACAAGAGAGATATTGGAAGCTTCGATGAGGTTAAATCATCAATCAAAAAGAGAATTGAAAAAGACTCCAGAGGTCTACAGGGGAGACAGTCTCTTTTGAACAAATTAAAGGTTGAATATGCCTTGACATACAACACAAAGAACCGTGACAAGGCTAATAAGTTAGTGACTGAAGATTATACCAAAGGTGAGTGGAAGCTTGATTCAGAAAAGGCGAAGGCCTTGACAGCGAATGTTCTTACCATCACAGACAACGCATATAGCAAACGCACACAGCATTTCACACAACAGGATTATCTTAACTACTTGGTTAAAACTCAGAAGCGCGGTGGCTTGGTTGAGTTGTTGAGCAAAGTACTTAATGACAAGTGGAATTCATTCGTAGATGATATGCTGATCGAATTTGAGAACGCGAATCTCGAGGCTAAGTATCCTGAATTCAAGGCCTTAATGCAAGAATATCACGATGGTATTTTGCTGTTTGACCTGATGGATCAGAAAGTTTGGTCAAAGGCAGTGAAAGATACTAGTGGATTGGAGGCATATTACGAATCGCACAAGAAGGACTTTATGTGGGGGCAAAGGGTGGACGCCTCAATTTATGAGTGCGCCAGCGAAGATGTGGCTAAGAAAACCCTGAAAATGGCGAAAAGCAGAGTGAAGAAAGGATATACTGATGCGGATATTCAGAATAAAATGAATGAATCGAATCCGCTGAATTTGTCTATTCGATCGGGGCTTTTTAGCAAAACCGATGAGGAAGTGGTTGACTCTGTTCCATGGGAAGTTGGAATTCACACAGCAGCTAACACAAAGGGAAAGACGGTTTACGTGCAGATATATTCAGTTATGGAACCTAAGTCGAAGCTGTTGAGCGAGTCAAGAGGGTTGGTGACATCGGCCTATCAGAGTGAGTTGGAAAAGCAGTGGATAGAAGAACTTCGAAGCAAGTACGCGTACAAGGTGGATCGAGCTGTATTTGATTCCATCAACAAGTAAGCTTTGAGGCGATTTCTTTCTCTCATATCAGCAGTTGCATTGTTTTCTGCTTGTAATCAGACCAAAACGGATGAGCAGATCATAGCGCGGGTAGGAGAGGAGTACATGACTTTTGAGGAGTTGGTTTCGGCCATTCCTAATGACTTGAGTCCGGAAGACAGCACAGAGCTGGCGGAAAATCTTATTCAGAATTGGATGAATCGCCAATTGATGTATGATAAGGCGCTTTACAACCTCGGAGCTGAGCAAAAGGAAATCGAAGATCAGGTTGAGAAGTACAGGAAAGAGCTATTCATTTTCGAGTATGAAAAAGAGCTCGTGAATCAAAAGTTGGACACATCTGTATCCATGAGCGAGGTTGAAACGTTCTACGAGGAGAATCAGGACATTTTTCAGTTGAACGATTATATCCTCAAGGTTCGTTACATGAAATTGAAACCGAACAGTCCAGAATTGGACGAGGTAGAGCTTTGGATGAAAAGCGATGATCTGGATAATCAGGATTTGCTCATGGATTATTGCCACAAGTATGCGGTGAGCTGCTTTAAGGATACGAGCTGGGTATATCTTAACGAATTATTAAGACAGCTTCCTATCGAGGTTTACAATAAGGAGTCGTTCTTGAGAACGGGAAACTTTGTCCACTTTAACGATCCGGAAAACCTCTACTTACTTTATATCCGAGCTCTGAAATCTAAGAACACGCTTTCACCTATTGAATTGGAGGTGAATCGTATCAAGAGTCTGATCCTGAACAAGAGAAAAATTGAACTCCTTGGCGCAATTAGACGAAGTTTGTATCGTGATGCTACACGCAACGGGAAAGCCGAAAAATATGACAAGCCACAAGTTCCGAAATAGCCTGCTGATTGCACTTTACTTTGTGTCTGGCTCGCTATGGGCTCAACCTCAGGTGATCGATAAGGTCGTTGCGGTTGTGGGCGAAAATGTGGTGTTACATTCTGATCTGGAAGAGCAAATTGATCAAATGACCGTTTCCGACATTCCGGTAACTGAGAATACTAGATGCGAGATTCTGGAAGATCAGATGTATCAGAAACTTTTCATCAATCGCGCAAAGTATGATAGTGTCACCGTTACAGAGGAGCAAATCGAACAGGAACTGAATCGAAGGCTGCGATACTTTATCTCTCAGATCGGATCAGAAGAAGAATTGGTGAAATACTACGGAAAGACGCTTGACCAAATCAAGGAAGACTTCAAGGACGAGGTAGAGGATATCTTGCTCATCCAACAAATGCAGCAGAAAGTGGTGGGTGAGACTAAGGTGAGCCCACAGGAAGTTCGGGAATTTTTCGCTTCCATTCCGGAGGACAGTCTTCCTTACATCAATTCACAGGCGCGCATTTCGCAGATCGTGAAACTGCCGCCTGTAAGCAAGGAGGAGGAACAAAAAATGATTGAAACGCTCCGTGGTTTCAAGAAGCGGGTTGAAAACGGAGAAGACTTTGGAACGCTGGCTTATTTGTACTCAAAAGATCCTGGTTCGGCTGAGAACAATGGCGAACTTGGTTTTACCGGCTTGAGCGATTTGGTTCCTGAGTTTTCCAGCGCGTGCACGGGTTTGAAAGATGGTGAAATGTCTGACATTGTTAAGACTCAATTTGGATATCACTTGATTCAAATGATTGAACGAAAGGGTGATCGCGTGAATGTTCGACACATCTTACTCATACCACAGGTTAGTCCCGTTGACTTGCAAAAGGCCAAAAACCAGTTGGATAGTTTGCGTACCCAAATTTTAGAAGTAGATAGTTTGACCTTTGCCAAAGCCGCTGTGAAGTACAGTACTGACAAAGACACCCGCATGAATGGTGGGGAGATGATCAACCCGGCTGATGGAACCAATTTGTTTGACTTTGAAATATTGGGTCAAGTGGATAGAAGTCTTTTGTTCACCGTTCAGAAATTGAAAGTGGGAGACATGAGCCAGCCTGAGCTGTTTCAGACACAAGAAGGCAAGCGCGCTTATAGGATTGTAAAATTGGATGAGTTAACCAAGCCTCACGTTGCAAACATGAAGGACGATTATCATCGTTTACAAGAGTCAGCGAAACGCAGGAAAGAAAACATTAAGTTGGAGGAATGGATAAATAAGAACAAGAACTCAGCCTATATATGGGTTGACCCAGCATATTCTGCATGTCCGTTCAATACTAAGTGGGAGATTGCCGAACGCTAGGCTTTAGTGCAGTGGAATCTTGATCTTGTCCTCTTCGCTTACTCCTCCCAGCACTTCAATAAATATTCCATCCGAAAGCCCACACTGAATTTCGCGCTTTTCGAAAATCTGATTCCCTGTTTCTACTTCAACAAACGCCTTTTCGCCTTCGAAGGTAATGAGTGATTCATCGAGAGAAAGGACATTCGTGCGCTTGTCAAGCACCACGTCTGCGTTGGCAGAGTATCCGGCTCTAATAAAGTGATTGGTGTCCGCTTTCACTGCAGCTTCTATTTCAAACTTAATCGCACCCTCCTCTTGAATTCCTTTCGGTGAAATATATTCCAAGGTAGCGGTAAAGGCCTCTGATTCAATGGCTCCAATAGTCATAATCAATTCCATTCCGAGGCTCAATTTCTCGACTTCAGATTCATCAACCTGACCTTCAAATATGAGGTTGTCCATATCGGCCACGCTGGCAATAGTGGTTCCATCGTTGAAGTTATTGGCTTCGATCACATTAAATCCTTCTTCAACAGGGACTTCCAGAATCATTCCGTTCACAGTTGATCTGATCAGGGTATTCGAACTGTTGGTTGCCTTTTTCGAAACTCCTTCTTTCACAATGGCCAAAGCATCCTCTGCTGCATTCAACTCTTCAATCGCTTGCTTTCTTGAAAGTTCGATCGGCTGAAACTCAGCCTGCGAAATCACTTGTTGATCTAATAGCGTCTTGTTGCGGTCGTAATCCGCTTTCGCGTTATCGAGTGAAATCTTTGCCCGATTCACTCGATTCTCAGCGTTGTTCAGTGAAACCATGTTTGGAATCACTTTCACCTTGGCGATGAGATCACCTTCTTTGACCACATCGCCCGGTTTTACGTGAATTGTTTGAATGATCCCTGAAACTTGAGGCTTGATAAATATTTCATTGCGAGGAACAACCGAACCAGTCGCCACACTTTTCTTGATGATGTCGCGGTGTTCAGCATGAGTTGTTTCATACACCACTGGCGGTTTCTGTTCCTTTTTATAAAGAAACCAAAGGGTCCATCCGAATACTCCGAGTAGGGTGACTAATGATAAAATTCTGATAATTTTCTTCATGGTTTATTCACTTCGTAATGCGATTATAGGGTTGACACCTGCAGCTTTTCTGGCTGGAATGATACCGGCCAGACCACCGCTGAAGATGATGATCAACAAACAAATCAGCGCTGCGTTTAAATCTATTTCCGGATTTTTAAACATTCCGGATGAGCTTCCGATGGCTCCATTCACCAAGTCCAGCACTCCAACGCCAGCGGAAAGGCCAAGATATCCCGCAATTCCCGTAAGGATAATAGCTTCCAGAATGATCTGAGAAACAATATTGGCCGGTGTGGCTCCAATTGCTTTTCGAATACCTATCTCTTTTGTGCGTTCCTTGACAACAATTAGCATGATGTTACTCACACCGATCACTCCTGCCAGCAGGGTTCCGATTCCAACGATCCAAACCAATATGTTTATGGCAATGAACAAACCGGAAATTTTACGAAACTCCTTGTCCGAATTCCATCCACCTAATGCACGGTGATCTTCCGGATGAACGCTATGTATTTTCTTAAGAATGTCTCGTGCACGTTGTTCAACGTCTGCAGCACTTTGGTCGCTACGGGCCATAATAGAATACCATCCGATGCGATCTCCGTAGTTGAATGCAAGCTGAAAGGTGGTTAAAGGGGTGATGATGCTTTCTAAATCACGAGCGCTGTGGTCGTTGGTAAATTCCAAATCGTGCACACCTACGACCATGAAATAAACACCGCTGATGTTGATGTATTCACCAATAGGATTTTCATGGGACTCAAACAGCACATCTCGCACCCGCGATCCGATCACCGCAACTTTGCGCTTGTCGTCTAAATCTTTTTGATTTATCCATCTTCCTGCAATTATTTTCTTCGGGGCTATTTCCATGATTTCAGGTACCTCCCCCGATACTGAAAAGGTACTTCCAGAGTTTTTTCCACGAGTAACAAAATTTGAGCTACCGTAGCCACCGAGTTGAACCTTGGGAGCAATCACTTCTGCTTCCCAAAGCTCTCTTTTTAGAGCCTCAGTATTGTCGTTTGTGAATCGAACCTGACGTCCCTTTTGAAAGCCTTTGAATGGGATGCTGGTGGATTGTCCCCAAATGAAAAAGCTGTTCGTGGCAAAGTTGCCAAAGCTGCCCATCACACCCGTTCTCAGTCCGTTTCCTGAACCCATGAGAACAACAAGCATGAACATTCCCCAAAACACACCGAAGGCCGTAAGGCCAGTTCTCAGCTTGTTCATGCTGAGCACGTGATATATTTCTTGCCATCGGTCAGTATCGAACATCTTAGTCTTCTCTTAAGGCAACAACCGGTTGAATTTTGGCCGCTCTGAGTGCAGGTATGAATCCTGCAACGCTTCCGGCAATAATCAGCAATACGGTGGCGCTAATGGCAACACCTAAGTCTACCTCAGGGTTCACGAAATAATCGCTGTCTTGAATAGAGCTTCCAGCCCACTCGAGAAGCAATACTCCAGCGGTAAGCCCAATATATCCTGCAATCGTTGTAATGAAGATAGACTCTTGCATAATGAGCGAAATGATGCTTCGTGAAGTTGCTCCAAGAGCTTTGCGAATTCCGATTTCTTTTGTCCGTTCTTTCACCACGATCATCATGATGTTGCTGACACCGACAATACCAGCCAATATGGTTCCACATCCGATAATCCAAATAAAAATGCGAATGCCGTTAAACAGTTCTACAAACTTCTGGTAGAACTCTGCCCGACTCCGAATGAAGACTGCTTTTTCATCATTAGGATCAAAGTGCAGTCTAGCCGACAATCGTTCTCGAATATGATCTTCCATGGCATGCACATCTTCAATCGATGCATCGCCCGTGGTCATTGCCATTCGGTCAATTTTATTCGGATCGCCAAAAACCCGCTGGTGTGTTGAAAGTGGAATCCATGTTCTTCTGACATCCCTATCGCCACCGTCATCCATATAATATCCGATCACTTTGAAGGGTATTCCATTAATGTTGATGTATTCGCCAATCGGGTTTGCCTCCCCAAACAATTCGATTTTCATATCGCGTCCGAGGCAGGCGACTTTGCGATACTCCGCAAGGTCCAAATCATTGATAAATCTGCCATCGAGTATCGTCAGCTGTTCCGCTTCCTGTTCTGGCGGACGGCAGCCTAGGACGCCAAAGCTCCCACTCTTGTTCTTATAGGAAACATTTGTGATGCCATTCAAGTATTTGCGAGCGCTTAGGTTCTCAACGCCATAGATGTGCTGTTCGATATCATCGAAGTCTTCATTGCTCAGCTCGAGGTTTCGGTTGGGCTGATAACCTTCAAATGGAAGAGATGTACGTCCCGGCATTACCCACAAGGAATTAAGTGCATCTCCTTTAAATTGGTTTTCGGTACCGTGTTGAAGTCCTTCACCGGCTCCTAAAAGCAGGATGAGCATAAAGATACCCCACGCTACGCTGAAAGCCGTGAGGAATGTTCTCAGCCTGTTTTTGCTGATGGTGCTGAATATTTCCTGCCACTTATCCAGATCAAACATGACCGACTTCTGTTGGTTCTAAAATCTTACCGTCTTTCAGCGTAATCTGACGTTCGCACATATTTGCTATGTCCTGCTCGTGGGTGACGATGATCACCGTGATGCCTAGCTTGTTGACTTCTCGGAAAAGTTCCATAACGCTGTGAGAGGTATGAGAATCCAAAGCTCCGGTCGGTTCGTCAGCAAGAATCAATTTTGGTGTTGAGATAAGTGCGCGAGCAATAGAAACGCGTTGTTGCTGACCGCCAGAAAGCTGGCTGGGCATGTGCTCGGCCCAATCTTTAAGCCCCACTTTGTCGAGGTATTCAAGGGCTAGTTTATTCCGTTCCTTGCGATTTACACCTCTGTAGTAGAGTGGAAGAGCTACGTTTTCCATGGCGTTCTTATATCCCAATAGGTGGAAAGACTGAAAAATGAAGCCTATGAATTCATTGCGATACTTAGCCGCCTTGGGTTCGGATAATGACTTTATCAGAGTGCCATCCAAAACATATTCACCATTGTCATAGGTATCCAGAATACCCAGGATATTTAAAAGTGTTGACTTTCCTGAACCGGAAGATCCCATTATGGAGACCAATTCACCAGCTCCAATACTTAAGTTAATGTCCTTAAGTACGTGAAGCTGATGGTTCGCAGTGGCGTAGTATTTATTGATATTGCATAGCTCAATCACCCAACAAATCTAGCAACTGGGCATAAGCCAGTTTTTGTGAATGTTGTGAGAAGCGAATCTATTGGATGATTGGTGTGATAGACGTGATGTGTGGAAACAAAAAAGCCCTCGATTGCGAGGGCTTTTTTTCAATGGGTTGAATTATTTCTTTTCTACACACTTACACGGGTAGTTGAAGGTCACCGTATAGTTAATGTCCTGACCATATTTATAGGTTCTTGTAAATGCACTGTCACTCTTCAATACATATGCAGCGGTATCAAGCTCAAGATCCTTCTTTTTACCACAAATTTCTTCACTATCGTCAGCCGGAAATTTGGATATGTATGCCTCCTCTATTGTTTGTTGAGTTTCTGTCGGAATGGCATCATCAAAATCGAAGACATAGCTTCCGGTGCAAGAACAATCAGCGCATTTTTCGCACGCGGAACTAAAAATTAGCACCAATGCGCTGAATACGATAGTAAGAGGTGTTTTCATAATTGATAGAATAGTTTTTTCAAAACTAAGGGATTGATTTAAATACAATTGCTCAATGTTGTTGAAATAAAAAATCGCACACAAGGCGTGATTATTTTTTGATCCCAGACGTGGGAGGTTCAGACCTTAAATCTATCACCACTTCGCGCTGGTTTTGTTTGCTTACACTTTTTCGTTTAAATCACTAGTTGGTCTATTCAGACTCGAAGACCTCGCAAACAAAAATGGCCCTTTCGGGCCATTGATTTTCGATCTGCGGAGAGGGGGGGATTCGAACCCCCGGTACCTGTTACGGTACGCATGTTTAGCAAACATGTGGTTTCAGCCACTCACCCACCTCTCCAATGGTGGTTTTTTCAAACGAAGCGCAAAAGTATAAGAATCGATAAATGAGAGTTTGTTTATTACCGCTTTCTTTCAATGAAAACTTTGTTTCCGTTCAAGGTCGTTTTCCACATCGTTGGCAGGAATATTTTTCGAGCATATCGCAGGTAAACCCGAGTGCGTTTTGTTATGTGTTCAGAGTCTTCATTCGAATCGGATGGCTCACCTGCAAATTCGAATGAATGAACGTTTGGGTTTTTCAGAAAGAAGTCCTGAATGATCGCCTCAATAGTCTGCATGACCGAGTAAAACTCACCTTTGTTTACCAGCGCATATTCATCTCCCCCAAATTCATCATTCAATACTCCGAAAACAAGATTCACACTTAGGATGTCATTCTGTTTTCTTCCGAAGCGGACTTCGTACTTAATGTGGGCGTCTGTTTGGAAATAATAAACGCCTGCTGAAGGAATTGCTGGCGGACTAAACTTGTACGTGTGAGGCATTGAGAATAACTAAGGCAATTTTATTGAATTATCTTTGGCGATATTCAAATCATGGGGCGATACGGTAAGTGGGTTGAGGTGGATTAGGATGGGCTTGAGTGACCCATCGGTGCTTTAGTCGGATTTTCACTCGGATATTTATGGGACAATGCAACACTTGAAGGCTCTGTTGAGACCGATCAAAGTGGAAGATCTTCCAGTGATCAATTCGAAGAGACTCAAATTCGGGGGATTTTGCATTGAGTCTTTTGCATTGGCTGCGGCTGTTATGAAGGCGGATCAGCGGGATTTGAAGTCAGAATTGAATTTTGTCAAATCCTTTGACTAAGCAATTTGGTTCTGACAAGGCGACTGAATTATTGAAAGTTCTGCGAGATGTTCTCCAACGGGACATAAACGTAATTCCGGTTTGTCGCCAAATTACCAGACATATGTCTCACTCTCAACGCCTTGAGTTGGTTCACTTTCTTCTTGGAATTGCCAAGGCAGATGGTCATTTTCACCCGAGTGAAGCGCAGATATTAAGCCGGATTGCTGGCTATCTGAATGTGAATTCAGCTGATTTCAGATCGATGACAGCTATGTACGATGTGGATAATGATCGGTATTATCGCATCTTAGAAATCGATAAATCGGCTTCTCAAGAAGAAATAAAGAGTGCTTATCGCAAAATGGCTAAGAAGTATCACCCTGACCGACTAGGAAATGTTGGTGAAGATGTAAAAGCCTCAGCTGCAGAAAAGTTCCTTAAGGTTCAAGAAGCTTATGAAAAATTATACAAAGGATAACAAATGAAGAACTACGTTACAATAGCCGCTGCGCTTATAATGTCTGCGGTGGTGTTTGCTCAAAAACCTACTATGGAGAAGCAAGATGAAATGCTCAAAGCTCAGACTGAAATGAGCAACAAAATGGATCAGCTTTTATCAGAACAGGCTGCCATCAAATCGTTATATGGAAGCAATCTTGATTTGAGTAATGAAGTTACCAAGTTTAGCTATGCTTACGGACTATCACTGGGCGAGAATTTTAAGACGCAAGGTATCGGGGCCGTTGATTTTATAGCATTCAACAAAGGACTGTTGGACGCACTCCAAAACATGCAACCAAAAATGTCCGCTGAGGAAGCTCAGCAATTCTTGAATACATACATTGGAAACTTAATGGCAATGAAAGCACAAATGGCAAAAGAAGAAGGTCAGAAATGGCTGAACGAAAACGGCAAGCGCAAAGGGGTAGTGACCACCGAAAGTGGATTGCAATATGAAGTGTTAAAGGCCGGGACAGGCGAAAAACCCGTGGCTACGAGTAAAGTGACCGTTCATTATCATGGCACACTGCGTAACGGTGAGGTATTCGATAGTTCTGTTCAAAGAGGACAACCTGCTTCATTCGGATTAAATCAAGTGATTAAGGGTTGGACAGAGGGAGTTCAACTAATGCCGGTTGGTTCAAAGTATAAATTCTACATACCCAGTGAACTTGGATATGGCGAGCGTGGAGCCGGAGGTGCTATTGGTCCAAATGAGGTTTTGGTGTTCGAAGTGGAATTGATCTCAATCGATAAATGAATCGCTAAGTAGAAATAAAAAAGGCGCCAAGGGCGCCTTTTTTATTTCTAAAGATCATCTAGTCCTATTTGCTGGCTTTCCATTTATTGATGTCAGTATTGATTCTTTCTTCATAGGAGAATTTGGGGTCATCGGCCTTTCCAAAGCTTATAGCTTTTTTAGCTTTTTCAATGGCTCCAGAGTAATCTTTATTCTGAGCAAGAAGGTCTGCATAGACCCAATATGAATACCAGTTATCTTTAAGTTTAACTGACTCCTGAATCCAAGTCAGACCGTCAGTGGTCATGTTGCCTTTGTCTCTCGCATAAGCAGCGGCATTGCGGTAGACTTTCCAAAGATTTTCTTTGTCACTTTCATCTATTGCGGCTTTAATGTTCGTTAGCGCTTGTTGGTGAGCGTCAACTTCAATTCTAACCATTGCCTTCATCATTTCCCATTCCATGATTAGCTCAGCACCATCATCGTTGATATGATCAAAACTGTATTCGAGACCTTCCTTAAATTCCATTGCAGGAACTGTCTCTGCCATAATGCGCAGTTGATCTTTTTCCTGGTTGTATTCACCTGTTCCCCATAATTCGGTTTCGGTATTGAAGATGAACTCCCATCCTAAATGATCAGAAGGCAAAATGAAGAACGAATATGTTCCGGCAGGTAGAATTTCTCCGTTGATCTTTATTTCCGTGCTAGTTGTGAACAATGTTGCCTTATTTGCTCCCGCTCGCCATAATTGATCAAATGGAACAAGGTCACCCCAAATTTGACGACCCTTTACACTCGGACGTGAATACTCAACGCTGATATCGGTTAGTCCTACGCGCTGTTCAACCTTAGCATGAGGGCTAGGTTTTGGTAAATCTTGACTGAAAATGGAAGTTGCCAAAAACACTCCGGCAACTGTTAGAAGTATCGAGCTTTTCATTCTTATTTTCTAATTATGTGTTTATACAAACAAACACAAAAAAGGCCGCAACAGCAGCCTTTTTTGATCTAAATATTGTGGTGCTAACTATGCGTACATGATTTTGTCTTTCGCATAGAACCCATCTTTCAGCTTCTGCTGGACTTTCTTGAATATGTCCACGGTGTAGTTCACATCTTCTTCGGTGTGAACAGCTGTTGGAATAACACGGAGCATAATAGTGTCCTTGGGAACTACCGGGTAAATAACCATTGAACAGAAAATTCCATGGTTTTCCCTCAGGTCTAGAATAACGTTCGCAGCTTCAAATGGACCTCCGCTCAAGAATACCGGAGTAACGCATGAATTGGTTCTTCCAAGGTTGAATCCATTATCGCGCAACTTCGATTGAAGCATGTTTACAACCCTCCACAGATTCTCTTTCAACTCAGGACGAGTTCTCATCAGCTCTAATCGCTTCAAAGCTCCAATTACCAATGGCATTGGGAGTGACTTTGCGAAGATTTGTGAGCGTGTATTGTAACGCAGGTATTCGATGATCTTTTCTTCGGATGAAATGAATCCTCCTATTGATGCGAATGATTTCGCGAATGTTCCGAAATAAACATCGATACCGTCCATACATCCTTGTTCTTCACCTGTACCGGCTCCAGTTGCTCCTAGAGTTCCAATGCCATGAGCATCGTCAACAAATAAGCGGAATTTGTATTGAGACTTCAGATCGACAATTTCTTTAAGTTTTCCCTGATCACCGGCCATCCCGAATACTCCTTCGGTAATAACCATAATTCCACCTGTTGTACCAGCAACAAGCTTCGTAGCTCTTTCCAGTTGGACTTTTAAGCTCTCCATGTCATTATGCTGGTAAACAAAACGCTGACCAACATGCATCCTCATTCCATCCATGATGCAAGCGTGTGATTCTGAATCATAAACAATCACATCATGTCTATCAGTAAGGGCATCAATTGCAGAGGCCATGCCTTGATAACCGTAGTTTAAGAGGATTGTATCTTCCTTTCCAACAAAGGATGAAAGCTCTGCTTCAAGCTGTTCATGATAGTTTGAATTACCGGACATCATTCTGGCTCCCATAGGGTAAGCAAGTCCAAATTCTTCAGTGGCCTTCGTATCAGCCTCACGCACTTCGGGATGGTTTGCCAAACCGAGGTAGTTGTTAAGGCTCCAAACAAGCACATCTTTTCCGCGAAACTTCATGCGATTCGAGATCGGTCCTTCGAGCTTTGGGAAGAAGAAGTATCCGTGTCCAACGCTGCTATACTGGCCAAGCGGGCCTTTGTTCTCGCGTATCTTTTCAAAAATGTCCTTCATAAGATTAAGGTAAGTTTAATATGGCGCAAATGTAGCATTAAGTCGTTTTTAGGGAATTGACTGCTGATTGGCTGTTAACGCATTTATTAACACTAAATCACACGGATTGACGTTAGATTTGCGCGCTCAATGAAATTGATTTTCCGCCTATTTGTTGTTGTATTCGTTGTCCTCATAGGAGGTTCGTGTTCAGAATACAGAAAAGCTTTGCGCAGCGATGATATGCAATTCAAGTATGACATGGCTGTTGAATATTTCAAGAAGGAGAAGTTTGCAAAGGCATTGCCACTCTTTGATGAACTCTTCATACTATATCGCGGATCCGATAAAGGGGAACGCATCGCATTTTATTTGGCAAAATGCGAGTACGGAATCAAAGACTATATCAGCGCTGGATACCACTTTGGGCAATTTCATAAAGACTATCCAAGTTCAATGTATGCTGAAGAGTCGCAGTTTCTATCCGCTTTATGCAGCTATAAAATGTCCCCAAAATATTCGCTGGATCAGTCGGATACATTCAAAGCGATCAGAGCCTTTCAATTGTTTGCGATTCAATATCCGGAAAGTGTTAGAATGGATAGCTGCAATTTATTGCTAGATGAGCTTCGTTTTAAGATTGAATTGAAGGAATACAAAACCGCAAAGCTCTACTACAAGCGCGAAAGTTATAAGGCGGCCACCGTTGCATTGAAGAACTTCAATTCGAAATTTCCGAACAGCGAATACAAGGAAGAAACGTGGTTTTTATGGCTGAAAGCGTCTTATCTTTTGGCAATCAACAGTGTTGAAGAGAAAAAATCTGAGCGTATTGAGGCTGCTAAGAAAGCTTATAGTACTTTTGCCGACCGATTTCCCCAGAGCGATTATTTAAAAGAAGCCGAAATAATGGCCAAAGAACTTGATCGGGTAGGGGAAGCTGAATTAAAAGAAAGTTGAGAAAATGGATACTCTGAAGGATTATCAAAAGATGGAAGCTCCAAACACAATCGTCACTCGTGACGTGGAAAAGTTTGAAGTGGGTTGCGGAAACATTTACGAAGCTATTGCAATCATGGCTAAGCGTTCAAATCAAATCGGTACCGCTTTGAAGCAAGAGCTTGATCAGAAACTTCAGGAATTTGCATCAGTTACGGATAGCCTTGAGGAGATATTCGAAAACCGTGAACAAATCGAAATTTCCAAAATGTATGAGCGCCTTCCTAAGCCAACTGCGTTAGCTATGGAAGAAATGCTAGGTGGAAAAGTTTATTTCCGAGCTCCGGAAGAAGAGACAAAGCCAGCAGCGGACTCGGAGGAATAATTCCTCTCCCATGTTAAAAGGAAAAAAGATACTGCTTGGTATTACAGGTAGTATCGCAGCATACAAGTCTATTTTACTCGTTCGCGAGTTGGTTAAGCTTGGTGCACAGGTAAAAGTTGTGTGCACAACTTCGGCACTTGATTTCGTTACTCCCCTCACATTAAGTACAGTTTCTAAAAACCCGGTTCATTCATCCTTTGTATCTAATCCTCAAACAGGTGAATGGGTGAATCATGTGGCTTTAGGCAAGTGGGCTGATCTGATGATCATCGCTCCGCTCTCAGCTTCTAGTTTATCAAAATTGGTTTCCGGTCAATGTGACAACCTTTTACTCGTGACTTACTTGAGTGCAACGTGCCCTGTTATGGTCGCACCCGCTATGGATTTGGACATGTATGCACATTGGACTACACAAGAAAACCTGAACAAGCTCAAAAGCAAGGGTGTCCAAGTTATTGAGGCTGAGGAAGGGGAATTGGCGAGCGGGCTGGTTGGTCAGGGACGAATGGCTGAGCCTGAGCACATCATTAAATTTGTTGAGCAATATTTTCAGGGGAACGGGTCCCTTGCTGGCAAAAGGATTCTGGTTACCGCAGGTCCAACTTATGAAATGATCGATCCCGTCCGCTTCATCGGCAACTTTAGTAGCGGAAAGATGGGCTACGCGATTGCCAATGAGGCAGCATCGCGAGGTGCAAGAGTAGTCTTGATTTCTGGTCCTGTACATGGAGTTTTGGCTAGCGATGGAGTTGATCTTGTTGATGTTACTTCCGCAGAAGACATGCTCAATGCGGTATTAAAATTTGCTGGACAAATCGATATTTTTATCATGGCCGCAGCGGTAGCTGATTATCGTCCAAAAATTCAGTTTGATCAAAAGCAAAAGAAAGAAGGAATCGGCATTTCAAAGATTGAACTGGAAGAGACTAAAGATATTTTGAAGACCATTGGAACTCAAAAGAATGGAGCCAAGGTGATCGGCTTTGCGCTAGAAACAGAGAATGAAATTGAGAACGCGAGAAGGAAGCTTCGAAATAAAAATGCAGACATGATCGTTTTGAATTCCCTGAATGATCTGGGTGCTGGATTTGGCACGGAGACTAACAAGGTTACGTTCGTGTTTGATGATATGGAAGTGGTACATAGTCTAAAATCAAAAGCAGAAGTAGCAAAAGATATCCTGAATGCAATTGAGAATCTTTGAATACGTTGTGTTGTTTGTTGGGATGTTGCTTGCGCAGTCATATTCTGCGCAGGAATTGAATTGCTCGGTACAGATCAACAGCGCCAAGGCGGCTCAAGGAGATAAGGCCATGTTCGATGCACTTGAGCGATCTGTATACGAGTTCATGAATAATAGGCGTTGGACGAATGATAAATTCGAGCCGTCTGAGCGGATCGAGTGCAGTATTCTGATCACGATTGATGAGCAATTGTCAGCCGGCCAGTTTAAGGCTTCGTTTCAGGTCTCATCACTTCGTCCTATATATGGATCGTCCTATACAAGCACACTAATAAAGTTTCAGGAAGAGGAGGTTCAGTTTAAGTATTTGCAATTTGATGTTTTAGACTTTTCTGAGAACGCTTACTTGTCTGAATTGACTTCACTTTTGGGTTACTATGCGTATATTATCATTGCTCAAGATTATGATACTTATTCTCTCTTGGGAGGGCAGGATTATTGGCAAATGGCGCAGCGAGTTGTGAGCAATGCCCAAACCAGTGGCGGTGCAGGTTGGCAATCCTATAAGAACAGGAATAACCGTTATTGGTACGTACAGAATGCATTGAATCCACGATTTAAGGGGTTACGAGAGTGTAACTATTTTTACCACCGCAAAGGATTTGATCAGATGGCTGAGAACGTTCAAGCAGGACGAGCTGAGGTTTTGAAAGCACTAAAATTGATCTCAAGCGTACATAAAAACGAACCCAATTCATATAATGTGCGATTGTTCTTCACGGCAAAGAATGACGAAATTATCAAGTTGTTTTCTAAAGCAGAACCCAACGAAAAGAATGAGGTCATTTCCTTGCTGGATACAGTGGATCCAGCAAATTCTACAAAGTACTTAGCTATAAAGGAAGCTAGCCGTTAAGGCATTTTAGATACGACCTCGTCAACGATTCCGTAGCCAACGGACTCCTCAGAGTTCATCCAATAATCGCGGTTGAAGTCTTTCATCACCTTTTCAAACGTCTGTCCACAATTGTCAGCTAGAATATGGGCACTTAGCTCCTTGGTTTTTATGATTTCGTTCGTCTGAATTTCAATGTCGCTAGCCGTTCCCTGAAACCCACCTAAGCTTGGCTGATGAATCATCACTCGACCGTGCTTGAAGATTTTTCGCTTTCCTTTAGTTCCTCCAGAAAGCAGAATGGAACCCATCGATGCGGCTAACCCCATACATATCGTGTGAATGGGAGATGAAATCATTTTCATGGTGTCATAAATAGCCATTCCTGAAGTTACATATCCGCCAGGAGAGTTGATGTAGAAGAAAATGTCGGCACCGGGCTTCTCGGCTTCAAAATACAAAAGGCGATCAATGACATGCTTCGCTGTATCATCATCAACCCCCCCCCACAAGAAAACTGTTCTACTGTCAAGCTGTTTTTTGCTAATCAGTTTGCTGTCGCCTATTTTTTCGGCAGCCACTTCTGCTTCTTTTTCATTCAAAATTCTCACGTTTTTCATGCATTTATGCTTCGGCTCAAACCTACATGAAATTTCAATTATTTGATTGTAAAAAGGGAGTGGATATCAAAACGGATCAATGCTTATGTAGTCATTCGAATCGCTTCTTACAGATTCTATCAATCCACTTTGAAGGTTTATACGCTCTATGCTCGCCCTTAGGTTAAAGACATCAACACTAATGAAGTAGGCATGCTCACCGTCAGATGAGTATCGAGGATAGAGATTCAAATTGTCATTTTGCACACGAGAAGACGACCTGCCAGAAACTAAATCTAACTCATTGATTTCCCACTTTCCTATGGTCAGATAATCAGGATCAACCAAAGTTTCATACATTAACTTCTTGCCATCAGGGCTAGGGTGGGCATGGTGGTCACTTTTGTCATTATACGTTAGCCTCGTTTCTGTTGAGCTTTCCAGGTCAATTTCGAAGAGTTCATAATTTACGCTATTTGCAAATTCATCATTTGGGACGATACTGCAAAAAACGCTTTTGCCATCAATTGCAAACACTGGGTCTAAGTAATCATATCCTGTGCGAGTCGATAACTGAGCAAGGTTGCTCCCGTCAGAATCAGAGGTGAAAAGCTGCCAGCGATTCGTGCTGTCAATTTGGGCGCAGAACACTATGGACTCGCCATTCGGAGACCAGTTCGCCATACCATGATTAAGCCAATTGTGAGCTTTTGTAGCAAACACTTCCTTTTCTTCACGTGATTCCAGATTCATTACCCAAAGTGAACTCGAAGAAAAATCGAAGAAATCGTCCGACAAGGTTGATTTATAAAACAGCATCAACCTGCCGTTGGGTGAAACCCGAGGCCACCATTTTTCATTTTCTCCAGATGTAATCTTTTCGTCACCTTCTTTGGCTGCTTTCCAAAGCTCAAATTGACCACCCAGATTCGAGGCAAAGTAAAAATCCGAAATCTGATTTTTATCTGGATCCATCAATTCAGATTCAGGTGCATCTTTTCTGCAGGATGAAAAAACAAGCAAGAACATCATAGTATGAAACGAAAATCTGTTCATATGAAGGCTAGACGACAACTCATTACAAAGGTGAGACGAAGTGGTGATAGGTTTACGTTAAATAATCGATTGACTTTCATAATCATGTTGCTTATGCAGCGATTGTTTCTATTCATTTGCGTCATGTTCGAGCCGTTAAAGTATGGATTGCCATTTGCCGTGTTGCAGTATGCTTTAATGGTTACCCAGTCAATCTGCGGCTTAGATCATTGGACTTTACTCAGGTGGGCATCCGGAACCGGAATTATCATGTTGGCCACTGTATTAATATATCGTTTCAGATCCAATTCGGGATTTTCATTTAGGATCGCTTGGTTTACTGGGTTTAATGTGTTAGTCGCATCAACACTGGGGTTTTTGGGCGTACATTTTTTGCTTTCCAGATTGATCATTCCTTCCATGGCTGCCTTTGGTGGAAAGGAGCTTGCTTACATTGCGTTTCAGGAGTTTTATGGAGTAATGACAATTGGTTTAATAACATTGACAATGCTTTCTGTGTTGCTCAGAAATAAGGAATAGATTTAACATGGATTACGATAAGACAAGTCAGAAATTCAAGGAGAAAGATTGGCATGAAATAAAGTCAAATGACTCTTGGGCCATTTTTAAAATCATGGCTGAGTTTGTTGAGGCATTTGATAAGTTGGCCAAGATTGGTCCGTGTGTAACCATATTCGGATCAGCACGCACAGCTGAGTCAAATGAATATTATAAACTAGCTGAAGAGATTGCTTTTGGGGTAACCAAGGAAGGCTATGGTGTTATTAGTGGTGGCGGACCGGGTGTCATGGAGGCGGCCAATAGAGGTGCGAGTCGAGGAGGTGGGAAGTCTGTTGGGTTGAACATTGACCTTCCATTTGAGCAGGAAGCAAATCCATATATCGACAAGGACAAGCTGCTCAACTTCGACTATTTCTTCGTTCGCAAGGTCATGTTTATGAAATACGCCCAAGGGTTCGTTGTACTTCCTGGTGGCTTTGGCACGTTGGATGAACTCTTCGAGGCCCTGACTCTTATTCAAACCAAGAAGATTGGCAAGTTTCCAATAATTCTTGTTGGTCGCGAATATTGGCAAGGATTGGTTGAGTGGTTGGAGAAAACGATGCTCACGCATGGGAACATCAGTCCCGAGGATTTATCGCTGTTTCAGATATGTGATTCGGTGGATGATGTGATTAAGATCATCCGTGACTTCTATGGCAAGTATCATTTGAAGCCTAATTTCTAGTCAATTAACAGATTTCTGTTTGTAATTGCGAAAAGCGAGGGTCAAGCCCCTTGCATGCTACGGTAGTTTTGTGTTCCAAGGAATTTTAACCCCTTGGATCGATGCTAAAGCCACTACTCGTACTATTCAATCTTATTTCATTTATCGTGATCAGTGCGCTTCTGCCTGCTGATATTAAGATTGACACCAAGCTACCTGATGGTGGCCAATTTGTAAAAGATTCATCCTACGTTATCGAGGTTAGTATTGAGAAAGGAGCGGTATTTGGATTCGCAAAATTTCAATTGAGTATCCCTGAGGGCTACATGGCTCAGCCAATAGAGACTTCTGATGCTTCGTTCACATTTGCCGATGGTAAAATCAAATTCATCTGGATGGCAATTCCTGAGGCGGATGTTGTAAAAGTGAGCTATTCACTTACCGCTGGCTCCGATGCTCCTGCTCAAGGAATGTTGGAAGGAACATTCTCATACATTGAAGAAAACGAGCGAAAGAAGTATGATTTACCCGCAATACCTATCAGCGCAGTTTCGCCACAAGAGGGAGAAGGAGCTGTTGCTTCAGTTCGAGCAGAAGCTGAGGCCTCTCGAAAGGTAGTTGATTTAGGTGATGGTAACTACGAAGTGCGATTGAGCATCAACAAGAAAGGTGTTGAAGGGTTCGCTAAAATCGAAGAGTTTTTACCTGAAGGAACCGAGGCTACGGTTGTGGAGAACAACAAGGCCGTATTTAGTCAAGTGGATGACAGAGCGAAATTTGTTTGGATGTCTGTTCCAGCTGGAGAACAAGTCAATGTTTCGTACAAGGTAAGCGGAGCAGCCGGAATAGGCACTGCGCTGGATGGCATGGAAGGCAGCTTTTCATTCTTGGATAACAATGACACAAGAACAGTGGCCATTATGGGTGCCGGAGATGTGGACGCCTCTGCTTTGGCTAGCAACGAATCCTCTCAACAACCAGCATCGGATCAACCTCAACAACCACTTTCTCCAGCAGATGAGATCAGAAGAAAAATTGCAGAAGCAAAGGCAAATCAGCCTGTAGAAACGATAACTACCGGAACATCTACCGTTCCTGAAGAACCTCTTGAAGATGTAGCAGTAGTAGAGGAAGTTAAGGTAGAAGAGCCCGTGAAGCCGGCTCCGAAACCTGTAACCGAAGTTGCTGTCAAGCCGACTCCAAAGCCAAAGAAGGAGGAGCCGCCATTGATGGCATCAAAGGCTAATGTACCAAACCCAGAGACGGGAGTCACTTATAAGGTTCAAGTAGTTGCAGGTCACAAAGTCGTAAGCGAGAAGTACATCAAGGAGCACTTCAAGTTTGATGAAACGGTGAGCATGGAAAACCATGAAGGATGGGTGAAATATACTACCGGAAGCTTCGATATGTACAAAGGCGCTCGTGACAAGCGAGAGACCATCAATCAAGGCGGTCATAACTTCCCTGGTCCATTCGTGACGGCATACAACGCTGGCGAGCGCATCACTGTGCAAGAGGCTTTGATGATCACCAACCAGAAGTGGTATAAGTAACCAAATTCTTGCGCTATGTCCAGCGTGTTAAGGGTTTCCGTAATTTAGCCATTCCTAACCGCAAAACGCACCAATGAGATCCCTATCGGTCGTTGGATTGTACTCTTTACTCTCTGTTGCAATTTTTGCTTGCGGCATCTCGTCTGTGGCTTATGGTCAAGATTCCTCTGACTTAGTTGAGGAAACAGATACAGTTCCTGAAAAAGAATGGCAAATCCGTCCAAAATTGTCCATTGGGGTTGGTATGTTAAACTACCAAGGTGACCTCATTGCCAGTAAGGGATATTTCAACCCATTTCAAAACAGGGGAGCGGTTCACGTTAACGCTGCACAGGCCATTAATGATTACTTGGATTTGAATTTTTACATGCTTTTCGGAAGCTTAGGCGCTGACGAAAGAACTCTTGTTAGAAACCTCAACTTTAGCAGCAGGCTAACCTCAGGCGGGGTTGCAGTTTCTTACAACTTTGATCATCTGCTTAAAGAAGATCGCAAAATTGAGCCATTTGTTTCTTTAGGAATTGAGGCCTTTGAGTTTCAATCAAAGACTGACTTGGTTGATCGTTATGGTAATACTTACAACTATTGGTCAGACGGTACCATCAGAAACGCAGCCGAAGATGACGAAGCGGCCGGAAATACAGTGATCCTGACACGGGATTATGTTTATGAAACAGACATCCGTGAATTGAATGCTGATGGTTTGGGCGATTATCCCGAACGATCTTTTGCGGTGCCATTTGGAGCAGGAGCTAATTTGCTCATGGGAAATAAGATGAGTATGAAAGTGGGAATGGAATACCACTGGACTTTTACCGATAACATTGATGGAGTAACTATTGATTCCCGTGGCGTTCGTCAAGGCAACAAGCAGACCGATCGTTTTCTTCACACATTCGTTCGATTTACCTATGATTTAACTCCCGTTCCTCATGAAGAAGCACCTGATGTGTATGATGAAATGAAGCGTGATACGGATCAGGACAGTGTAGTTGATTTTTTGGATAACTGCCCGAACACGCCATTAGCTGTTGAGGTGGACAAGTTCGGTTGCCCTTTAGACTCTGACAAAGATGGTGTGCCTGATTATGCTGACTTGGAGATCAATTCAGAACCTGGTTCTATTGTAGACTCAAATGGAGTCGCATTTACTGATGCTGATTTTGAGCAATTCTACTTGGAATACATTGATTCTGCCGGAAATCATTCCACCTATACTAACACTTCCTATTCAATTGAAACTTCGGAGCGAAAGACAACGCGAAAGAGAAAGCAATACAGTGTTCAGTTGGCTGAAATTGGAGAGGGTGAGGCAATCAACGATAGCCTGGCGGATGTGATCTTGAGTGTTCCTGAGGTGACTACAAGAGAAACTTCTGATGGGAAAACAGTCGTTGAGATGTCAGGATTTGGATCACTGGAAGAAGCTGTTCAGCGCAAAATAGACCTTGAAACGGGCGGTGTTAAAACAGGAGATGTGACTGAACATAGCGCTTCCGGAGAAAAGTCCAGAGTGAGTGGAATCGAGCAGGATATCGTAGCACGCGAATCTATAGGACTGTCTGTGGACGAGGCGATTGCGAAGAATAAAGCTCTACCAGCACCAAAAAAGTTGATTTTGGATGAGAGCGGATATACACTGAACCGACCAATTGACTCAAGAAGCGTGAGTCACGCCACCGATGAGCAATTCGGAGACAAGCCAGTATATCGTGTCCAGATAGGTTCGTATGCCAATAAGCTTAAGACTGATGTATTCGATGATGTAAAGGACTTGATAGTGATCACCACCAAAGATGGTCTTACACGCTATTACGCAGGGGCGTTCACTAGCTATGAGCAAGCTGCGGCTCGAAAGATCGATATGATTGAGAAAGGCTTCGATGGCGCATTTGTGGTTCCGTTTAAGAGCGGCCAGCGATTGGCATTGACAGATGCTGGAGCTACTCCGGTAAGCGATGCCACAGCTCCATCTGCGCAACTTTCAGACAAGTATGGTAAAGTCAAGTTTAAGGTTCAAATTGGAGAGTTCACTGGTCAGATACCTACCAATGTCTTGGATATGATGATGAGCTTAGGTCGCATTGATCAGCGCGAATCCGAGTCTGGAGCCATTCGTTATTTCACAGGAGAATTTAACACATACGAAGAGGCAGAAGCCCTCAAAGAAAAGTTAACTTCGCAAGGCTTCGAAGGTGTGTCGACCGCTGCCGAATACGAAGGCCGCATCATTTCAGCATCTGAGGGCATCGAATTATTAAAGTAAAAACCATGAAGAAATCAATTGTATTCGCAGCCGGTATGTTGTTCGCGGTTGTAGGATTCTCTCAGACCGCTGAAAAGCACTGCGATAAAACAGCCAATAAAGCAAATTGTGCTAAGGCTGAAGGAAAGCCGGCTTGTTGTGCGCATGCATCAGAAAAGAGCTGTCATGATCAAGCCGCCAAGGTTGATCAAAAGCCAGGAGCTAGTGCAACAGCGCAAGTGGCTGCGCAACCCAAGCGTGAGGAAAAAGCTGTGAGAGAAGAACCCGCCAAATAATGACGCTGGTTCAACGATTTAAAGGTGATCTGAAAGGGTCACCTTTTTTATTTTCCATGGTTGCGCTCCTGATGACCGCCAACACTTCGTTTGCGCAACATGAACCGATGCGCCTGATGTTTTATAACACGGAAAATTTGTTCGATACCATTGACAATCCTTTGACCTCAGATGAGGAATTTACCCCTGAAGGAAAGAACCAATACACCAGCGAGCGTTATCAGACCAAGCTGACCAATCTCTCCAAAGTGATTGACGCGGCATTCGAAGCCGAGAATCCGGATGTCTTAGGGCTGTGCGAGGTGGAAAATAAAGCGGTTGTGCAAGATTTGATTTCCAAGGTGAATGGTGCCGAACGTTTTCAAATTGTCCACCATGAAAGCAATGATCAACGTGGTATCGACAATGCGTTGATTTATAATTCTATCCGACTTCATTTGATCGGTGAGGGCGTTCGGGAAATTGATTTAGGAAAGGACGAACGTCCGACCAGACCTATTCTGTGGGCGCATTTTAAAGACATAAAATCAGGCAATGAATTGATCGTCTGTATAAACCACTGGCCATCACGTTATGGTGGAGAAGATGAATCCCGATGGAAACGAGCAAAAGCTTCGGAGGTGCTGGAGTCACTAATAAACGAATTGAAGTGGAAGTATCCCAAGGCTCAATTGGTGGCTATGGGCGACTTCAACGATCATCCTGATGACGAGAGTGTAAAACGCTTGGAAAATTGTGAAAAATCAAGCGATGCTTGCCTGGTGAACATGCACAAACACCTCACAAGCGAGGGCAAAGGAACGCATGCCTACAAGGACGAGTGGGGTGTGTTGGACCAAATGCTGGTAGGCCAAAATGTGGTCGGAGCCACAACCGGGTTCTCAGCGATTGACAATAGTGGAGAAACGGTTTCGTTTGATTGGATGATGTATGAAAGCAAGGACAAGAAGCTGTTTCCCAGCAGGACGTATGGTGGTGCACATTACTACGGGGGTTACTCAGATCACTTGCCAATAACGCTGATCCTAGAATAGGTAAATTCAATGACACCGGCCAGCACATCAATAATGCATAAATTAGAACCATGATGGCGCGCATTCTAATTCTGGTCATTTGCCTGGCATATGTTTCAACGACCCGCGCGCAAAACGATTTGAGTGCCGATTCCAAAAAGTTGGAGATCTTTCTAAAGAATCTGGATGGGCTTTATGTGGACAGCCTTGAAACGCGAGCCTTGGTTGAGGTCGGTATTCGAGCCATGTTGGAAGAGCTCGATCCGCATTCCATCTATATGAACGAAGAGCAATTCACAGCGGCCAACGAACCATTGGCCGGTAAGTTCAATGGTATTGGTATTCGATATCACTTGATTGATGACACGCTCACCGTTTTGGAAGTGTTCGAAGATAGCCCGGCAGAAAAAGGCAAGCTAAGGGCTGGTGATCAGTTAATTGCCATTGGCAAGGACATACTTTCCGGTCGTGGGTTAAGCGCGAACGAAATGTCTGTTTTCATCAAGGATGAACAAAAGGCGAATCAGCCATTCACTGTATGGCGAAATCACGGGAGGGAAAAACTCTACACAAAGCTGGATAGGGCCGAGGTGAAGGTGAGCAGCGTACCTGCTTATTTCATGTTCGACAAGCACACGGGCTATATCCGATTGGACAAGTTCAGCTCGACTAGCCTGAATGATTTCCGCAGTGCGCTGGACGCACTGAACGAGCAAGGAATGGACAACCTCATTTTTGACTTGAGAGGAAACAGCGGTGGCTATTTGAACGTGGCCATCAAAATAGTTGATGAGTTTTTGGACGACAGGAAGTTGATCGTTTACACCGAAGGCCTTCACCATTCCAAACGAGAAACCTACGCCACCTCCGGAGGGCGGTTTTTGAGTGGAGACTTGGTTGTCTTGATTGATGAACGCTCTGCTTCTGCAAGCGAAATAGTTGCCGGAGCCATTCAGGATTGGGATCGAGGCTTGATTGTTGGACGCAGATCGTTCGGAAAGGGCTTGGTTCAGCGAACCATTGAATTTGATGATGGCTCTGCTATGCGTCTGACGATCTCTCGATACTATACGCCCTCCGGTCGGAGCATTCAAAAACCCTATGACGATGGTGTTAGTGCCTACAAACGCGATTTGAGCATACGCATGGAGCACGGTGAGTTCTATTCGGCAGATTCAATCAAATTGTCAGAATCATTGGTTTATTACACACCTGCCAAGCGCAAGGTTTATGGCGGTGGTGGGATTATGCCGGATGTTTTTGTGCCTGCGGATTCCATCTTTCCAAATGGCTTCGTGGCCGACATGGTGGGCAGGGGATTAGACTATTTGGTCGCCCTTCAATTGGTGGAACGGCACCGAGATCAAATCATGACCACCTATCCGAACTCAACCGAATTCAATGATTCATACCGATTGGCAGGTCAACACCTACTCGAGGTGAAACGCTTGTTGAGATTAAGAGGAATTGAGTTTACTGATGATGAGTTTGCAGCACAGCTTTCTGAAATGGAGAAGACTATAAAACCAGTTGTGGCGAGATTTGCATACGGCTTGAATGACTTTTACATGGTGAATGCTCATTATGATACATCCGTTGGCCGCGCATTGGAAAATGTAGCTAACAATACCTTCAAAGAGCTTGGGTTGAATCAATGAGATTCCGAATAAAACTTGCCTTTCTATTTCTGATTCTGATTCAATGCCTTTCCACCGAAAGGGCTTTATCTCAAGGCAATCGTTTTGCCAGTGGTGAAAAACTCACCTATGCGGTGTATTACTACCTGATGGGCGTGTGGGTTCCGGCAGGCGAAGTGTCATTTTCGGTGCGCGACACGCTGTATAAGGGCAAGGATTGTTTCCGATTTCAGGGTTCCGGCAAAACGCACAAACGCTACGATTGGTTCTACAAGGTGCGGGACGTTTATCAAGCAATTTCTGATAAGGATGACCTTAAGCCATACTTGTTCAAACGTAACGTGAACGAGGGTGATTTTTACTTCTACGAGGATTGTCTCTTCGATCACAAGCATGAATCGATTTATTCTGTTTCAAAGGTGAAGCAGGAGCCTGTTGTGGTAGATACATCGGAGTTGATGGTCAATAGTTTCGATGTGCTCACCATGATTTATTACGCCCGCAATTTGGATTTCTCAAAGTATCAGATAGATCAGAAAATACCGATTCGGATGTTTATCGATGGTGAAACGTTTGACCTCTACATCCGATACAATGGGGTGGAGAACTATGACCACGATCAACTGGGTGAGATTGAGTGCTATACCTTCAGCCCACTTTTGGTGAAAGGCACTCTCTTCAAAGAAGGTGAGCGAATGAAAGTTTACGTCACCAAGGACAGCAACCAAATTCCTGTTTATGTCGATTCAGAAATTCGGGTCGGGTCGATCAGGGCGCAGTTAACTGACTTTGAAGGACTTTCAAAGTCTTTTGGGGAGTAATCAAATATCATCGTAGCTGATGCGAATCTTGTCGCTCACCGGTCTGGACTGACATGTCACTATGAATCCCTCGGCCAACTCACTGTCTGTCAACACATGGTTCATTTCCATGTCCACCTCACCCGATTGCAAACGCGCCATACACGTAGAGCAAATAGCGCTTCGGCACGAATAAGGAGCATCCAGTCCGGCTTTTAAGGCTGCGTCCAAAATCTTTTCACTTTGCCTTACTTCAATCACGTGTTCTTTTCCGTCCAGTTCTATGGTTACTTCAGCCATCGTTGTCTTTTAGTCAGTGTGTTTTCGATTCTAAGTCAAGGAAAAAGGCATATTCCAGCGCAATTTCTTTGAACACTTCAAATCTACCCGATGCTCCGCTGTGGCCAAATTCCATGTTCGTATTTAACAACAGCACGTTAGAGTCGGTTTTTAATTCTCTCAGTTTTGCGACCCATTTGGCTGGTTCCCAATACTGAACCTGGGAGTCGTGCAATCCCGTGGTGACGAGCAAGTTGGGGTAGGCTTTCGCCTCGATGTTATCGTATGGCGAATACTCCTTGATATAGTGATAGTATTGCTCGTGTTTCGGATTTCCCCACTCGTCAAACTCACCGGTTGTTAGGGGAATGGATTCATCCAGCATGGTAGTCACCACATCCACAAAAGGAACTACAGCAATGACACCGTGCCACAAGTCGGGTCGCATATTGATCACGGTTCCCATAAGCAAGCCACCTGCGCTGCCACCCATGGCGTATAAGTGACCTGTGCTGGTGTAGTTATTCTTCACCAAGAATTCGGCACAGTCAATGAAGTCATAAAACGTGTTGAGCTTGTTCAGCATTTTACCGTCTTCGTACCACTGCCTTCCCATCATCTGGCTTCCGCGAATGTGCGCAATGGCGAATACAAATCCTCGATCCAACAAGCTCAATCGCGATGGACTGAAATACGGATCGATATTTATACCGTAGGAACCATAGCCATAGAGCAACAAAGGAGTCTTTTCATTGAATTCGGTTCCCTTGCGGTAAACCATGGAGATAGGCACGCTGACTCCGTCACGTACTGTGACCCAAAGTCTTTTGGTTTCATAATTCGCCTTGTCAAACCCTCCCAGAATTTCTTTTTCCTTCAACAGTTCTCGGGAGCGATCTTCCATGTTGTAGTCAATCACCGAAGAAGGCGTAGTCATGCTTTGATAAGCGATTCGGAGCTCCTTGCTGTTAAAGTCCGGATTGGTAGAAGTGACCACCGAATACACTTCCTCGTCAAATTGGATGTAGTGCTCTTGCTGACTTTTCCAATTGATTACCCGAATTCTATTCTGAGCCTTCGATTTCTCTGAAAGCACTAGATAGTCTGTGAAAACGTCCACGTCCTCCAACAACACATCCTCACGGTGTGGGATAACCTCTTCCCAATTCGATTTCTCTGTCATAGTTTCAGAGGTCTTCATCAGTCGGAAGTTGGTGGCTTCGAGATTCGTAAGAATGTAGAAATGATCTTCAAAATGTGCTAATCCATACTCCAAGTCACGTTCACGTTGCTGAAACATTTTCCATGATCCTTCCGGATGATCTGCGCTCAGAATTTGGTATTCGTCAGAAACAGTTGCCCCGCTGTGAATGAACAACCACTTCTTTGATTTTGACTTGCTCACACCTAAGTTGAACGTGGCGTCCTTTTCATGAAACACCTCTATATCAGAAGATGCGCTGGTTCCCAAAATGTGTTTGAAAACCTTGTAAGAACGCAGGGTAGTTTCCTCTTTCTTGGTGTAGAAAATGGTCTTGTTGTCATTGGCCCAAACGAAGTTTCCGGAGGTTCCTTCGATCACATCCTCCAGGTTACTATTTGCATCCAAATCCTTGATGCGAATCGTGTAAACTCTTCGGCTCAGTGTGTCTTCTGCGTATCCAACCAAGTTATTGTTCGTGCTGATGGAAAAACCACCAAGTTGGTAGTAACTGAATCCCTTTGCCAATTCATTCTCATCCAAAAGAATTTCCTCAGGCGAATCCATGGTTGATTTCCTTCGGCAATAAATCGCGTATTCCTTTCCTTCCTCGAATCGGGTGTAGTAGAAATATCCATCGTGGAAGTATGGTACGGACTCATCTGTTTGCTTGATGCGACCTTTCAATTCTTCGAACAGTTCCTTTTGCAGGTTTTCGGTCTGCCCCATCATGGCTTTGGTGTAGGCGTTTTCTGCCTCCAAATGCGCAATGATCTCAGGATCCTTTCGATCCATGTCGCGAAGCCAGTAATAGTTATCTATGCGCTTGTCGCCATGCGTTTCAATTTCATGGGGTATTTTCTTGGCAACTGGAGCTACAGGGTTTTGCATTTCCACGTGATTGTCGGTACAACTGAATAAAAAAGCCGCAGTAAAAGCGGCTGCAAATAGAGGATTAAATCCTCTAAGGTCAATCGAAAACTTCAATAGGATTTTGGATTTACTGTTTCACGAAGGTGCCAGTAAATACATTTTCATCAGAACGGACGCGGATGATGTATTTGCCTGGATTGATTGAGTTGGTGTAAATCTCTCCTTGGCTTCGAATAGTCACGTTGCTCTGAATCAATCGTCCTGTCAAATCAAAGAGCTCAATAGTTGAACCAGTAGGGCAATTGATGTTCAGAATATCCTTCACGGGGTTTGGCCAATATGAAATCAAATCAGGATTTGTTTCATTGATCCCGGTTGGGATGATTGTGACATGAATACTGGCAACAGAAGAGCACCCGTTTGAATCGATCGCTGTGACGGTGTAGTTACCGGTTTTGGTAACGACTATGCTTTGACCTGTTTTTCCGTTGCTCCAGCTGTAAGCGGAGAATCCGCTACCTGCGTTGATCGTGTATGATCCGGTTCCGGTAGCGTTATTGCCGAGATTGATCGCAACAGGAGCCAAGAAGGTAACTACAACGCTATCCACGCCCGTGCAACCTGCTCCATTGGTCACCGTGAGGTAGTAGGTGCCCGAATTTGTGACGCTGATATTTGGAGACTGGCTTCCAGTCGACCAGTCGTAAGTGCTTAACGAACTGTTTGTCAATGTTGGAATCAAGGTAACGGTTCCACCTTCACACAAACTGGTGTCTGACCCAAGGTCAACAATTGGATCCGGGCCTGTTGAAGGTACTTCCGCACCATAACTAGCTGTGCATCCATTGCCATCAGTGATGGTTACGTTGTAGGTTCCAGCTACTACGTTCGATAGCGTTTGGGTGGTGCTGCCGTTTGCGTCATCCCAAAGAAACGTGTAGTTGCTTCCGCTTCCTCCACCGGGGTTTGCGGTGATGCTGCCATCGTTTATGAAAGCGCAGGATGTGGGCGTTACCGTGAATGAAGCTCCGAGTAAAGGAGGATCGTTGAGTAACACAGAGTCGGTACTTTGACATCCGTTGTTATCCGTAATGGTTACGTAATGGTATCCAGAAGCTAATCCGGATGCAGTTTGCAGGGCGCTGCCTGATGACCAAGTGAACGAATACGGAGGTGTTCCGCCCGAAACATTAGCTGTCAAGACACCATCGTTGTCCCCAACGCAGGTTGGTTTCGTTTTGATGTATGAAATGGTGTGAGGTCCCTGACTGGAAATTCCAACAATAAACTCTTTTGTATTTGAACCATTCCAGCCAGTCGTATTCGCAGAGAAATTAATGCTGTTAGGAACATGAGATGTCCAACTTGTGGACGAACCATCATTTCGAGAGGCATAAGCCAAATTACATTCGTCATTGTTGGAGATCATAGCATTACCGTTGTAGTCATAATCTATTGCGTAACTAGATGTGCCAATGATAAATGCTCCCCAATAATGTGTGGTATCAAAAAACTGTATCGGTGACTGAGGAGTATGATAATAATGCATTGTATCAACCCTGTAAAGGTGCGCTCCTTGAACAGTACCCGAGGTATGAGTGATGTTCAACGAGTCTCCTTGGGGATGTGAAAGCCCCAGACTATATGTGGATGCATAAGCATGCCTGCTGTCATTTCCAATTGGAGCACCTGAGTTTCCCCAACTTGGCGCACCGACAAATGTTCCATTATTGCTGCTTCCAGCAGCATTGGCCGCTGAAGTGCCAGAGCCTTCATTCATTGGCCAATAACCCTTTATGGATGAATAATTCGGGTGTTGAGATGTGATGCTCTTGCACATCCAGTCTCTTAAAGTAGATTGTGTCAAAGCTGAATTCCAAACGCTGACTTCATCAATTTCTCCATCTAGAATACGATCGTTTCCGTAGTTGCGCGCAATGGCAAAATCATCGTTGGAAACGATTGAAAAAGAATAGCCAACACTGGAATCCAGAATGCCATTGACATAGATTTTCATGGTTGAGCCATCATAGGTTGCGGCAACATGGTACCACTTATTAGCTGAAAGCGCTGTCACACCATCCAACTTATAATGTGTGGAGCCATTGTAAAGGACAAATTGAAGTTTGTTGTTTGCCAAGCTTGCATCACCAAGCCTTAACAAAGCTGTTGAACTTCCCGCTACCTCTGTTCCCGCGATAGAGCTTATATATGGAAATGCTGATTTGAAGGCATCAACATTTATCCAGGCTTGGATCGTTATCTGTCCCCCCGATAAATTCATGCTTCCACAACTTAAATAGGTGGATGTTCCATTGAAGTCAAGAACTTTTCCGGAGCCGGGTTGCGTTACGCCTTTCAATCCGAGGACTACCAGGCTGGTGAGAAGAAATGTTTTTAGGGTTTTCATGCGAATGAAATTAAGTAAATATCAATCACTGGCACATGTTGGCTTTAGAAATGTTCTGCTACTATTGGAACCTAAATCAACGCAATGAAATTTTTTATCGATACTGCGAATCTTTCAGAGATCAGAGAAGCCAGTGACCTAGGTGTGTTGGATGGAGTCACAACCAATCCTAGTTTGATGGCTAAGGAAGGAGTCTCGGGATATGATGCTGTTAGGAGGCACTACATTGACATATGTAATATTGTCGAGGGTGATGTGAGTGCTGAGGTGATTGCCACTGACTATGCGGGTATTGTTAAGGAGGGGGAAGAACTAGCCGACTTGCATCCAAACATTGTTGTCAAAGTGCCGATGATTCGCGATGGAATCAAGGCGATTAGGTATTTTTCCAACAAGGGAATTAAAACGAATTGCACGCTTGTTTTTTCACCCGGGCAGTCAATTTTAGCCGCGAAAGCGGGAGCAACCTATGTTTCACCGTTTCTTGGTCGATTGGATGACATCAGTACGGATGGTTTACAATTGATTGCAGACATGCGATTGATTTATGATAATTATGGTTTTGAAACTCAAATATTGGCTGCCTCTATACGTCACCCAATTCATATTGTGGAATGTGCCAAAATCGGAGCTGACGTGGCTACATGTCCGTTGAATCCGATAATGGCACTCTTGAAACATCCGTTAACGGACAGTGGGCTAGCCAAATTTCTGGAAGATTACAGGAATTCAAATTCATAATTCGCTTAAATGCTCAAGAAGAGACTCGCGCAATTTGGTCCTGGGCTCCTGTATGCGGGAGCGGCCGTAGGCGTGTCTCACTTGGTTCAAAGCACCCGGGCCGGAGCTGAGTTTGGGTTTCAGCTGCTGATCGTTGTGATTGTGATCAATCTGATCAAGTACCCTGTTTTTGAAGCCGGGCCTCGCTATGCGGCTGCCACAGGAACATCTCTATTGGATGGCTATGCTAGAATTGGAAAATGGGCCGTTTGGGTCTATTTGATCATGAGCGTATTGACTATGTTCATTATCATGGCTGCCATTTCAATTGTAACGGCCGGTTTGTTTGCGCAACTCTTGGAAATTCAAGCTGATGCTCAGTTTGTCGCCTGTTTTCTGTTGTTTTTATCGGTTGTTATACTTGGGTTTGGGCAGTATTCTACCCTTGACAAACTCATGAAATTCATTGTTATTCTTTTGACCATTTCAACATTGGCAGCATTGATTTTTGCTTCTCTCGAACCTTCTATTCAATTACCAGAATTTGCCACACAATTTGATTGGGGTAATAGAATGCATGTTCTCTTTTTGGCCGCATTGATTGGTTGGATGCCAGCACCAATTGACATAAGTATTTGGCATTCCATGTGGTCAGTTTCGAAATTCAAAGAACGAGGCGAGGTAATACCGTTGAAAACGGTGCTGCTCGATTTTAAAATTGGATACTGGGGAACCACTTTTCTTGCGGTAGCATTCGTTGGCTTAGGTGCTCTGGTGCTTTATGGAACCGGTCAGCAGTTGGAAGAGGGAAGTGTAGGTTTTGCCGGTCAATTAATTAACATGTATACATCAAACTTGGGACAATGGGCATTTCCGTTTATTGCACTAGCAGCGTTCACCACTATGTTCAGTACATTGCTGACTTGCTTGGACGCTTTTCCAAGAACGCTCAGGCGCTCGAGCGCATTGCTCTTTGATAAGCTTTCGGAAAAGAAACATCATAGCAAATTGTATTGGTTTTGGATCATTCTCACCGCCTTGGGTACCAGCTTCATTCTATTGTTTTTCCTGTCAAGCATGCGATCTATGGTGGATTTAGCAACGACCATGTCATTTGTGATTGCACCCGTTTTAGCGGTGTTGAACTACATCGCCTTGAATGGGAAGACAGCCCCTATGGAAGGCCGCCAGCCAATTTGGTTGAGAATCGCCAACATCGTATCCATCGCATTGCTGACAGCCTTCAGTCTTTGGTTCTTGTACTACTAACCTTCGTCTATTACTTTTAGACCATATTTTTTCGACATGCGCTACTTGCTTTTTGCCTTGATCATCACTTCAATACCTGTCTTCGCTCAACAAGGCGAAGTGAAGGTTACCAAAATAAAAGTCACAGATTCATGGCGAGTGAATACGAATGACTTCAATCCTGCAGATGCAACCATCAGGCAAGTTCAAGCACCATTTCCGGGAGGTGAAGGAGAAAAGGCGCAACTAATCCGACTTAAAGAAAGATCAGCGGAGCTATATCCTAAAAAAGTATCCAGTCTACCTGACATTTGGTCTGCCATAAGGGCTGATAAGGACTCGCTAACAATTGCAGACAGTTTTCCGGCTCGTTTCTTTTTGAATGATGCTAACCTTCAAGGGGGAACACCCAACGATAATACGCTCGCCATTTCTAATGCAGGTCACCTCTTGGTTTCATGGAATACGCAGCTTTGGGGATATGACATGGTGAATGATTCATTCCTATTCAAGTCGACCAATCCGCATCCTTCGCTTTTGGCATTTATTTCAGGCTACACCGAATCAGGGTTGGTGCTCAATGATGCATTTGATCCCAAGTTATATTATGATCCTCACGCTGATCGGTTTTTCATGATGTTTTTGAGCGGTCGCGACTCCATTAATAGTTCTTCCATTATCGCTTTTTCTGAGACAAACTATCCAAGCGGAAATTGGTATGCCTATCGATTAACGGGTAATCCTTTGAACGATGGCACATGGACTGACTATCCTCAGGTAGCATTTAATAATCATTCGATGTATTTGACTTTAAATCAATTGAATGGAGGAGATTGGGTAACCGACTTTGATCAAACGGTGATCTGGCAAATTGATTTGGATGGTGCCTATGCCGGTGCGCAAACGCTCGATACAAAGGTTATAAGCGATATTGAATATGGAGGTAAAAAACTCCGCTACCTGAGACCTGTTAAGACAGCGAATGGACCCTCAGATGATGACATGTTTTTCATTTCTAATCGACCACGAGCGTTATCAAACGACTCAGTTTGGTTGGTGCGTGTTACTGGTACCATAGATGACCCTACCGGAACTGAAATCACGTTGTTGAAATCGGATGTGAACTATGGAATTCCACCCTATGCTGATCAAGCAGGAAATCAAACATTTTGGACGAATGATGCGCGAGCGCTGGGTGCCGTAAGGGTGCAAAATGAAATTCAATTCGTTGGGAATTCAATCGATCATAATAACGGAAATGCGAGCATTTACCACGGTGTAATTGCAGATGCTTACAACCCAACACTCAGCGCAAGAATAATTTCTGACCCTGTGAAAGAGTTTGGATTTCCAAACATCGAATTTGTAGGAACAAACCTCAATGCGCGTGATTTTGTGATCAATTTTAATCACACTTCGGAGACGGATTTTGCAGGTAATTCGGCCATACTTTACAACAGTGAGAGAGTTTATGGGCCACTTCAAACATTGAAGAAGGGATCGACCTACGTGAACATGTTGGGCGGAAATGATGAGCGTTGGGGCGACTACATTGGGTTGCAGAGAAAGTTTAATGAGTTGAATACGGTTTGGGCAGCTGGCTATTTCAGTTACGGATCACAAAGGGCGGGGACATGGATCAGTGAACTGAAGTATCCAATCGAAATCGATAGCACTTCAGATGGGAGCGGTAGTACTATTTACATCGTGAATGGTGACTCCTTCGTGTTGATACATGGAAACTATTATCCGCTAGGCACCCAAGAGGTCGTTAAATCAAAACCGCGGATATTTCCAAATCCTACACTGGATTACATCACGTTTGAATTTGATAATCCTCAAACCTCAAGGTTGAATGTCGATGTGTATGACGTTAACGGAAGATTGCATTCGTCATTGCTTAACACGACCGTTATTGAGGGAAAGAATGAGCTTCGATTCAATATCTCTCACTTTTCTTCTGGGGTGTATTACGTGGTCATCAAGTCCAATGATAATATCCTGTTAAAAGAAAAGTTTGTGAAAGACTGATCCTACGGATGGAGCATGGTACGCGCTTTTACCTTTGCGCCCCGTGATAAGTATAAATAACATTTCAGTTTCCTTCAGTGGGATTGACCTATTCAAGGATGTTTCGCTTGTTATCAATGAGCGCGATAGAATCGGATTGGTAGGTAAAAATGGAGTTGGAAAGAGTACCCTGCTCAAAATCATTTTAGGATTTCAAGAGCCTGATAGTGGTGTCGTGGTGATTCCAGATGGAAGAAAAATCGGATACCTTCCTCAAGAAATGATTTTCGAAGGTTCGCAAACCGTTTGGACTGAAACGCAAAAGGCATTTAAGGAGCTAAATGATCTGAAAATCAGAGAGGAGCAGATCCAAAAAGAACTCATCGAAAGGACGGATTACGAAGCAGATTCTTATCAGCGCATCATTGATGAGCTTGGTTATATCCACATGCGATTGGAAGTTATTGATGATGGAAAAGGGGAGCAGAAAGCAGAAAAGGTACTGTTGGGATTGGGATTCAAACGCGAAGACTTCGATCGCAATATTTCTGAGTTCAGCGGAGGCTGGCAGATGCGAGTGGAGTTGGCAAAACTCATCATCGAGCAACCGGATTTGTTGCTTTTGGACGAGCCAACCAACCACCTTGACATTGACTCGATTTTATGGTTGGAGGACTTCTTTATTGAGTATCCAGGGGCCATCATGATGATCAGTCACGACCGTATGTTTTTGGACAACATCACGAATCGCACGGTGGAAATAGTGAAGGGGCGGATATATGACTACAGCGTTGGGTATTCCAAGTTCGTTAACTTGAGACAAGAGCGTATTGATCAGCAAAAGGCTGCCTATGAAAATCAGCAGAAATACATAGCGCAACAAGAACGCTTCATCGAGCGATTTCGAGCGAAGAATACCAAGGCAAAGCAGGTTCAAAGTAAGATCAAGCAACTTGATAAGATTGATCGAGTGGAGATAGACGAATCAGATGCAAATGCAATTCGATTCCGATTCCCACCAGCTCCTCGTTCAGGTGACGTTGCAGTTAGGGCGCGCGATTGCGGTAAATCCTATGGTGAGAAGAAGATATTCTCTAAGGTGGATTTTGACATTTTCAGAGGCGAGCGCATCGCGTTCGTAGGTAGAAACGGTCAGGGTAAAACGACTATGATCAAGATGATCGTGGGTGATGAGGGTGGCATTGGTGACTTGTTTACCGGTCATAACGTGGAAGTTGGTTATTATGCTCAGGTGCAAGAAAAAACACTGGATCAGGAGCTTACCGTGGAAAAAACGATCGAGAATGAGGCCACGGGTGAGATGGCAAAGATTCATCGCGTTCGTGCATTGTTAGGTGCATTCCTTTTTGGACCTGAGGACTATGACAAGAAAGTCAAAGTGTTGAGCGGAGGAGAAAAGAGTCGATTGGCATTAGCTAGGTTGCTGCTTAAGGAATGTAACCTGTTGATTCTCGATGAGCCTACAAACCACTTGGACATCAGCGCTAAAGAAGTATTGAAAAAGGCGCTCATTGAATACAATGGAACGTTGATCGTGGTAAGCCATGATCGAGAGTTTCTGAAAGGTTTGACGGATCGAACATTTGAATTTAAAGACGGGCGCGTCAAAGAACACATCGGTTCCATTGACGACTTCTTGGCCAGCTATCACATCCAGTCATTCAGAGAATTTGAGGGAAATGTCGAAGCTAAGAAGGAGAAGGAAAAACCAAAATTGGTATCACCTGAGCCTGCCAATAGCAGCTCACTGAACAATCAACAAAGGCGAGAAAAAGAAAAGGAATTAAAGCGGTTGAAGAATTCTGTAGGTGCCTTGGAACAAAAAATCGAATCCAAAGAATTAGAGCTCCAGCAATTGGAAGAAAAATTAAGCAGCCCAGAAGTCGCAAAAAGCCAAGAGGGAAATGACTTGTTTCACCAGCATTCAGAGTTGCAGAAGAAGTTGGAAGAGTATATGCAGCGCTGGGAAAAGGCCGGCAAGGAAATTGAATCGATCAATTCCCAACTCGAACGTTGATAATCCATAATGATGTCGTAATGTAAAAGGTAGCATTACAACTACTTTTGCAGCCAATAATCGTCTACTGATTGTGTTGAGGTCAATTTCCTTGTTCGCCATTCTCTATTTGTTTTCTAATAGCGTGTGTTGCCAAACACCCGCTGATTGGTGGTTTTTTGGTGATAATGCCGGAATTCATTTTTCCGAATCTGGCGTGGTTGCAGCCTCTGGTAGCGATATGATGGCCCCGGAAGGCTGCAGTTCAATCTCAGATGCATTCGGTAACCTACTTTTTTACAGTGATGGCGATTCTGTATGGGATCGGAACCACAACGTCATGCCTAATGGCACAGGACTATTAGGAAATGAAAGTTCTGCTCAGTCATCATTGATAGTAAAGAAGCCTGGTTCGTCAACCATATATTATTTATTCACCACTGATGCCCTTGAAAACCTTGGGGCTTCTGGTTTACGCTATTCTGCTGTTGACATGTCTTTAAATGGAGGATTCGGTGACGTAGTTGCTGCAGAAAAAAACATCTTACTTCATCAGCCATGCACTGAGCAACTTGCCTGTGTTAGTCAGCCGAATGGTTTTTGGCTGATGTCACATTCATTCGCAGGTACAACCTGGTTGGCATATGAAATTACAGGTGCAGGGATAAATACTATAGCAGTAAGCTCCAACGCTGGGTCCAGTTATACCACGGGACAGATAGGATATTCCAAGTTTTCGCTCGATGGGTCAAGATTCGCTGCGGCTCTAGCAGTTGATGGGGTGGTTGAAGTTTTCGATTTTGACCAGCAAACAGGAACTGTTTCAAATCCGATTCAAATCTCTACGACTAACCTTACGGCCGCGTATGGATTGGAGTTTTCACCGAATGGCCTAAGGCTTTACGTTAGCGCTGGCCTGTTTAATGGAGGGTTGTATCAATATGACTTAACATTTGGAACAGCGGCTGCAATAAGCGCATCAGAGGTTTTATTATCATCTGATTTTGGAACGGGAAGGGGCTTGCAGTTGGGACCCGATAAGAGAATATATTACACGAAACCAGTAATCTCAGCCATGGCTGCTGTTGTGTCTCCAGATGAGCTTGGCGCTTCATGCAACTTCACGGATTCCATAGTCTTATTAAGTCCCGGAACGCTTTGTAGACAGGGTACTCCAGCGTTTGTCTCCTCCTACCTGAGTTCACTAATTCAATTTGATCGATTGTGTTTTGGCGATTCAGTTTCGTTCAGTACAGACACCGTTGGTGTTGACTCAGTAATATGGAATTTTGGAGATGTGGTCAGTGGAACAAACGACACCTCCACTCAACTTTTCCCAATGCACCATTTCACCGATACAGGGAACTTTTTGGTTGAGTTAATTATTTGGAAGAATGGTTTTGCAGATACGAACTATCGCAACGTCACAATTCAGCCTTCCGGATCTCTCAATCTTGGTTTAGATACAGTGATTTGTAGTTCAATTCCTTTGATTCTTGACGTAAATGAAGTTGGAGCTACCTATTTGTGGCGTGGTGGGGATATCAACCCATTGCAGACGATAAGCGTTGATACGACTATTTGGGTTACGGTGTTTGGAGTTTGTGATACATTGTCGGATACGCTTGTTGTATCCGTGCAGGCACCACCCACCGTTGACATCGGACCTGACACCATCTTATGCGATCAGTCGGGTTATGTCTTAAAAGCTCTGGTATCTGACTCGGTTGCTTATAAATGGTCTACCGGTGATACGATTGATTCAATTTTTGTCATGACAAGTGGCACATATGGTCTGAGTGCTACAAATGAATGCGGTTTCGTTTTGGCGGTGGCAAATGTCACCTTTGCATTATCACCACCAGATACTCTGCTACTTGCAGATACTGTGATCTGTTCAAGCAAGGCATTGACGCTGAGTGTTCCGGTTTTAGCAGGTGTTGCTTACATCTGGCCCGATTCATCAACTTCGAATTCATATGTTGTTGATACCTCCGAAAAGGTAAGCGTTATCGCGACCAGCTTGTGCGGCAGCCGAACTGATGTTATGCAGGTTGACTATTTGGGTAACCTCCCTAGTTTTCTGGGAAATGACACAGCTATATGCGACCTTGATCTCATTACGTTAGATGCACGAGCTGCTGGGGCAACCTACAATTGGAATACAGGAGATACGTCAGGAACCGTTCAGGCTGGTGTTGAAAGTCGGGATTACTTCGTGACCATAACGCGCGGTCCTTGCACCAGCGCTGCGAGGATAGGCGTTGACGTTAGTGATTTATTCTGTGAAGACATTGAGTGCGGAGTTGAGACAATGAATGTGTTTAGCCCAAATGAAGATGGAATCAATGATACGTGGGTAGTGACAAGCGATTGCGACATTCATACTTACAATCTGATCATATTCAATCGATGGGGTCAGTTGGTCCACCAAAGCTCAGAGATAGCTACCGGTTGGGACGGATATATTAATGGTCAACAGGCTTCTGAGGGTGTTTACTATTACATCATGGAGTTTAAGGATCAGGTAGTGGTGGATGTGGATCGACAGGAGTTTCGAGGGAGCTTTACCCTCGTGAGATAACTTCACCAAGTAACTCTGCATTTTCAACAATGTATGAGAGAACATTGATTAGTTGGAATAAAAAAATAAGCCCTCCGAATCGGAAGGCTTATACAAGAGCTATTCTCCTGGCAACTTAGAAAGCAACACCAATGGAGAAATTCAAAAGTCTCAATCGAGGAACAAGTGCATCCATTGTCATATGGATTCCATCCGCATCACCGTCAATTTGAAAGCTGTTTCCAAACAATGGGATATCACTGACATTATCTTCTATGTCACTGCCATATTCATCAGCTAAATCACCCCAATCTGGAATCTCATCCGATGGGACATCATAATAGACACCGTGCTGCAGTGCAATTTGCGTTTCTAATGTTGATTCGTCAAGCAGTGTGCCTTCTAAATCAAAGCCAAACGTTACCTTATTAACACCAAGTCCTATCCAAAGTACATCAATGGCAACCCTATCGCCTGCGAGCCATTGGGTGCCAATACCAATTCCTCCACCCAACATAGACATGGATCCTGTCATATCCCAGTCAAACGGATAGATTAAATCCACAGTCGATGTTCCTGACGGTGGGGTGTTTACTGTAATTGGAATTGTCATTGTAGAGCTGATCGCAGACTCGACTGTGAATTTTTTGTATTGAAAATCCGCAGCCAGATAGAATCCTCTTGGTGCGCCCTTTTTTCCAGGGTAAAATCTCAATTGTGGACTTATTCCCCATCCTTTTACAACGGGTGTTGAGAGCCCAACCGAGTCAAGGTCAATTGCGCCAGGGAAATTCAACTCACGTGGTATTCCATATTCCAATGTTAACGCTGCCGAGAGTTTAGGAATCAGAACCCGCTCATAGGTAAGGTTAAGGTTAATCGGAGCGAATGCAGTTCCAACCGTTCTAAGCGTTTTTAGTGGTTGAGTTTTGATCACATTGTTTCTCGTTGGTCGATCGGGTGTGCTCTCAGCTTCTTCTTGAGCTAAAGAAACCGATCCAAATCCTATCATGGAAACAAGTAGCAGGGCAGATAGTTTTTTCATGGTTAATTGGGTTTTTGAATGGGTCAAATATCTGAAAGATTGCCTTAGACTTCGTAAGTTGAATACAGGATTTATATCAGTATAACAACTTATGGTTATAATTTAGTACTATGTAAAGCATAGTATAAAGTAAAACATATATGTTTGCATGGAATTCATGATATGAACATTGAAAACTCAAAGGCTCAGCTTAGAAAAGGAATATTAGAATTCTGTGTCTTGGCTATTCTAAAAAAAGGAGAGGCTTATCCTTCGGAGTTGTTGGAGGCGCTGAAAGGAGCCAAGTTGTTAGTGGTGGAAGGCACGCTCTATCCATTGCTTACTCGTCTCAAAAATGTCGGATTACTCACTTATAGGTGGGAGGAATCACAATCTGGACCACCGAGAAAGTACTACAGCTTGACAGAACAAGGAAGAACATTTTGCGGTGAACTCAGTTCGTCATGGATTGAGCTTCGAGACGCAGTGGATACCATTATGAACCAAGAAAATGCATCGGAGATAAAATGAAAAAAACAGTACAAGTAAATTTGGGTGGTCAGGCATTCGTATTAGATGAGGATGCCTACGAGGCACTGTCTAATTATCTGAATCAGATTACTAAACTATACAACAACAGTCCCGGGAAGGATGAGATTCTGCATGACATCGAGGCTCGAATTGCTGAACTTTTTTCTGAGCGATTGGGCGGCTCGCGTTCAGTGATAAGCATGCCTGATCTGGATTATGTGATCCAGATAATGGGAAGACCGGAACAGTTTGAGGAGTCAAGCGAAGAGTTTGAAAGTGAGACTCAGGGAAGTTCAAAATCATTTCGGGAGGATGCCAAAAACAAGCGGTTTTATCGCGATTTGGATGATCAGGTGATCGGTGGGGTTTGTTCCGGAATTGCATATTATGTGGGTCTTGATCCCCTTTGGGTGAGGCTTGCCTTTGCCATCAGCATTGGTTTTGGAGGGCTAGGAATATTTCTCTACATCGTCCTTTTGCTTGTGGTTCCGGAAGCCAAAACCACGGCTGAGAAACTTCATATGAAAGGCCAACCGATCGACATCAGTGGTATTGGCCGTTCCATAGAAAAGGAAATCAGCGACTTCGGGGAGAGGATATCTCGCGAAGGCGGACCATTTGCGAGGAGGTCTGGAAAAAAGCTCGCTCGGGGAATTGATCGGTTTCTTTACCTGCTGGCTGATATTCTCCGTAATGTTTTCAACGCAGTAGGTAAGATTTTGGGCGGAGTGTTTTTGCTCATAGGAGTATTTGTGGTCGTAATTCTGATTTCAGGGCTAGTTGGCAGTGCAGATTTGATTCACTTTCATTCTTCGTCACTTGATGTCTACGAATTGGGAGATCTTGTTTTTGACGCCTCTGAGTGGTTGATGCTATCCATTACTTCCGTTTTGCTGTTGGTGGGTATTCCATTCATCGCACTGGCATATGGCGGGTTTGCATTGCTGTTTCCAAATAGTCGCGTGCCCTATTTCGGTCTTGCTTTGTTTGGGTTGTGGTTTTTAGGAATTGTAATGGCCATTTTTTCCGGGTTTGGAGTGATGAAATCGTTCTCTAAGGCAGAGGCAGTGATTGATACAATACCGCTTCAATCTATAGGTTTAAAGCATGGTTCGATAACTATAAAGCTTGGTGAAGACCCATTCAACATTCCGCTAAAACGAGCCTATTACGCTAACAATGATTTTATGATGAAACGTGTGGGAGACAATATTCTGATTGGGAATGTGGATGTGACTGTTCTTCCTTCTACCACTGACCAGGCGTATATGGAGTTGGTGCGATCTTCCCGAGGACCGGGATATTCAGAAGCGCGCGAAAACGCCAAGTCGATAGATTACTTGTTTACCAACGATAGCAACAGCATATCCTTTAATGCTTACTTCTCTTTTCCTTCTGAAAACCTTCTCAGATCGCAGGAAGTTGAGGTGAAACTCTACTTGCCTGAAGGTGCAAGCATTTATTTGGATGAGACATCCAAGCGATTCATAGATGATATTCCCAACGCAACCAACATGTATGATCCTGAAATGGTTGGTCACTATTGGATGATGGAAGTTGACGGACTTCGATGCATGGATTGTGATAGTGACACGCTTGTGGTAGAGGAATATGATCACCTGCTACAACCTGCCGTGGATGAAGTTAGGCATGCCGCAGAAGTCGTTAGAAGGGAGGCCGAGGAGCTTAGGGACATGGCTAGAGAACAACTGCAAGGCAAGTAAAAACGCTGTTTAGTTAGGTTGGCTGGCCTCGAGTTTCTTGTAGGAATTCGGGGCCTCGCCACATGTGGGCATTCCGGCTGCCATTGCTTATCTTCGCACACCCAAATTATTGCATTGGGTTCATCATTAGAAATCGTTCAACATTATGGCGCAGGCGGCATTGGCAGAAGAAAAGGAAATTTCGAAAGACGAATTGAAAGCTGAAATTCTTAATGACTATCGGCTGGCCAATCTCAGTCGCGAAATCAGCTTGATGGGTAGACGTGAAGTGCTTACTGGCAAGGCCAAGTTCGGGATTTTGGGGGATGGGAAAGAACTGGCTCAGATTGCCCTCGCAAAACAATGGATGCCTGGCGATTGGAGGTCGGGATACTATCGCGATCAGACCATGATGATGGCAGCCGGACTGTTGACTCCCGAGCAGTTTTTTGCACAGCTTTATGCGCACGCTGATGTACATCATGAGCCGGCCTCAGCCGGAAGGATGATGAATGGGCACTACGCCTCGCGCACATTGGATCAAAATGGGAAGTGGCTGAACCTCACAGAAAGTCCGAATTCATCGGCAGACATCTCTCCAACTGCGGGTCAAATGCCTCGATTGTTGGGATTAGCTTTGTCTAGTAAGTTTTTCAGGAACAATCCTGAACTCAACAATCACGAACAATTTAGCATAAAGGGCAACGAAGTCGCTTTTGGGACCATTGGAGATGCTTCAACAAGTGAGGGGCCATTTTGGGAGACCATGAATGCAGCCGGTGTGTTACAAGTACCGTTGGTAATGTCCGTTTGGGACGATGGTCATGGAATTTCAGTCCCCAAAGAACTGCAGACCATCAAGCAGAGCATCAGCGAAGCACTTTCGGGCTTTCAGCGAACCAAAGAAAAACCCGGATTTGAGATTTTTAAAGTGAAAGGTTGGGACTATCCTAACCTGGTGTTAACCTATGAAAAGGCGGTCAAAATTGCTCGTGAAGAACACATTCCTGTGTTGATTCACGTGGAAGAGGTAACACAACCTCAAGGACACAGCACCAGTGGTTCTCATGAGCGTTACAAGTCACCTGAACGACTTCAATGGGAGAAGGATTTTGATCCGATAAAAAAGTTCAAAGAGTGGATTTTAGGCAAGAACTTGGCATCGGAGGATGAGCTGAACGAACTCGAACAAGAAGCAAAGAAAACAGCTCGAGATGCGAAGTCAAATGCTTGGAATGCTTTTCTAAATCCCATCAAAGAAGATAAGGCAGAAGTGGTTAAACTGATCGCCAACTTGGGTGCGGAGAGTAAAAATACTGTGTTCATCAATAAGGTGAAAGATGAGTTGGACGCTACAGTTGATCCGTTGAGGAAAGAGATTTACGAGGCGGCACGCAAAGCACTGCGATATGCACGCTCCGAGAATTTGTCTTCGAAGTCGGCATTGTCCGGTTGGATTAAGCAAGGATTAGAAATTAATGCCGATCGCTACTCATCTCATCTTTATAGCCAAAGCGAAGAGTCGCCTTTGAAGGTTGAGCCAGTATCACAGGAATACGCAGAAGACAAAATGGTGGACGGTCGCGAGATCCTAAGAGACAATTTCGATGCGCTGTTGAGTAAATATCCCGAGCTTATCATATTCGGTGAAGATTCCGGTAAGATAGGTGGTGTGAATCAGGGCCTTGAAGGCCTGCAAGCAAAGTATGGTGAACATCGTGTGTTCGATACCGGTATTCGAGAGTGCACCATCGTTGGTCAAGGCATTGGTATGGCGATGAGAGGTCTTCGACCCATTGCAGAAATTCAGTACTTGGATTACTTGCTTTATGCAGTTCAGATTTTAAGTGATGACTTGGCAACGGTTCAATACCGAACCAAGGGTGGTCAAAAAGCTCCGCTGATCATCAGAACCAGAGGACATCGTTTGGAAGGCATCTGGCACAGCGGTTCTCCCATGGGAATGATCATCAATTCATTGAGAGGCATGCATGTTTGCGTTCCGAGAAACATGTCTCAAGCGGCAGGAATGTATAATACCTTGATGAGCGGAGATGATCCGGCAATCGTTATTGAATCATTAAACGGCTATCGCTTGAAAGAGCAATTACCATCGAACCTAGGTGAGTTCAAAGTTCAGCTCGGAAAGGTGGAAGTAATGACCGAAGGCGAAGATGTAACGTTGGTTACATATGGCTCAATGGTCAGAATGTGCACCGAAGTAGCCAAGCAACTCAGAGAAGTTGGAATCTCGATAGAAGTAATTGATGTTCAAACCTTACTTCCATTTGACCTAGATGGTGAAATTGTGGAGAGTCTTAAGAAAACCAACCGCATTTTGTTTGTGGATGAAGATGTTCCAGGTGGCGCATCAGCATTCATGATGCAGGAGGTTTTGGAAAGGCAGGGAGGCTATCAGCACTTGGACAGCGCTCCAAAAACGCTCACAGCCAAGGCTCACCGCCCAGCGTATGCTTCGGACGGAGACTATTTTCTAAGCCATCAAACGAAGACATATTCGAAGCGGTCTATTCCATCATGCACGAGAGGTAGACCCACGGAAGTATCCAAGCCTCTATGCGTAGCCTCTGGCTGGTTTACTGACGGTTTTCACACTAACCGCAAGGCTGGTGGTGAAAAGTTTCAGATTAATCTGCTGATGTCGCCAACGTTGGAGTGGTTGTGGTTTAGCACTTCGCCTAATGCCACTGCGTATATTTTTTGTTAATGGGGAAGGAAGTTATCCTACAATTTTGGAATCGAGTATAAACGCTTTTGATCCATCTAGCTCAGCTTCAGCACCGGGGTAATGTACATGAACAAGGGCTTTCGAAATGTGGATCCATCAGCAGAACAAAATGGAAAACAAGGCGTTACGTTGATGAGCGCGCACGTTGCTGCCGTTCCGCTATACCTGAATTTTCATCATCGACTGGCTCGAAAAGTTGAGATGATCTATTCCTTTGGCATGGCGGGAGGTTATATGTTTTCAGAGCGCGTTCGGAATAAAAATTATTCTGATGAATTAAGGCCAGAACAAGGAATTCTGGATGCTTCAAATGGAGCAAGTAACATTAACCTTTTTGTGGACTACTACGTCGGAGCGCATGCTGGAGTTGGCGAAGCAGCATATTTGAAAAAGCAGGATAGTGCTTGTCGTTCAGCCCATGTATCAGTTTCAAGTCAATGATGCCCGTGATTGTGCAGACAATTCAATTCAAGCGACCCTTTCTCCGTGCGACTGAATTCTTTCGGTGTTGACCTGAAAGTGAGTTGCCTCTTCACCAAACAAGTTCGCAATCGAAAAAAGGAGATATAGCGAGGTGCATATTCTGGCATCGCTTTGCATCCTATTGTTAATAGCGGTGCAAACGCTTTTTCATCCCCTGCGAACTGTGAGTCTTTCTGGTTACTTATTTGAAGACACACTTGTGTCGCCTACGCTCGGCAGAGCGGCCGACATGACTTTTCAGCGATCTGCGAATCGGGTGGTCACCAAGACATTTGGATTCAGAGAGGCCATGATTCGTTTACATAACCAATTGATGTATTCGATGTTTGATGAATGTGGCCCTTTTGTATTGAAAGGAAAAGACGATTACCTGTTTGAAGGAACATACATACCTGCAGTTTGCGGGGAAAATTATTTGGGAGTGGACAGACTTAATCATGTTGCCGATTCTCTGCAATTTCTCGACCAATTGCTCAACGATCACGGCAAAAAGTTCTTGTTCATCATAGCTCCAAACAAGCTCCGATATCACCAAAATAAGCTTGATTTAGAATGTGACGGTGTGTTCACCAACTATTCAGAAATGAGGCAATTGATTCATGAAAGAGGTATCGAAATGGTGGACTTTATAAGTGAATTTCAGGGATTGGACCATAAGTATCCACTATTCTCAAAAAGCGGATCTCATTGGTCATTGTATGGAGCTTCACTGGCAGCTCAGCGCATTCAAGAAAAACTAGATGATCTTGGTGTGTCCGAAGGAATGCTTGTAATGACAGAGCTAAAAGTTGATGAATACCCGCGAAAGACGGACAAGGATTTGCATGGATTGTTGAACATAGTGACCCGACCCGGCAAAGAGGAGCTAGCCTATCCGAGACTCGTTTTTGAAGGCAAGCGTCAAGCAAAGGCGTTGATTGTCGGAGATAGCTACTACACCATGTTTGTGTATCTCGGAATAGTAAATGAAATGTTCGCCCCAGATTCTAAAATGCTCTACTACAACAAATCAGTGATGACGACTGATGTGAATAATAGAGGAGAATTAACCGAGCAAATGCGGATGAATGCACTGAATGATGCAGAGGTTGTGATTCTGTTGAGTAACGAAGACGCCTTCACAACATTGGGTTGGGGATTTATGAATGACGCGATCCAAGCCTTGCATGAATAGAGTGCTATTCATCGGACATCAGTGGCCAGATCCTAATGCTACGGCAGCCGGGGTTAGAATCCTACAGTTGCTGCGCCATTTTAATGAAAAGGGCATGGAGCTGCATTTTGCTTCGGCTGCTCAAGTACCAGATCATATTTCGCAATTGCGGGAACTGGGCTGCATAAAGCATAGCATACAATTGAACCATATATCATTTGATGCTTTTATTGCTGAACTCGATCCGCATATTGTAGTTTTTGACCGATTTATGGTTGAAGAGCAGTTTGGTTGGAGAGTTTCTCAAACCTGTCCTGTGGCCATTCGAATTCTTGACTTGGAGGACTTACATTGTTTGCGCAAAGCGCGTCAGCTAGCCGTTGAAAAGAACAAGCCATTCCATTTGGATGACCTGAAATCTGAGACTGCTTTGCGGGAGGTAGCCTCCATATTTCGATCCGATTTATCGTTGGTCATTTCGGAAGCTGAAATGCAATTGCTGAACGATGTTTTTCATATCCCGGATTCTATTCGTCATTACTTGCCTTTTTTACCTGAATCAATTCAGGAACGAGAGATTTCGATACTACCATCATTTGAGAATCGCACTGGTTTTGTCAGCATAGGAAACTTTCTTCATGCACCCAACAAGGATGCTTTGCGCATTCTTAAAAATGAGATTTGGCCGCTCATTCAGAAGCAGATTCCTGATGCCATTTTGAATGCTTATGGCTCGCACGCTAGTGCCGAAGACTTGAAGTTGAATGATCTGGACTCTGGTTTTTTAGTTCATGGAAGAGCTGAAAGTGCGGATGACGTGATTCGAAATAGTCGGGTGCTAATCGCTCCGTTACGTTTTGGAGCCGGTCAAAAGGGTAAGCTGATTGATGCCATGCGAAACGGAACTCCAAGTGTCACAACTCATATTGGTGCAGAAGGAATGTCCGATGGAATCCATTGGGGTGGTGCAATCGAAGATGATTTTGAGCGATTAGCCACTCGAGCGGTTGAGCTGCATGAGAACGCTGAAACTTGGAAAGTTGCCCAAGATCAGGGGTTCCAGCTCTTGAATCAGCGCTTCGATAGAGCAGAATACACCTCGAGCTTTGATCGAAAATTAGAATCGATTTCCGAACATTTGACAGAACACAGAAATGAAAATTTCATAGGAAAAATGCTCATGCATCACACACATAAGAGCACCGAATACATGTCTCGCTGGATTGAAGCAAAGAATCGAAAATGACAGAATTCGATTGAGGTTTTATCTGTCAAAATGCCGTAATGGTCTAGTTTATTTTTCAGTCCCAAAAGATTCACACAACCTTGGTGATGTTGATGCGTATCAAAGATTACATGTATCTCATGGTGATTGCCGATGCAGATACTACATTCGCTCTGCGAATGGCTACAGGACATTGAGGATATAAAACATGGTTAGACGTTTACTATTTTTCGCATGCGTTGCGATGTTTCAGCTATTCACAATTAACGCTCGCAGTCAGTGTGGTGATAGCATTGATTTATCCACATGGATCAAGGAGGGAATTGCCGCCAACGGAACCTGGACGGTTGGTGGTGGAGGAAACTCTGTTACTCAAAGCATCAATGGTGATCCAACATTTTATGTAAGTCCGGACAGTTTTATTAATGTTCGTATTTCTGGTGATATCAGGGTGAATACGACCGCAGATGACGACTGGATTGGATTTGTATTTGGCTATGAGGAGCCGGATGCCGGAAATTCTTCCAACTATGATTTCTACTTGTTTGATTGGAAACAGGCAGATCAAAATTTTAATGGATTCTTCGGTCCTGAAGGATATTCCTTATCGCGCATGAATGGACCCATCACGAATCTTGCACAGGCATTTTCTTCTAAGGCGGGTCCTTATGCTACACTCATCGCATCTCAGTATGGTAATGGTTTGGGATGGAATGACTTACAGACGTATTCATTTACGCTCACTTATACAAATACGCGCGTTGTCATTAATATCGATGGGGATACAATTTTTGATATTAATGGATGCTTCCCTCCGGGTAGATTCGGATTTTACAATTACTCTTTAGCGGACGTTACTTACTCAGATTTTTCCTATGAGGTTGCAGCTGCGTTTAAGGTATTAACGCCTAATGTGTGCTTAGGCGATACAGCAGAGTTCATTGCCTTAAGTGATTCTTGTGCAAACGCTGCAGGCGTCCCTGTTAACAATACATTGGTAGCCTGGGATTGGGATTTTGGTGATGGCGGAACAAGTAATGATACCAATGGCCGACATCTTTACAATGCTGCCGGAACATATACAGTAAGACTTGTCGTAACAGACTATTTGAATTGCACTGACACCGCTTATTCAACTGTGGAGGTGCATGACACGATCATCATACTCGATCTGGATACAACAATCTGTCCCCACGATACTGTGATTCTCGATGCGGGTACTTTCAATACATACCTCTGGAATACGGGAGAGACCACTCAAGCAATTCAAGCCAATGCTGCCGGAGAGTATTTCCTCACTGTGACAAACGCATATGGCTGTTACAAAAGCGACACGGTTGATATCGATCACTTTTCAACGCCTGTCTTGGATTTGGGAGCTGACACCCTGATCTGCAATGGAGACACCGTTATATTCTATGCCAGTGGGCCGGATACAACGGTAACGTACTTATGGAATACTGGTTCTACCATTGACTCATTGGTTACGAGCACTCCCGGGACCTACATCTGTGTGGTTACAGATACGAATACCTGTTATTCTACAGACACGGTCTTAGTGACCAATTTCGCCCAGCCCATCGTGAGTCCGCCAAATCCGGTGTTGTGCTTCGGAGACACCATGGCTATTTCAGCTTCCGGTGCGAATACGTATCAGTGGTATCCAAATTATGCGATAAGCGCAACTACTGGAACCACGATTCAAACTTACACCACGGTAGACACTACTTATAATGTAATAGGCACGGACACTAACGGTTGCGTGGATACGTCTTCATTTTTAGTGGACGTATTGGACTTGCCAACGGTCAATTTTTCGGGAGGTGATTCGATTTGTTTTGGAGATTCCCTTCCGATTATCATGACGTTTACTGGGACAGGACCTTGGACGGTGACCTATGCAACATCCGGTGATACGTTTACAATTTCGGGTATAACAACTTCAGTTGATAGCTTCATCGCCATGGATTCGGGGTCTTACGTTCCTATTAGCGTTTCTGATGCTAACTGCACCGGCTTTGGGGGAGACTCTACAACCCTTTACGTTCAGCCATTGCCCGTGATAACGCTGATAGCAGCGAGCGATACCATTTGTGCAGATGACTCCATTTCCATTGTTGCTTCGGGTGCCGCAGCCTATGCTTGGTCTCCCGGAACCGGATTGAATGACTCAACTATTGCTTCCGTTTTGGCAAGTCCACCTATTACAACCACCTATACCGTTGTTGGAACTTCAGCCTTTGGATGTCTGGATTCAAATACGATTGACATTGAAGTGAAACCTTTACCCGTGCTTGTCCTCAACCTTACGAGCGACACAATTTGCTTGGAAGACACTGTGCAATTGACAGCTTCAGGGGCTCTGTCATACTTATGGGTTCCACAGCCTATGGGTAGTAACATGACTGGAGCATCGATCAATGTTTCTCCGACTCAGTTTACAACCTACGAAGTGTTTGCGACAGCAGCCAATGGATGCGTTGATTCTGCTGAAATAGATGTTACTGTAGATACGCTGCCGGCAGTTTACATACTTCCAGAGGACACAGCTTTTTGTATTTATGAAACGGCTCAGCTCTCAGTGTTTGGAGCATCCACATATGTGTGGTCACCAAGTCTTACGTTAAGTGCATCGACTGGTAGTTCCGTGATGGCTTTTCCAACGGATACTACTACTTATGAAGTTGTTGGTACGGACTTAAATGGTTGTGTCGGTCGCGATACGATCTTGGTTACAATTTATCCTCTACCAAATGTGGTTGTGGCTCCTCAATACACAGAAGTGTGTTATGGTTTGAGTGATACATTCACGGTGGCAGGAGCACAAACATACACTTGGAGCCCCGCATACAACCTATCAGCTACCACGGGCAACAGTGTGGTAGCCTTGGTAGATGTCGATACATCCTACGTTGTAGAAGGAGTTGACTCCAACGGTTGCATTAACACAGACACGGTCATAGTGAACATGCTTGAGCTGCCTCCATTGCAATTAGTGGCGGATACCGATTCGGTATGTTTGGGAATAACAACGCAATTAGAAGCAATTGGTGCGACAACTTATCAATGGGCGCCTGTTGCTGGGCTGAATGCCTACAATCAGGCAAGCGTTATTGCGCAGCCAACCACGACTTCTACCTACGAAGTTTATGGTATGGACGTATTTGGTTGTGTTGATTCTGCTGAAACTACCATCGTAGTTCTTCCTCTTCCGATTATTCCAATCACACCAGTAGGCGGTGGAATTTGCGTGGGAGACTCAAGGCAAATGGTCATTGCAAATGGATACAATTACCAGTGGTCACCAACATCTTATTTACAGTTGGACGGTAATAACAACGACACAGTAATTGCCACTCCTCCAGACACCACAACTTACACTATTACTGCAACAGATGGATTTGAATGCGTTAGTGATACGACTTACAATTTGGCTGTGACGCCATTACCGGTGTTGAGCGTCACAATTGATAATCCCACGATATGTTTGAATGGTTCAACCAAATTGCATGTGACTGGTGCGAATACCTATGTATGGGGTCCTGCGATAAATCTGGCAGGGGCATTGACAGCAAATCCAACTGTTTCGCCTGATTCTGCGGTTGAGTACTTTGTAACTGCCACAGGTCCTGGTGGATGTCAGTCAATCGGATCGATTGAAGTTGAGGTATTTCCAGTGCCGAATTATTCGGCCGGTGAGGATCAGGAAATTTGCATTGGCGACACCACTCAACTTAAAGCCAAAGGTGGGGTTTCATATCAATG
>JAWKNJ010000028.1:0-89578 GCA_041391765.1 Flavobacteriales bacterium | reverse complement strand
GCGTAGCCATTGTGATTGAAGCGAAGCACATGTGCATGCAGGTGCGTGGTGTGCAGAAGCAGAATTCCGTCACTACTACATCAGCATTTACAGGAGAATTCCTTAAAGACGCGACCAGAAAAGAATTTATCAGCCTTATCTCAGCTCACCTGAGCTAAACCACTAACTATGAAGACAGCTTACGTATTTCCAGGACAAGGAGCCCAATTTTCAGGAATGGGTAAAGAACTTTATGAGTCCAACGCTAGTGCTCGTGCGCTTTTCGAACGGGCGAATGAAATCCTTGGATTTAATATTACCGATATAATGTTCTCAGGTTCGGATGAAGACCTAAAGCAAACTAAAGTAACGCAGCCTGCTGTTTTCTTGCATTCAGTTATCCTAGCCTCGACCATTGAAGGATTTGCTCCAAATATGGTTGCCGGTCACAGTTTGGGAGAATTATCAGCGCTGGTAGCAAACAAGACGTTGACGTTTGAAGATGGACTGAACCTCGTGTATAAGCGAGCAATGGCAATGCAAAAGGCCTGTGAGATGAACCCTTCTACGATGGCTGCCATTTTGGGATTGGAAGACGATGTAGTTGAAGAAACTTGTGCAGGAATCAACGAAGTGGTTGTGGCTGCAAACTACAATTGTCCCGGACAGTTGGTGATTAGCGGCTCCAATGAAGGCGTACGTATTGCCTGCGAGCAATTGACTGAAAAAGGAGCAAAACGAGCGTTGCAACTTCCTGTTGGAGGAGCATTCCACAGCCCATTAATGGAACCTGCGAGAGAAGAATTGCAAGCTGCCATTGAAGCGACAATATTCAGCACACCTATTTGTCCAGTCTACCAAAACGTAACCGCAAGTGCCGTTTCTGACCCCGCATCTATTCAAAAGAATCTGATCGCTCAATTGACCGCTCCAGTGCGTTGGACACAGTCTGTTCAGCAGATGGTAGCTGACGGAGCGACTCACTTTGTGGAGGTCGGTCCCGGAAAAGTGCTTTCAGGTTTGGTCAAGAAGATCGAGCGAGAGGCTGAGGTAAGCCAGGCTTAAAGCTGATTATTTTTCAGTTTTCCACTCTTCAGAACCGCATGCAAAGGCTCTAATTGTCTGGCATGATTCATCAACTCGATATGACCCGCATGATGACAATCTGAACCAAGCAGTTCGATCATGCCTTTTTCAATCAATTGCTGGGCGATCTTTTTCACAATGGGTGAGTAATGTCCAGTGAGTGAATTGATATTCAATTGAAGTAAGACTCCCTTGTCGATCATGGTTTCGTACTTGTCAAAGTCCATGTGCCAAAACGCGTAGCGCTCCGGGTGTGCGAGCACGGGTTTATATCCAGCCAACTGCATTTCGAACACCACATTGGCTAAGTTGGGTGGTTCATTTAAAAAAGGCAGCTCAAACAACACGTAGTTGTCTCCAAAGGTGAGCAGCTCTCTTTTCTTCACTTTGTCCATCAACTCAGCATCGAGATAATATTCAGCTGCACAATCAATCTCAATATCAATCCCAGCCTTTGAAAGCGCTTCTCTCACCTTGTCGCAACCGGAACGAATAATGTCGGGCGTGTTGCGATAGTAGTCACTCATCACGTGTGGGGTCGTGACCACCTTTTTGTACCCGAACTCCGCCATTTTACCAATCAATTCCAGCGATGTTTCCATCGAATCGGCTCCATCATCAATACCGGGAATAAAGTGAGAATGAACGTCTACCTTCAAAACACCAAGATCCGCTGGGGGCAGAAGCACCTCACGTTTCCTGAATATGTCAGCTATCTTTCCGAACATTGCACACAAAGGTATGGTCAATGACATACGTTGTACGCAGAACAGGCATACTCTTCATAATTGTTTCTCTACTCCTGATAGGATGCAACTCCGACCGAGACGAGAAAAGTGACAATACAGAAATTGTTTCTGAAAAGTCTGTTGCGAAACCATCAATTCAAGAACCCAAAATTCAATGGCCTCAACCAGGGAAAGTCAAAGAATTCTTCACGCAATACGGACAGGAGAATCAAGAAACAAAAGTCAAACTCAAGACTAGACTCGGAGATATTGTCATCGAGCTGTTTGAAGACACACCGCTGCACCGAGCTAATTTTATTCATCACATCAAGCGTGGGTTGTACTACAAGACCATCTTCTACAGAGTTGTCCCGGGTTTTATGATTCAAGGTGGAAACTCGGATAACGATGCAACACTTGAAAAGCGAGAGAATGTGGGCGCCTATTACATTCCTTCAGAGGTAAGTCCAAAGCACATTCATGAGCGGGGTGCTGTGGCCATGGCAATGAGCTATGTCAATAATCCCGAAATGAAATCTGCCCAATACAGCTTCTATATTGTGATCGGAACACCCTTTACGGAAAAAGGTTTGAAGGCAACGGAAGATGAGTATGGAATGAAGGTGCCACAAGAAAACCGGGAAGTCTACATGACCATTGGAGGTTCACCACACTTAGATGGCAAGCACACTGTTTTTGGTCGGGTGTTGGAAGGAATGGATGTGGTAGAAGCTATTGCAGCTGAAAAGCGCGACTCAGGTGACTGGCCGGTCAACGATGTTGTGATTGAATACGAGATTCTGGATTAGTGCTTACTTGCACTTAAAATGTCCTCCTGAAGGTGGACGTCTGTGGTGTGCCGTGCTAGATGATGCGCAACTTGCAAGCAATAATCCCGCAAACACAACTGCTAGAATTACCCTCGCCTTATGTCGTATGCTTGGCGATCTCATGAAGTCAAAGTTAAGAGATTACAATAAAAATTAGACAATTAACTATCCTGTCAATTACAGTTACAGCTCATTGACATCTTAATACTTGGCCCTGGTTCATCAAAAATGGCCTTGATGGCGTCCTGATGTTCATCGTTCAATTGAATATTTCTCAAGTCCAGATCTCGCAAATTCTTAAGATTATTCAACTCTATTGGCAAGTAGTAGATATTGTTGCTCCATAGCTCCAGCACTCTTAGTTCGGTAAGTTCGCCTAACCTTGGAGTCACATGATAAATTTCATTATTTCCCAAGTTCAACACCCTGAGCGATTTTAAATCACCAATGCTAGATTGAAGTGAATCAAGCCTGTTATTGGTCAAAGTCAATGACTCCAAACCCTGAAGATAAGTCAAGTCCGATGGAAGTGAATCAATCTTATTGCTTGTCAAATCAAGCTTTTTAAGGTTTGGAAATTGACGGAGCTCAGCATCCGGCCATTCCCTGATGCGTTCCCTCTTCAAGGTCAGCTCAATAACATCATTGGGATGCTCTAGGGCCTCTTCCAATGATTTAAACTTGGTCACAACCTCGTCTTGAGCAATAGCACAGATCGCAAGCAACACAGATAACGTTATTAAGATGACAGTTTTCAAGCTAGAATACTCAAGGTTTCCTTTTTGTCGTTTTGCATCTGCTGAATCAACTCATCGACATTATCAAAACGCATTTCACTCCGAATTCTTTTACGAAATGACATTCGAATTGACTTACCATAAATATCGTCATTGAAATCGAAAATGTTCACCTCGACCGTCTGTTCATTTTCTTCACCGAAGGTTGGATTCACTCCAATATTTGCCATTCCCTTGAATCGGCCGGATTCGAGCACAACTTCGACCGCATAAACTCCCTGTGCAGGAATGATTTTCTCGCTGCTTTCAATCAAAATGTTTGCAGTCGGAAAACCAAGCCCGTGCCCTCTACTTTGACCCTTCACCACTTTTCCAGTTATATAAAAATCATAGCCGAGGTAACTGTTAGCCGAATGTACATCCCCCTCACGCAACGCATGTCGAATCTTCGTAGAGCTTATGTTGACATCATCAATCTCTTGGGCCGGAATTTCATCCACTTCGAAGTTGAAGAGTGGAGCCAGCTCACGCAATTGATCGATGCTTCCCTCCCTATTCTTACCGAACTGATGATCATAACCTATGACCAACTTCTTCATTCCAACCCTATTCACCAACAGATCTCGAACGTAAATCAATGCGCTTGTTCTCGAAAACTCCATGGTAAATGGATGAACGATAACCGTGCTTATTCCAGTTGACTCTAACAAGTCTAATTTTTCCTCCAGCGTATTTATCAATTGCAGACCAGTTTGATCAGGAAATAACACGCGTCTTGGATGTGGATCAAAGGTGACCATGACACTTTCCATGTTGTTGGATTCGGCCATGTCGTTGAGCTTCGATATTATCTTTCTGTGACCGATGTGAACTCCATCAAAGGTTCCTGTGGTTACGCACGCACCTCTTTCGGAGCTGTAAGTCTCAATTCCTCTAAAAATCTTCAATATTTTTCAACTATAAAATAAACGTTAACTATCTGTTTATCAGTGCAATAAACCGATAGTAACAACCAGCCAAAGGTATAGATTTAAAATTTCGATTTCTAGTAAAGTTTAATGGGTTGAAATACATAAGTTTGCGCCCTGAATTCAAGAGGATATTTTAATCACGTAATTATCTAAAAATCAGCATAAATGGCTGCCAATAAAGGGAAAATTACTCAGGTTATCGGACCTGTAGTTGACGTAAGATTTGATTTAACAAGTGGTGAGCTTCCAAATATTTTGGATGGTCTCGAAGTAACCAAGGAATCTGGAGAGAAAGTTATCCTCGAATGCCAGCAGCATATCGGAGAAGACACTGTAAGAACCATCGCAATGGACGCGAGTGAGGGACTGACCAGAGGTTTAGTTGTAACCGCAACGGGGCTTCCAATCACAATGCCTACCGGTGATCAAATTAAAGGAAGAACATTCAACGTAATTGGCGGTGCCATTGACGGTATCGGTGAAGTTGATCAGAAAGGCGGTCGTCCAATTCACCGTGAGGCGCCAAGGTTTGAAGATTTAAGTACGGCTACAGAAGTACTTTTCACAGGTATTAAGGTTATCGACTTGATCGAGCCTTACGCGAAGGGTGGTAAGATTGGATTGTTCGGTGGTGCCGGTGTTGGTAAGACTGTATTGATTCAGGAGTTGATCAACAACATCGCGAAGGGATACGATGGTTATTCTGTATTCGCTGGAGTTGGTGAAAGAACTCGTGAAGGAAACGACTTGCTTCGTGAAATGCTTGAATCAGGCATCGTAAAGTATGGCGATGAGTTTATGCACTCCATGGAAAATGGAGGATGGGACTTATCTAAAGTTGACAATGAAAAATTAAAAGAATCTAAGGCAACATTTGTATTCGGTCAGATGAATGAGCCTCCAGGAGCACGCGCTCGTGTGGCTTTGACAGGGTTGACAGCTGCTGAGTATTTCCGTGATGGAGACGAAGAGAGCGGTGGACGTGACATCCTTTTCTTCGTTGATAACATCTTCCGATTTACACAGGCTGGTTCTGAGGTATCTGCACTTCTTGGTCGTATGCCATCTGCGGTAGGTTATCAGCCAACATTGGCCTCTGAAATGGGTGCCATGCAGGAACGCATTACTTCTACCAAGCGTGGTTCTATTACATCCGTTCAGGCGGTTTACGTACCTGCGGATGACTTGACTGACCCTGCTCCTGCAACAACATTTGCTCACTTGGATGCTACAACGGTACTTTCTCGTAAGATTTCCGAGCTTGGTATCTATCCTGCGGTTGACCCATTGGATTCAACTTCACGAATCTTGACTGCTGATATTGTTGGCGCAGAACACTACAATACAGCTCAGCGAGTAAAAGAAATTCTTCAGCGATACAAGGAGCTTCAGGATATCATCGCCATCCTTGGTATGGATGAACTTTCTGAGGAAGATAAACTTACCGTTCACCGTGCAAGAAGGGTTCAGCGATTCCTATCGCAGCCATTCCACGTTGCTGAGCAGTTTACCGGATTGAAGGGAGTATTCGTTCCAATCGAAGAGACAATCAAAGGATTCAATATGATCTTGAACGGTGAAGTGGATCAGTATCCAGAATCAGCATTTAACTTGAAAGGATCGATTGAAGATGCAATCGAGGCTGGAAAGAAAATGCTAGCTGAGAATAAATAATCTGAATCTGAAATGACTGTTGAGATATTATCACCCGACAAGCTCATCTTCAAAGGAGAAGCGGATTCGATTCAGCTTCCTGGCAAAGATGGTTCATTCGGAATCTTGAACAACCACGCACCTATCATTGCTTCATTGAGAGAAGGTCAGGTAATCGTAAAGTCAAATGGCAATGATCAGTCGTTTGACATCAATGGTGGTGTAGTGGAAGTGGTTAAGAACAAGGTGATTGTTCTTTCGGAATAGACCCTGCACAAACTAATCTTTTAAAAAGGGGCTTAAAATGCCCCTTTTGCATTTAAAATATCATTTTCTTTGCAGCCACAAAAACCATTGATAATGAAAATATTAAAATTCACACTGGCTGTAGCACTGGTTGCGTTGATTACAGCTTCATGCAGCAAAGACCAGAAAGTTGTAAAGCAATTGTCATCAGGAACTTGGAAAGTAACGGCAATGACCTACAACGGTGAATCGGTCCCAGACTCAGCTTACTCGAAAGATCGATATACGTTTGAAAAGTGTAAGGTTAAGAAAGGAGATTGCGATGGTGTGAATACACCACATACGATCCTTCGAAAGGAGACGTGGTTACTCCATTCACCTATTCAATCTCTGATGGTGGTGAAAAAATCATGATCAGTATGACCTTTCTTGGCGTTCCTGTCAATTCAACAGGAGATATTCTGGAACATTCAAAAGATAAGTTTGTTTGGTCCTTCTAAGGATGAATATGGTGATGTAACTGAAACCACCATTGAAAACCGAATAAGCATTTCAAATGCGACTTTTTAAAAAGTGGAAGAATTCGAATTCTTCCACTTTTTTTATGCCTGCTCTTGCAATCATGCAGTTGGGGCGGTTCTCAATCAAGTAGGCCTGTTCTTGCAGAACAAGACATACTGCACTTGATTCGTGAGGGCGATGTTATTCTAAAGTGTGGCTACGGTAGCATCAGCGAACTGATCACAAAATTTCTCGGAGAAGAGATTAAAATTTCCCATTGCGCCATTGTGGTCAAGGATGATGAAGGAAATTTCATCATGGCCCAATCAATTTCAGGTCAATTGGAGGATACTGATGGTGTTCAAACAGCGACTTTGAAGAGGTTTCTGCAAGATGTTAGGCCTAACAGCTTTTTCCTATTGCGACACATTTCACATGAAACCGATGCTGCGAGCATTGCCTCGAAAACACATCAACTCGTAGGACAGAAAATTCCTTTCGATCATTCTTTCGACAACACCGATACAACTTCCCTATACTGCTCGGAATTTGTCAATCTAATTTTTAGGCAACAATATGGAAAGGACTGTTTTGATGTTGTCAAGAAAGGAGACCTCACCGTCTATAGCTTTAACTCATTACTAAATAATCCTGACTTTAATAAAATCTATGCATGGTAGGAATTGCCCATTAAGGCCTTAAAACGAACCGTGCAAATCCACATCAATCTTATTGATACTCTCCAAGTTCTTGTTTTTGTTGGATTCTTAGCTTAAGCCAAGTTTCTACAAATAATAGATTTAATATTCACGGTGCTAGTACTAACGAGCAAGGGATTGTTCTTTCTGAGTAACGCAACCAAGGAACGGGGCTCGAAAGGCTCCTATCTTATCATAATTTCAGTTTACCTACTACAGCCTTCTCACCAACCTTAAAATCAAGATTATAGGGCATTGCGTTTCCAATTAGGATCAACTCGCCATCCATCATGAATGTTTTTCTAGGCATTATTGGTTGTTTGAAAGCATCTACTGTATTATCCGAAATCAGGTTACCTAACTTATCAAACCTCATTAAACGGATCAATTGAGCGTTATCGCCAGACCAAGGCCACTCCTTATCATTATCATTCATCAATACCACAATATCATTCTGATCACTAACCGCGTGAATCCCCCCTCGCTCTACGAGAACGAACTTGTTTATTTCATGATCATGTTCAACTACTTTGCTCCATTTTAGTTCGCCTTCAAAATCCGAGTTTAAAAAAGTGATGTAATTGTATTTGGTTTTCGTAGCCCCCGAAGATGATACCTGATAAAATTCTTCCATCAATATGGTTATACCATGCTCAGAGTCTATATCAACAAACCTTGGTGTGGGGCGACCAATTTTAATCGAAAAGTCCTTTCCTTTCTCTCGTTTGCGTTCAGTCTTTTTATTAAATGAATTCCGCAAATCCGAAGCGCTCAACTTAACAAACGTCCGACCGGCATATTTGGGGTTTAAAACTTGAACAAGCATACCAGCAAACACAGAAGTACCTCCGTTGTCTACCCCAATTGAAGCTACTCTGATATAGAAGTTTTCATTGTTAAAGTATTGTTCAGCTAAAACATCGATTTCATCACTTAGAACAATAGGAAGTTTTGTTGGTTGATCTATCTCACGACTTAAGAAATACAGACCTTTTGTATAACCAGTTTGCTTATGGAGTGCAAGAGTCGACTGCGTTTTGAAGTAATATGGAGCCTCAAAGTAATTGAACCGTATTGGCGATTCTTCAACATGCATAAAAACTTCACCGGCCTCAGTAACATCAATTGACCTAACATATACTCCGGTATCCTGTTGACCAAGCTGAAAGGATTTTGTCCATGCCATTTTCCCTTCTTTATCAAATACTGTAATTGAATTAGGGCGGACATAAAAATCGTTTTCACGTTGTTTGTGATATGCGAAAAATAAATTCAGATACGGGACTCCCGCCATATTATCCCTCGATGTCTTGGATTTTATAGTGTATGAGTATACCGCAGAATAGCTTTGATTAGGAGAAACACCGCAAACATTGATGAGCATATCCTCATTATCCGGATTAGAATTTGGGATAGAATTAACCTGCATATCTACATGACCATCATCTAGTGGTTTCAACATCGCAAAGTTGCCTTTAGCGCTTTTCCCTTCCTGCATGGCATAGAGCACACCTCCAATTGAAACCACATCTCTTGTCAAGATTTGATCATTGGCTTTCCCTTTTTCAAGAAGATCAATTGTAGAACCAGGTTCCGATCTTCCAAAATCATAAATGGTTGCCTTTAACACTGGACTTTTCCCATCAACCTTATCTATAATAGCAACACGCCCTGCTGAGCCTGGAACCCCATAGGTGTTATATTCATATTGAGTCTTTCTTCCTTCCAGCCATTGTAATTCTTGAGAATACGTTTGTACAAAACAAAGAACCCCTAATACTGAAGAAATCGCTCTTCGCATCAAATAATGAGCAATCATAATAAGTTGAGCTTTGAATTAGAATAGTCCGTGCAACTCTGCATCGATCTTGCTGATGATTTCTCCAAGATCCTCTTTTTCGTCACGGAAGTTGTTGTTGTCTACGTCAATGATCAACAACTTGCCCTTGTCATAGGTTGAAATCCATGCTTCGTAGCGTTCGTTCAAACGCTTCAGATAATCCAAACGAATGGCTTCCTCGTATTCTCTACCACGGTTTTGAATCTGGCTCACTAATCTAGGAACACTTGCTCTCAAATAAACCAACAAATCAGGTGGCTGAACAAAACGATCCAAGAGGTTGAACAGCGAGAAGTAGGTTTCAAAGTCCCGTGTGGTCATCAAGCCCATGCTATGAAGGTTGGGTGCGAATATGTACGCATCCTCATAGATGGTTCTATCCTGAATCACGCTCTTCTTTCCCTCTCGGATATCCAAGACCTGATTGAATCGATTATTCAAGAAATAAATCTGCATGTTGAATGACCATCGCTGCATTTCCGCATAGAAGTCATTGATATATGGATTGTCATCGGCATCTTCGAAATGAGAGTCCCATCCGTAGTGCTTGGCCAACAGTTCCGTTAGCGTTGTCTTACCCGAGCCAATGTTTCCAGAAACGGCAACGTGTAGATTATTTCTCTTTTCCTGCATAATAGTGTGTGGTAGTGGAAATCGCGTACGAATTAAGATAAACCCATTGAAAAAGAAAAGGAATCAGCGCAATGCTTGATAAATAATCGCACTGGTGGGTGTAGGAACGACTATTCGATCTCGATTCACACTAAAGGTATTCAAGCTAGCTATCTCAAGCTCAACGTTTTCTGAGTTACTATTCGAGAGGTTAAACGCAACCAATTGCTCGTCATTCCTGTAAAAAAGTCGATTATCACTTATCGTAAGTGTTTCGATGTTTCTGATTGGAATCTTTCGGAGGTAGTTACCAAACACGTCAAACTCAAACACACCGTGGTTTGGATCCGTCAGGTAAACCTTGTTGTTGACTTCTACTAAGTCAGTTGGATAGAGCTGCAGCCGCAGCATTTGAGATAAACTAAGCGATGTACGCTCCTCTTCCAAGTTTTCAGTCAACCGAATCAACTTAAAGTTAATAGGGTCATATAACCACAGGCAATTGGAATGTGAGGTTGCCACCAATGTGATCTGTTCGTAACCAAGCTTCAAGAGGTTGATCGGTTCCCTGATTTCACCTAAGCGCGAATCCAGCACAATCACCCTCATTTGATCCGCAGAATACAAAACCACCTTCATTGGATTAGTAACATCAACGTGAATTTCCTTCCCGATCAACTTGTTGCTATATCTACTTAACTCCTCACCCTTTTGATTCAACTTGAGCACTTCGCCTTTGCGTATGGCGTATAGATTATTGAGTTGATCAATCAACACCTCCTGGTTATCCACTTGAACGATGCGCTCCAACTTCCACTTCACGGACTGCGCATTGAGCACAGGGAGGTTAAAGAGCATCAGGAAGAATATAGTCCATTTCATGGGATGCGAAAAATACGAAACGTGATGCTCATTTATTGTTTTGCAAACCGAAGGATGTCATCTAAATACTCTCGCGAATTTGACAGCCTTGGTACCTTGTTTTGTCCTCCGAGCTTCCCACGCTCCTTCATCCAGCCATAGAATGTTCCCTCATTCAACCTATTGATGATAGGCATGCGCAAGACCTTGTCGTGATATCGCTTTGCTTCGTAATCGCTGTTGATTGATTTCAGCGCATTGTCCAACATTTCACCAAAGTACTCTAAGTCAGAAGGTCCTTTTTCAAATTCAATGGCCCATTCATGCGCGCCTGCTTCATATCCATTCATATGCTTTGGTGCGGCAGTGTATTCTTTGACAACGGCTCCGGTTTTCTCGCAAGCCACTTCGATTGCCTTTTCTGCATTGTCTATGATCACCTCTTCGCCAAAGGCATTGATGTAGTGCTTCGTTCGCCCGCTGACATGAATTCGGTATGGACTCAACGAAGTGAACACGATCGTGTCGCCAATCAAATAACGCCACAATCCTCCATTGGTGGAAATCACAAGCGCATAGTTCTCTCCCAGTTTCACCTCGTCCAACTGAAGTGTTTTCGGGTCATCGCTACCCAACTGATCAAGCGGCATGAATTCGTAAAATATACCATAGTCGAGCATGAGCAGCATATCGTCCGACTTCGTGTTGTCTTGAATTCCGAAAAAGCCCTCGGACGCGTTGTAAGTTTCGGAATAGTTCACCTTTCCGTTGCCACCGATAATCTCTTTAAAAGCCTGACGATAAGGTTTGAAATTGACTCCCCCATGAACGTACCATTCCAAATTTGGCCAAACGTCAATGATCTGATCTTTGCCGGTTTTCTCCAGCACTCGTTTGAGCAGAACCATCATCCAGCTTGGAACACCGCTGATATTGGTTATGTCCTGTTGGATAGTCACATCCACAATTTGCTCAATCTTTTCTTCCCAACTTGGATTCAAAGAGATGCTGGCATCGGGCGTTCGGTGCAGTGATGCCCAGAAAGGAAGGTTACGAATAATGATCGCGCTCAGGTCGCCATAGTAGCTACTCTCGTTCAAAGGCACAAAATCCGAGCTTCCGCCCATCACCAAACCGCGACCTTCCATCAGCCGTGAATCAGGAAACTCATTATAATACATGGACATCAGGTCCTTCCCGCCTTTATAATGACATTCTTCGAGCGACTCTTCACTTACGGGTATAAACTTGCTCTTATCGCTGGTTGTTCCGCTCGACTTTGCAAACATCTTTATCTCTGAAGGCCAGAGGATGTTTTGCTCACCTCGAATTACTCGATCGATGTCTGACTTGAAGCCTTCATAGTCTTGTACTGGCAATCTGGCTTTAAAATCCTCGATACTCTTTAAATCGCTAAAACCATATCTCCTTCCCCACTCTGTATTCTTTGCTGTTGCCGTCAATCGCTTAAACCATTCGTGCTGCACATCGTGCGGATACTTCATGAAAAGCTCAATCTGATGAATGCGCTTTTTGATGAACCAGCCGAATATGGAATTGAGTATTGCCATAGATGAACCCACAAATAAAACCGTTTGTCGGTTTCGTAAAAATCTTAGTCTTTTGAGAAATACTGAGGGGCCTGATAAACGCCCATTTGTTGCTTGCGAAGCTGCATCAAAATGTCGTTTGACAAGCGGCTCGCACCGAATCTGAACCATTCATTGGTAAGCCATTCACTTCCCAATACTTCTTTCACCATCATCAGGTAATGCAATGCAGTTTTCGAATCAGAAATTCCACCTGCAGGTTTCATTCCGACACGAACTCCGGTCCGCTCATAGTGGTCTGCAATGGCCTGAAGCATGACCAACGTTACCGACATAGTGGCCGCTTGACCAATCTTTCCAGTGCTGGTTTTGATAAAATCCGGATTGGCGAGTAATGCAATATCCGATGCTTTTCTGACCGCATCCAAAGATCCCAACTCCCCTGTTTCCAGAATTACTTTTAATCGAACCTTACTTTTTTTACAGAGCGCCTTGACTTCAAGGATTTCGTCCAACACATAGTTGTAATCACCTGATAGAAACCTTCCTCGTGAAATCACCATGTCAATCTCATCCGCCCCCTCATCAATCGCATAACGCGTGTCATCTAGTTTAATCTTCAAAGCGGATTGACCACTGGGAAAGCAGGTGGCTACCGATGCCACTTTCACCTTCGATCCCTTCAGCGATTCTTTTGCCACCTTCACCAATGATGGATAAACGCAGACAGCAGCGACAGTTGGAATATCATTCATTTCATCATGCGGATGCATTGCCTTGTAACACATTTGCCGTACTTTCTGAGGTGTGTCGGCACCTTCCAGAGTGGTTAAATCAATCATGTTCAAGGCCATTTTCAAACCATGAATCTTAGCCTCACTTTTTATGCTCCTTGACTTGATTCGGACGATGCGATCTTCAACGCCCATTTGATCAACCGGTGTTGATTTGAACCCTTTCAATAATTCGCTTGCGTTCATTCGGTCTCAAATCTATGAAAGTCCCGCTTCGATCATTAAAAACCGCGGTGGTTCGCTACATTTGCGCGCTCATTTATGAAGGACGAGGGTAGCAACGTTTTCAGCGTTTTTGACGAGATTATTTCCAAAGCAGAAAAGGAACAATTCCTTAAGCAAAAAGCGCGCGTTGTTTGGATGACCGGATTGAGCGGTTCCGGCAAGACGACACTCGCTAAATTCCTGGAACGCAAGCTTCTTGAGAATGGATATTTCTCCAAGCTTTTGGATGGAGACAACGTACGCACTGGTTTGAATGCCGGTTTGGGGTTCGGTGATGCAGATCGAACAGAGAACATACGCAGGATTGCCGAAGTTTCTAAGCTCTTCATGGATGGAGGTGTGATTTGCATCAATTGCTTCGTTAGTCCGACCATCGAAATTCGAGATCTCGCACGCTCAATCATTGGAGAAGCAGGCTTTGTAGAGGTGTTCATCAACACCCCAATCGAAGAATGCGAGAAGCGCGATGTGAAAGGGCTTTACGCTAAGGCAAGAGCTGGTCAAATACCTGATTTCACTGGTGTATCTGCACCGTTCGAAGCTCCAACGAATCCTTCAATTGAAATAAAGACACAAAATAAAACTGTTGAGGAAAGCGGCACGGAGCTATTTGATAAGCTTTTGCCCTTTATTAAAATCCAATCATGAAATACAACCTCACTCACTTAAAGGAATTGGAATCAGAAGCCATGTTCGTGATTCGCGAAGTGGCTGCGCAATTTGAAAACCCGGCATTGCTATTTTCAGGTGGCAAAGATTCTATCGTTTGCTACCACATCGCGAAAAAGGCTTTTTGGCCAGCCAAGGTTCCTTTTCCTTTGGTTCATGTTGACACTGGGCACAACTTTCCGGAAACCATCCAGTTCAGAGATGACTTGGTGAAGAAGGACGGAGCGGAGCTGATCGTTGGTTCTGTTCAAGAAAGCATAGATCAAGGCCGGGTTGTTGAAGAAAAAGGATTCAACGCTAGCCGAAACGGATTGCAAACAGTCACGCTTCTTGACACCATCGAAAAACACAAGTTTGACGCGTGTATGGGCGGAGCCAGACGAGACGAGGAAAAGGCACGTGCCAAGGAACGATTCTTTTCGCACCGTGATGAGTTTGGGCAATGGGATCCAAAAAACCAACGACCAGAGCTTTGGAACATCTTCAACGGCATGAAGCACATGGGTGAAAACTTCCGCGTTTTCCCTATAAGCAACTGGACAGAAATGGATGTGTGGCAATACATTTTGCATGAGAATATTGAGCTTCCATCACTCTACTTCTCACATGAACGAGAGATATTCATTCGCGATGGTGTGATATACTCCGATGGCGAATTCATGAACAAAAAACCAGAGGAAGTGATAGAGAAACGTATTGTTCGATTCCGCACAATCGGTGATATGACCTGTACAGGAGCCGTTGAGTCTCCAGCAGACGATCTCGCTAAAATCATTGAAGAAGTGGCCGCAACCAGAACCACGGAGCGAGGCACAAGAGCGGATGACAAGCGCTCGGAGGCAGCAATGGAAGATCGAAAAAAACAAGGATATTTCTAAGGAGACGACTGAGGTATGAACACGATAAACACAGCAGGTTATTTGGACATGGAGCTTCTTCGCTTCACCACAGCGGGAAGCGTTGATGACGGAAAAAGCACCCTAATCGGTCGTTTGCTTTACGATAGCAAGGCAATCTTTCAGGATCAAATGGAAGCCGTTGAAAAGGCCAGTAAACGAATTGGCGGTGAGGGTGAAGTTAATCTCGCCTTACTTACTGATGGTCTGCGTTCGGAGCGTGAGCAAGGAATCACGATTGACGTAGCCTATCGCTACTTCGCCACGCCAAAGCGCAAGTTCATTATCGCTGACACTCCGGGACACATTCAGTACACCAGAAACATGGTAACCGGTGCAAGCACGGCCAACCTAGCGATCATCTTGGTTGATGCTCGACACGGAATGGTTGAACAAACCTGTAGACACAGCTTCATTGCTTCGCTCTTGGGAATCAAGCACGTGGTTTATTGCATCAACAAGATGGATTTGGTGGACTTTTCGCAAGATAAATTCGAAGAGATAAAGGACACGCTTGAAGATTTCACCAGTAAACTTGACATCTCAGATATTCGATATATTCCAATCAGTGCGCTCAAAGGGGACAATGTTGTTGACCGATCTAAGAATATGGCTTGGTATGATGGATCAACATTGCTTTACACATTAGAAACCGTGCACATTGCCAGCGATCAAAACTTAGTTGACGTTCGTTTTCCGGTTCAGTATGTGATTCGACCTCAAACCACAGAATATCATGACTATCGAGGCTATGCAGGTCGCGTGGCGGGCGGTGTGATGAAAAAGGGTGATGAAGTAACGATTCTACCTTCGGGGTTCACCTCTAAAATTGCCAAAATTGACAGTTATGATGGAGAAATAACAGAGGCCTTCCCACCTATGTCTTGCACCATTTTATTGGAAGATGATGTAGATGTCAGTCGCGGTGATATGATCGTTCGTACTAACAATCAGCCGAACGTATCACAAGATACGGAAATGATGATTTGCTGGATGAGTCAACGACCATTGCAACTGAACGGCAAATATGCCATCAAGCACACTTCAAGGGATGCAAGATGTATTGTCAAGGATATCAAATACAAGGTTGATATCAACACCCTTCATCGTTTGGAAGATGACAAAAACATCAAAATGAATGACATAGCACGCATTAGCATTCGAACGACTGTTCCATTGTTTTCTGATAGATATCAACGAAATCGTAACACCGGCAGCCTCATCCTGATTGATGAGGCTACCAATGAAACGGTGGGTGCTGGAATGATCATCTGATCATTGAATGTAGAAGCGAATAGGAAGCCTGTGGGTTACCGCCACTTTCTTTCCGCGCTGTTCACCGGGTGTCCACTTTGGCATTTTCTTGATCACACGCACCACCTCCTTTTCAAAATCTTTATGAGGTGACCGAAGTATTTCAATTGATTCAGGTATGACACTGCCATCGGCTCCAATGGTAAATTGAACCCCCACTATTCCCTCTTTTCCCAAATCAAGCATTCGCTGCGGGTAATAGAGGTTCCTTCTTAAATATCCCTCTAAGTCATCAAACTCGGGTTTCTTTTCAACTAAAACGAAGGGAATATTGAGCTCAATTTCTGGAGTTTCTGCCAATTCGCCACTTCCAAAAAAGAGTTGATCATCGAACTCAAAGTCTGGTAATTCAACGATTTCGTCAACAGGAGTTTCCAATGGCAGCTCCTCCACAATGGTCATTTCAGTAACAATTGGCTTCCTCTCCACAATCGCCTGTTCTCTATTCGGAGGCTTTGGAAATGTTATGGGTGGCAGCTCCGCAATAAACAGTTCATCCTCATCGAATGCTCCAGTATACACATGTCGGGCAATAAGAGGTTTGCCGTATTCCAATGCGCAAAGTGATGCAGCTAGGCCAAAGGCCAGCCCCATCAATAATTTCTCGGGTGTCTTACTTCTAGTTGTTATCATGGCTTCAGAGTTTAGAGTATAACCTTGTTTACGGCCAGACTATTGCTTCTATAGCAGCTTAACTAGAAAACGGCATGAAAGCGAAACTTAACGGCAACAAAAAGGCCTTCCCAAAACGAGAAGGCCTTATCACCATTCGGAATTTTATGTCTTACTTCAGGTTGAACCTAAAAGGAAGTTTGTAGTAAACGGAAACCGCCTTACCTCTTTGTCTTCCGGGCTTCCATGCGGGCATACTCTTCACCACACGAATAGCCTCATTATCCAAGGCAGGGTGAACGCCTCTTAAAATCTGAATATCATCCGGATCTACCTTTCCATCTTCACGAACCACGAACTGTACGTAAACAACACCCGTGATCCCAGCATCTCTTGCAATTTGAGGAAACTTGGTGTTTTGGCTTAAGTATTTCATCAGCTCAGCTTGTCCGCCCGGAAACTCAGGTTGCTCTTCTACTATGTGAAAAATTTGAGGAGCTTCGGCTACTTCTTCAGGCACATCGACAAATTCGATGACCTCATCCTCGTCCATTTCCGTGTCTTCAATCTCCAATTCTTCCTCAATTTCCTCATCATCTTCTACAATTTCGATGATCGTAGTTTGCGGGGGGGGAGGAGGCGGTGGTGGTGGCTGTTGCTGAGTAATTGGAATCATCTCTTCTTCCTCTAGAACAATGTCAAGATCACCTAAAGATCCAACTTCACCTTCGTATTGTGTCCACTCAAATGCAATAAGCACCACACCCAATGAAAGCAATAGTCCAATCAAAAAATAAACTCCCTTCTTGTTCTCTAAATTAGCCTCGTGGCTTTTCTTCAACTCCATATTCTAGTTGATTTTATGGCGACCAAAATAGTCAGTAGATTTTTGATACACGTTTTGATGCCGTTAATTCTTTGCTTTGATTTAGAATTTGGTCGTTACCATATGAACCAATAACTGTAAATTCCATAGTACAAAAGCAAGTCCCGCAAATGCGCCAACCACATTAAAAGCCATATCAAATATTTCGATACTTCTCCCCACAAAAACGGTGGCCTGAAGCACTTCGATCAATACCCCATACACCACAGTGGCAATAAACACCTTCGTTAAAGTTTTCTTTCTAAGATACGGATATGCACGCTGCTTAATAAAGCCCACAACCACCAGCACATAGAGAACCCCGAAAAGGATTATGTGAATAACCTTATCTACGTTCGGTTGTTGCGATGATTGAAATTGATCACCTGGTAGGCCACACAAAACCAAGATAAGCAATGCCCAAGAAACCCCTAAAGCATTGTGCTTCCAGAACACGATTAGGCCCCGATTTCCGCCTTGTAATCGTCCGCTGACATCAAAGAATCAAGCTGAGAGACATCGCTCAATTTGATCTTGATCATCCAGCCATCACCATATGGGTCCTTGTTCACGGTATCAGGCGCATCAGCAAGTGAAGAATTCACTTCGATCACTTCTCCACTCACCGGCATGAAAAGATCAGACACAGTTTTCACGGCCTCCACTGTTCCAAAGACCTCCTCTTGATCTAGCGTTTCGCCCTCTGTTTCAATTTCAACATACACCACATCGCCCAACTCGCCTTGAGCATAATCTGTTACACCAATAACTGCGGTATCTCCTTCAACACGAATCCACTCATGGTCCTTCGTGTACTTTAGATCGGCTGGAATGTTCATTTTTCGTTGGTTAAGTGGGCAAATATATATGTTGAATTCACCACTAAAAGCTATTGTTCACATTATCCTGACAACGCAAATCTCAAGCTAAAGCCAGCATTGATATTGGAGGTGGGGAATGAGTTGGAAATAGCCGGTCTGTTGGCTACCCAATCATAGAACAACCGCAGTGTGAGCGCCTTGGTCAAGGAATAGTCACCGGTGAGCTTCAATGAATAAACTCGCTGGCCAGCCGTGACTTGTGTTTCTTCTTCCACAATCTTCCGAATGAGTGTGGTTGAATTCCGAATGCTGAAATCTGCCCTAAGCACTAAGTCACTTTGAAGTGTTGTTCCCCTGACTGTAAAAGGCATTTTAAGCTTGCTAAACGTGTATCCAGATCCAACTATGTATTCTACATTACCCATTTCAGTGACCTGACCGTTGGATGTGCTAAGTGTAATGTTCCTATCCCTTCGGATTTCAAATCGGGTGAGCAGACTGTTATTCCAAGTCATATCAAAGTTGATCAACGGAGAAAATTGCTCTGAAATTGACACTTGAGATATGACATACTTGGGCTGAATACGCTGGGTCAACTGGAATGTATCCTGCGTTGCAAATGACTTAATGTAACCACCAACGGTGTACGTTGATCGATACCCATGATTGATGCTAAATGACCTGAAGTACTTTTTGATGAAGGCCAACTTTTGTAAGCCCGTGTAATTGATACGCCAGTTAGGCAACATCATAGTTTTTAAAGGATTTAGGCTCACCTTCCCTGGAGTTTGTCCCGTATATGCGGCAAGGAATGCTGGTATCAAGACGTCTTGATGGGCACTGTCATATCCAACCGTATATCCGCCAGGATCCCTTGAAGAAATACCTTTCTCCTCGCCCAAACGTTGTGACACAGTCACCCTGTTGGATAAAAACTGATTATAGATTGTATAGTTAGATGAGTCAATGTCCTCAAGCGCGGTGGCTATAGATATTATGGACACGCTGTAATTTCCGGTTTCTAGCAGCGTGCTGTCGCTGCTCCAATAATCCAGATCCTTATTATATCTGAAGTATTCGCTCCAATTCGTTCCACGGCTTTCGTTGGATGTGAGGTCAATCCTCAAGTCATTCATTGGCTGAACACTTGCCCTGAAATTCCATTGCTCACTTTTACTTCTTAAGTAAGGGTTGTAGATATTTGGATTTGCAACAAGCCATCGCTGTTCATTGCCTGCATAGTCAGCAAAGTGCTTCGAAGTATTGCTAAAATCTTCCTGCTGTCCGAATATGAAACCCATACCTGGAGCACCATACGTAAATACATCCTGCTGATACCCATAACTCCTATCTGGAGAATTATCCAATCCAATATAATTCGGTTGCCCGCCAAACCCAGGGAGCGTATTACCCCTATTGAGAGTATATGTTCCCGAGACTGATTTTACACTCATCAGTGCCTTCAGTGTTCCCTTTACCAGCTTGTTATCCTTTTCCTTTTTTGCATCCTCCTTAGAGTCTTCAGCCGCAGCATCAGGCTTGGCCTTATTCATCTGTGGTCTACCCTTGGACCCTTTGTTTCTATTAATATCTCTTAAATAAGGAACCTTGTTATAAAGGCTGGTCATGTTGAGAGAGCCATTGAGCTGAATTTGTTGACCATTTGAAATGGTATGTCCCAAAGTATCTTGTATTCCAGGTTGAACCAAAGGCCCCCTCATCCAATCATAAGTACCGGAATATCTCGATGTCAAGCTGGTCCAATCAAGTAACGGAATCTTAGACAATGGAACACTGTATGAAACACTGGCAGTGTGATTATAGTTGGTGGTCAATCCGAGTTGACTCAAACTTGACAATATCGAATCCTTATGTTGTTCATAGCTTCTGTTGATCCTTCCCGTTGTGGCATCTCTTTCCGGCTCCCCAGTCACTGGATCAATGAAATATCCCCCTTCGCCATCTTTTTCGGGGTCATCTCGTTCGCTTAGCTTTCCCGGTCTCGCCACTCGTTCTCCTTCGTATTCACGAACGAGAGCGCGATTGTTTGCACTGAAATCAATCTTTATCGCTTTGCTCAAATCATACGATAAATTATAGGCCCTGTCCCAATGGAATGATTTGTTGACATAGACTTGAGGTTCAACTGTTGCTCCGGGTATCGGACTGATGTTCCTCGCTTTTCGCTCACCATAAATGCGATCAAAGTCATTTCTGAAGCCGACACTTTTGGGTGCCAGAGAAAAGTTAAAATCTTTAACGAGTCTCAACCACTTGGACTTTTTCACAAATCCTACATTCTTAAATGGTTCTATGGACTTTGAGTTGATGCTATAAGCGTAGGCGACTCCTCCCCGATAGTTTTTCGTGAAATCAAACTCTGTGTTAAAGTCCCTGTACCTTGTTTCGGTGAAGGCATATGTCGTGCTCCAGTTGGAAACATCATAGAAGTGTGGTTTTCCATCCCCCGTTCGTTCTTTTCGAACGTTGGTGAAGTTCAAACTTCGCCTTTCCGTAACCTTCTGTGAAATATTTAATAAACTGTCCTTTTCATCATTGGTTCTGTTGTCCAAATAAATATCCATGGGAGTATCCGGCTCTTCGGGTGCAAATTGAGGAGTGCTTGTAGTGTTTGAATACCCAACATACATCGGCACCTTAATCCCGGTCTTTTCAGGAACGAACTTGTCCAGATTTACTTGAGCTGAGGCATCGAAATTTGTAATTGTCTCTCGCTGCTTCTCACTCACCTTGGCCTCAAGTGGTCCCCAACCCGGTGTGGTGATTTGACTGGCAACACTCACCTGTGCAAAATCTGCCAGCTGCGCGGAAATTCTAGCAAGCGCAGCCTCTCCACCACTTTGATCAAAGTGAGTCAAACGGAGCTCGTTTGCCCAAATTTCCGCACACTTCGGCAATCCATCATCCAGTTGCTCCTGCCCTAGCTTTCGTTTAGGATTTCGCACACCAATCATCACCACGCGTGCGTCTGCCAAGTTGGGATTTCCCACAACATAAATTTTCTTACCTGCATCCAACTCCTTGGCGTAACGTTGAGTCAGGAGGACGCCCCCAGCGTCCCCGAGATTTTCATTTCGTTCTCGCTTCAACGCAAAGAGCTCTTCAAATTCTATGATGACGTTGTTTTCGAGCGGCCACACGGCCTCTTGATCTGCCAAACTGGTTTCCTGGTAGCCAATCGAAGGCGCGGGCTGCGTGATGGTTACTGGAGTTTCATATTCATAATAGTTCTCGGTGAAGTCTGTACCAACCCGTATGAAGACCCGCAAATCATTATTATCGACCGGATCGCAAGCCGGCATAGACTCTGCGTGCAAGTACATCTCCATTTTCTTGAACGACCTCATGTCCATCTGGATATTTCGAAAAGCAGCCTGAGCCTTACCATCTTCCAGCCCTTGAACCTGAATGGCCAGTGACTGTTCATTTTGCTTCGCAAGGTTTGGTGAACCAGCCTGAATTTCACGCTGCAAGAGCGGAGGAAGGATGTAGTTCACAGGTTCTTTCTCTGAGTTTTCTTCAACGTTCACGGCACCAACATTGAACAGTACACTTGGGTCATCGAATATTTGATCCCCAGGTTCATCTAAGTCACCAGTGTACCTTCTCCACTCGCCTCGAACAAGCTCTAGGCGCGCAAACCTCAGATAAATCGGCTTTTCAAAACCCTTTACATAGATTCGCATGAAGCGTATGGACCTGAAATCCTGAATGTTGCCCACCTTTTTTTCGAATTCTCGAACGGGAATCTTGAACTGAATCCAGTTAACAGACTTCCCTCCCGTGTTCTGAGGATTGGCAGGTTGAATGGCGTTGATGTAGTTCTGTCCGGTTTGAGACAGGGCTTGTGGCGAAATTTCCACTTTATACTGATAGTAGCTCTCTACATTGTCAAGCGTATTATCCCTATTAATGTCTTCTGCATTTGGAAGCTGAGACCCTGAAGTTGGATAGCCTTGCTGGTTGATCTGTTGAGATTGCTCGGAGGTCGCACTGTTTCCTTCGAGGCCATTATAGAGCTTGTAACGTTCAAGAATGTTGAGTTCCTGCTGATCGTATCTGTCGTCCCGATAATAGTTATAGTTATCGTGCGAAGGGTCGGCATTCAATCGGCTATAAACGGCTGATCCGGAACCAAATCTGTTACGCAATGGAGCCAAATAGGTGGAATCGAAAAACCTTGTTTCTTCCTCATCTCTCAAACCCTCCAAACCAACGTCCTGAAATTCACGCGTAGACGGATTGTTGTCAAATGCATTTACGATTTGTTGACCGTCAGGAATTCTGCCGAATACAGAGAAATTTTCAGGGTTCGACAAATCCGTAGAGGCTTCAAGTGTTTTGGGAAATCCGTTTTCAAAGTTCTTGTACTCATCCTTGAGCACATCTTCTGAAATATTCCCTATGTTGAAATAGAGTTCTCCGTCAGTCAAACCCGTAGTCGAGCCGGGGTAACCTTCAGTACCAGCCTCAGCATAAGGGTCCATGATCCAAAACTGAATGAATTCGATGTTCGCGGCATCAAAATCCGTTTGGTCAATCCTTCTCATAATACCTCCCCAACGAGAAGCCGGATCTTCTAAATTTCCATTCTCATCAAGACCGGCAGTACGCCCCGGTACAGGGTCAACATCATAGTTGTAAGGACCGGGTTCCTCAGGATAGAACGCCAGATCAAACATGTTGATCTGGTAATTCTGCGGAGCACTAGTAGAGGAAAATTGCCGGTTTGGGAACACCTCCGTCTCCTGCACTTGACGCATCATGTGGTTTTGAAGCATTTCCGCATCATTCTTAATGTGGTCAGGAGTAGTGTTATCGGATCGATAGAACAGGTTGTCAATGTTGTACCAAGCCAACCTCGCTCTGTTCTTATTGAAAAGCAGATCATTCGATACACCTTCGGGAAAAAGGTCATTTTGACCCTGCGGAGTACTGGCAATCGACCATAGTTGGGGTGACCTTAAATCAATCGTACTCTGGCTTCCTTCGAAATCATCTATGTAAGAGTTACCATTCTGACCAATGGCTTTGGAGTGTCCGGGAAAGAGTTTGGCCGCTTCGGCCTGCACTGTCACATTAGATACAGCCTTCGTTTCAATCAACGGAATCTTGTCAACCATGGAGGTCAGGAACTTCGACTCTGTGGAATATGCTCCGTCCACACCAACTACTGTATTGCTGATGGGTTCGTCACCGTAATTCACCTTTTGAGTGAGCGGACGCTCGCTCAAGTTCATGATCGTACCTCCGAAATTCAATTCATCCGATACCTTATAGTCAAACCTTGATGCGAACATGGCCCTGCGGGTTTGCCCAAAAGCAGAGTTACTTTCCAATGAAACATTGATTGGAGTGCCCGATTCCAGCAAACCTTGGTTTATTATCTTAACCCGCCCTAGAGTGTAATCAACCGTATAATCCTGATTCTCCACGAGGGTTTGTCCTGCCGCAGTAACCACTACAGATCCCTCGGGAATATTGAATGCATTCAATGCAATTTCAGAACTGTTAGAGGACTGATACGTCCCTCTAATTGTGAATCGATTCAGTTGAGGGTAATTGTACTGTGCATTAGCTTGGGTATTGGTGTAGAGGGAATCAAACGCGTACTGATTTGCTAGAGATGGGTCCCCCGTAATCGTGGTTATCGTTTTCCTCAGATCCGATCCGAATGGTTCCAAAACAGGAAAGAAAATCCGACCGTTAGATGGATTAACAGTTATCTGCGGATTGGCTAAAAAGTCGAAAACTCCATCTGGAACTTGGGCGTTATTGTTGTTGATTCGATCCAGCTTCATCACTTGCAGAAGCGGTCTGTCATTCAAACCTTCATAGGGAACTGGCAAGTAGTTGATGTAGATTCCCTTGGATTTGTCTAGATACCATATGCCAACTTCAAATCCTGTTTGACTAAGCTGGTACGCACCAATTGAATACACGTTTTTCATCATCAAATCCCACATAGGGAAATGAGTATTAAGTTCGGAACTCTTCAACATTTTCAGTATCAAGGCATCACTACCTGTATTGTCATTAGAGAATTCACCAACTCGATATGTTCTGCCATTATAGGTGTATTCAAAAGCGACCGCCAGCACCTGATTTGGTTGAATTTCTTGTACGAGCGAGATATAACCTAGCTGCTGATTGTAGCTATAGTCTCGACCTTGTTCAAGTTTTCTGGCCAACTCTACCTTTTGGTAATCGAATCGACTTTTTAACCCGAAAGCCGGTCCTTCCAACTTCCGTGATGCCTGAGTAAAGCCACGAACATCAGTGTCTTTATAAACCTTTCCATACACTTGGTTTTGACCGTTGCTTGCAGGTAAATTCCCTCCTTTCACAGGACCAGCAAAGTCTGCGTTGAATACTCTTCCTGCGTCTCCTAAGTCTTGAAATGCGATAATATTTCGAGTTTCTTCCGTGCTGAAATTGGTATTTGTAACCCAAACTTCCACGCGAGTTACATTCACACTCGAGTTGATAATGGGAGGTGTAGCTAACGCTCTTTCGTACTGATCGCGGAAAAAATGGCTGAGGAAGTAGTGGCGATAATCCTCGTATTGGTCTGCTTTCACATCAAATTCTACTTCTTGCGCACCACCTTCGGTGCTGACTTCCCTTCGTTCGCTCTTTTGCTGAGAGTAAACCGATGTGATGTAAAGTCTTCCAAACTTTAGTTCGGTTTTCACACCGAACAATGCCTGACTTCCCGATATCAGGGAACTCTGGAGTGGTAGAGAGACGTTTCCAAGTTCGATCTTTTGAATGATTTCGTCCTCATAACCAGTGTATTCCACCTTCATCTGATTTTCAAAATCGAAGGTGGCCTGCGTATTATAATTTGTTTGAATTTTCAGCTTTTCACCAATGTTTCCTATCACATTGAGCTGTATGTTCTGCCTGAAATCTGGCGTTGTGATCCTACGCTGATTCACAGGAATAGCTGGGTTTTCCGTTTTCGAACTATTAACCGCAAACGTTAGCTCGGCTGACCCATTCGGTCGAATTTCAATCGTATTTCCGCCAAATATTCGATCAAATTTGTCACCAGGGACATTGATGGCAGGCCTGAATGCACTGCCCCCCCCACCATCTTCCGCATCTTCTTCTTCGGCTGCTTCTTTTTCAATCTGCTTCCAGTAGTCATGCATGGACTTCTTCTTCTCGTAATCCTTGTATTCATCAAACGACATATAGGCTGGAGGACTATAGTTGAGACCTCCCATGGATTGCTTGTAGTTGTAGTTCCCTGTCTCCGGATCGTACTCTACTTCGGTCTCTACACTGCTTGGTTTTGGCCCATATATCTTACGATCGTCCTCTCCCAATGGGTCACGATTGTCGTTGAATGGAAACAATAAGGAATCGTTCTGCCCTAAAAGCACAGAAGGCATCGTTACCGATGCCCATATTAGGATCTGGATGATATGTTTTAAAGGACGTTTCAACCCGAATTATCAGAGCTGCTTTAGCGCTTTCTTAATCAAAATTTCGACCGTTTCAGGAGCTTCGTTCTTAATGATTTGATTGATGACTTTTACTGATTTTGCCCTATCAAATCCAAGAGCCGTGAGCGCTGATAACGCCTCTTGCCTCAAACTATTGCCCGTCACCTCCGATATATCGACAGCAATATCCAATTTAACGAGCTTTTCGCGCAATTCGGAAATCACTTTTTGGGCAAGTTTTGGACCCACACCCTTAACAGAAGTTAAGCTCTTATCGTCTCCGTTTACTATTATGGATTGAACTTCTTCAGGTTTAAATGCAGACAGAATCATATGCGCAATTCCTGAGCTAACTCCAGAAACAGTGATCAATTGTCGAAAAAGCTGCCTCTCCAGCAAAGTGGAAAAACCAAAGATTTGATGCCTACTCTCACCAGATCTGACATCCACACTCACGGCATAATGCGTGTGAAGTTTACCACTTGATTCATCCGCGAGGTCGCCATATGTGGTCAGGCTTATCATGACCAAATAACCTAGTCCATTCACATCCACAACCACATAGGTGGGAGTCTTTTCGGCAAACTTGCCGCTAACGTATTCAATCATATAACCGGTGTTTCCCTGGTTTGAGCGTCAACCACAGCAAGAGTTACCATATTGACAATTTCCCTAACTGAGCTTCCCAATTGTAATACATGCACTGGCTTGTCCATTCCAAGTAAAATCGGACCAATCGCCTCTCCAACCCCCATTTCTTGCATCAATTTGTAGGCAATATTGCCGGCCGCAAGATTTGGAAATATGAGTACATTGGTGTCTTTGCCTACCAACTTTGAGAATGGGAACATCTCGCTAAGAAGTTCCTTATTCATAGCGAAATTTGCCTGGATCTCACCATCCACAATCAGATCGGGATGCTTATCATGCAAAATCCTGACAGCGTTTCGCACTTTAATAGCCTCTGCATTGTCACTACTTCCGAAGTTCGAAAAGCTCAATAACGCAATTCTTGGTTTCAACCTGAATCGCTCCACTGCCTTTGCAACCAACAAGGTAATTTCAACCAACTCCTCCGCAGTAGGTTCGTAGGTAACCGTTGTGTCGGCAAGAAACAATGGGCCGTTTTTGGTTACAATCACATACATGCCAGCGATGCGCTTTACGTGTGGGTCAGTTCCGATGACCTGCAAAGCTGGTTTAATGGTAGCAGGATAATTTCTAGTTAATCCAGAAATAATGGCATCGGCTTCTCCATTTTCAACCATTGCCGCTCCGAAGTAATTTCGCTCGCGCATTATCTTTTCCGCCTCAGGGGCCGTATAGCCTCTTCGTTTCCTTTTGTCAAAGAGTATTTTGCCGTATCGTTCCCTTCGCGACTTTTCTTCCTGACTTCTAGCATCAATTATTTCTATGTCCTCCAAATCAAGGCCATTCTCTTCTATCAACTCACTGATTCTCTCTTTGTTTCCCAGCAAGATTGGGATCGCCACTCCATCATCGCGACAAATTTGTGCCGCCTTAAGTATTTTGTAATGGTCTGCCTCTGCAAAAACAACACGCTTTGGATCCATTCTGGCTCGCTGAGTAATGCTCTGCACAAGCTTGTTATCCAACCCCAATCTCTTATCTAGTTCTTCTGCATAAGCCGTCCAATCCGTGATTTTTGTCCGAGCAACACCACTTTCTATAGCTGCTTTGGCAACCGCTGGTGCCACTGTGGTGATAAGCCGGTAGTCAAGTGGTTTTGGAATAATATACTCTTTGCCAAAAGTGATGTTGGTTTCACCATAGGCTATCATAACCTCTACCGGAACCGGTTCCTTTGCGAGTTCTGCAAGTGACCTTACAGCAGCCAATTTCATGTCTTCGTTGATCTCTGAAGCACGCACATCTAATGCACCTCTGAATATGTAAGGGAACCCTAAAACGTTGTTAACCTGATTCGGATAATCACTTCTTCCAGTCGCCATAATCAAGTCCTCTCTTGCCGCAACCGCATCAGGATATGAAATTTCCGGATTCGGGTTTGCACAGGCAAAAACGATTGGATTCCTGGCCATACTCTTAATCATGTCCTTCGTCACGATGTTGCCCACGCTCAGGCCCAGAAAGACATCGGCATTTTTCATGGCGTCAATGAGCGTCTTATTATTGGTATCGATTGCAAATGCCTTTTTCTGATCATCCAAATCCATTCTGGATTTACTTATTACCCCCTTGCTATCGACCATCATTACGTTTTCTTTCTTCACACCAAGCGCACAGTAAAGCTTAATGCAAGAGATTGCAGCCGCTCCGGCTCCACTCACCACCACCTTGATATCCTGAATCTTTTTACCAGCAATTTCCAAAGCGTTGATCAAGGCAGCACCAGAAATAATTGCTGTGCCGTGTTGATCATCGTGCATGATTGGAATGTCGAGTTCCTTCTTGAGTCGTTCTTCAATTTCGAAGGCTTCTGGGGCCTTGATATCCTCCAGGTTAATGCCACCAAATGTTGGAGAGATTGCCTTGACCGTTTCTACAAACTTGTCAATATCGTTTGCATCGATTTCAATGTCGAAGACATCAATATCTGCGAATATTTTGAAGAGAAGACCTTTCCCTTCCATAACCGGCTTAGATGCCAATGGACCAATATTTCCCAAGCCAAGAACGGCAGTTCCATTAGAAATCACTGCCACCAGATTGCCCTTAGCCGTGTACTTATAGGCATATTCTTCTTTATCAGCAATCTTAAGGCAGGGCTCAGCCACGCCAGGTGAATATGCGAGACTAAGGTCACGCTGCGATGAATAAGGTTTTGTTGGTACAACTTCTATCTTACCCGGACGACCCATGGAATGATAATCCAAGGCCTCCTGTTTTTTGATTTTGATCATATGATTTGGGCAAAGGGGCGTAAAAGTAGAAATATTGAGCCCGGTCAAAACGTCTTTTATAGCTTTGACATTCCTGGGCAGAATATGAAGACAATTGTGGTGTTTTCGGGAGCTGGAATGAGCGCAGAGAGCGGATTGACAACCTTTCGTGATTCAGGAGGGTTGTGGGAGCAATATGACGTTCAACAGGTGGCGACTCCAGAAGCCTGGGTAGCTAACCCAAAATTGGTACTTGAATTCTACAACAAAAGGCGTGCTCAAATACTCAAAGCGGAGCCGAATGAGGCTCACCGAGCGATAGCAAAACTTGAACATCAATTTGAGGTAAAAATTATCACACAGAACATTGATAACCTCCACGAAAGAGCCGGAAGTACAAACGTACTCCACCTCCATGGCGACATCACTAAAGCCAAAAGCTCAAATGGCGATCCTACCTTAATTGAATCCCCAATAGAAATAGGATATGGCGACCTTGCACCGGATGGGTCACAATTACGTCCCCACGTAGTTTGGTTTGGAGAACCGGTTACAGAATTTGAAAATGCAAGAAGGCTAATAAAGAAGGCTGAAATTGTATTGATCATTGGGACGAGCTTAAATGTATACCCAGCGGCAGGACTGATATTCTATGCCCCACAGAATTCTGAAGTATATCTCATAGATCCAGCAGATGTTTCAAATCCAGGCCTTAGCAAGCTTAAGATCATGAAAGAAAATGCAACGGTTGCGGTCCCTCGGTTGGTTAATGAATTGCTAGTAGGAAATACGACCGTTTAAATTCAATAAAATCAACATTAAAAGTGGCTCTAACATTGAAAAAATATTAATATTTATGGGTTTAGGAGTTCAAGCATAAGGCGTATAAACAATACGTTAATTAAAACAGCAAGTAAAAGCGAACTGATACTTTTGCCGCTCAACAAACTTTTATGAAAGCATCGATTGCCACAATAATCACATTTGTCATATGCCTTAATATCCATGCACAGGATGGCCGAAAAATCCCTGCGGTAGATGTCAAAAAACTAGATAACTCAACCTTCAATACTGCAGACATTCAAAATGATGGCAAGCCGATTATCATCAACTTTTGGGCTACTTGGTGCTCGCCTTGCAAGAGGGAATTAAATACAATCGCTGAATCATATACAGATTGGGTAGAAGAGACCGGAGTGAAACTGGTAGCCATTTCTATTGATGATGCGCGAAATCAGCACAAGGTGAAACCTTATGTTGATGGTCAGGCTTGGGAATATGACGTTTACATAGACCCAAATGCTGATTTCAAAAGGGCGTTGAACGTGAATAATGTTCCGCATACATTTTTAATTGATGGAGAGGGGAACATCGTTTGGCAACACAACTCTTATGCACCAGGTGATGAGGAAGAGCTATACGAGCTCGTTCAAAAATTATCTAGTGGAGAATCTATCAACTAATTCTCAAGACCTAACCCAGTAAGTTTTTCCAGGATTTGAAAAGAATTGCTCTAATTTTCCTGATCGCAGGCACCCATACAATACAAGCACAGGAAGGTCTTCTTGAAAATATTCAAATCCACGGTAATGTGGACGTTTATGCTCAAACGTATAAGCCAGATAGCATCATTAGTGCTCCAGTGGTTCCACAGAAAAGTGGAATGAATTCATTCGCCAATTTCATTGCAACAAAGGGCAGCTTCAGCGCAGGGGTTCGTATAGAGTCGTATATGCCACCAGTTCAAGGATTTAATCCAAACTATGGTTTGCAGCCAGTGGGTGTCCCATATCGCTATGCCAGATATGCCCAAGATCGATTGGATATTACGGTTGGCAACTATTACGAGCAGTTTGGAAGTGGTATGATTCTTCGTAGCTACGAAGAACGAGCTTTGGGTTTGGACAATGCCCTTGATGGTGTTAGGTTAAAATACGAACCGGTAGATGGCGTATACATAAAAGCACTAATCGGGAATCAACGTTTTTATTGGCAGAAGAGTACTGGTTACGTCCGAGGCATTGATGCAGAGTGGGCAATGAACGAATTCATTGAACGTCTTGAATCAAGCAAGCTCAGGTTAAGGATTGGTGGAAGTTTCGTTAGTAAATACGAAGACTCAAAAGTGACTAACTTAGAGCTGCCATTGAATGTAGCGAGTTGGGCTGGTAGAGCACACATTAACTATGAAGGCTTTGGGCTACTTGGGGAATACGTGTACAAATTCAACGACCCAAACGCTGACAATCACTATATCTATAGGCCAGGTCAGGGTGTCCTGATCTCGGCTACTTATTCTCGCAAAGGATTCGGCATCAACTTAACGGCCAAGTCTATCGACAACATGCATTATCGCAGTAACAGAGATGCTCAGTTGAATGATTTGTTCATCAACTATTTACCCGCTCTGTCTAAACAACACACGTACAACCTTATAACTACGCTCTACCCATACGCTACTCAACCAGCTGGCGAAATCGGTTTTCAGGGAGACATTATATATAAAATCAAAAAAGGAACTGCGCTTGGCGGTAAATATGGAACCACGATTCAAGGCAACGTCTCCGTCATAAACAATTTAGACACTCACCGCATCTCAACAACCTCGGAACTGGATCAGGAAGTGTACCTAGCTCATGACCCTAAAAGACAAGGTTATAAAGCTAATTTGTGGACGTTTGGAGATAAAATATACTACCGAGACTATAACATTGAAATCGACAGGAAGTTTACCAAAGACTTCAAACTCAAAACCACATACGCTTACTTGGAAGCGAACATTGATGTCACACAGGGAACCGCACTCGGTAAGAATGTTTATGCTCACATAGCAGTCCTTGATGGTTTATATAAGTTGGGTAAGAAACATAGCATCAGGACCGAATTGCAGCACATGTGGACTGAACAGCATCTGGGTAACTGGGCATTTGCAATGATTGAATACGGATACTCACCACACTGGTTCATAACCATTTTGAATCAATACAATTATGGAAATCCAATCAAAGCATTACAAGTTAACTATCCCACAGCCCAAATTGCTTACATTAACAAGGCGAATCGAATTAGTTTGGCATATGGCAGACAACGAGCCGGGATTTTCTGTGTTGGAGGTGTTTGCCGTCCTGTGCCGGCTGCCAACGGATTTACTTTAGCTGTAACTAGTAGCTTTTAACGATGAAAAAAGTATTTGCAATTCTGATCATTGGCGCTGTGTTTTGCCAGGTAGCATGCGATAAAGTTGAAGATCCAATTGAGGCTCCAACCATAACTGTAGTGGACAGCACCACCGTTTTCCCTGAAATAGATACTTTGAATATCAATATCGCAACTCAAAAGGTTTTAGTAGAAGAGTTCACAGGGGTGAAATGTCAGGGATGTCCAACGCAGACAGAGAAATTACTTGCACTTCAAGAAAATAACAAACCAGAAATCATTGCCATAGCATATCATGAAGGGGTGTTTGCTGAAATTGGAAGTGACCCTGACTACGAAAGCGATTTCACAACAGATTACGGAGATGCCGTACATGCTCCTATACTGGGAGATCTTGAAGGATATCCGTCTGTGATGGTGAATAGAAAGACATTCCCTGATGAGGCTAACAAGTATACATTTTTGGCCAGTAACCAATGGGAGTCACCCATTACCAAAAGCATTGGTCAACCGTCAACCATAGCCCTAGGCGTGGCTGCCAACTACGTTGAAAGTAAAGCGCTTCTAAAAATTCGAGTAAGCGCCAAGGCAACTGCTGCCATTTCATCTGAACGTAAACTTATCGTATTGTGCATCGAAGACTCGGTGGTTGCTGAACAAAAAGATCAGCGACTTGACCAAGATGTTTATCCACATCGCATTAATCATGAGTATGTTCATAGACATTTGCTGAGAGCTCAGGTAAATTCATCTTCAGGAATTACGGGTGACGTCTTAATAGATGCATCAGGATTGGCAAAAGATGAATGGATTGATTGGACTCAAGATTTCATTATACCCGAAACAGTAGAGCACGCCAAACATATCATCATCGTTGCTTTTGTTTTAGATCCAAGCAATGGAGAGGTTCAGCAGGTAGAAGAAGCCCATGTGGTTAAGGTCGCTGAGTAAATTTCTGCTCCCAACACTAGCATTAGTGTATATGTCGCTATGTGCTGCTTCTCAGGAGCCAGTTGCGAGAAAATCTGCCCCAAAAGGTGAGTTCACTGGATTGGTCAGACTTGGCATAACAACAAGCCAGATTTTTGGTGACGGATTTGGTGGTTATAACAAGCTTGGGGGAACCGGAGGAGTTGGAACATACACCCAAATATCCCGAAGACTTAAGTTTCAGCTCGAATTGAACTATGCGATGAGAGGAAGTCGAGAGCGGTCAACCAATGCTAGGCCCGTTCCGGTTAATCTCCTGCAGAAATATGAACTGCACTATATCGACATTCCCCTCTTGCTGAAAACTGAGATTAGCTTTTTTGAACTTGAATTCGGTCTGCTAAACGGGATCTACCTCTTTCACCGCGAGTGGGTCGGAGGGTTTAAGTCTAATGAGCTTTTTTATGCTTATCACTTCCATCGTTATGAATTAGCCGCCAACCTTGGAATAAATGTCAATCTGAAAGGAAATTGGAAATTCAATGCCCGGGTTCACCATTCAATTTTGCCGGTGACAGGAGGAATAGCCACAGGAATTAACGGTATTCCATTCATTAGCGGGGTCCACAATCATGTCATTTCCTTTTGCTTGGTTCGTTCCTTTCATCCGAAAAAATAGTCGGCAAAAATTGAACGTTTCTCATCAAGCCGCGGTAACCGACACGTTTAACAGCTGAGCCCAAAAACAGTTCCTCAAAGGCTTCTAGCTTTAAGTTTTCCCAGTCCTTGGCGCTCATTGACAACAATTCATCCTTCGGTTCGAATGCGAATTCATTATGCTGTCTGCTAAACCGATTCCATGGGCAAACATCCTGACAGATATCGCACCCGAACATCCAATTGTTGAATCGGCCTATAAATTCATCCGGTATTTTTTCGTCCTTTAGTTCAATAGTAAAATAGGATATACACCGACTTCCATCTACTAAATAAGGAGCAACAATAGCGTCTGTTGGACAGGAATCAATGCATGCCGTGCAGTTTCCACAATGATCTTTCACTTTACCATCTGGTGCGAGTTCAAGGTCGGTGATTAAAACTGCTAAAAAGAAAAATGAACCCTTTTGCTTTGTGAGCACATTCGAATGTTTGCCTATCCAACCAAGGCCACTTCGTTTCGCCCAAGCCTTTTCTAAAACCGGAGCCGAATCCACAAAACCTCTTCCATTTACATCACCAAATTCCGACCGTAATTGGGTATGAAATTGCTTCAACTTCTTCTTTATCACCTTATGATAGTCTCGACCATAAGCGTACTTACTGATCTTGGGTGCAGTCGAATCCTTTTGTTTGTTTTCCGTGAAATAGTTCTGACTTAAAACAATGACACTTTTGGCACCCGGAACCAGTGCTTGAGGATTCACTCTCTTCTCAAAATGGCTTTGCATATAGGCCATTTGACCATGGTATCCGCGACCTAACCATTCTTCTAATTGATTAGCTTCTTCATCCAGCCTCTCGGCTTTAGCTATTCTACAATCCATGAAACCCAGAGACGCAGCAATTTCCTTAATTCTGTTGCTCCGGGCATGACCAAGTAGATCAGCGCTTGTCATGAATTAAAACAGTGAACCTTGAGAGCCTCTATCGAACTTTCTTCCTAAGTGCTTGAATGCAGATTCAGTAGCAATTCGTCCTCGCGGAGTCCGGTGCAAAAATCCCTCTTGAATTAAAAATGGTTCGTAAACTTCCTCGATTGTGCCAGCTTGCTCACCAACAGCTGTAGCAACAGTTGTTAATCCAACCGGCCCTCCATTGAATTTATCAATGATAATGGATAGTATTTTATTATCCATTTCATCCAAGCCGTGAGTATCTACGTTGAGTGCTTCCAAACCAAACTTCGCAATAGCAAGATCAATCTTTCCATCACCTTTAATCTGAGCAAAATCCCGAATTCTGCGTAATAAGGCGTTTGCGATCCTAGGTGTACCTCGGCTTCGCCTTGCAATTTCGAGAGCAGCCTGCGTTTCAATATGAATCTTCAGAATCGATGCTGAACGCTCAACAATCGTGGCCAGCAAATCAGCATTATAATATGACAATCTAGAATTGATACCAAATCGCGCGCGCAACGGTGATGTCAACAGACCTGATCTGGTGGTTGCCCCAATTAGCGTAAATGGAGCAAGCTCAATCTTTACACTTCGAGCACTAGGCCCTGTGTCTATCATGATGTCAATCTGATAGTCCTCCATAGCGGAGTAGAGAAACTCTTCAACTACCGGACTCAGTCGATGGATTTCATCAATGAACAATACGTCTCGTTCTTCAAGATTGGTTAGCAATCCTGCTAAATCACCCGGCTTGTCCAAAACGGGTCCGCTAGTCGACTTTATGCCTACCCCCAATTCATTGGCAATAATGTTAGCCAATGTCGTTTTGCCAAGTCCCGGAGGGCCATGAAGAAGAACGTGGTCTAGGGCCTCAGCTCTTTGACTTGCAGCCTCCACAAATACCTTTAGATTCTCAATGACAGACTCCTGTCCCGTGAAATCCGAAAATAAATCAGGTCGAAGAACTTTTTCAATGTCCTTATCGGCTTGTGAGAGTTGTGAAAGTTCTGGATCGAGAAACTCGTTCATGAATAAACAAAGTTAGGAAGGGTATAAAACAAAAAACCCGCTCTATCGAACGGGTTTTCAACTTTGTTAGTGACCGGCCCCTCCGTCCATTTCACCTTCTTCTAGGGGAACAGTTTGTGGAACAAAATCCTCTTCTTTTCCCGGCTTACTGTAGTCGTATGCCCATCTATGAACAGTTGGCAGCGGTCCAGGCCAGTTACCATGAATATGTTCAACAGGTGTAGTCCACTCCAATGTGTTTGATCCCCAAGGATTCTGAGAAGAACGAGTTCCTCTGAAAATCGAATAGAAGAAATTGAAGATGAAAATGAACTGAGCCAATGCTCCCACAATCGCGAAGATGGAAACCATCTCATTGATTGAAATCAAGTCATCGAACATTGGGAACTCACTGTTTGTATAGTAACGCCTCGGCACGCCCGCTAGACCCAAAAAGTGTTGTGGGAAAAACACCCCGTAAGCACAGACGAATGTGATCCAAAAATGAGCGTAACCCAACTTTCTGTTCATCAACTTTCCATACATCTTAGGGAACCAGTGATAAACACCTGCAAACATCGCCAACACCGCAGACAATCCCATCACAATATGGAAGTGAGCAACGACAAAGTATGTATCATGTACATTAATGTCCAATGCCGAATCCGCAAGAATAATCCCTGTTACCCCACCGGAAATGAACGTGGAAACCATTCCAATTGAGAACAACATGGCCGGTGTAAACCGAATATTGCCCTTCCACAAGGTGGTGATGTAGTTGAACGCCTTAACCGCAGATGGAATCGCAATCAATAATGTTGTGAACGTGAACACCGCTCCTAAGAATGGGTTCATTCCGGTCAAGTACATGTGGTGACCCCAAACGATAAATGAGAGGAAAGCAATTGCCAAGATTGATCCGATCATCGCACGGTAACCAAAGATTGGCTTACGAGCGTTTGTTGCAATTACTTCAGAAGTAATACCCAATGCAGGAAGCAATACAATGTATACTTCAGGGTGACCTAGGAACCAAAACAAGTGCTCATACAAAATCGGGCTTCCACCGGTCTGTTCCATGACTTCACCAGCAATGTGGATATCAGAAAGATAGAATGCTGTTCCGAAGCTTCTATCGAAGATCAACAACAATGCTGCAGAGAATAACACAGGAAATGAAAGCACACCAAGCACTGCGGTGATGAAAAGTGCCCAAATACTCAATGGAAGTCTCGTCATTGTCATACCCTTTGTTCTAAGGTTAATGACAGTCACAACATAATTCAAACCCCCTAGAAGTGATGACACAATGAACAAGGACATAGAAGCCAGCCAAAGCGTCATTCCAAGTCCTGAACCAGGCATTGCTTGAGGTAAAGCACTCAAAGGAGGATAAACTGTCCATCCACCCGAAGCAGGTCCCGTTTCAATAAAAAAGGAAGAAACCATCACAACACTGGATGCTAAGAAGAACCAATACGACAACATATTGATAAATCCGGAGGCCATGTCACGAGCACCTATTTGTAATGGAATAAGCAAGTTAGCAAACGTTCCACTCAAACCTCCAGTCAACAGGAAGAATACCATGATGGTTCCATGAATGGTCACCAAAGCCAAATACATATTAGGATCTAATATTCCATCTGGAGCCCATTTATCCCCTAAAAAGAAATTCAAAATCCAAAACGATTCGCCTTGCCATCCTAACTGAAGTCGGAATAGCGTTGACATAATCATTCCCATAACGGCCATGATCATACCTGTGATCAAGAATTGCTTAGAGATCATCTTGTGATCTTGACTAAACATGTATTTAGAGATAAATGTCTCTTCGTGATGGTGATGATCGGTGTGTGCTGTTGCTCCCATATCTCCTTATTGTGCGATCATTGATATTTCGTTACCGTTTTCCTCTGCCTTAACAGCAGTAGTCTCATCCGCTGGAGCAATCGACTCCGCAAATGTTTTTTGTTCGGCCATCCATTTATTGAACTCTTCAGGCTCAACCACCTTGATGGTCATTTGCATGTTGTAGTGCGCAGCACCACAAATCTTATTACACAGGAGTATGTATTCAAAATCATCCTTCTGCGTGATCTCCTTCATTTCAGCCGTGGTGATGGTGGGCTTAAAGTGAAATGATGTCACCATTCCAGGAACACAGTTCATCTGAGCTCTGAAGTGAGGCATGTAGGCGCTGTGAATAACATCACGGCTTCTAAACTTAAAACTAACCTCCTTACCACGGGGAATAACAAATTCACTCTTTACCAAGATATCATCGTCCCCACCAGCCAAACTGGCTGCGTCCAATGAACCAAATGAGTTAATTCTATCCAGCTGTCGATTTTTCTTAGCAATTTTCTCTTCTAGCTCTTCTTTAGCCAAACCTCCTTCAGGCGCTGCATCATATGCCTCCTGCAATTCAGCGATCTCTGCTTTCACCTCAGCTGTCATCTGCTCCAATGATCCCTTGGTAATTAACCCCAGCGGATTTGTAGCCGAGATCATGTTATAGTTAGATGCACCAAGAGTCGTATCACTTCCGGCATATCGAGCAGTCCAGTCAAACTGCTTTGGATACAATTCAATGGTCAATGAACCCTTAGGTGCTTCTCCAGTAATATCTATCCAAGACGATAATCCGTAAACTATGATTACAGCCAAGAAAGCTGCTGGAACTAATGTCCAAAGTAATTCGAGTTTATTGCTGTGCGTGTAGTAATATGCCTTTCTATCAGCACTGAAAACATATTTGAACGCGAAGTAGAATAGATAAATATGAGTGATGAAGAAAACCAAAATGATAATCCAGAAATTGAAATTCAACAGAGTATCCAATGTTTCACCGTGCTCAGATGCCGAAATTGGAAGCAAGTGACCTCCATAGCGAGCCATAAGCCAAATGAAAAAGCCAAAATAAGACAGCATCAATACAATCATCATTCTTGATTGATACTTATTCTCGGCATCAGTTGGTAATGGACTCACATCACCTCGAAGCTTTGACGTTGCTTCAAATACACGCATCAACTGACCAACTGCTAATACTGCCAGTGCGATGGATAAAATGATCAGAAAAGTTACCATAATGTCTTTTACTTCTTACTCAACAATTAATTGATATGATGATGTAAACTTTCGTCCAAATATGGATGAGCTTTCACAAGTAATGGGCGCTTGGAAAGTGCTCCCAACACAACGAACAAGAACAAGCCTAGGAAAGCAAGGAATGACCCGACTTCAACCAACCCAATTGTTCCATGATCTTTCATCGCACCTGGAGTAACCAACATGAATACGTCCATCCAGTGACCGAAGAAAATGATCGCTCCAACGAATACCATAAATCCCGCGTTTCTCTTTGCGTCCTTAGACATAAGCAACAACATTGGGAAGGCAAAGTTGATTAATAGCGTTCCCCAGAAGGTCCAGGTATAATCTTCGATTCTCGCCTTGAAATAGGTGATTTCTTCAGGAATGTTCGAATACCAGTATAACATGAACTGACAAAAGAACAAGTATGTCCACAGGAAGCTTACTCCGAACACCCACTTACCCATATCGTGCATGTGGCTATCATTTACAAACTCCATTAAGCCCTTTCCCTTAAGGTAATGTGTCATCAACACCATCATCACCATTCCGCTGATCCACATTCCTGAGAAGATATACCATCCGAAAATTGTGCTGAACCAATGCGTATCTACACTCATGATCCAATCCCAACTAAATGTCATTACCGTGTATCCGAAGAACACCAAGAAAATTGCTGCTAGTGTCTGATTTTTAATGAAGAACGCTTTATCTGTAGCCGATAGTCCATCTTCTTCCAACGAGCGCTTTTTGAAAATACGCATGAATAGAATGTATACAGCCAAATAAGCCAAGGTTCTACCCCACCAAAACACTTGATTTAGATACGGCTGTTTGTGCGCGATCAGCTGATCGTAGTGCTCTGAGTTAGGATCATACAATTCTGGGTCCATCCAATGAAAGATATGATGCAAATGCAGCGATCCACCAATGAATACGATAATCAAGGTGATCGCTCCTATTGGCAAATAAGACGCGATTGCTTCCATGACTCGCTTGAAAACAACACCCCAACCTGCTTCAGCAGCGTACTGAACAGCGATAAAAAACAAAGCAGCAAGTCCAACCCCAAAGAAGAAGAAACTACTGATGAAAATGCTAGTCCACAAACGTTGACCAACGTGCTCGTGGGTCATAATGGCTCCCAAGAGGAATAACACCAAACCCACCCCCATCAGGATGAATGTGTTTCTCCTCGCCTTTCCTTCAAAAATATATTCCATGTTCGGGCTCTGGTTTAGTTATTCATTGCTGTTTCATCAGTGCTTGCTGCAGCTTCAGCCGACTCTGTGGGAGCTTCAGCTTCTTCTGCAGGACCTTGAAGTGTTTGCACGTATCGGATCACTTTCCAACGCTCTTCAGCGTTCAATTGAGAAGCATGCGACCCCATTAAGTTCTTTCCGTAAGTAATCGTGTGAAACATCTTTCCTTCAGGAAGTGTCTTCAATGCAGCACTGTTATAGGCTGGGGGAGGTGGATGACCAGCAGTAACTGTAGGTCCATCACCTGCTCCATCTTTACCATGACAATGCTGGCAATACTTAGAATAAATCACCTTGCCATCAGCCAATACAGCCTCTGATTTTGGCAGTGGATTTTTCAAAAGTTGACCGGCCATCTCGTATCCTTCGTTTGAATTTGGAATTCCGTACGGTAAATAGCCTCGCGGAATACTACCCTCAGCAGGAACTCGCGCCTCCATGCTATCAGGATAATTACTGTTTCCTGAGTATGGCTCCAAAGCCGGAGTTCTGTACATGTCAGGCATGTACTCAACACCTGGACTTTGAGGATCAGGACTGCAGCTAGTCATGAAAGCAATAGCGGAAACCGCCAGTACTTTCGAAACCGTTTCTATGCTTTTGATCTTCATCATTACTTCTCAAAAATTTCAACCGGATTTGTTGCCTGAAGAATGGCTTTGATGTCATCATCAGAAATACCTTCATTCTCATGACGATCAATCTCAATAGCGAAATGATCATCTGTTGTTCTAGGGTGTGGGTTTCTTGCCTTTACACCTGGAAGTGTCCTGTTTCTGATCAAATAAGTAATCGCCATGCCATGAGCTGCGCACAAAACCGTGAACTCAAATGTGATTGGAATGAATGCAGGTAAGTTCTCATATAAATGGAAACTAGGCTTACCACCAATGTTCATGGCCCAATCATCGATCATAAAAAACCACATACCTAACAAAGCAAGCGTTGTAGCAGTGAGTCCATAAATGAAGGCGTTGATGGCCAACCGTGTCCACTTTATACCCAACACCACTTCTAGTCCGTGGATTGGGAAAGGTGAATAAACATCCTTAATACGAATGTTCTTGGCAAGAATGGCTTTAGCACCATTTACCATCACCTCATCGTCATTGTATAATGCGTATATCGCCTTACTCATTGTGGTGCTGCTTTTTATAGTTATCACCTGAAGATTTTAAAATACTCTTCAATTCGTTCAACGCTAAAACTGGGAAGAATCGGCTGAACAACAAGAAAAGTGTAAAGAAGATTCCAATCGTACCAAGGAAGATTCCGATATCAACGAATGTTGGGTGGAACATACCCCAGTTTGATGGTAAAAAGTCTCTGTGTAGTGAGGTAACGATGATCACGAATCGCTCGAACCACATACCAATGTTTACGAAGATTGAAAGGATGAAAGAAGCGATCAAACTTCTGCGGATACCCTTGAACCAAAACAGCTGCGGGGTGATCACGTTACATGTCATCATGCTCCAGTAAGCCCACCAGTATGGTCCGGTTGCTCTGTTCATGAAAGCATATCCTTCATATTCTACTCCTGAATACCAAGAGATGAATAATTCAGATAAGTAGGCCGTTCCGACCATAGAACCTGTAATTACAATTACAATGTTCATGTACTCAACGTGCTTCACCGTAATGTAGGATTCAAGGCTCAACACCTTTCTTGCGATCAACAAAAGCGTTTGCACCATCGCGAATCCTGAGAAGATCGCACCAGCCACGAAGTATGGTGGGAAAATTGTTGTATGCCAACCTGGAATCACTGATGTGGCAAAGTCCATAGATACGATTGAGTGAACTGAGAATACAAGAGGTGTTGCCAAACCAGCCAAAACCAATGAAACCTCTTCAAAACGAATCCAGGCCTTCGCGTTTCCAGTCCATCCGAAGCTTAAGATGCTATACGCCATCTTAGAAACCGGCTTGACAGCACGGTCACGGATTGTGGCAAAATCAGGAATAAGTCCGATGTACCAGAACACAAGCGATACAGAGAAATAAGTTGAGATCGCGAACACGTCCCAAAGTAGCGGACTATTAAAGTTCACCCAAAGCGATCCGAATTGGTTTGGAATTGGGAACACCCAATATGCCATCCAGATACGTCCCATGTGAATTCCAGGGAATAAGGCTGCCATCATTACCGCGAAGATTGTCATCGCCTCTGCAGAGCGATTGATCGCCATTCTCCACTTCTGACGGAACAAAAGAAGTACCGCAGATATCAGAGTTCCCGCGTGACCAATACCGACCCACCAAACGAAGTTGGTGATGTCCCAGGCCCAATCAACAGTGGTGTTCAACCCCCAAACACCAATACCTCTTCCAATGGTGTAAAGGATACATCCAACACCCCAAAGTGATACCATCACCGCGATGCTGAATACTGTGTACCAGTACTTATTGGCTTTTCCTTCTACAGGAGCACATACATCCTCTGTAATCTGGTGATACGTCTTATCACCGAGGATGAGTGGTTCTCTTATGGCCGATTCTTTATGCATGTGAACTCTCTAATTCTTTATGATCAAGCAGTTTGTTCTGCTGCAGTTTCTATTGAATTTCTAACCTTAGTTTGATACCAAACATTTGGCTTAACACCAACCTCTTCAAGCAAGTGATATGCTCTATCATTCTGAGCATCGTTTCTCACTTTCGATCCTTTATCGTTGATATCACCAAATGTGATCGCATTTGTAGGACAGGAGGCCGCGCAGGCTGTTTGAATGGCACCATCAGCAACTGGCTCTCCGGCTTTCTTAGCCGCCAACTTACCAGCCTGAACGCGCTGAACACACATGCTACACTTCTCCATTACACCTCGTGAACGAACAACAACATCAGGATTCAATACCATTCTTGCCAAGTCATCCTGTGCAGGGTTCAAGTTGGTGAACTTAGGATCAGCAACGTAGTTGAACCAATTAAATCTACGAACCTTGTAAGGACAGTTGTTAGCACAATAACGCGTACCGATGCAACGGTTGTAAGCCATTTGGTTGAAACCTTCATCGCTGTGCGTAGTTGCAGCAACAGGACAAACAGTTTCACATGGAGCGTGATTACAATGCTGGCACATAACAGGCATGAAACCAACTTCAGGATACTCAGATGGAACTTCCATCGCGTGGTAATCCTTTGCCTGATTGATGTCTCCGTGAAGTTCTGGATCAGCATCGCTACTGTAGTATCTGTCGATTCGCAGCCAACTCATGGTACGCATACGATTCACTTCATCCTTACCAACAATTGGAACATTGTTTTCAGAGTGACAAGCTGTAACACAAGCACCACAACCGATACAAGTGTTCAAGTCTATTGAAAGTCCCCAACGGTGACCCAAATCAATTGCGTGCTCATTCCAAAGGTCAAGATCTTCAACAACACGCTGCTTTCCATATGAGTCAGCAATTGTGATGACCGGGTTCCAAACATCCTTACCACCAGACTTGAACGTATCCAAGCTCGTTTCGTTGAGGATCTTACGACCCATCATGGTGTGAGAACTTTGAGTAGATGCAAGATTGTATCGCATCTCCAATTTATCATATGTACATGGCGCGCTGTACTGAACATATCCGTTTACTACCGGAAGAACTGCAAATGCGTTAGAGCCAATCGTTCTCTCCACTCCTTCTTCGGTAACCTTAGCCTTACCATATCCAAGAGCAACACCAATTGTCCCTCTCTTTTGACCTGGAAGCGCAACAACTGGAAGTTCCATAGACTGATCTCCAACATTCACGCGGATCATTCCGGCTTTCTGCTGCTCACCCATCATGGTGTTCAAACCTTCTGCCTCCATGTCCTTTGGGTTCATAGTAGCGTAGTGATCCCAAACAACTTTAGTAACAGGATCGGGAAGTTCTTGTAACCAAGGATTATCTCCATTGATACCTGTTCCGATTCCGGTCTTCACGTAGAAATCAACTTCCCATCCTTCAGAAGCTCCAGCGATTGCAGAGGCTGCAGAAGCTACAGGCGAAGAAGTCATTTCAGAAGCTTGATCAGCAGGCGCAACTGGTGCCGGAGCGGCTGCGCTTTCAGCTGGAGCGGCAGCCATAACAGCGGCAATTGAGCCAACTCCATCATGAATGTATTTATTCCATCTACTTGCGAAAATCACCGATGGGTCTTCAGCCATAGTCGCAGCACCATTCCACCTTGACTTCATATAGTCATCGTAAGAACCATTCTTACCCATCCAAGCCATGAATGAGTCTTGCCACTGACGCGTGTTGTAAATCTTATTGATAGCAGGCTGGGTAAATGTTACCTCATCTCCCTCAGCGTTTGCATCATTCCATTGCTCTAGGTAGTGTCCAACTGGCAATACATAGTTGCAAAGCGCAGATGTCATGTCAGGCTTCTCAGCAAATGACACTCTATTAGTAACGTTAGCAAGCGCATCCGCAAAGCCCCAAGAAGCTGGCATCGTATAAGCTGGATCACAGTCCATCACCATCAGCGTAGAAACTGATCCGCTGTTCATTTCACCGATCAAGGTGGCAACAGCCGCATCACTTCCTTTTCTCAAATTGATGGTCTTGTTCATGTCGATGGTGGAGCCATAGCTACCCAACATCTCGTTGATGCCATTTACAACAACCTGAACATTCGGATCGTTTGATCCGCAAACCACAATCGCTTTGCCTTTGTTTGCCCAAAGATCTTTGGCAGCTTCACTAACTTTAGAAGCTACATTGTTGTCATCATTTACCAGACTTGCGCTTCCAACAGATGAACCACCGATCATTGATGCAATGGCATTATATAACATAACGGCAACAGCGCCTTGCTCAGATGGCTTGATTGCGCCACGAACATCCGCGTTAGAACCAGTAGTTGTTAAAGTAGATTCAAATTGATAGTGACGGCTCATTCCCGTTTCAGGGTTTCTCATTTTGCCGTAACCACTAGCGAAATCAAGCGGGTTGATCCAGTTGATCAAGAAATCGGCATTGATGCTCACCACCGCTTTCGCCATATCAAATCGATAAGAAGGAATAACCGCCTTACCGTGAGTTCTCTTGTTGGCTTCCAACATACCTGAAGCAGAAACCGCATCATACATGACGTGGTTCAACGTAGCTCCAGCTTCTCCACCCTCAACCCAAGCTTTCATCTCACTGATCAAAGCAAGCGATGAAGGACTAATCATGGTGGAAGAAAGAATGCGAACATTACCTCCACTCATTCTCGCAGACTCAAGAGCCGATTTGATTTCAGAATCAGCAGTAGCCCAATCAGTTGCCGCGCCATCCTTCATTGGATTTTGGTAGCGTTTGGTATCATATAGTGAGAGAACAGATGAATTAACACGTGCACTTACACCACCTTTTGTAACAGAAGAAAGTTTGTTTCCTTCGATATGGATTGGGCGACCTTCACGCGTCTTAACCAAGATGCTCGCATAATCGAATCCATCGAAGTAGGTAGAAGCATAATAGTTAGCGATACCGGGCATCACTTCATTTGGCTTCACTACGTACGGCAAGCTCTTAACGACCGGAGTCTCACAGGCAGCCAATGTAGCCGCAGTGATTCCAAATCCCATGAACTTCAAGAAATCTCTTCTACTGGTATTGGTAGAGTCGAGTTCCTTTTTGCCCAAAAACTGATCGATTGGCAATTCCTCAGAGAACTCGCGCTGGGAATTCTTTACGAATGCCGCATCCTTTTCAAGCTCTTCTGTTCCTCTCCAATATATTTTATTGTTACTCATAGTGCTCAATCAGTTCAATTAATAGTGACACTTAACGCATTCAAGACCACCGATGTGCTCCACTTTAAAGGACTCAAGCCCTTCTTCCTTATGCTTCTCAACTAGATCGTCATGAATACGCTCGTAGTAGCCGTTACCTTCCATGGTAACATCTGTTTCGCGGTGACAGTTAATACACCATCCCATGGTCAATTCCGAATATTGGTAAACCTCATCCATCTCCTCGATTGGACCGTGACAAGTCTGACACTCCTGCTTACCAACAACAACGTGCTGGCTGTGGTTAAAGTAAACAAAGTCTTGAAGGTTGTGGATTCTTACCCATTCGATTGGTTTCTGCTCGTATCCTTCGATGTACTGAAGCTTGTCAGGATCCCATCCAATGGCATCGTAAATTTTAGCGATCTCTTTGGTTCCAGTTTGTTTACCTTCAGGAACACCCATGTGACAGTTCATACAGATATTCACAGATGGAATGCCTGCTGCTTTACCTTTCTCTGCAGAGTTGTGGCAATAAACACAGTTAATGCCGTTCTGCCCAGCGTGAATTTTGTGTGAGAACCAGATTGGTTGCTTTGGCTGATAGCTTTGATAAACACCTACTCCATTTAACCAGTCCCAGCCCAGAACCGTGATGTATGCCGCGATAACAACAATGACGATAACTGTCAATGCTTGATTCTTCTTAAAGTAATTAACCAAATAACCAATGAAGTCAACTTCCTCCGCAGCAGCATCCCCATCTTTTTGACGGTTAAGGCTCTCAAGGTTTTTCGAAACACCCCACAGAACACGGAAGACGACAAACAGGATAACAACGATCAGGATCAACCATAGGGTTGGATCAGCAGACTCGGTAACCACTTCTCCACCTGAGGTAACTTCTCCACCACCTGTAGCAACAGGTTCTACATAATTGTCTACGTAGTCTAGAACTGCCAATACCTCATCATCCGACAAGGCCATTGGAGTCATTACGCTGTTGTTGAATTCAGCGAATAAATTCTTTGCATAAGAATCGCCTGATGATTTGATGTATCCCTGAGAGTTCTTGACCCATGAAATGATCGATTCATCACCACCAGTTCTTTCAGCCCACTTGGTTCGCGCGCCTTTCAGCGCGGGTCCGATCATTTTTTTGTCAATCTTGTGACATGCAGTACAGTTGGCTTTAAAAAGCGCCTCACCATCTTGGGCGCTGACTGGCGATGACATTAGGAGCAGAGACAAAATGCCTGCTGAGAGCAACATTCTGCCGGTTAGGCTCACCCACGTATTTCGCATAGATTCTTTCAGTTTTCGTTGTAAAAGGGTGGTCAGAAAGCGGTGGCAAATTTAGAAGAAAGGCAATAGGGCGGTTAACATTTCTTTAAAAATGGACTACGCTCTATTAATTTAAAGAGGTTCTAAATAAGAACTATAATACGTTGTTTTATTGACACTTACGATTATGAGACTGGCGCGTCAAAATCCTAAGATGGTGAACGCTAGTAGCTTCGCAGGATGATGAAGTTGACATTCGCCAGTATGGCGCTTTTCCTAATTTTAGATTCGAGCATTGCTCAGGTTGATCAGTCATCTCAACTCAACCAAACATCATATGAAACGGAGATGGTAGATAAGATCACGAGCCATGTTGAGTATGCAATGTCCGCTGAGATGAAAAACTACATCGCACTAATGGACTCTCTGGACAGAAAGTCGATGAAAGTGGAAGGGTTCAGAATACAAATCTTCTCTGCATCAGGACCGAATGCCCGCGAGTTAGCCTTTAAAAAGCAATCCGATTTTCTTCAACTGTATGACAAATCCAGCTCCTACACGCTTTGGAGTTACCCAAACTGGGTGCTGCGTGTCGGAGATTTTCGAACCAGACTTGAAGCCTTGGAATTTCATGAAACTATTCGGATAAAATATCCGGCTTCGTTCATTATCAAGGATGAAATAAAAGTGGAGTATTAATTACTCAAGCTTTCGAGCCACCTCAACTTCTTCGTATCCCTCGATGATGTCACCGACTTTAATATCGTTGAAGTTGTCAATATTTAGACCACATTCAAAGCCTGCTTTGACTTCCTTGACATCATCTTTGAAGCGCTTCAATGAGCCAAGTGCTCCTGAGTAAATCACGATACCATCGCGGATAAGGCGAACCTTGGTGTTTCGACTAACAGTACCGTCAAGAACATAACAACCGGCAATGGTTCCAACCTTGCTGATTTTGAATGTTTCACGAACCTCTATGTTGCAAACTACCTGCTCTTCGATCTTCGGCTTCAACATACCCTCCATAGCCGCCTTCATTTCATTGATAGCGTCATAGATGATGGAGTAAAGTCGAATTTCAATGCCTTCGTATTCTGCACGCTTTCTCGCTTGTGCTGAGGGTCGGACCTGGAATCCAATGATAATAGCGTCAGAAGCGGTCGCGAGCAATACATCAGATTCAGAAATCTGACCTACAGATTTATGAATGACGTTAATCGCAATATTCTCCGTTGAAAGCTTTAACAAGCTGTCAGCAAGCGCCTCCACAGAGCCATCCACGTCACCTTTAACGATAAGGTTCAATTCCTGGTAATCTCCGATCTGGATGATCTCACCAATATCTTCAAGTGTTCTTCTTCGCTGAGTTCTAATGCTTTGTTCACGCTGTAGCTGCTCTCTTCGAAGAGCCACGTTCTTCATTTCGCGCTCGTCATCCATGATCTGGAATGGATCACCGGCACTGGGAGCACCATTCAAGCCAAGTATACTTACGGGATGCGATGGACCTGCCTCTTTCACAGGTAAACCACGTTCATTGAACATAGCCTTGACACGCCCGAAGTGACTTCCTGAAAGGATCATATCACCAACGCGCATTGTTCCTGTTTGAACCAACATGGTAGCCGTGTAACCGCGACCCTTGTCAAGACTCGCTTCGATTACAGTTCCTCGAGCATTTCTGTCAGGATTGGCCTTAAGTTCTAACAGCTCTGATTCGAGCAACACTTTGTCCAATAACTCATTCACATTCAAACCTGACTTGGCCGAAATCTCCTGACACTGATACTTACCTCCCCAATCTTCAACCAGTATGTTCATGTTAGCTAATTGCTCGCGAATCTTATCCGCATTAGCTCCATCTTTATCGATCTTATTGAATGCGAAAATCATAGGAACACCAGCCGCTTGAGCATGGTTGATGGCTTCAACTGTTTGCGGCATTACCGCGTCATCCGCTGCGACTACAATAATCGCTATGTCAGTAACCTGCGCGCCTCGAGCACGCATCGCAGTAAAAGCTTCATGTCCCGGTGTATCCAGGAAAGTAATCACCTTCCCATTTTCCAGCTCCACGCTATAAGCACCAATATGCTGAGTGATACCCCCGGCTTCACCTGCAATCACATTTTCTCTTCTGATATAGTCAAGTAAAGATGTTTTACCGTGGTCAACGTGACCCATCACAGTGACAATCGGTGGACGCTCAACCAGCGTTGATTCATCGTCCTCCTCATCTTGAATACTCTCCTCGATATCTGCACCAACGAACTCAACAGTATAACCATACTCTTCTGCTAAAAGTGTCAATGTTTCTGAATCCAATCGTTGATTAATAGACACCATCATCCCGATGGACATACATGTAGAAATGACTTCCGTTGGAGAGACATTCATCATAGTCGCAAGTTCACTTACGGTTACGAACTCCGTCAACTTCAGTGTCTTGCTTTCTTCCTCTTGTTGCTCAACTTCACGCTGCATTTTTTCACTAACAGCGTCTCGTCTTTCTCTTCGATACTTTGATCGAGTTGACTTTCCCTTATTCTTGAGGGCAGCCAAGGTTTCACGAACTTGATTCTGAATTTGCTCTTCCGTCAATTCAACCTTCGGTGCAGGCTTAGGTCCCTTTTTACCTTTGTCAAATCTATTTCCCTGTCCTTGACCTTGTCCCCCGCCCTGTCCACGGTTATCCTGGCCAGGTATGACTTGAGTAATGCGCTTGCGCTTACGCTTCTTTTTATCATCAGAATCGGAATCACGTGTGCGTTCAGGTTGGGTCGGCAATTCAATCTTTCCAACCAATTTCGGTCCGTCCAGCTTTTCTGCTTTAGCCTTTAAGAACTCGGGTTCTGCAGGTTTTGCAGGCTCTGGTTTTGCAGCCTCGACTTTAGCTTCCTCTTTCTTTGACTCTTCTTTTTTCGGCTCCTCTTTAACAACAGGGGCAGGTTTCTCCTCAACCTTCTTGGAAGGTCGATTGGACTTTACAGAATCCAGATCAATTTTTCCAACAACCGTTGGTCCCTTTTCAGGTTCTGGTTTAGGAGCTTCTGGCTCAGTAAAACCTCCAACATTCTTAATTAGAATCTCTTCCTGTTCACTTTCAGCACTCTGCTTCTCGCGGCTTTGATTGTCCAATGTGATGGTCTCATGCACCACTTTGGTTTGAGAAAGAGCTTCAGATTTTTGCTTCTTGGCACGATCAGGGGCGTACTCATTAACCAGCAATTGATACGCGTCCGTCTCAATTTTGGTGTTTGGGTTCGACTCCACCTTGATTCCCTTGTTGGCAAGAAAATCAACAATAGTAGCCAGCCCAACATTAAATTCCTTTGCTGCTTTACTAAGTCTAATCGGTCCTGTTTCTGTCATAAATACGACTGCGAATCTCGTTAAAATCTAAAACTAAGTGAGTTTACTCAAACTCCGACTTCAATATTTCCAAAATTTCTGCGATGGTTTCTTCTTCCAAATCGGTTCGCTTCACCAAATCAGCAGCTCCGATTTCGATAACACTTTTTGCGGTGTCACAACCAATTGCTTTCAATTCATCAATAATCCAGTGATCAATTTCATCTGCAAATTCTTCCAAGTCAACATCTTCGAAGTCATCATCAGATTCACGGAACACATCGATTTCATAACCGGTTAGTTTACCGGCCAATTTGATGTTATGACCGCCCTTCCCGATTGCCAATGAAACCTGATCCGGCTTCAAGTAAACACTAGCATGGCCAGTTTCATCATCCAATTTTATGGTAGTGATTTTTGCAGGGCTCAAAGCTCTTTGAATGAAAAGTGTAGGATTATTTGTGTAGTTAATCACGTCAATATTCTCGTTACGTAATTCACGAACGATTCCGTGAATACGCGATCCCTTCATACCCACACATGCTCCAACCGGATCAATACGATCATCATATGACTCAACAGCCACTTTTGCTCTCTCTCCAGGTTCACGCACGATCTTTTTGATCGTGATGAGTCCATCAAATATCTCAGGAACTTCCATTTCAAACAATCGTTCTAAGAAAGCTGGTGATGTTCTTGAAAGAATGATCACAGGGTTAGCATTTTTCATATCCACCTTGCTCACAACAGCTCGAACTGTATCTCCTTTCTTGAAGTAATCCGTTGGAATTTGCTCTGACTTTGGAAGCACCAACTCATTGCCTTCATCATCCAAAACCAAAATTTCTCGCTTCCAAATCTGATAGACTTCACCGGTTATGATATCACCAACGCGATCCTTATACTTCCTATAAATACTATCCTTTTCAAGTTCCTGAATCTTAGCCACCAAGTTCTGGCGCATGCTAAGAATCGCTCTCCTGCCGAAGTTTTCAATCTTCAATTCTTCTGAAGCTTCCTCACCAACCTCAAAGTCGGGCTCTAGCTTGATAGCCTCGCTGTAAGCAATTTCAGTCAGGTCGTCCTCCACCGCGCCATCTTCGACAATCATTCGGTTTCTCCAAATTTCCAAGTCACCTTTATCAGGGTTGATAATGATGTCGAAGTTGGTATCGTCTTCAAATTCTTTTAAGATCATTCCACGAATCACATCTTCTAAAATGTGCATCATCGTAACACGATCAATGTTTTTAAAGTCTTTAAAATCCTGAAACGATTCAATTAATTCATCTGCGTTCATAGCGAAACAGTTATTACTTAAATGATATTCTAACCTTGCATTCTTTTATTTGATCCCAGGCATAAGTTTCCTCTCGCTCCGGGAGTTGCTTTTTCTTTTGAGCCGGAAGCTTGATGGTCAACCCACCATTCACTTTCACAATGTGACCTCGTTTCTCGCTTCCATCCGACAATCTCAAATCAACTTCGCGACCGACATTCTTATGATACTGTCGTTCTACCTTGAATGGCTGACCAAGACCAGCTGATGTCACCGGCAATTCAAAATCTTCAACCTCACGATCGAGATTTGACTCCACCTGACGACTTACAGCTACACAGTCGTCAATCCCAACTCCTGAATCACCATCAATTTCGATGACAATTTTGTTGCCTGGATTGACTTTGACTTGAACCAGAAACAAAGTTCCCTCGCCAAGCTTTTCCTGCACCAATCGTTCTATTTGGTCAACTGAAATCATCCAATTTCTTCCAAAAAAAGAGGGGATATTCTCCCCTCACACATCTTTTATTTCGGCTGCAAATATATAATTAGATCCCAAGTTAGTTCACCTTGACACCATTTTTATAAATCATCACACTTGTAGGCTTCCCGCTTTCATCATAGTTGACCGATTTCCCGTCCAAGACACCATTCTCATATGTTCTTGTGCTGATGAGGTTGTTGCTTTGGTTCCACATTTTGCTCACTCCATCCGGTCTGTCCATTTTATAGGATTCTTCTCTCATTTTGGAGCCATGAGGGTAATAATAGGTGCACTTACCATCCTTCGCACCGTTTTTATAAGAACACTCATAATCCAGATTTCCTGATTCCAAGTAATATTTCCATTTACCATTCTTCTGACCGTTCAAATACGGACCCTCTTCTCTCGGTTTTCCATTTCGGTAACCAAACTTCCATTCACCGTCCTTTTCCCCTGTCTTTCTTACTCCAGAATAGTTCATTTTTCCATTGTCAAACCATCCTTCCCACTTACCGTCCATGATCCCCATAGCAAAAGTCCCTTCGTCTTTTTTCTGTCCGTTCTCATACCATGAAGCCCAAAGTCCGTTCTCTTTACCTTCCTTGAAGTCGCCCTCCTGCAGCGTTTTTCCGGTCTCAAAATAATAGACCCAGTGGCCATCCTTCAGGTCGTTTTTGTATTCACCAACCTTCCACTTCGCACCATTCTTATAGTACATGTTCCATTCTCCCTCCCTCTTGTCCTTCTCAAATTTGCCGGTAGATTCGATTTGTCCGTTCTCAAAATAATAGGTCCACACCCCGTGTTGCTGGCCCTTCACAAATTCACCTTCCATGTAGGTTTTGCCGGTGCTGTTATACCAAACCCAATGTCCGGTTTTCTCCCCATGGTCATACGCCCCTTCCACGCTCAGCTTACCATTCTTGTACCAATTCTTGTAGGGACCGTCCAACTCGCCCATGTCATAATTGATGTCTTTCCAAACCTCTTTTGAATCGTAGTAAAAATGCCACAACCCGTGTTGGATATTGTATTTGAGCGAGCCTTCGCTTTCCTTAGCTCCAGATTCGAAATAGTATTCGGCCAATCCATTAAAAACTGAATCACTAACAGTTCGCATTGATTGCAATGTTCCATTGTCGTAGTAGTCATACAACACACCGCTACCTTTTTTCAAACATTGCTTGCCGTCCATATCGTAAGCACTTCCTGGCTTTTCAAGTCCATTTACATAGAAAATCTCCTTCCATTTTTCACCGTTCGGAAACCAGTATTTCCAAAGCCCATTTTTTACATCGTATACGTAGCTTCCGGTTCGTTTGAGGTTTCCATTTGGATACCACTCCTCAAAAACACTGTCGCGTAGTGAAAACAGCAATCCTTCCTGAAAGACCAATCTGAAATAACCTTTGGATTGACGCTGGCCACTTTCATACCAATAGGTTACACTTCCATTCAGTTTCCCGTTGGTCCAATTAGACTCTTCCTGCTTTTGACCATTCTGATAATAGTAATTCCATGTTCCTTGCTTTTGGCCATAAAGCATGTCCCCCTCACGGAACACTCGAGTATGTCCCGTGTCAAGGTATTCAACATAGTGCTCCAATTTAATTGAAGGTTGTTTTACAGTTTCCTTCTGTGATACGGCCACCATGGACAAAAGCATAGCCCCACCGGCTATGATGATCTTTTTCATGGCTTCAAATCTATACTGCATCGGATAAGCCGTGGTCGCAATAATTTGAAAGTATTATCAATAGGTTGTTAGCTCAATGAGTTGGTAATTTGCCTTAAATCTTTTCTTTGCCAAAATTTTGAAAATGAGCGAAGCCTACGTCAAATCAGATCTCAGAAATCGCTGTCATGTCATTGAATTTTTTCACCCTCAGAGCAATTCATTACCTGGCCACATTTTGAATGAACTGGCCAATCAAATCACTAAAGCCGGTCAAAGCCCTGTATCAACATGCATTCTACTTCAGTCTGCCGGTGATCGGGCTTTTTGCGCAGGAGCGAGCTTTGATGAACTGGTGGCGATTAAGAGTGATGAAGAAGGGTTGGAGTTTTTCAGCGGATTCGCCAAGGTGATTAATGCGATTCGCACATGCCCAAAATTTGTCATTGGTCGTGTTCAGGGCAAAGCCGTGGGCGGAGGTGTTGGTGTTGCGAGTGCTGTCGATTACTGTTTCGCAACCAAGTTTGCCTTTATTAAACTTTCAGAATTAGCCATAGGTATTGGGCCCTTCGTGGTTGGTCCGGCAGTTGAACGAAAAATGGGCAAGGCAGCATTCACTGAATTGGTTGATGCCCAGTGAATGGCGACCGCGGAATGGGCAAGGGAAAGAGGATTGTACACGGAAACCTATGCAACTACTGATGAAATGGATGCCGCCATCAACACATTCATAGCACGGATTGAAAAATATAGCCCGGAAGCAATGGCTGAACTAAAAGGGGTATTTTGGCAAGGCACAGAACATTGGGATCAACTCCTTGTCGATCGTGCGAAGATCAGTGGACGACTTGTGCTTTCTGATTTTACTCGTGATGCAATCAACGCTTTCAAATCAAAATAAATACGGATACAGAGATGAAACGATTACTTACCCTACTGATTATTTCGAGCACAGCGCATTGCGCTTTTAGTCAAGACTCCACAGCAAATGAAGGCCCTTGGAAACGTGGCGGAATTGCAGGACTAAACTTTTCGCAAACCTATCTTGACAACTGGCAAGGTGGGGGTCAAAATGCGATCAACGGAACCGTGATTTTGAATTTATTCGCCAATTATTCCAAAGACAAGATTTCTTGGGACAACACATTTGACGCGGCCTATGGACTTACTCGATTAGGCAAAGTCGGCCAACTGCAAAAGACGGATGACAGAGTTGAAATCAACTCCAAGTTCGGATATCAAATTCCTGTCAAAAAAATGTATTGGGCCGTGCTCGGAACGTTCCGAACCCAGTGGGACAATGGTTACGATTATTCGGTTTCTCCTTCACCGTTAATCTCCGATCCGTTTTCTCCGGCTTATGTGTTGATCGGTACCGGTATTGACTACAAACCAAGCGATGCGTTCAGCGCCTACTTATCTCCTGCCACGGCCAAGATCACCATCGTTGACAACCAACGATTAGCCGATGCGGGAGCGTTTGGAGTAGAAGCCGCAGAGTATGATTCGATCACAGGTGCTTTAATCACACCAGGACAGACGATGCGCTATGAAGTGGGGGCTTACCTGAAGCTTGCCTACTCCAAAGAGATTGTCAAAAATGTGCAGCTTAACACCAAGGCAGACTTCTTCATGAACTACCTAGAAAACGTTGGCAACATTGACGTGAATTGGGAAACGTTGATTGCCATGAAGATTAATGAATACCTAAGCGCGAGCATTAGCACACACTTAATTTATGATGACGACATCAAGATCGCGGTAGACAATAACGATGATGGAATCATAGATGCCGTAGGCCCTAGGGTTCAGTTCAAAGAAGTCTTCTCGCTTGGCATTCAGTATCAATTCTAGTCTGAAAGAGGAGTGATAAGAAACTTCCGAACGGCAGCGCTGACTTCATATCGCTTATAGTATTCGTCAATCAGCTTGTCGCTGGTGATCATTTTCGGATCTATTTCTGAGAAGTAGTAAAACTGTTTGTTCGCAATCAACGGTTGTTTGCCCTGAATTTCCGCGAACTCTGCAGGCAATCGCTTGTTTTGTTCTCCACGAATTTCACCGAAGTATTTCTTGAAATCCTTGTCCATGATCAGCTTGGAAAATTCATCCTGATTGTAAAGGATTTCCTGACGAATGGCTTGTAACTGATCCTTGTCGGGCATGTAGGAACCACCATAAATTCTTGCGTGCCCCTCACCCAGCTCGATGTACATGCCTTCCGTTGACATTTCCTTTCTTCCGCCTCTTCCAATGATTGCGGTCATTTGAGTTTTGTATGGTGTCTTGTCGTTTGAGAATCTCACGTCTCGATATATCCTGAAAATGGCATCCTTTGGCTCGATCTTGCACTGTGGATCATAAGCCTGCATTCGCAGAATCATGTCGGCAACGAACTTCTCGAATGGTTTCTTGACATGGGTCTCAAAACGCTTCTTGTTTTTGGTGAACCATTCCTTGTCGTTTTTGTTTTTTAGTTCCTTGAAAAAAGCTTCGAATTCAGAAGTAAACCATGCCATAGCGTGTCAATTTAGTTCAATGATAATTCCGAGCACTGTCTCCAACAAACCAAAACGAATCTCAATTATTTCTTAAGTGAAATCCTAAAGGTGGTTCCTTGATTTGGTTCCGACCTCAACACATAGATTTTACCGTGGTGATAGTCCTTCACGATGCGCTTTGAAAGCGAAAGTCCTAAACCCCAACCTCGCTTTTTAGTTGTGAACCCTGGATTGAAAACAGCTTTGAATTTACTAGGGGTTATACCCTTTCCGGTGTCAGTGACATCGATCAAGACGCGATGTTCCTGATCCGTTACTTCGATAGCTATGCGTCCCTTTCCTTCCATAGCGTCCAAGGCATTTTTGATCAAATTCTCGATGACCCATTCAAACAAGGACTCATTGAGCATGACTTCGACCACGTGATCAGGAAATGATGTCTCAAACAGGACATTTTTTCCGGTTCGGTGACGGAAATACTCGACAGCTCCGCTAAGCACAGGAATCAAGTTTTGTTTTTTCAATTCCGGCTGGGAACCAATTTTGCTAAATCGTTCGGTTACAACCTGCAATCGCGAAACGTCTTTTTCCAATTCAGTCCCGATTTGCTGAGTTTCTTCTTTGTCCTTTAGCAATTCGATCCAGCCAATCATTGATGAAAGTGGGGTGCCAAGCTGATGGGCTGTTTCCTTACTCATTCCCACCCATACTTGATTTTGCTCAGCTTTTCGAGCTGTGCTGAAGAGCAGATAGGCGATCATGACGAACAGACCAATCACTCCCAGCTGAGCCAAAGGATAGTACTTCAGCTGAGTAAGTAAGAACGAGTCTTCGTAGTAAACCAAGGCCTCTTTGCCATTAATTTCCACTGAAATTGGTTCGTGCTGGGCCGCCATCGATTCCAACTTTGATGAAAGTTGATCCGCCTTTTTTAAGGTGAGAGAATCGATATTGCTGCTTTCAATTACCGTCCTATCCGAGGCATCAAGCAGTACCAGCGGACTAGAGGCTGCATTTAGGATCAAATCACTGATGAAAGATTGCTGAAGGTCAGCGAAAGTGCTTTTCAATTCACTGAACAACTTGGAATCCTTGTAATACAGGTAAACTCGATTATTACCGTAGTAAACAATCTCTATCGGATCGTATTGATCCGCCATGTCTTTTAATTGTCCTTTAAGCCAAACATTTTCTTCCTCGCCTTCCGGTACTTCAATGTTCCGGTGCGAAGTAATCTCCCCTCGCTCATTGGTTAGAATGACCGGGACCGTTGTGTTTTCATGCAGAACATTCAATGCAAAACTCACTTCGGTGATATCAGGTCGGGCGAGGTAGCGTGTTGCTTCCAAATAGAGTTCCACTTTGTTTCGTTCACCCTCTTGAAGCTTTTGAAATAAACGGCTTGTGTACTGCACCAATGCAGAACGCTTCTGCACTGCATTTGCCCATATCTCAACCTTGGTTCGCTCTTCTTGTGCAATCTTATCCACTAATGATTCAGTGTAGGCCAAAGAGACACCTACAATGACTAACGCCAAAGCGAATAGCACGAGTTTCCAGCGTTGTTTTTGAGAATATATGTTGAATGTTCGCGCCACTTCTTCGATACGAAGATGTCGAATTCGCTAATCAATCAGACAATGTGGTGAGCTCAGCAGAGAATTGCTAGAAATCATCATCGTCAAAATCGCCCTCGCGCAGCTTCTTTTTATCGCTTTCGGTTTTCTTGATGATTCGATTTAGAACGTTCTTGTCTTTGACTGGCGCCTTTATGGAATCACTCTTAGCTGGCTTGCTTACGTCAACAGATGTTCCAGCCTCGGGATCGAATTCAAATTCCAATTCTTCAGATTCGGGCTCTTCATAAACTGCATTGCTATCACCTGAGAAAATCCTGAACTCTTGTTTCAACAAACCCTTGACTGCATTCTTCTCCAAAGTCATATTGTCCTTGAGCGTAGATCGAACGTTGGTCTTTTGCAATTCAACCTTAAAATCATCAGTGGTACCTTTTATGGTGAGGTACATTCTGGTTTTTCCGCTCTTATCTCGTTGCACGTATTCGTTGTATGGCTCTTTTCTATCCTTCAATTCGAGCAGCTCGCTCAACGCAAAATCCATCGCATAGTCGATGTGATTATTGAATGTGTGAGTTCCAGAAATGTTCAAATCCAAGGCTGATGATTTGATTTCCATTTGAGGAATGGTAACCACCGAATTTCGAATACTGATCTGATTTCTGAGCTCGGCAAACTGAACGTTTTCTAGCCTTTTTTTGAGTTCTTCCGTTGAAACGAACAATCGCAGCATGGGTTTTTTTCTGATTTCATCCGCGATGGAAATTAGCGGATCCAGTCCGATTAAAGCGCCATTTCGAACTAACACGTCTGCCGTGGCGATTATGGTCTCAGTGTTTATAGAAAGTACGGAATCACAAAGCGCCTGAAGCTGAACTTCTGCATCAGCACGTCCACTTAGATGCTCGCTTGTCACAAACTTTTGATCGAATTCATTGAACGTATGAAACAGGGTTTTCACGTCAATATTCAACGCTCTGAATTCAGTTTTCAATCCGAATTGATTATCGGCAAATCGATACAATCCGGCCTTGCCGGTTACATTTCCATCCTGACTCAAAAAGTGAAGTGAATTCGCTTCCACCTTGAATTTATTCATCACCAAAAGACCACTGACTTCATCCGCTCGAAACTTTCCATTGATGAACGATTTAGCAATGATTTCAAGATTCCATGATGCTTTTTCAGGGAATGCTATGACCACACTTCCTGCCTTGCTTTCATCACCTCGGCTTGGGAACAATGCTTCCAAATCGAGATCACCCACAACGATTTTCCCATTCACGTTTAGGTGTCCGTTCTCGGTGAAGAAATAGTCGAGGAAGTTTTCGGCCTTTCCTGTCAGATCAACCGTGCAGTCATTGATCTTTCCGTGGTAGCTATGAATGATCAGTGCGTTGTTTTGGATCTGAAACTCTGACGAATCCACCCTGTAGAGGCGATCGTCATTCATGAGTTTCAGCTCGGTGTTGGCTAAACGAACCACCCCGCTAGCACGTGAATTGAGAAAGTCTCGAGCGCCTGCATCGGTCGGGTTTAGCAGTGTTGTTTTGATAGTAGCGTCAACTTCCACCCGACCCGAACCCTTTTCAATCAATTCAATATTAAAGAAGTCATCGAGTCCCTCAATGCTGGTGCTCAACCGCAAATGACTTTCAATGGTTGGCTGCTCAAAATTTAATACGGAAAGAACCGTGGAAAAGGTGTCGCCATTCAGCGCTCCTTTCAATCGGTCTAGATGAAGCAAAGTGGTTTGAGCATTGCGTTTTGAACCATTTTCCAATACTCCGGAACCACTCAAGTTACTCAACTTCCAGTTTGAACCCCGCTTGGAAATCGCTCCGTCTTCCAACTGAAATTTCATTATCAATTCGGGGTTGTTAGTTTTCCCGAATGCACCTTTTAAGGTGCATTCGAAGTCGACTACACCGGAACTACTGTATTCATCGAGCCATTGAATGCTTTCAGCGGGAATGAGCGAAAGCGAACGAATGATGTCTAGATCTTGGCCTGCAATTTTCAGATCAATGCCTTCGCCTTCAAACTTTCCACTAATGTCAAACGAAAGGTCGTTGTCAATTTCCAAGGCACCTTTTCTGAAAGCATAGGTTTCAGATTCGGTTATAATGTCGAGCTCAGACTCCACATCAACAAATCGGTTTTTCAGATACTCAGTTCCTTTAATTGAAAGTGTGTAAACCTCTCCATCACCTTTCACGGCCATCGTATAGCTATCATCTGAAAACCTGCCGTTGAACCAAAGTTCATTCGCTTTCAGTTGAATGTTCTGCTGACGCGCTTTGTTAATGTAGCTTAACCAGCCATTTTCAATGTGCACTCTACTCAATTCCAAAAGAAATCCGGTGGTGTCTTCGCTGGTTTTCCAAATGTGGAAATTATCGTAGCCCTTCTCGTCTACCAGCAGGTGAATGAAACCATCGCGTGCCTCAATTTCATTGATTTTATAGGACCCGTCCAAGATGTCGAAGATGTTGAGATTAAGATACATCTTCCTGAAAAACAACAGCGTATCAGCCTTTCCAATCTTTACCAAGCTTTCCTCAGCCCAGACGCTGTCCATGACCAACGATGCAGATGGAAAGCGTTCTAACAAAGAGAAGTTTATGTCGCTAACATGAACCGGAGCATTGAGTCGTTTGTTAACCTCTGATATTATGTAATTACGCACAGGCTCCTCGTATTTCTTCGCCAGAAAATAAGCTCCCGTGACAAAGGCAACACCAAGGATGATGAGGATTAAAAACCAGGTTAATACCCGCTGCATGGATGAATAAACGACAACATGAATCGAATATTCAAAGCTACTCGGATGTTCTAGCTATAATTTGTTTCAATGATTGACTTTTGAACGGATAATTATTAAGGGAGAATAGCAACTATAAATCAAACCTTGATTCTAATTTTTCCCGTAACAGTTATGTCCCTAATTTATTTTGATGACCTTCCGCGTAACAAGGGGATTTGATTTCGACTTTAATATGTAACATCCGAGGTTTAAGTCCGCTGTTGAGTGAATGCCGTTTCCTATATAGTCGCGTATCCACCTCCCATTCAAATCATATAGGCTGTATGTGTTCCATTTCGAATTGTTCGTAGAATAAATATACAATTGATCAAGAATTGGATTTGGTCCGAAATTCCAATCATCTGCTAATAATTCTATAGCGCCAACCGTGTCATCAACCAATCCGTTGCTATCCGTTTGAATCATAAATATCTCACTCTCGCCAGTATTCCAATTGTATTGAGTGCCCATGGCCACAACATGTCCATCGGGTTTTTCCTGAATCCACTCCGCGCGCTGATGTATTCCATCATTCTTGAAAAATTCGCTTTCCCAAATGAGATTGAGGTTAGAATCAAAACGAGACAAGACGATGTAAGAATCAGAAGATTCATAAAATCCAAAGAACTCAGAATTATCGCGTGTATCAACGGTTAGCAACTCATAATTTGCCGCTAATGCAATTTGATTCCGTATTAGAAAGGAGTTGCTGTTTACGTTGTGCACAACTGTATAATCAGAAAAGTTTTGATTTGAATAATGAAATTTAGCTATAAATGCGTCCCAATCTTGATAAGAAGCATCTGGGAATTGGTAAAAGCAAGCGCTAGATAAGCCTAAAATGAAACTCGAAGATGAAATGGGTTGAATGCTTGTCGACTTATCATTTATTCTACTAATAGAAGTGAACCCTGAGGTATCCAAGGGATAACTAGGTACAATTTCATCAATGCTCTGTACAATTTCCAACCCTTCGTCTAATTGAAAAGGTCTTAATAGGATATTCTCGGTTATTATTGAATCCTCGAACTCTATCATAGCTAAATATCCACCCGGTCTTGGAGAAAACCCTCCGATTCTTGCATTTTTTAGCTCATTAAACCAAGTTATAGTGTCTATCAAACCTCCTTCATCAAGATGAACGAACGCTAATTTGGTTTGGTAAAACTCGCCCTCCAATGAGTCTGCATTTATCGCAAAGACAGAGCTCCAGTGTTTTTCATTACCAGCGTTTGCTTCCTCAACATAATCAATGGTAGAATCGATATAACTTGATGAAACTAACTCATTTAATTCTAAATCATATATTCTAGAATAAAATGTAGTCGGAATAGCCTCACCTGAGTCACTAACTAGGCAAACAAACAGCGAGTCGCCTTTTATCTGTAATTGAATGATTCGTTCAATAGGTTTGATTTCCTTAACCACCCCGCCAGAAGGAGAGAACTTCGTCAAATAACAGGCAAATTCGCCAGCGTTTAATGCAGATTCATTTGCGGAATAGACAAAGTTTTGGTCATCAACAACAAAATGAGAGGTTACAACATTACGTTGACCAAGCTCCGAATACACTTTTATCCACTCATTGTCTTGAGCGGCTAACATTGGGCTGAACCCAATAAGTACAGCAAATATTGTGGTCTTAATGATCGCCACTATATGTTGCGCATCGTCCATAGGTAACCCTGATATTCATAGTTTGGTATCCTCCATTTCCATTTGAAGAAGTTAGAACTGGACGCCATACATCGACAAACAAAGGAACAAATCCCGAATAATTACTACTTGTATAGTTTATTATCCAAGGGTAAATCCGATTATCGGTTACGCAACGAATAGCATCTCCATTATGACATGTTCCTGTAATTGACCAATTATAAACACCTGCGTGAGGCATTAAGTGTGGATATGTTGACGAATAGCATCCAGTGCTCCAAGCAGCATTGCCATTATTACTATAAGAACCTACACTGTGCAAAAGACATGTCACCGGAGTGGTCAAATCGCTACAAGAAAAGCCTCTGAGTTTGGCACTTAATCTTTCTTTCATAACTCTATTTACCCCGTGCCCCAGTGATGAATTTGCACCTGAACAATAAAAGTCATTTAGCCACACTTGATAACCAAGTCCATTCGTTACCAATGTAGATGACCACGGATAAACTTCATCTTTATTGCACAATAGATATGATCTATATGACAAATTAAACTCTGCCAGTCCCCGAGTTACATAATATAGCATATAAATACCCTCTGATTTTAATTCTAGATCCGCAATTCCGATTTGCGCTACACCTGTGTCAAGCGTTAAATTTGAAATAACGGTATTCAAATGAGTCACTAATGAATCTAGTGTTGATTCTATTAGGTCCCCACTATATAAACTATCATTAGGTGTGGTCACAATTACAGAATCCGAATACAATACCGCAGAATTCTCAGTATGGCAATAAAAATTATTAAGATACGCTTCCATCGACCACATGGCCTCCACGGGAGTCATGTCTCCGAGTATTCTATTCTGATAATCATCTTTAAAAGCATACACAAGTGCAGAAATTGCTGAATCACTTAATAGCAATGGATCAAAATCCGAACTAGATCTTTGAGGCTGCGACCTTACATCACCATTTTGTTGAAATAAGTCCTTTGAACATCGCTGATAAAAGACAATTAAAATCATGCAAACTGATAACATGATTAGAGATTTTATGAAAGTGCGCATGGTAATTTATTTTGGTTTAATCGAAAGTAAGACAAAATTGTCCATACACAACGAAAACGTTGTGTAAGGGTTGAGAATTATGATCAATACTTGGGCTTGGAATGCCCAGTCAGTCAAATAAAGAATTGCTCATCGCACTGGGTAAACATGTAAGATCTATACGACAAAAAAGAGGTCTCACCCAACTAGACCTTGCCGTACGGGTGAATAAAGACTATCAATCGATTCAAAGACTTGAGCGCGGCTCAATAAATCCGTCCTTTGTTTATCTGTATGAAATATTTAGTGGACTTGATATTAACCTAGAGGAGATAATCGAGCAGATCGAGTCCTAAATTACAGCATCTTCAAATAGGAGACCTCTTTTTCGGTCAAGAATCTCCAGCGTCCACGTGGAAGACCTTTCTTGCTTAATCCTGCAAATGCCGCCCTATCCAATCGGGTGACTTCGTAACCCAATGCAGCGAACATTCTGCGCACCACGCGGTTTTTTCCGCTGTGGATCTCCATTCCGATTTCATTTCGAACGGAGCCATCACCTGCGAATAATGCCGCATCCGCTTTGGCCATACCGTCATCCAATTCAACTCCTGACTCAAGTTTTTTCAAGTCGGCAATGCTCACATTCTTGTCTGTTATTACGTGATACACTTTTCGAATTTCATGACTTGGATGACTCAGCTTCTTAGCCATGTCACCATCGTTAGTTAATAACAGGAGTCCTGTTGTATTTCTATCCAAACGCCCCACAGGGAATACACGCTCGCGACAGGCGTTCTTCACCAATCCCATGACGGTGCTGCGTCCTCGTTCATCGCTCAATGTAGTGATACAGTCTTTTGGCTTGTTCAATAGGATGTAGCGCAAGACCTCAGCCTTGACGCGCTCTCCAGCATAACGCACTTCGTCTGTTGGCTTCACTTTGGTTCCCAACTCAGTTACTACCTGACCGTTCACGGTCACCAACCCTTGTTCAATGAACGTATCCGCCTCACGTCTTGAGCAAATTCCAGCAACTGAAAGATACTTGTTCAAGCGAATCAAATCAGTTGGCTTATTGCCGCGTTGCTCGAAACCATCAAAGTGCTGGTCTTTCAAAAACTTTGTGTGTGACTTCTTCTGGTCACCGGCACGAAACTTATTGCGAGTATGACCCTTTTCTTTGAATGCGCCATCCTTCTCCTCTTTTCGAAACTTATCAAAAGGACGAGCCTTTGCTTTAAAGCCACCTCTTTCAGGACGTTCAAATTTGCCCTTACTCCCCTCTGCAGATCGAGGTCTGGATTTTGGCTTTTCATCGCCATCACGCGTGATGGTGTATTTTGGTGCTGATGAGGAAGCTCTTTCACCTTCGCTTGATCTTGAGCGTGAAGTCCCTGCTCCTTCCGGTTTTGGTCCAGATGGATACTTCTTCTTGACACCTTCTTTCTTTCGATTTGTGTTGCCTCCCAACACCAAGTGCTCCTCCTTCTTCACCTTCTTCGCCCTCTTCTCCCACGTGCTTTTCTTGGCCATAACCTTGATTTGAACCGGCAAAGGTATTTGAATTAGCGAGCATTAGCACTGAAGTTACATTTGTGAACGATGCGATGGCAACTGGCACAATGGTTTGAGAAGCGATGGTGGAAGCGCTACCTGAGCGAAAAATCACCGGATGTATACATTGCTTGGAAACGCAAATACTGGATGGATTTTCTTGAAAAAATTGACGTCCATTTGAAAATAGAAGATCGAATTCTGGATGCGGGTTGCGGTCCTGCCGGCATCTTCATAGCGTTGGATCAGTCAGTCACTGCTGTTGATCCTTTATTGGCTGAATATCAAATGCTGCCCCACTTCATGCCAGCTAACTTTCAGAACGTTCGGTTTATTCAATCTACCATCGAGAATTACAAATCAGACACATCGAATGATGTCATCTTCTGTCTAAACGTAATCAATCATGTGAAGCATTATGATCATGCACTAGATAACATGGTCTTGGGATTAAAGCATGGTGGAACACTTGTGATAAGCATCGACTGTCACAACTTCAGTTTACCAAAATGGCTGTTCAGATTTCTACCTCTCGATATTTTGCACCCCCATCAATATTCGCTTTCCGAATACGAATCACACATCGTGAATAGAGGTATTAGACTCCTGAACAAGGTGAAGATCAAGTCTGGATTTTTGTTTGACTATTATGCGCTTGTTGGTGAAAAGGCTTAGCGTTATAATATTCCTCTGCAGTTCGTTATTCGGACAAAGCCAAAGCTGGTTTGATCCAGCTGACACATTAACCAAAAGTCGCTTGGCATTCGTGGGCACACTTCAAGGCGCTGCGTACGCGGGCTCATTAACAGGACTGCAATTTGCTTGGTACACCCAATACCAAAGTGGTAAGTTTCACTTCTTCAACGACTGGCCAGGGTGGATGCAAATGGATAAAGTGGGGCATGCGGTGACAGCGTATCAGGCCAGTTGGAATGTTTACAAGGTCAATAAATGGGCAGGCACGAACGAAAAAAAGGCAACCTACTTCTCTGCAGGATTAAGTTTCAGCTATCAACTTGCCGTAGAAGTAATGGATGGGTTTTCGACAGGTTGGGGCTTTAGTAATTACGACCTGGCTTTCAATACCATTGGAAGCGCAACGTTTCTAGCCCAACAACTTGGCTGGCATGAGCAGCGAGTCAAATTGAAGTATAGCTTCTGGCCCAGCGGGCTGACCAACTTGCCCGGTGATGAAGGTCGTAGGGCTCGCAATCTTTTCGGAGAAGGTCTTTACGAGCAATGGTTGAAAGACTACAACGGACAGACCTATTGGGCCAGCATGAATATCTGGAGTTTGACCGGGAAATCCGATCGTATTCCAAAATGGTTAAACCTAGCCGTGGGATATAGCGTCAACAATCTACTCGGAGCAGAAAGCAATACATGGAAGTTCGATGATTACCCAGCACCTTCCTCCTCATTAAGAATTCGAGAACGTCAATTTCTACTTTCCCTAGACATTGACCTTCAACAAAGCAAACTTCCGAAAGGACTCATCTGGCTCAAACCAATTTTCGGAGTGATTAAGTTTCCCTTCCCCGCATTGGAGTGGAATACAAGTAAAGGATTGGTGGGTCATTGGATGTATTTCTAGACATGATTTTGATCAACTTCTCACGATCAATCTGAATCAGTCCTACCTTCATCTAACTCAACCTTTATGTCAGAAGAAGTAGCATTTAGACCACGATTCAAATTTCACACGCATCTTGCGATCGATGAAATCATGAACAGGATCAAGCTACATACTGTTTCTGTTCCAAACGAAGTTTCACTCAGGCAAGTGCATGGGCATGTTGTACTCACCATACCTGAGTCAAAGCGACACTTTTGGTCACCTCACATGGATGTGGCATTAGAGGTTGATCCTGATAACGGCCAAACGCTGGTTCGATGCCTGATCGGCCCGATGCCAACTGTTTGGACCATGTTCATGTTTTTTTATGGGTTTTTCGGATTCATGGGATTTGTGGGGCTGACCCTTGGACTATCGCAATGGACGCTTCAGAATTCTATGTGGGGATTTTGGTTGATTCCGGTTTCATTGATCGGAATGGCCATTATGTGGTTCATTTCTTATGAAGGCAAGAAACTAGCGCACGATGAAATGTGGATGCTCAAACATTTCGTGGATGAAGCACTTGCATGCGACTGCTTTAAGATGGCCGACATGATGGAGATGGTTTAAAAGCTTCTGGCAAATGGCTTTTAGCTACAAGCCAAGCTTCCAGACCAAAGTTCTACCATCGAGGCTGGAAGGCGCCTTCAATGTGATCTATCTTGGTTCCTTTTGAATTGATAATGATTCCAATTACATCAAACCTTACTTCCAAGTCTATATCATGTTTCTCCACATATGCATTTGCCGCGCGGATCATGTGATTTTGCTTGGCCTTGCTCACAAACTCTTGAGGCTCTCCAAAGAAGTCTGAATTTCTGGTCTTCACCTCTACAATTGCCAACTCATCACCAATCGTTGCAATGATGTCAATCTCCTCCTTTCCATAGCGCCAATTGCGTTCACGGATTTGATAACCTGACTTGATCAAATGCTGCACAGCAAGTTCTTCGCCTTTTTCACCAAGTTCGTTGTGGGATGCCATAATCGGAAGTAAAGTTAATTTGCACAATTGAAATCATACTTTCCATACATCATTCTTCTCTTTAGTTGTGTCCTGTTGCTGATCGTTAAGGGAACCGTTTTAAACCTTCCTAACTATTGGGACGAGGCGTTTCCATACAGTTTTGCCATCGGACACATGACAGAAAATGGTCCAAGTTTGCGATCAAACGCGGCCCCAAGCATCTACACTACCGGGCATCCTTTGCTCTATTATTTTCTTCAATCTGAGTGGAACATCTTAGTTGGAAGAACAATTTGGATGCAACGCTTGCTTCCTATGCTATTCTCATTGGGTTCACTGATATTGACTTTTCTTTTGGGCAGGAAGATGCTAAATGCATGGATGGGGTCCGCAGCCGCTTTTATGCTCGTGTGTCAGAACACGTTTATGGCCCAGTCCAGCTTTCAGCTTCCCGAAACTCTAATTACTCTGCTTCTATTATTGACAATCTATTTCCTAATCACTTCAAAAAACTGGGCCTTTATAATCAGCGCAACGCTGTTGCTCTTGGTTAAAGAACCATCCATCGTATTAATTGCCCTAATCTTTTGTGTCCACTTCTTCCGATTCAAAAGAGATGTGCCTTGGGTAAATCGTCTCATTGAATCACGGGTTTACGTGATACCAGTGTTGGTCATGGCATGCTTTTACATGGATCAGTATTTCACTCAAGGCTGGTTCCTATTTCCAAGGCACACGGGATTTGCAAGCACTGATCCTACCTTCTTTGGAAGTCAATTCATTCGATACTTCGGTCACCTTTTCCTTTATTCCGGTCGCAACATAACTTTCTTCTCAGTAATCGGGTTTTTAGCATACCTCGTTTACAGACGTAGGAGTATCAAGCTTGATCCAACGCTGGTCAGTCAACTCATTCTGTTGGTTGTGGTGGTCATAGGGTTTCTTGTTTTCAGCGCATTCAATTTTTACTCGAATAGATATATCCTTTGCCTCTTTCCACTTTTCGCATTAATCTCATCAGCAATTCTTTTCATTGTCCTGGATCAACGGCAATATGTAGCGGCAGCTCTTGGAATATTGCTTGGCTCGATTTGCTTGTTCGAGGGCACACACAACAAGAAGCCAACGGACCATTCTTTGGGCTACGCGGACATGGTAACCGCACAATTAATGACGATCGAATACTGTGTTCAGCAACGATGGCAGGGTAAGCACATCAAAACAGGTTTCCTCATGTCTAAGTACCTGACCAGCTATTTCCCGAGATACCTTGAACAAAATGAAGTATTTGCCCATGTCAATGAAGCTGAAAATAGTGGCCCGACAGTGCTAATCATCTCTAGCAACGAAAAAGATCTTCATCACTTACGATCGGATAAAACATATCTACTCGCTAAAAAGTTTGAAGCGGGAAATGAATGGTGTGAAATCTACTTGCCCGCTGGTGGCACAAATTGAATGCTAGTCAAAGCTAATTTGACTTCCATTCTCAACGGTAAGCCTACACCGCCTTCCTGAATATACCGCCAAATTTTGCTCTACATGCCCGATCGGAGCGTCAAAAGCAACAGGATAATTGTATTCTGAGACTGCCTCCCAAATGATCTCATAGGCCGATTTTCCGAAGGGAACTGGATTATCTACCATCTGCGTGAACTGACCAACAACAAGTCCCTTTAGTTCGGCCAATTGACCACCTCTCTTCAAAAGCATCATCATACGATCGAGGTGATAGTAATATTCTGTCAGGTCTTCGATGAAGAGAATGTTTCCTTCGAACTCGGGTTGGCTCGAAGTTCCCAAAACTGAGCAGATCACGCTCAGGTTGCCTCCCACTGACTCACCTGAAGATTCACCGGAACGGTTTAACACGTGGGCATCCCACTCTATACTTTCATGCGTGCCCAGCAATGCGTAGTGCAACGAAATGCTTCCTGCATTCGCAACGCCATCCGCAAAAAAAATGGGCATAGTGGAATGCATTGTTTCAACGCCAAGGTTTCGATTCGCATGCGCGTGCAAGACAGTCAAATCGCTGAAACCGCAAAGCCACTTTGGGGTTTTCTTAAACACGGACCAATCAACCCTATCGATTATCCTAACGGTTCCATAACCGCCACGAGCGAAAATCACAGCTTTAATATCAGGATCGTCCAACGCCCATTGAAGGTCTGTAGCTCGTTCAGTATCCGTTCCAGCAAACTGTCTATCCGCAGCATAGAGATGTTTACCCAGCACTACCTCAAATCCCCATGATTCGATCAAAGAAATGGCCCCATCAATCTGCCCGCGTTCCAATTTTTTGGCCGTTGCAACGATCGCAACCCGATCTCCGGTTTTTAAATACGGTGGTCTAAGCATGGGCCTAAGGTATTACTACTTTTGCCGCCCTTTCGATCGATTTTAGGATTCAATAAACCGTTTTGATTTAAAAAGTCCAATGACTAAACGCCACCTTATCACCTCGGCTCTTCCCTATGCAAATGGCCCATTGCATATCGGTCACATAGCAGGTGCGTATCTACCCGCAGACATTTATGTTCGATACCTGCGTTCAAAATTTGGACATGAGAACGTACTGTATGTATGTGGTTCAGACGAACACGGAGCAGCCATCAATATGAAGGCGATCAAAGAAGGGACAACGCCACAAGCCATCGTGGACAAGTATCATGAATTGAACAAAAAGGCGTTTGCGGACTTCGGAATTGGCTTTGACATTTATCACAGAACATCATCTCCCCTTCATCACGAAACGGCTCAGGAATTTTTCTTGAATCTATATGAAAAGGGTGTTTTCAAGAAGGTCACTAACGAACAGATGTACGATCCGGAGGCCAAGCAATTTTTGGCGGATCGTTTCATCATGGGGACATGTCCAAATTGCAAGAGCGAAAGAGCCTATGGAGATCAATGCGAAAACTGCGGAAAGACATTAAGTCCTACGGAACTTATTAATCCACACTCGACCCTGAGTGGAGCCAAACCCGAACTGCGCGAGACTTGGCATTTCTACCTCCCAATGGGAGATCATAGCGACTGGATTGAAGAATTCATTCGCGATGGCAAATTGGATGGAAAGCAACATCACGACCCATCCAAATGGAAAAAGCATGTGGTTGGACAGTGCCTGAGCTGGGTAGAAAGCGGATTAGGCGACAGGGCCATGACGCGCGACTTGGACTGGGGTGTTCCGGTTCCGTTGAAAGGCGCTGAAGGAAAGGTGATGTACGTGTGGCTGGATGCTCCAATTGGATACATCTCGGCAACAAAGCAATGGGCGATCGATCAGGAAAATGCGGAGGACTGGAAACGTTGGTGGCAAAATGATGAAACCGATTTGGTGCACTTTATAGGTAAGGACAACATCGTGTTTCACTGCATCATCTTCCCAATCATTCTGAAGATGCATGGAGAATACAACCTACCCGTTAATGTCCCGGCAAATGAGTTCCTGAACCTAGAAGGTGACAAGATTTCGACTTCCAGAAATCATGCGGTATGGTTGCATGAATATTTGGAGGATTTCCCGAATCGCACAGAAGAACTGCGCTATGTTTTGACTTCGATTGCGCCTGAATCGAAAGACAGTGAATTCACGTGGAAAGACTATCAAGCTCGTGTGAATAATGAGTTAGTGGCCATTCTTGGCAACTTTGTGAATCGAGTAGTTGTGCTATCGAACAAGTATTACAATGGACTAGTTCCTACTGAAACGCTTGATTGGGAGATCACCGATCAATGTCTGGCGTTTATAAATAAGTCTCAGGAGTATATTGCGCAATTCAAGTTTCGCGAAGGGCTCTCTGAAGCAATGAACTTGGCGCGCTTTGGAAACAAATTCCTTGCAGATCTCGAACCTTGGAAGCTTCAGAAAACCAATCCTGACGAGGTCAAGAAAATCATGTTCAGCGCATTGAACATCACTGCTCACTTAGCTCAAGCTATTGAGCCGTTTCAACCCGAAACTGCCCAAAAGATTCGAGAGATGTTGCGCATCGACAAGGTATTCAAAGGATTCCTAGATGGGCATGAAATAGGTGAAGCACAGCTGCTCTTCTCCAAAGTGGAAGACACGGAAATTGAAGCTCAAATTCAGAAATTAGAAACTCGGAAAATGGAAAACAACCAGACAACTATTGAACCACAAGCTGAACAAAAGTCTAATATCTCTTTTGATGACTTCACCAAACTTGAAATTCGAGTGGGTACTATCAAGACTGCCGAAAAGGTCGAGAAAGCTGACAAATTGCTCAAACTTAGTGTGGACCTGGGTACTGAAACCAGAACCATTGTTTCCGGAATTGCCATGCATTACAATCCTGAGGAAATTATTGGAAAACAGGTTTCTGTTCTGTGTAATCTAGAACCTAGAAAACTGCGCGGAGTTGAAAGTCAAGGCATGATCTTAATGGCTGAAGACAGCAATGGCAATCTTGTTTTCCTAAGCCCAGAAAAAGCCATTCAATCCGGAGCCGAAATCAAATAGCATTCTCTGTATGAACGGTACCTTTGTGCCCTAGCCCAACAACTATGAGAGACCTTAGAACCATTCTGGCAGCTCCTATGCTGCTATTCACCAACGTCATTTCCCAAGACACAACATGGGTGCAAACATTTAATTTCAGCGACATCACCAAGCGAAGAGATGTCTACGAGTTCCCAAATTCATCGCAGACCTACGCCAAGGGTTCGATGTATAAAACACCAAGTGTGATGCTGCAACAACACAAGATCAATATCCATGTGGCGAGTGGGATTATTTGACTTACACCGCCGTTTATGACCACACAGGAGTCATGGACTCCAGTCAGTTACACCGAAAAGTATTTGCTTGCAGGAAATGATTTCACCACCACCTACACACAACCCAATGTCTGATGTATCAATGGAATGAAAAGGTGAAAACATCAGCAGTATCGTGAATGAAGACACTGCCGACTTGAATTCAGGCGGAACCACAAGCGCATTGGTACTCAACTCTTCAAAAATCCGGTCGATTTCAATTCATTATCCCTGCCGCTGACTTAACATCAGCCGGTTTTGGTGGCGGATACGGTGGATCGACTAAGCCTGAATTTAACCACACTCGGAAGCAGCTTAAAACACCTAACTATTCGGTTAAGAAACTACGGATTTAGCACCCTGAGCAAATTTGAAAACGTCAGCCTAACCACGGTTTACGAACGGAATACAACCTTCACTGGAACCGGAACACATGTTTTTAACCTAAGTGAAGTGTTCGAGTGGAACGGATCATCAAATTTACTCGTGGACATCAGCTATACCAACGATCAAGCCGGAGCAAATACGAGCGTAGAAGCCATGACCCAAAGCAGCAATCTTGCTGTGGCAGCAAGTGGTAATGATGGTTATGTGGAGTTTTCAAGAAACCGAAACCGCATTGAAGTCCCTCTGGATGGATATGATTTTGGTGACGAAATCACGATCAGTTTCTGGTGCTACGGCAATGCTGACAAACTTCCTGCTAACACGAGCATTTTTGAGGCCATAGACTTTGATGGAAACCGCGCGTTGAATTGCCACATGCCGTGGGGTGACGGAACCGTTTATTGGGATGCCGGAACCGGTTCAGGTTATGACCGAATCAGCAAGGCAGCCACAGCTAGTATTTATGAAGGAACATGGAACCATTGGGCACTTGTAAAGAACGCTACCAGTGGTCAGATGAAGATCTATTTGAATGGAAATCTATGGGTAAGTGGAACAGGAAAGGATCGTACGATAGGTGAAATCCAAAAACTGATCATCGGAAGCGGCATGACCGGTAATGCATACTTCGGAAAACTAGATGATTTCAGAATCTGGAAAAAGGAAATCTCTCAAGCCGATATACAGGCGTGGATGAACAAGGACATCACCAGTTCTCATCCTAACTACAGCGACCTTGCTCTCTACCTTAAGTTCGACAATGGATATAACCTGATTAATTCAGCTCCGAGTTCACTAGTTGCCTATTGGCATGGCGCACCGACTGTAAAGACCTATCCCGGCACGGAAATGTTCAGAGTATTCAATTCACCAACTATAGTTCCTGAAATTTCATTCTATCAAGGCGAATACGTTTCAAACAATTCAAGCACAATTAAAACAGACACCGTTGCACAACCTCCCTACTCGATTGTTGAATATGCGGTTGCAGGCAACTACGTAAAAGCCGTTAACGGAACTTATACGAGAGGATCAGGTCACACATACACCTACAATCCAAGCGGGCAGGCCATTGATTCAACCCAATTCACAGGCACTCAACTTTGGACCAATGGTGACTTAACCTATTACGAACCTCCATTCGAAATCGTAGATCGCTATGAGATCGGCCGATTCATTACTCCATACGGAATTGGACTTGACCTTGGTTCTGATGGATTTACATGGATGTATGACGTTACAGACTATGCCAACTTACTGAAAGGATCAGTTGACCTCGCCAGTGGCAACCAACAAGAATTGTTGGATCTGAAATTTGCTTTCGTTCATGGTACACCTCCTGCACCAGTTGTGGAAATCACTCGTCCTTGGGGCCAGTCAGGATCAAAGTCATACTCAGCATTGGATAACGACAATGCCTTGACACAGACGACAATTGCCGTGAACCCAAATGCAAAGCGTCAAAAAGTGATCGCACGTTTCACAGGCCATGGACATAATAGCAACACAGGCAATTACCCTCACTGCTGCGAGTGGAAAGACAACACGCATTACCTGTATGTAAATGGCAGCCAAGCTACACAATGGCACGTTTGGCAGACACATGATTGCGCTCTGAATCCGGTTTATCCACAAGGTGGAACTTGGCCAGGAGCACGAGAAGGATGGTGCCCCGGGGATGTTGTCAAGGATTATGAATATGACATTACAAACATGGTCACAGGGTCAACCTACAACCTTGACTATTCCATTACACCAGTACCTTCGAACAACGAGGGAATGGGCAATGGGAATTACATTGTTGCCATGCACGTTATTCAGTATGGACAACCCGCCAACGCCTTGGATGCAGAAGTTTATGATGTAATCGCACCGACAAACAGGGGATATTACTCTAGGATGAATCCTGTTTGTTTTGCTCCTAAAGTTGTCATTCGAAATAACGGTTCTACGGAGTTGACAAGTTTGAAAATAACGTACCAAGTTTCCGGAGGCATACCTAAGGTTTATAATTGGACAGGGGCACTTGGCTTTTTGGAGAAAGAGCAAGTTGAATTACCCTTTCAGGATGGAGCCTTCTATCTCGGAGATGGATCTAATGTTTTTATGGCCAGCGTGAGTGAACCGAATGGATCACAGGATGGTAACACGGCCAATGATACGTTCAAGTCAACCTTTAATCTTCCTGAGGTAATTAAGAATGATGTAATTATCAAATTTCAAACGAACAACAACCCTAAAGACAATGTTGTACGCGTTTATGATGCCACCAATACGGTAGTGTTTGAACGAGATGGTGACGACTTGTCTGCTGCCACCACTTATTGGGACACGCTCACATTGGACACCGGTTGTTATCGACTGGAAATCACGGACAGCGAAGATGACGGACTTTATTATTGGGCCTATACGGCTCAAGGAAGCGGCTCATTGAGCGTCTGGGGCAAAAACAACAAGCTGATCAAATCATTCGAGCCTGAATTTGGCAACAAGGTCGAATATGCATTTGCTGTTGACGCGATGACCATAGACACCGTTGTTGTTGACATTGATGGCATCACCGTCTATGTTATTGGTGGTGACTCCTTCCAAATCATCGAAGGTCAATACGTGCCATACGGGATCGAACAGCAACCCACCGGGTCGGCATCTGTCAATGTTTATCCGAACCCGAGCAACGGTAGTTTTTATGTTGAATTGATGAAGTATTCCGGTTTGGTTAAACTGGAAATCCTTGATATTAATGGTAAATTGGTGTATTCGGAAAACATTGGAGTTTCCAAAGGATTCGCAAAACAATACAGCTTGAATCTAGAAAGCGGAATTTACCTGCTTCGGGTTATCGGGTCGAATTTGAATACAACTCAGAAAATTGTGATCGAGCGTTAGTCCTCGACTTCGTAAACTTCCGTGGAATCTGTAAGGTCAACAAAAAGTTGACCTTTTTTATTTAATGGATATCGTTCTGCTGTATAGTACTTAATCGGTTCGTCAGCTTCGATACTGAAATAGATACGAAACTCAGCCGGCAGCTTTGCTTCGCTATGTTCAACCTCAATGTACTCAGTCTCCTGACCCGGCTTGAGCGAGCCACCAATGTAAACCTCACCCCAATACACGTTCTCGATGGTCGTTTTTGGGATGTTGTTTTTCACCTTGATCTGGCCAGATCGATTGCACGAAATGAATAAGACCAAGGCAATTGATGTAAAAAATAAAAGGCGTGTATACATCTTAAAAAGGTCGGTATGGAGGTGGTTCATAGCCCATTAGACGCAAATACACGATCATCTGTGCACGGTGATGAGTTATGTGATCTCGCATCATCATCACAATAGTCATTAAATCCTTCACAGGTTTACCGTCAAACTGCGGCAACACACGAGTCTTATTCCAATCTTGTTTTCCTTTTATCCCTTTCAAATCCAATACGATAGCATCAAATTGCCCGGCTATTTTCTCACGCAACTTGGCTCGATCGTCAGTCGCCATTAAACCGGCAACATCTTCCAACACCCAATCGATTGTCGTTGTAGTATCACGTTTCACAAAGCACTCGTTCTGCATATACATGTTGCTCAACACATGTGCTGCGTGCTCTCGAAATGACATAACCTCTTCAGACGGTCGAAAATCCATGTTACTGTCAGCGGGGACATCATAAACCTCAAGCATGTAGACCTTCATGTGCTCCATGACATGCACCATGTCATCGATGAAAACTTCTTCGCTGGGCTTATCATCAGCAGAAGCACATGAGCTGAGATTTATTGCAAAAACTAGCCACAAACTCAAGGTCAGGAAACTGTATCTCATCTTTAGCATTTGACCCCAAAGATGAAGATTGCAGGATGTTTTTGGAAATAATCTCCTCCCAGTTTAACCAAATACCATGTATTTTCTTTTCACCCATGCGCTTCCAGCGAACGTGGTGAGATAATAGAGAGCATTCTTGATTTCCCATTGCGAGCGAACAAAAAACCTTCTCGCATCCTTCATTTGGCCCAATTCGTAGTGATACTTTGCACGAGTTGCATTCAGTCTCTCCGAACCAAGCTCAGATTCTTTTGGATACCTGGCGGTGTAGTCCTCCAAGGTTAAAAGCGCAAAGTGATAATCCATCACCCTAAACAAGGATGTTCTGCTCAAGTTGCTGTCATGCACGTGACGAGTGACTAACACTTCCTCTATCTGCGCTGAGACCTGATTTTCAAATAGTCTCAACAGCCAATCAAAGTCATGTTTTCCAAAATACTCCTCAAACTTCACATGTCGCAGCGAAGCATCAATCATGATGGTACTCATGTAATGATATTGAATTCCCTTCTCGCCCTTCAGTTTGTTCAAAAAAGTTTGGTTTCGGGAATACAATTTCACTTCACCACTTCTTGAACCTCTCACTGTTTCCCTACCGGAAGCTTGCTCCAATGTAAGGTAGGATGACGTAACAATCGGTGCGCTACCAATGGCTGAAAGCTGCATTCTTGTCTTATCAGGATGCCAGGCATCATCATCATCCAGGAAGCAAATAACATCTCCTGTAGCCAAATCCAGCCCTCTGTTTCGTCCCTTATTGGGTCCTCCGGAATTCTTCTCGTTAATCAATGGTTCGATGCCATAAGATCGCAATACTTCAAGCGTCCCATCCTGGCTACAATTATCAATGGCGATGATCTCGAACTCAAAGTCCTTTCCCAAGCCCGTTTGCGCAAATACACTGGGAAGGGAAACCTTTAGATTGCGTTCTGAATTGTAAGTGGTAAGGATGACAGAGACTTTCATAACCTTGGGTTTACTCAAAGGTGAAATGACACCCTAAGCATGAATCTAAAACGAGATTAAAAAAGGATTAAAAACCATTCCAGGAGCGCGCCTTAACTTTCTCACCTCATCGCTACCATTGATAATATATTTGCACATCATTGGTCCCGTAGTTCAATGGATAGAATAGAAGTTTCTTAATCTCAGGTGACTTTATTTTTCAACAAGGTGCAGTTTTCGGCAGAAATTTTCAAACTCGAACCTCAACACCTGCAGGCAATCTGACGTTTTAGAGCTGTCATATCAACGGCTTCACATTTTCTTGCATCCTTTTTCAGTTGCAAGAAATTCTGTTACGATTCTGTTACAGAAAAAACCATTCGAAGATTGGCTTCACTCCCTTAAGAATACTGTATTCATTTCCAAAGTTGAAAGAACATATAGCCCAGATGGAATGTTCCTCATATCAATCACTGATGTTTTTGAACCTTCATGAATGAGGACTCCGGCTAAGTCATATATCTTGAAATCTACGGTCTTTGAAATCAACAAATAGTCTGAAACGGGATTCGGATAAATATTCAGTTTTGAAGACGATAGGTTTGAGACTGATTTAGGATCATCGAAAGTAATATAGACCGTTGTTACAACTTCCATTGTTAAGGTCGTATCTAAACTGAACATTGTTATATCAACTAGAAAGCTTCCGGAATTTCCTGAAACACCATCTATTCGAGCTTTAAAAACATCTCCCGTATTAGCGGCTATTGTTGAATCGAAGTATGGAATATTGTCCAATGCGTTCACCAAAAACGACTTAATGATGACAGAATTCAGATAGATGGATGTGTTCTGCGTAGGAACACTTGGAACACGATACATCTTGAAGTAGATTCTTTCACTACCGGATGGCGTGGTTGCGGTGTACTCTCCAAATGTTGGATTGGTGTAGATATGAATCGAATCCTCCTTAAAGAGAATTGTCTCTTCGATATCTGTAGTCCAAGTTGTATCGCTGATATTGGATGTATCTATGGGCAGCTTTCCAATTGGATGGCTCGTGGTTGTGTCTCCTTGATATATATATAGCGTGTCCTGACCGTAGACAAACGAGCTGAGAAATAATAAGAGTGGTATGAGTAGTTTCATCTTGAAGGTTTGGTTTGTAACACAAAAGTACCCAGAAACAACATATTGTCATAATTTATTATGACATCATTCAAGACGATGAATTGTCCTTTTGGCTACAATGGACAAGAGAGAATTCACTACAAAACTTGGAGATCAAATTCGAAAACTACGCGAACAAAATGGCCTCTCTCAATCAGAGCTAGCTAGGAGATGCGACAAGGATCGACAACATATTGAGCTAATTGAAAATGGTAAAACAACATGTACATCGTATACTCTGTACGTGATTTCCAAGGCAATTGACACCGATCTTAACAACCTGTTTGACATTTGATAATCAGCATTACCCAGTTCATCAAACTTTGCATTCAATGGAGGGCTTTCTCGGCTCAATCTTTTAATGGTAATCCATCTGCTTTACCAGCAGCCAATTGGTGTTGATTTCATACAGTGTCAGTTCTTGTTTCACCTTTAGCATTCGTGCTATAGACTTATCAATTATTTTTCAAAATGTGGTGCCGCTAATAGATAATTCTTGGCAAACTCTTCTTAGAACTTGATAATCTTCCCTTCGAAATGCACGATGCCCTGATTCATTAGTGCGGCCACTTAGGCTTTAATTAAGATGGTTCTCTTATCCCTCAGCCTCGTCTTCATCATGCTCAATGCCACCACCCTGCCAATTACCTGATCCAACCCATAATTCATAGTGCATGAGCCATTCGCACGCCCAAGGAATCAGCGTGTGTACATAGTACATTCCGGGATTCCATTCCCTATCCATTGGATAATACAAGCAGAGTCGTTGTTCTTGATGATTGTAAACATGAGGAAGTCGAGCTTTTCCCTTTGCAAGGGCCAACGGTTTCGGAGATAGCACATAGACCTTTGCCCCATCTCCTGCCTTGTAATGAAGGTGCAGGGTATAGGTGGCACTCAATGGAGTTGGTGTTACGATCGAAGTCCATCGTATCTCAGTATCGTACTTGCGTCTTATGTCAGAATCTGGAAAATATGATTTCAACGCACCCTCCTGACTTATTAACGAAATTGACCTACTCATCTTTCAGCCTGCCAAAATTTGTATGTTGACGAATGTGGGTTCTACCACTCGATCCAACCATGCCTGTAAGACCCGCCATCTTCATACCACCACTTTCACGCAGCTCAAGCTGCTTCTCACCGTAATTACTAAAGGCCTTAGTCACTGCCTTTTCACCGAAAGGTGATTTTAACGATTCCATCACGTAGTGCAGCCCTCTATCTTTTTGATCCAATGCATGTCGTACGTCCTCTCGAACCGAATAAATCCATTTGTAAAAATTCTCTTGTTTTTCAAAAACCTCTACCCACTTATCGGCAAAATTCTCTTCTGAGTTGACAGGGTTTGTCACCCATTTAATCAACTTACCCGTTGCCGGATCAAATCGCTCTTCAATATAATCGGTCATTCTCTCGATCACATTCTGCAATGCCTCTAAAACAGTAGTTTCTTTATTATACGCTTTAGCTGCTAGAGTGGTGATAATGATAGAAATAGGCTTGTTCTCATCACCCTTGAACATTAAGTCGCGATGCCGTTTCAGAATTTGCACTACGCGCTGAAGAGGCAGCTTGTCCCTTTGGTAGTCAGGTACAGGCTTAATAGATTCATTGATTGAAAAGGCCTTCATGACATCGAGCGATGCTCGGCTAAAAAACCACCTACCATACCCAAAGGGGTTGCTCTTTAGCCATAGCAAATGCAACTTCTCGATGCGATAATCAGATCTCTTACGATCAGTGATGCGAATGGCTAGGTCATCTAACTCATCCAGCTCTTGTGCCGAAAAGGCTTTTTCGAGGATCATACGATAACCAGAATCTACAATTGCAGGTAGAATGTCCATGTGATAGTTTGCAGAGTCAGAATATCGCAGCGTCCAGCATCTTCGACCTTCTGGCTCTATCATCGGACGGTAAACTCCATTTTCTTTAAGCTGATCCCCCACTTTCTGCTTCAGATCGTACTGAGTCCATAGTGGATTTTTTCCAACAAGCTGACAAACGAGGTCGATGTCTAGGTCATCGGTCTCGTTTACCGGCTTGATCATGGTTCCAAGCATGAACGAGCCCTGTGGTAAGATTTCGGGTTTATACGGTGCTAATAGCGATCCTTCTTTCGACAATTGTGTTCCAACCGCGCCATAGCTCTTTACAGCAGCAGCATACTCATTTGGACTGATGTCCAGCGTCTGACCCAGTTCTTCCAGCAATTCGCTGAATTGCGTTTTCTGTTCTTGTGTTAACATATTCAATTAGTTATTGTTAGTGTTTTGAAAAACCCTTCGTTCTTCCGGTTCTGATCATAAATGATCATTGGTAAGTCCGCTTTAGGCATCCACACACGCCCTAATTCTATGGCAGCGGATACTGGCATTGCAGGAAAAACGTGGATAACTGCATCTTCACCATGCTCAGCTTTTATCTGATCAAATGCTCTTCGCATTTTGCTGCGGAAATCCTGTAGACTCTTTATGGAACGGAGATAGTCGTTGTTCGGGTTATTGTGGGTTAGAGACCAAATGGCACAATCCTCACCGAGCACCCTGTGTACCCGCTCATCATTAATTGTAGCACTGAGTTCAAACTTCAGGGCTATTTGATTTCCATGTCCACTTGACTTGTTAAGGGTGTGGTCAACGTGCACATCTTCGTCTAACCAATTCCAGGTACTAGGCTCTCGATGTAGCTGATACACATCTGCTTGGTAAATATCGCTCAACAATGTGCCTAGTTTGATGAGTAGCGGTTGCGGAGCCAACCCGAACACGGAAAAGTGCTGCACTTCATGCGAGCCTTTAATAAAGGCTACTTCCTTTTTGAATTGATCGGTCAGGTTCTGATTTTCACTGTTCCAGTAGGATTCACTGTGATCTTCAAATGAGGCCTTCATCCCGAGCTCCAAAGCGCGTGGCATGGATGGGTAAAAGTCGGGTAGCAGAGCTGATGTCGCATGACTAAAGTTTAACGGAGATCCATGCTGACCAATCTTGGCTCCAAAAAGTATCACATGGCTTCGCTTATTTGGCTTTAGTCCAGTCAAAAATTCAATGCGTTCCTCATGAGCCCTTTTCATTGCAAGTAACCGTTCTGTCGGGTACTCAGAAACCTTTGACTTGTCGTCAAATGTTCGGTGGCACTCATCACAAACCAGCATAAGATTCGAAAAGTCCTTTTCAAGCTTTGGGGACTGAACGGCATCGTATCTTGGTCCCTCTTCAGAAAACGCATAAATGTGAGCGATATAGGACTTGTTCATCTTTCCCATAGTCGCTGCATGTAACCAAAGTGGAGTATTGCAATTATCAAACTGGCACCTCCCTCCTGATGCCCTCCACAAATTCGTCTTCACCTTATCAGGAATGTTTGGTCGTACCCTTTTAGCCATTCTTATAGTCTTGAAAAGGGAATTAAGAGCAGCAACGCTAAAGCCGATAATCCTAAAGTCACCCCAGTCTTTGCTTGCTGACTTTCCACCCTTCTATATTGTACCTCGTTTGCGAAACTCTCACAGTTGTAGTCAAGAAGGTCATACTTGCGTCCTCTCCTGCTCAGTGCAAAACGCACCAAATCCTCCCGGGTATAATTTAACGTTGGCCTGAAGCGGACAATTCGTGTAACTTCCAAAACCCTGTTAAAGAATTGCTCTGCCGTGATGGTGCGCACTCCAACACCTTCTTTGTTTTCTATGAACCAGTGATGACCGTTATTCCACCCGAGGTAAATCGCATGGTGCTGAACCAAGCGAATCGAGCTTTTCGGAACCACAATTCGGTCTCCAAGTTCCAAGCGCTCCATTATAGTATGGTAATTTTTCATAAGTGATGTTTAAGTAATTGTATAACGTTCCCAAGGAATCTGGGATGCTGAAATATTCGCTAAAAAGTTCACAATATCTTTCCGTCCTTGATACTCTGGTATTCCCTTTGAGTCCTGAGCCATTAAAATGATTGGCACATTAGGAAAAACAGGTGAAAAACCGGATCTCACCTTCTCACACTCAAGGTAGCTATTTAGCACCTGTGGCTTCACGATAACTATTGCGAACGTGATGCCCTGTTCTGTAATTAATGCTCCATCAAATTGCATATCATTTTTCTTTTCTGACACCTCTCCATTTGGTGCCATCTTGTTTTACATCCATAAATTTTCCGGTGCTTGTGTCTCGTTTGACCCATTGGCCAGTCTTCGGGTTCTGCACCTGTGAGCGATGTTTTACCGCTCCTTTTCTGGCGTTGTCGCCATATGGTTTGTTTGTTGCCATTTCCATATTAGTTAAATCTCCAGTTCATTATGTTTGTTTATTAGGACATGGTACCACTCAAACCCTAACGAAAAGCGTTACAAACGCTTTTGCGTATAGCAAATTAGAAGGCTTTCTTAAATGAATCTCACCTTAGACTTAGATGATAAAGCTACCGAGGATTTGGTCGCCATTTTCCAGGATGAAAGTCAGTCTAGGTCCATTAGAGATGGAGCTTTTATTGTTCTATGCTTACGCTTTCGCAAGAATCTTCTTGAGAAATGCGAATTCATATGTGAACGGTTTAATCACAATGCTTTAGTCGCAGAGCTGATCGCAGAAAGGACATTTAAAAAATATGCCACCAATCCTGGGTATCTGTCAGAAAAATCCAAAGCACCTGATTGCAACACCGGGTTCCTGCTTTATCTCTGTGGTATTGCAGAAAAAGAGTTAACCAACTATTACCGGGAGCAGAAGCGTAGGATGGCAGGATATGACTACGATGGCACGGAGCAGGTGATTGCTGATTTGCCAGATATACCACAGGAGAGATTGGATGTAGAAACTAAAGTTAAACATGCTGCCATTCAATCGCTATCTCAAAATCAGAAGGCCGTTTACCTAACTTACCAATACTACGAACGGGAAGGGTTTAATTTACCTCGAAAGTTACAAGCTGACTTACGAGCCCATATTGGCGTAGAAAAACAAGCACGAATTCGTGGGATTAAAAAAGAAGCCGTTGACATAGTGAACGCGTATGTCGAGGCTATGACAATTACCAAAAAAGAAATAAATGGAGCAGGATAAAATGAACGAGTATTTCGGATCAGTGGGGATTAGGTTTCCGAGAGATGAGCGCGAACTCGCTAACTTTAATCAAGTCTCAAAAGATTTCAACTTCCAAGGAAACGAACATGTTATTGACCCTCAAGAAATATTAAGATCAATTCAACCGGTAACCAATATTGATTACCATAAGCGAACGGTACTTGCAGCTGAAATTGTATTTCAGCTGCAAAATGAAAAAACCATTGGACACCTCAAGCTTCAGAAGTTGATCTACTTGTGCCAGCAAACTGCGAATATGACCCTTCATACCAACTTTTTGAAACAAGCTATGGGTCCTTACGATCCGATAATGATGCGATCAATCGATAAGAAACTAAGAGAAAATGGGTGGTTTGAATACATTCAAGGTAGTTTTCCTCCATACAAACCTCTGGATAAGGCAGGTGCACACAAGACATGGTTTGAACGATATTTTGAGAATCAGGAACCTCAAATCAACACACTATTAGATATTTTCCGAAAAGCCACGAGTGATCAGGTTGAACTAGTGGCTACGATTTATGCTTGTTGGTTGGAAGCCAAAAAGAGAAAGCAGATCGTCAGTGAAAACCTGATGATTGAAAGGGTGTATGCATGGTCAGCATATAAAGAGAAATTCACTAAAATACAAATTAAGAGCGCCTACCATTGGATGGAGCAAAAGGGTATAAGGCCGGCACATATTTAGCCATATCTTAGTAAGGAGCCATTGGTAGAGCTTAGACCATATCAGAGGGCGGGTATCAAGAAAATATTTGAAGCATGGAACCCTGAGAAGAAAAACCTTATGAACGTGTTATTTCAGATGCCAACTGGAACTGGAAAGACAACAGTATTCTCAGAAATAGTTCGAAAAGCTGATGCAAAAAATAGGAAGACGCTTATTGTCGTTCACAGAAAAGAGTTAGTCGATCAGATCGTTGAACGGCTAGCTCAATTTCGTGTAGAAGCTGGTGTTATATCTGGAAGTCTTCCCACTGAACCCAACAAAAAGGTCCAAGTTGCCACTATCCAAACTCTCTCAAGACGTCAATACCCTGAAGCTGATATTGTGATCATCGATGAATGCCATCATTCCAAAGCAGGTACATATAAAAAGCTTTGGGACATGTACCCGAATGCCCGATTCTTAGGGGTCACAGCTACTCCAGTAAGGATAAATGGAGATGGCTTTGACGATCTATTTGATATCCTCATACCTCTAGGGACATTAAGCTACTTCATTGAAAACAATTTTCTAGTTCCTATAAAGCATCTCGTATGCAGCGTGCCAGATCTGTCTTCTGTGAAGCAGAAAATGCGCGACTACGACCTACAAATGCTGCGGAGTGTAATGCTTGACAATTCACTTATGGCTAACCTAGTTGAGAGTTACCAAAAACATATACCAGATAAGAAGACCATTGTCTTTGCAGTAGATGTAGAACACAGTAAAGAAATAGTGAGGCGCTATGATGAGGCGGGTGTCCGAGCTGCTCATATCGATGCCAATACACCTAAAAGTGATCGGGAGGAAATTCTGCAACAATTCAAAGAAGGTAGTATTAGGGTTTTGAGCAATGTGGACATTGTCTCAGAAGGATTTGATGTGCCAGATTGCGAGGCCGTGCAACTTGCCAGACCAACAAAGTCTCTAGTTCTTTACCTTCAACAGGTTGGACGCTGTATGAGGCCCGCATCAGGAAAAAATTTTGGTTATGTGCTGGATAATGCGGGATTATGGTTAGAGCATGGTTTATGTTATATTGACAGGGAATGGACTCTTGAAGGGAGAAAAAGAAAGAATATATCTGGAAAAAAGAAGATTGCAGCGATCGATAATGAAGGAGTGCTCCGGGAGGTGAATATACCTGCAGAGGTTGAGGGGCTCGAACTTGTAGAATTGAATGAGGATCAGGAAAGACTCCTAATATTTGAATCTCTGCTGCGTTACGTTATTTCACAGGAACACAAGCTTCTGTCTGCCGCTTATAGGTATGAAGAATATCTTGTTGAAGTAGAAATTGTGCCTTCGGCTACAGAACTTGAATACTGCCACAATCGATTACAAAAGTTAGGCAATGCTCCAAAAAAAGGGTTTTGGTATCATTTCAAGAACCGAGTAAAAGAAAGGATTGAAAATGAAAAGTTTGAAGATGACCCATTGTTTTAAAATTAGTGAAATAACGAGGATGGTTTTATATCCTCCTGAAAGGATGGTGGTTTTAAAATGAAACCAGACGAGGCCACAAAACGTGATCAACAAAAGAAACTAGAACGCTTCTACCTGACCAAGTTCATTTCTGACCCCGCGCACGGGCTGAGAATCAAAAGAATCGAGGACTCTGAAACACCTGACTTTATTCTTCACACGTTGAATGACTTGATTTCCGTGGAACTCACACAATTGATGAACCCCAACCTAAAGCGGCACGAAGTATTCCAGTCAAAGGTGGTCGACATGGCGAGGGAGATATTCTTGTCCCATCATCCTCGTGTGTCGCTGGATGTTCACGTCACATTTAGCAACCAGTTCAGGTTTGAGAAATGGGATCCGAATCAGGTAGCACAGGAATTGTTCAATGAAGTGAGCAAGGTTTATCAGTTTAACAAACACTTCAAATTCAGAGTCAACACACCATCTTCAAGTAAATTTCGCCCCCTATCCTATGTTGATCAACTCTACGTAAGTAATGAACGGGTTTTTGAAGCCTGGCAACCGTTCGGTGCTTTCTTGGTTGATTATGTGGATCCCATGTGGATCGAAGATGTTATTCAAAGAAAGGAATTAGGGTTACGAAAATACAAGCCTCAATATGACCAAAACTGGTTACTGATGGTCTGTAATTTCGGCCATGAGTCATCCACATTTCGCTTTGAGCGTCTTTCTGAAAAACAAATGGCTACAGACTTTGACCGTATACTCATCTATCAGTATCGGGATGATAAGTGGTTCGAACTATAACCGAGAGTTGGTTGTTATTGCCCGAGACTAGATTGTCTCTCTACACCAAAATTTCTGGAATTAGATCTGAAAGTGTTATTTCCAATAGAATAGGAATTTCGCTCATTCGCAAAAAACGAGAAAGCGCAATCCGATGATGCCCATCCAAAATTGTAATCGTAGACGCATCTAATGGTCTGATAATAGGTGGATACAGTTTATTTCCAGACTCTACAAACTCGACTAACCTTGCCATATCAGCTGGCTGCCGATCTCCCCAAATAGAGTTGGTCGGAAAAGTTTTATCTGGATTTTCGCAATAACTCACCAGCAACTTATCCAGATCGCAGAGGCGAATCAAAAAGTCCTTATCCAGTCTGTCTCTTAGCTCATCATTGAGCGAGGTACGTAAATCTGCGAGGTCGATTCTCGAAATATCAAGCTCCCACTCTATATCAAGTTTGAACTCACCATCAACAATCTGTCTATTGTATTCCTCAGCCTTTGCCCGTAAGCGTGCAAACTCTTTCCTGTTCTGTTCTTGCTTTAAGAAAAACTCATCCATTTCAAATTCTGACTGTTATCCGGATTGGTCATTTAAAAGTCCAAAGTAGAACCTTGCCGAATCAATGTACTCCAACGGGTGACGTCTGTCTTCCATAATAGCTTCTATCACTTCAACATCCACATCTTCCTCATCTATTTGATTGATCCGAAAGACCACAAAATCTACAGTACTTAATATTGAGTCAAGCTCTTCATCCTCGTTCCTAAACCAAGCGGACATTATCTCAACTATTCTTGGTTTTAAGCCTACTAATAGAGGTGAGTTCTCAAATGAATCATTGAAATCAAATAACAGTCTATATCCCTGATGAAAGAGCTTCTTGTCATCCAGAGAACAAATGGAGTCAAATTCCTTTTTTAAGTGATGTGCTGAATCGTAATCTTCAATAGAAAGAGCGTGACTGAGCGATTTTAGAATATGGATTTCCATCTGAGAGAACTTTAAAAAATCAAGGATCCACAGCAAATTATCCTCCAGAAGGGTTGTTCCTAGGAGAGAGGCTTTGGTGGTTTTGGTAGAGTGATAATCAAGTAGATTACACTCCGACAATCTATCGATAAGGTTGAAGAGGAATACTTGAAGCAAGGGTTCAAAAATCTGAAAAATTCAGCAAATAAGACATATTACCCTGCCTATCAGAACTATAAGCACACTCATCATGAGGTAATTTATAGATTCGAAAACGCCCCAGCCAGGTGAATTCAATATCTCGCTTTAACTCTATGAGAAACTGGGAGCCTTTTTTTGGTCCTGATATAGCGTTTACTAAGAATCTATTGTATTCCTTGTCGGAAAGATCCTCCAATGGTTGGATGACAAAGGATTGGCCTAATTCTTTATAAAAGTAGAGGCTCCCAATTTCAAGTTCTATCATGTCAACTTCTGGTAGACCTTGAAGTCCTTTGTAATTAATTTTAAATTCTTCGAATGATCGCAGATCCATATTCTATATATTATAATTTATATCTCTTCTTTTCCGTCTGATAATAGATCATCGACACTTGAATCTCTTTCATATGACTTCTCTATGCTTAATGCAGTTTCAAGCCGATGCTCCCATTTACTTGAAGCAACTTTGATAAGGGTTCCGTCATATTGATCAGCGCGATCAAACGATTCAACAATTAAGTCGAAGTTATCCAGATCTGCATAGCCATAATAAGTATTCATAAAGGTGTCTATGACTTCTCTGAAAGTCGATTTGCTCTCTACTTCAACAACAGTTTCTCCACGATTTTTATCCTCTTCACCTGAAAATGTCATACGGCTAATAATATGCTCACACCCATAGTACATTTCGCACAGATCGCTGATTGTTTCGCATCTAAACTTATAAACATGACTAGTTTTCCTTTTCCTGTTGAGACAGTTTGAACGAACTAACAATTTTGACTCATCTGAAAGGCTTCTGATTATATTCATGTGATTTAGGCCTGAATGTTCACCTGACTTAGATTCTATTGGGTCTATGAGTCTATTATCAATGAGATAATCTTCAAGATAAACCTGCAATGAGCTTGATACGTGACTATGTCTTCCTCCAGTTGTGAATTCTAGCTCAGGAAGGTTAAGCTCTATGCGGATGTATCTATATCCATCTGCATGGATTCTACTCTTATTAGCAGTTTTTAAGAACGTCTTTAGTTGTTTCAGCGAGTCTTCGTAGACTTTTTCAATTTCTTGTTTGGTCATAATATTTTGAATTAGTTTGATTGTTTTATGACTCATGCAATTGAAAGTTTATTCTGGAATCATAAATAATTTGAGATGTCAGGGTTTCAGAATGCGGGAATCCTCATTCACAAAGAGATTGAAGCCTATTCGGTCTTGATAATTTTTTTCACCAATCTAATCGAGGGGTAGCTCATTTCTCTCGATTTAAGGTAAATATCAACCAAACTTTCAGTTTCTTTTTCTACAATAAACCCATCGTGTATGCTTAGTGCTTTTTCAATCGGAAGGTTTCTGAATATATCCTCTAGGATAATGTCGGTTTCAGTCTTTATCACTTCTCTGGCATAGCCTGTTTGAACAACCTTAGTATAGAAGTAAGGAAATTGCCTTTTTATTAATCCTAGTTGAATTGGATCCACCTCATTTTCCTTACCATTGAGTACTACGTTAAAATTCTTCTTGATCCCCTTTTTGTCTCTGTCCTCAACACCGGTAGCTACACCCCAATTCTCATAGAAATCACCATTGAATAACTCTAAAAAAGGATCGTCCGATAATCCATTTTGTATAAACAATTCTCGTATGATATTAGGAACGGAAGCTTTGGCATCATAGTAAACAAAATCATCATCGTTCAGAATTGCTTTATATGTGGTACTTAGATTATGATATAACCGAAAGCCATAATTATCACGAGTTATATAAGCGTTTTTCAAACCCAAGGATTCAATGAATAGCTTATTCTTTGAATAGATTTCATTGTCAATTCCATGAAGCTCAAATTCCATTTCATTGTCATTAGCTTTAGGGTAT
>JAWKNJ010000027.1:0-89809 GCA_041391765.1 Flavobacteriales bacterium | reverse complement strand
GCCTGGGTAGACAATCGTGCTGTCTACTGTTTCAGGATACTTGATTTCTGAGATCACTGTAGTGTCATCAAACACAGCCGTGTAAAGGGTGTATTGGTCGTCTCTCAGGTCTTCCATGGTTTGCATCACTGAGATGCTCGCCCATGATTCGATACCTTTCACAAACTCGCCATTTAGTTTTAAGTCAATACCAGTGGCGTAACCGTCTGCGTTGTTTTTTGCGTAGTAGCGAATCCGAACGTTATCTAATTCATATGGGATAATTCCTTTCAATTGCTTGTAATAGGCTTCGCCTACGAATTTGAAAGGTCGTTTAAGCATCTTGAAGTTGTGGTCAGCTCCGATAACATAATGAATCGAGGTTTGGGCGCGAATGGCTGGATTCACGTTGCCGAAAAGGTCGCGCATTTCTCGGTAGAATGCAGGTTGGTGATAATAACCCCAGCTAGCCCGGAATAGCCAGTCTCGGTTTCTCATGATGGTATCACCGGCTTTAACGGCCGATTTAGCCCAGTCGGGTTTAAATGAAAGCTGTGCTCGTGGACTTACCGTTGTTTGGTGATTCAGGTCCCAAAAATGTGATCGAACTCCGGTGCTTAAATACAACTCGTGTTTTCCAACATCCCAATACCAGTCACGCTGAACGTAGCCCATTACTCGGTTTGTAGAGATTTTGTTAAAGGAGCGAATCGTTTCAAACAAGTTAACCTCCTCGCCATTGTAGGGTACAGAAAAACCAACAGAATCGACCATGCTCCACTCACGCAACACATCTTCTATTTCATCACGCTGATAGCGCAACCCCCACAGCCAAACATGGTTGTTGGGTCTGAATTGGCCTTGTATTTCAGTCGAGTAAACGAAGGCATCCAAATAGTTTCTGGCATGATCCAAGTAAGATCCTGTGCCAATTACAAAGGCTTCCTCACCAAAACTTTCCTTGCTGAGATCCGTTTCCAACTCACTCAGGCGGTAGGCTGCTTCTATATCAAACGTTTCACTTTCCTGCGTTCGGAATGCGGATGTGATCCACTTCATTTTGAAGTCATAGCGCGGAGTCCAGGTAGTGGTGAAGGCGCCAAACCCGGTTCGATAATTATCCACTTCCTGTCCATCAAAATAGGCCGTTAGACCAATCGCACTGCTGATCGTTCCAAACGAAGACTTCTGCGTTTCAGGTCTAAACTGATACTTGTTTTGGGAGTAATTTCCCAAAAAGGAAAACTCCCAGTCTGTGCTAGGAGCATAAGTTAAGTAGGTCTGATAGTCAATGAAGTAGGGTCGGTAAGATCCCTGAACATCCGTGCTGTTGAGTAGGTATTGATTGCTGTAATACCTAAATCCGTGAAGCTGGGTAAAGCGTTTGTTGTCGGAGGCGTTCTCAAGGTGAACATTTGCCCCCAGCAATCCAGCTGAAACCGAGCCTGCAAGTTTCTGTGGCTTTTTGTATGTGATGTCCAATACGCTGGACATTTTGTCGCCATACTTTGCCTCAAACCCTCCGGATGAAAAGCTGATGTCTGAGACCAAGTCTCCGTTTACGAAACTCAATCCTTCTTGTTGACCACTCCTGACAAGGAATGGACGATACACCATCACATCATTCACATAAATCAGGTTTTCATCGAAGTTTCCACCGCGAACTGAGTATTGGGAGCTGAGTTCGTTGTTAGTGGAAACACCCAACGCGCGACTGGGTAAAAGCGATTCTACACTCCCTGTAACCGAAGGGTTCAGACGCACATCTGCCACTTCGATCTTGCGCATAGGTTTTTCACGATTTCGCTCTTCCGTCAGTGTAAAAACATTGCCTTCGATCGCTTTGAGTTTCAATTTGAAATCAAGGGAAACAACCTCTCCAACACCTCCGTTCACTTCGCTGGTCTGCTCTACGAATGCGATATGCCTTACAATAACCGTGGTCTCTCGATTCACGGGGATAGTCAATTCAAAGTTCCCTGATTCATCGGTAACCGAGGCGTTGCTTGTGCCCGGAACGCCTACCGTTGCTGCCTCCACAGGTTTTCCCGCATCGTCTTTGACCGAGCCTTTCACCGTGAACTGAGCATGCGTGTGCACGGAAAGCATGAGCACGGTTAACATGCCTAAAATGTGTTTGAAAGGGGTCAATGAAGAAAAGCTCAGTATCGCGTTCTACTTATGAATGCTCAAATAAACGGCTTATTGCGCGTTTTCTGATTTCAATAGGAAAGAGAAAGTGAATCGAGTTTACTTCTTACTATAATCCCCGCGCTTCCAAGCCTCGATGAATTGTGCCCACGCCAGCGGATTCAGCAAGCTGATTTGAGGCATCTGGCCAATTTGATACAGTCGGGTGTATTCGCGTTGAATAGCGTAACTTGAACCTTCTCGGCCCGTCATAGGCATGCCCTGTATGGCCAATCGCACATCCTCCCGAGTCAGGTTCTCAAAGGCTCGATCATAGTCATCGTAAGGTGCGTTCAAAGACAAGAATGCTTCGCGAAACTGTTCACGCGTAGGCCAAGGATAGATTACCTGCTCGGGTAATTCAAGCGTGTCGCGTTTCAGCATTTGGATCATAGAATAACGCGTGTCGCTGAGTGTGTCTTCGATCAACACTTCGGATGCTGTGTATCCAACACTGCTGAATTCAATGGTGTCATTTTTCTTAACAACCAAGGAGAAAAACCCGTAGAAATCGCACATCGTTCCGCGGTTGGTTCCTTTGATGAACACGCTTGTAAACGGAACGGGAGTAAGGCTGTCACCTGAAACAACAACACCGGAGAGTTGAATCAAGTCCTTGGTTGGGTCTCGCTGCGCTTGAGTTGAAACAAACAGGCAGAGCAGGCTGAGGAGGAGAACGGCTTTATTCATCGTTTGAAAAAACTGGCCTCAAAGGTGGAAACATTTCCGGCCCCATCGGTCACTTCTACGGTTAATTGTTGTGGTTCTTCTGACGTTGGAAGTTCGTCAATGGATACAAACAGCAGGTTTTTTTTTGGTTCATATTCGGCAAGTACCCATTGTTCATTTGCCATGACACGAAATGACTGGATTCCGCTCAAATCGTCAGACACAGTAAAGTTGAGCGTTCCGTGGTTCAATTCCTGACCTGACCTGAGGTTTAATGAAACCAATTTCGGAGCAACGTTGTCAATTACGACTGCAAAGCGGCCAAACTGTTTTGATTCCGCCTCCAACCACTCACCATTGTGGGTTGTTTCGAGTGCATTTATTGGTTGACCTGATTTGGATACCCGTGCTATGATCATGCCTTGCTTATGCTCGCTCACTTTGAGCGAAATTGAAATCGGAAACTGAAGTGGGATGGAGGTATTCATGAATTCCACGATGGAACTCAGGTTTGATGTTCCATCCGGTTCACTTATGGACAATGGCTCTGAGTCATAAATGGCGCCCTTAGGGACAAAGATCTTCACCGACTCGCTCTCATACATGTAGTTAGCGTTCCAGAGCAACATCTCCACTGGTTTCGCTTCATCGCTATGCTCATCCTCAACAACAACGCTAAAGCTGTGTTTGGTGGAATTACCGGAAACATCCAAAGCCTTAACTTCAATCTGATGTATTCCGGGACTCAACTTCAAATAGCCACTGTTTTCAAATCGAACGTTTTCCAGCGCGTTTCCAGGCAGTCGATACAGGCGCATGAAGCGGCTCTTGCTGTCATAATAGTATCCATAGTCAATCAGAGCGTTCAGATAGCGACTTTGGTCAAAGGGGATACTGTCGGCAGTGAACCTCCCAATTATTTTTCCATCAACGTAAAGTTCAGCTCGGTAAATACCGTTGCGATTATCCGATCCATCCTGCTGGTCATAACCCATGATTTCAATTCCGAAGACACCATTTACTTTGATGGGTTGAGCTGCCGAAACTGAGCTCTGGGTGGTTCTAAAGTGCTGCGTTCTGTGACTTCCCGATACGGTTGAGTTTTGGTTTAAGGGTTTTATTCCAACAGCTTCAATAACAGGTTTTTTTGAGTCGGAAACAGGAAAATTAAAGAGCAATGGATTTCTTGGGACTTCGCTTTTCGTTTCCCGGATTTCGAAGTGCAGGTGTGGCCCCCCTGATCCCCCTGTGTTTCCTGATAGTGCCACTATTTCTCCTTTGCTGATAGGGAGATCCCCTTTACCCGGATAGATATCCACTGAAAAGGACTGCTGTTCGTATTGAGCTTTCTTTAAATAGGCGGTGATTTCCTTATTGTAAGAATTGAGGTGCCCATAAACAGTCGTGTATCCATTTGGGTGATCAATGTACAGAGCCTTGCCATATCCATATGGTGACACCTTGATACGACTCACATAACCGGTGTCCACCGAGTGAACTTCGAGGTTTTCTACACCCGCTGTTTTAAGATCAAGGCCTCCATGAAAATGATTGGGTCGGAGTTCGCCAAAGTTACCGCTCAGCGAAGGAGCAATATCCAGTGGATTATCCAACTTGGGTAACTGTGCCAAGACCAGCTTGGCCGGAAGCAGGACGAATGGTAAAATGAATAATTTTCTCACAGACCGCGAAGTTTGGGAATGGAAGGTTGTAGGAATGATGGCTCAGAGATAATTCTCAACAATGAAACTGGATTATTTTATCCGCGCCAACCGAGCGCTGAGCTTGCCTGCACGATTTCTGGTTCCAACGCTTTCCTCCGGCCCAAGACTGTCCAAGATCATTTTGAGTTCATCGCGCAACTCGGGCCATGGCTTGGCTATGTTGAAGGCGCATTGCATGGCGTGGACTCGCACGGCAACCGGATAATGGGCTGAGGCAATGACGTTGCATGCGAAGTCATATACTGAACCACTCAATTCTTCGGAAATATCTACAAACGTCAATGTGCGCCACAAATCTCGCTGCATTCCTTGATGTTCACACGGCTTTAGTTGTTTCCAAACCAACTCCTGAATTTCATTGCCAATTTTTGGATTTCTTTCTACTAATGAGGAAAGCATCCATGTCATTCGCCAGCACTTGGATGCTGGTTGTTCATGCACAATCTGAAAAAATTCGCGATAGTCGGTACCTTGCTTTTCGATTGCCTGTATGATTCGAAGTACATTGTCTTTGGAACGATCCTCGTCAAGGGCATTGGCTATGTCCTTTGCAGCGATCATTTACTGCTGAAGTAGTGGTCTTTTTCTCGAAACAACAGATTGAATGTGGTCAACGTGCCATAGCATCGACTGATGTACTGCTGGAGATCCACTTTTTCGGCATCATTTAGCTTTTCATGCGCATTGATATTTTGTTCAAATACCCTCAGCTTGTCCCGCAGCATCACGATTTTGTGGAAGAATGTTTCCATGGGGATTTCCTTTGACTGCAGGTCGGTATCACCCGGTCGTAAAATGAGCGTACCATCCTGCCAACGCTCTCCAATAGGGACATTCTCGTTAAGCGCGTTGTGTTTTTCCAACACGGCACTCAGCATTTTTTCCATCGCTGAAAAGTCAATTCCACCCCCTGATTGAGCGTCCACTTCATCGATAATGGTCAATTCGTCAGAGTCCTTTCGAATGTCCATTTTACCGCCTCTGGCAAAGTAGATTTCGTAGTTGGTTATTTCTTCCCGGCTGACGATGCCTTCACCGTAGCGTTCGTGCTCAACTCGTGTTCCCTGCATGGTTTCACTGATTTGTTTGTTGACAAATCTACGCGCGGGGTCACATTGATGTAATGCCGCTGCTCAAATTTGTTGTATGGATACGACCATCGTGGTGATTGTCATTTTGGCCTACTTCGCGGTACTGATAGGCGTTTCGTTTTTAACCGGAAAAGATGATTCCAATGAGGCATTCTTCATCGGGAAGAAACAGTCGCCATGGTATGTGGTGGCTTTCGGAATGATCGGAGCTTCCCTGAGCGGAGTCACCTTTATTTCTGTGCCTGGCTGGGTGGCGACCAGCCAATTCAGCTACATGCAGATGGTCATAGGTTATCTGGCTGGATACCTCGTAATAGGAACCATTCTAATGCCGCTTTACTATCGCCTCAATCTGACCTCGATTTATGGTTACCTCGAACAGCGCTTCGGATTTTGGAGTTATAAAACCGGTGCATTTTATTTTTTACTCAGCCGCGTTATTGGCGCCTCGTTTCGATTGTATCTGGTGGCGGTGGCTTTGCACTTAGCGGTTTTTGAAGCGATGGGAATGCCGTTTTGGGTGGCGGTGTTGGTGGCGGTATTGCTCATTTGGGTTTACACCTTTCGCAGCGGCATCAAAACCATCATTTGGACAGACACCCTGCAGACCGCAGCCATGTTATTGGCCGTAGCCGTCACCATTTTGGTGATCAAGGATGCCATGGGCTGGAGTTTTGGTGAAATGACCACAGCCATTGGTGATTCGGATTATTCAAAGTGGTTGTTTTTCAATGACTGGAACGATGGACGCCATTTCGTGAAGCAATTCCTGGCGGGGATGTTCATCACTATCAGCATGACCGGACTCGATCAGGACATGATGCAGAAAAATCTCAGTTGCAAGTCCATCAAGGAAGCGCAGAAGAATATGTTTTGGTTCAGTGTAATTCTCGTAGGTGCCAATCTGATGTTCTTATCCCTTGGGGCACTACTTTATCTTTTTGCCGACCATATCTCCTTTGATCCAACCATGACGGCCGACAAACTCTATCCGGCTTTAGCGATTGGGGGTGAGCTGGGAGCTGTTGCGGGCATATTATTCCTCGTTGGCCTTGTTGCGGCCGCATATTCCAGCGCTGATAGTGCTTTGACAGCGCTGACTACTTCTTTTTGTGTGGATTTCTTGGGCATGGGAGAAAAGACCTCGGAGAGCGGTAAACGCACCAGAAAATTCGTTCATATCGGTTTTAGCGTCCTGTTGTTTGTGGTCATCATTATTTTCAAAATGATCAACGATTCCAGTGTGATTGCGGAATTGTTCAAGGTTGCTGGTTACACCTATGGGCCTCTCTTAGGGATGTATGCCTTCGGATTGTTTACAAAGAAATCGCTTAAAGATAAACTAGTGCCGGTGGTTTGCATTGCGGCTCCTGCAATAAGCTATATCCTCCAAACAAACAGTCCACAATGGTTCGGGGGCTATGTGATAGGTTTTGAATTGCTCCCGATAAATGGGTTGATCACATTCGTTGGATTGTGGGCTATTTCCCTTCGCAATAGCGTTCCAAGGCTGACTCGGCAGCAAGATTAGACAGCGCGGCAGCCTTCTTCCATTGCTCGCATGCTTTGTTTAGCTGGTCGAGGTTATAGAAATTAACCCCCATGTTATAAAGCACAGGTGCATTTTGAGCGTCAAGAGCCAAGGCGATGTTCAGGGTCTGGTTGCTTTCTGTGTATTTTGCCATTGCCGTTTGCGCCAGCGCTAACCCGATTTGTGGGCTAATGTCGTTGGGTTTGATGTCAATGGCCATTGTGAAATAGCGCACCGCCAACTCAAAGTCTTCGTTGTTATAAGCACACAGCCCAGCGTTGTAAGCAGCTTGGTACTGTTTGGCATTAATCTGCAACGTGCGCTCAAAGGCGTTGATGGCCAATTGAAAGTTTTTCAGTTGAAGGTGAGATAACCCTAGGTAGAGCCACCCATTAGCGTCTTTATCAAACACCCTCGAATAATCGCTGAGGTGCGAAATAGCGCCATTGTAGTCCTTTTGTCGGTAACGAATCAGTCCTTTCAGGTACGAGGCCTCGCCACATGATTTATTAATACTGCAAAACGAGTTCAAATCGACCATGGCGGGATCCAAGTCACCACGCTGGATTTTGATGCGGGCGCGCTTCAGATACAATTCTGCCGATTCAGGTTTTTTTTGGATGTGCTTGTTCAAATAAGCAATCGCTTTGGCCGTGTCGCCCTTGACGAAATACTTCAGTATTTTCTTATCGACTTTATCCTGAGCAAGGGTCAAGTGAGTCAGCGCAATGAATAGGAGGAAAAGGGTTATGCGCATCCTTAAATTGCTCTAACCTTGATTTGCGAGGTGGAGTAGGAGACCACTTTCACGGATGTGCCTTTTTCGATATAACCCGATTCAGCAAAGGCATCATGAAGATTACCGTCAATTTCTACTTTGCCGCTTGGGTGAAGGTGTGTGTAAGCTGTTCCTGTTGAGCCGATTAGGCTCTGCGAAACCCCATCGGTTCCAACGTAACCTTCCGAACTTTTTTGTTCTGCATTAAGCACCACTCGTGAAAGTGCACCCGATTCGAAAAGTTTCGATGCCAGGAACAAGGAACCGATCACCGAAACTCCGGATGCCAACATCACCACCAGGAAGGCCTCTGTCCAACTACCCATGTCCACGGGCGCGAAATTGAATCCCACGTTTCCAACCATGCTCAGGGTCAATCCGATAACAGCGAGCGCGATTCCGGAGATGCCTGCGATTCCAAAACCCGGAATCACAAAGATTTCAACACCGATCAAAATGAGTCCGCAGGCGAATATCACGACCTCCCAATTCTCGGCCAACCCTTCAAGGTAGTGCGGCATGAAGTAGAGTAGAGCTGCCACGATGGACGCAATAAGCGGAAATCCAACCCCGGGCGACTGTAGTTCGAAGTATATACCTCCAATGATCACCAAAATCAGCAAACCGCTGATGGCAGGATTGATCAACCAACCAATGATGGTGTCCACGCTGCTCAGCTTTTGTTTGGTCACCGAATAATCGCTCACGCCACAATGGGTAAGCACTTCTTCCATCGTGTTGAACTCACCATCGCAGAATCCAAGTTCGATGGCTTCTTTTACCGTTAGTGTCACGACTTTTCCTTTTTCTGAAACACCTTCCACTTCCTTGTCGGGATCTACCATGGCTTCAGCGATATCCGGATTTCGACCATTTTCCTCAGCCGTAGCGCGCATCTTCTTCCGCATGTAGCTTTGGTACTTGTCGGGAACTTGCTCACCTTCTTGATTCACCACCGTAGCAGCGCCAATCGTTGAGCCGGGTTGCATGAAAATACTATCACAGGCCAATGAGATCAGCGCGCCAGCTGAGGCTGCGTTGTTTTCAATAAGGATAAAAACAGGAATAGGTGACTGAAGTATGCGTGTGCGAATAGAGTCTGCGGCATCTACTGCACCGCCATAGGTGTTCATGTTGATGAATACGTAATCTGCGTTCAACCGCTCCGCCTCGTCCATCGCCATTTTGGTTTTGCGCCAAATGGGAGGGGCAATTTCTTCTTTGATGTTAAACTGATAAATAAGCTTCGATTGAGCCGATGCGAATCCAAAGGCCAGTAAAGCGAACAAAAAAAATAGCCACTTATACATGTGGTCAAATTTACGCGTGTGAACAAATGATTGCTATGCTGTTTTTGGTTTTTGCTTTTGACCCGTTATGTTTGAGGCAAAGAATTGAGCATGCGTAACCCTATTCAGCTTTTTGCCCCAATTGGCATATTTCTATTGATTTCATGCGATAATTCGGAACCGATTAAGAAGGAGTTGGAGGAAACAAAAGCAAAGCTGCAGGAAGCCAGTTTGGAAATTGCTTACCGTGATTCTGTATTGACAGATGTTTCCAATGCCGTTTTCATGATTGACTCCAATCTGGATTCCATGAAATCCATCGAAATGGGAATTATTGGTCAACTTGAAAAAGGCAGGAAAGGCGACAAAGAGCAGATTCGGGGTGGAGTAGAGGCTATCCAAAATATGATGGCCATGAATCAGGCTTACATTGACCAGTTGCGGTCAAATCTTTCAGAATCAAATGCTTTGAACCAGCGGCTCATGGCCATTATTGAAAGTTTGGAAGAAAAAGTTCGAGACAATAACATTCGAATAGCCCAACTGAATGGAGAATTAGCCGCCATGGGTGGTCAGTATCGCCTCATGGTAAGTGACTACACAGAAGCAGATCGCGAGCGTAGGCAACTCAGAAAGGAAGTGAGCGCAGCGAATAAGTCCATTGGCAAGATGAACGCGCAGATGGAAGAAATGGAGAACAACATGAATACGGTTTATGCTGTTTCGGGCACCAAAAAGGAGCTCGTAAAAGTGGGTGTGCTGGAGCAAGGTGGTTTGCGCAAAAAGCAAATGAATGAGGATGTGGATCGCATGGCCTTTACTCCGTATGACATGCGCGTGTTAACAGAATTGAAACTTAATTCATCTAAGGTGAAGCTTGTTACGGAACATCCGAGTGAGAGTTACCGGATTGTTCAGGAAGAAGGTAAAGCGGTTATAAAAATTGAAGGCCCCAAAGAGTTTTGGAGCCTTACAAAGTATTTAATAGTAATAGAGAATTAATTACCTGCTCGGAGAACCTGGAATCAATTTAAAGTTTAGGCCAAGAATTTTTTCATATTCCAGCGCTGCATCACGAAGGTCTTCATCATCTTCTTCATAGTGCCATTCAACCTTAACAGTTGTCTTTCCAGCATCCTGAAGTAATTTAAGCTGCTTCATAATGTCCCACATTTTCTTGGAGGAGCTGGTGTTGAAGTATTCCAAATTCACCAAAAGGGTAGTCTCGGAAGCTGGATTTTCAGAGTATTCCTTAATCCAATCAATCACCGGTGCGTAGAATTCAACTGCATTTGCCGGAATTGACCTGCCGGTTAATTGAAGTAGACCTGCACCTGGGTCGAGTGTCACTTTTGGGGTTAGTTCCTGACCTTCGATCTTTAGAATTTCCATATTCTTTAAGTAGAAAGAGGGTACCAATATACGTTAGAGTTATTATTGGCCTCTGTCCAAATCTGCTTTTTGTTATCAATGAACACTTTTTGGTGGTGAACAGCATAAGTCATTCACCACCTTAATGCGTATTTGTTTTTATCAGAGGTGAATCACCTCATCGTAAGCTGCAGCGGCAGCTTCCATAACGGCTTCACTCATCGTTGGGTGAGGGTGGACTGTCTTAATCAATTCATGACCGGTTGTTTCCAGCTTACGAACAGCAACGATTTCTGCGATCATCTCCGTTACATTGTAACCAATCATGTGGCCGCCCAACAATTCACCATACTTCGCGTCAAAAATCAATTTCACAAATCCGTCAGGATGTCCAGCGGCCTTTGCTTTACCCGAAGCGCTGAATGGAAATTTTCCAATTTTCAATTCATAGCCAGCTTCTTTTGCGGCTTTCTCGGTCATACCAACGCTTGCGATCTCAGGCGAGCAGTAGGTGCAACCCGGAATGTTGTTATAATCCAACGGCTCGGGATGGTGTCCTGCAATTTTCTCCACACAGATGATGCCTTCAGCAGAGGCAACGTGTGCCAACGCCTGACCAGGGACACAATCCCCGATAGCAAAGATTCCGGGAATGTTGGTTTCGTAGTACTCGTTTACCATGATCTTGCCGCGATCTGTCGCAACACCAACATCCTCCAAGCCGATATTTTCAATGTTCGCTATGACACCAACTGCGGAAAGAACAACATCACAGTCGATGCTTTCTTCTTTTCCTTTCTTGTCTTTGTATTTAACGGTGCAGCCTTTTGCTGAAGTTTTCACTTCAGTTACTTCAGTGCCGGTCAACACATTCATACCTGCCTTCTTGAAGCTTCGACCCAATTGCTTGCTCACTTCCTCATCTTCCACAGGAACGATGTTATCCATGTATTCAATGAGCGTAACTTCTGTGCCAATGGTTTGATAGAAATACGCGAACTCAGAACCGATGGCTCCAGAACCCATCACCACCATTTTCTTTGGTTGCTTTGGCAGTGACATTGCCTCGCGATAGCCGATAATTTGCTTACCATCTTGCTTGATGTGAGGAAGCTCGCGTGATCTTGCTCCTGTTGCCACAATGATGTTTTTTGCGGTGATCTCTTTCTTTCCACCTTTATCATCGGTAACCTCAAGCTTGCCAGCAGCCTTCAATTTACCGGTTCCCATGATCACCTCAATCTTGTTTTTCTTCATCAAGAACTCAACACCTTTGCTCATGCCTCCCGCTACTTCTCGGCTTCTTGAAACCATCGCACCAAAGTCTGCTGAACTGTCTTTGATAGTAATACCGAATTCACCGGCATGGTTCAGGTAGTCAAACACTTGAGCGCTTTTCAATAGCGCTTTTGTAGGGATACATCCCCAGTTCAAGCAAATCCCACCGAGTGACTCGCGTTCAACGATGGCCACTTTCATTCCCAACTGCGAAGCTCTAATTGCAGCCACATATCCTCCAGGGCCGCTTCCCAATACTATCAAATCAAAATCCATGGATTGTTTCGTTTTCGTTTTTGAATAGGCCGCGAATTTAGGTTAATCCAAGGTAATCATTCATGAGATTTACGCATTTCATGAACCCGCTTATCCAATCCCAAAACCGCTAGGCCAAAACTGAGTCAGTTTCCACTATTTCTCTTAGCATGGTGAGGTTTTATATTCTACTATTGATGAAACCATTAACCTAAATACCATGTTATTAGAAATTAAAAGACAGGAGCGATACTCAAGAGCTGAGCTGCTTCTGCGTTCCGTTTTTGGATTCCTGTATATTGCAATTCCGCATGGACTGGCGCTGATGTTCGTTGGAATTGCTGCGGGAGTGCTCCAATTCTTAGCCTTTTGGTCCATCTTGTTTACCGGTCGATATCCTGAGTCGTGGTTTGAATTTCAGGTGAAATATATTCGCTGGAACTTGCGTGTTAGCGCAAGCCTATTCAATTTGGTAGATGGCTATCCTAAATTTGGTTTAAATGCGCATCATGATTCCATTCAATTCGAGATTCCATATCCGGAAAGTATTTCTCGCAGTTCAGTGTTGCTTCGGTTTTTCTTTGGGTGGTTATATGTAATGCTTCCACATGGTTTTATCTTGATGTTGCTCGCCTATGCGGTCTTGTTTGTGAATTTCATAGCGTTCTGGGCCATATTGTTTACGGCCGAATACCCCGAGTCCATGTTTGAGTTTCAGGTGCGTTATTTGCGCTGGAGTCAACGCGTAAGTTGCTACATTTCTTATCTAACCCACGAATACCCACCCTTCAGCGGATCCTCAGATCAGCAAGTCACAACAACTTAGTATGTCAGATCAAGCTTCCTTATACCACCCACTTCCTCAGCCTGATGAAATACCTGTACGGGATCGCGAAGATGCCATGGGGGCATATCTCATGATGTTTGCTGCCGTTGCGGTGGCACTGCCGCTGCCGGTGATCAATCTGATTGCAGCGGTGATTTACTACTATGTCAATCGCAGGAAGAGCAGGTTCATTCACTTTCACTCGCTGCAGAGTTTGCTTTCGCAGTTGCCAACCACATTCTTGAATTGGGGTTTGTTGTATTGGGGATTGCAGGTCTGGCTTTTTCACAATACAGAGACCGATGATTTATTTTGGGGCTATGTTGGAATGGTGGTAGTAGCTAATATTCTATACTTCGTGTTCAGTCTGATAGCGGCAGTGCGAGCGAGAAAGGGTCGCATGTACTACTTTCTGTTTTTTGGCAAGCTTAGCTATGACATGGTGTTTTCCGTGAACAGGTCATTTCGATATGCTGGGGAAGACGACTTGAAAACGCTTCAAAATAAACCGCCATTTTAGTCAAATGAAATCGCGCATTTGGTTTGACCTAGCCAAACTTTTGGTGGGCTTCATTCTGCTTTGGGCAGTGTTTGTTTACTTGCCCAATTTTTTTCCTGCTGATTGGAAATCTGCCTTTTCCTTCGATTCAGATGTGTTTGATATGAGCATTGAGCAGGAAGAGAAACTCGGTGAATTCATTTTGGACAACATCCTTGATGATGCCGAGGAAATCGAAAATCCTTTTGTGGATTCGGTGATGTGGGAGATCGAATCTAGGCTGCTGAATAAGATTGGAACCACCGAATACGAGTATCGCTTTAAGCTGGTGGACGATCCGTTGGTCAACGCAGTTACTCTGCCTGGTGGAAACATTATTGTTTTTAGAGGATTACTTGATTTTGCGGAAACTCCGGAAGAAGTAGCCGCGGTATTGGCCCATGAAATCGCACACGTAGAAAAGCGCCACGTTGTTCAAAAGCTAGTCACTGAACTGGGTTTAACCTTTTTAGTGACAGTGATTACAGGTGGTGACGCCACGCTTATCCACGAAATCAGTAGAACGCTGATTTCGGGTGTATTCAGCCGAAGTCAGGAATCTGAGGCGGATGAATATGGAATGAATTTAATGTTGAAGGCGCAAATTGACCCAAGATCTCTGGCGGCATTTTTTAGAAAACTGAACCGCGAAAACATGGGTTATGATGAGCACCTGGAGTGGCTGATGAGTCACCCACATAACAATGCCAGAATTAAATCCAGCTTGGAATTTGAAGTTCCCGATAGCTTTGTAAGTCAGCCCATCAATGTAGACTGGGAAGCTGTTCAAGAAGAATTAAAATGATGTTGGAGATTACCAGCTTTTCAAATCCGCGATACAAGCAATTGAAGTCTCTGGCGAAATCTCGGAATCGCAAGAAAGAAGGCCTGTTTATTGCCGAAGGCAGGCCGGAGTTGGACGTAGCCATCCGAACTGGAATAGTCCCAGTGCTCGCTATTTTTTGCGAGGCATACATTTCATATAATGAGCTGATTAGCTTGGTTGGAGATAAGGTGGAAGTGCTTCAATTGAGCAAGGCGCTTTTTGACGATTTAGTGTATCAACAGGTACCCGGTAACTTTATCATTCAGTTTAAATCTTGGGAATGCGGAATTGAGGCCTTGTCAAATTCCGGAGATGTGGTTGTGTTAGAATCATTAGAGAAACCCGGAAACTTGGGAGCAATACTTCGAACATGCGATGCTGCCGGGGTGAAAGATGTGATCGTATGCGAAAGTGACATCGACCTATTTAATCCCAACGTAATCAGAAATAGTCGCGGAGCAGCCTTTACTGTGAATGTGGTTTTTTGTTCCAACGATGAAGCTTTGGGGTATTTGAAATCAAGAAATCTTCCTGTTTATGCTGCGGCTCTTAGCGATGCAGCTGTTGACTATTCGGACGTAAAGGACGATGGGCCAAAGGCCCTGATTTTCGGAGCTGAGTCCAAAGGTCTGAGTGAATTTTGGATGAATAAATCCGATAAGCAGATCATAATTCCCATGCTGGGGACAGTAGATTCCTTGAATTTGTCTGTGAGCGCGGCTGTTATTTTGTTTGGTTTAAGGAACAAATCGAGTGAGTGACAATTCCATATCCTTCGCGGTAGTTTACCAATTTAAGGTGAAAAACGGGATGGAAGAAACGTTCATTCAGGCTTGGAAATCATTGACAGAGCTTATCGCTCAGTATGAGGGCGGGCTAGGTTCCCGATTACATAAGAATCAAAGGGGTGAGTTCATCGCATATGCTCAATGGCCGAATCGCGCTGCTTGGGAAAACTCTGGAGTAAATCTACCGCACCAATCTCAATCAATCCGACAAACGATGCGTGACTGTTGCTATGAGGTTAACACCCAGCACGAGCTGGATGTTGTCACAAATTTGTTGATTTAAATGCTTATTTCTTCTTCGAAAAACTAAGCCCTTCAAAAATCCCGAGGAATTTCTTCAGAAGGTCAAAATACAGCGTGATAGCCATCACCGCAGACATGAACCAAAGCATGATAATATTCACCATCTTGGTAGACATCAAGCCCAAGCCAAGCAGGTGCTTCTTCGGTGCATAGAAATGTGAACCTATTCCATCTGGGATGTGGAACACAGGATCAGCGCGTTGAATCAGCTCGCCATCATATTCCGTGATCTGGTTGAATTCAGTCTTGTTGGTAACCATGTCGCTCAAGCTCTCATTTTCATAATCGTTGCGAAGCTGGTTGAATGCCTCTTTGGCCTCCTCGTCTTCTTGCAGATCGCGAATGATTGCATCCTTCTCATCGCTGTTAAAGTTGTACTGCTTGATGTAGAGTTTGTTCAGCGTTCCCAAGTAAAGATTGAATTCATCCAAGGTTTCTTGGTCAAACGACTCGATGCTGAAGCGATCAAGATCATCGAAGGTGATTCCTATGTCGTTGCTGTTCTGTTTTGAAACTTCGTTGATGATGGTTTCAAAATCGCTTTCTATTTCCTCGTCAGTGTATGCGCTATTGTCCTTCAACCAATTTGAAAGCTTTCCAACTTTGGCTTTTAAAGCCGGAATCCAGAAGTTCTTTTTGAAGTTGGCCTCACTCATTTGTTGATCATAGTCATAGAACAACTTTTCATATTCGTTTTCCATGAACTGGTTAACGGCAAGTGCTTCAAATGACCATCGAGATGCCATGACTTGACCGATTGGAGGGACTACACTTTGTGATGTAATGGTTGGGTTCAGTCGTTCAAACTTCACCAGTACTCCGCTGAATAGAATCTGAGGAATGATCAAAAATGGAATCAAGATGTAAATGGTAACCGCTGAGTTGAAACTGGCTGAGATATTCAATCCAAGCATATTAGCAAAGCATGCGGTAGAGAAGAGGATCAACCAATAATCCCAAAGCATTCCATGGATACCAAGGATCATATTACCAATCAAAATGAAGGTGAACATCTGGATGGCGCTTATCAGGAACATGATCATCACTTTCGAAAGCAAATAGCTTCCGTTGCTCAAGTTGAGGAACGATTCACGCTTTCGAATTTTCTGATCTTTGAATATTTCCTCCGCGCTCACCGTCAAACCAAGGAAAAGTGCCACAATCACAGACATGAACATATAAACGATGATGTTTTCGTTGGCATAGAACACGTAGTCACCTGTGTGTTCTTCACCGATCATCACGTATCGCAGGAAGTAGCTTAGGATAAAACCAAGCAGTGGAGCTTCCAATAGGTTGATGGCTAGGTATTGAGTGTTTGTGATTTTAGAAAGAATATCACGGGTCACAAACACCTTCAACTGATTAAAGAAGTTAGGTGTCTTAAACTCAACCTCAGGCATCGGAGGCTTTTCAGCGCTTACCTCCTGGCTGAATTTCTTTAAATAGATTTCATTCCACTCTTTCGGTGAAGTCTTCCGGTTCTCGGTAAGGTTTCCGTATTCGTCCACAACCTTTGCTTCAATGATGTTGAAGATTTGTTCCGGATTAACGTTACCACACTTCGTGCACTCGCTTTCACTTTGGTTGATCGCTTGCACTTCCGTTTTGAAGTAAACAATGGCATCCAGTGGGTTTCCGAGGTAGATCGGATACCCCCCCGTGTCCATAATCATCAGCTTGTCAAACATCTTGAAGATGTCGGATGATGGCTGGTGAATAACCACGAAGATCAACTTGCCTTTCAAAGCCAATTCCTTGAGCAAGTCCATGATGTTTTCAGAGTCGCGAGACGAAAGCCCGGATGTGGGTTCATCCACGAACAACACAGATGGTTCGCGAATCAATTCCAGACCGCAATTCAATCGCTTACGCTGACCACCGCTGATCTTTTTATTCATCGGACTACCGACTTGGATGTCCTTGATTTCGTACAGGCCTAACGATATCAAAGTATTATCTACTCGCTTGCCGATTTCTTGATCACTCAACCCATCAAAACACAGCTTGGCATTGAGGAATAAGTTCTGATACACAGTCAGTTCTTCAATCAGGAGGTCATCCTGACTGATGTAACCGATCATTCCGTTCACTCCCTTTTTATCATGGTGTATGTCTACTCCATTGATGGTGACGGAGCCGGAAAATGGCGTGTAGTTACCGTTTAGAATATTTAGGAGGGTAGATTTTCCTGAGCCCGAAGCACCCATAATCCCGATAAGTCGTCCTGATTCCTCTGAGAATCGCAGCGGATGCAAACCTATCTTTCCACCTTTGAAACGATACGTGATTTCATTGGCAGCAAAAACAATTTTGTGCTCGGTCCTGTCGCTGAGGAAGCGGCTGATAATGTCGCTATAATAAATCGGGCTAACCCTAGAACTTCTGATGGACGACCCTTGCGTGAGCATGTAAGTTCGCTCCGGGTCAATGATTTGACCGTTTAGTAATAATTCCTCGTGACCAAAGAACTTCAACACGTACATGCTTACGCTCTCGATACTCAACACACAAAGTGATCCGCCTAATGAATCGTGCTCGATGTGTTTGTTAAAGGTTCTTCCAGTGAGTTCTTTGTCACGGTTGATGATCAGAATCTTTGCAGAATCTTCGACAGAATCCTTTGAGCAGGTGATAAATTCCTTGATGTCTTTCAATTCCTCATGCGGAATATTAAAGACCTCAGAAACGGTGTCCACGAATTCGTGCTCTTGATCTGATGGAGTTTTGTCAACATTGATATACTCAACCAAGCGGAGAAGTACGAATACCTTCTGACGCTGCTCTAATTCACCATTAATCTGCGTACAGATTTTCAGAACTTTTACTGAGTTCAGCGCGGTTTTCTTTCGCTTTCCTTCCTTCTTTTCAGAAACTTTGTGATGAGTTTCTAAATACTCGTCATAGTGACCCAAGTAAACTTCAACCTGATCTTGAGATAAACGTTGCTTAAGAAACGCTTCTACAACGCTTCGGCTTTTATTATTCAGGTCGTCAACGTCAGCGATGATAGCAAACAATTGCATCAGCGCTTTGAGCAGCTTCTCACTCATTTAAATGGTGTGTTTAATAGCTTGGGTTCGCAGCCAAAAATAGTCAAGCATTGGGATTGGCAAGGGCGAACTTTTAAAGATTGACTGAGTAGTTGTGAATCTTAATGTTCAGCGAGCGTTGAGTCGGAGTGGGTTGCTTAAAATTGTATGATGCAAATTGAAAATAGCCAGATGAAATGTGTGTTGGTGTTTGCCATGATACTTATTGTTTCTGGATGTCGTGTAGATGATGAGCTGTATCGCTTGAAGAAAACGGTTTGGAGTCCTGAAATAGCTATACCTGTAGCGCATGCGAAGGTTTCAGCATCGGATTTATTGAGCAAAAACAAATCCGAATTAATCACCTTGGATGAACAAGATAGGATCACACTCAGCTATGATGCCTTGCTGTATTCAAAGTCAGGCGCGGAATTGCTTGTGCTGGCTGACAAAGTTCTGGCTTTGATTCCAGGCGTCAGGGAATATGAATTACCGTTTAACGAGAGCAGCATCATTGAGTATCTTAAGTTTGGAAAAGGGCAACTTCAGCTGTTGTTAGAAGGGCCAAGTCGTGCTGAAATAGCCAAAGTTGAGATTCGAATTTCATCGTTGCATTTGAATGGTGTTCCATTTGAAATAACGCAGACCAATGTCACGCAGTTGGATGAATTGTTTGATCTGACCGGAGCAGAGTTGTTTTTTGGATCAGGTAATCGCATTAGCGCTGAGTTTTTTGTCTTCAATGAGCAGGGAGCTGACATCACTCATAATTACAGCCTCTTTCTGAGGTTTAAGAACATGGTGATAAAACAGGCCAAGGGCTGGTTTGATAACTTGATACTTGACTTTGAAACCGACACAATTTCTCTAGATGTATTTGATAACTGGAAAAAGGGAACCATTTATTTGGATGACCCCAGAATCAATATTTCTTTTTCAAATTCCATAGGTATACCCTTCACTGCTTCGGTTTCAACTTTTGATGCCAGTAAGGATGGTCAGGGGGCAACTATTGTCCCAATTGACTATAAAAGTGCGCTTGGTGACTCCTTTACGATCCAATATCCATCCGGAGATGATATCGAGGGCTATGTAAATTCAATTTTCAGGCTTGATAGAAACAACAGTAATATTCGCAACGTCATTCAGATTTCACCCTCTGAGTTGCATTATGGGTTCAATTTAGTAACCCGCCATAGTCAGTTGAACCAACTGCCTGGAACCATCACTGATACAAGTCAACTTAAGGTGACAACTCAGCTCGAGCTTCCTTTCACTTGCAGAATTGACAATGTTTTTGCGATTGATACCATCAGTGTATCCACAAATCTAAGTAGTGAGCTTCTAAAGGTTGAGCGAGCTTTAATGGAGGTAACCACAGAAAACGCCTTACCCCTCGGAGCTTTGATTCAGGTTTATTTACTGGATAGCAAATACAATATCATTGATTCTGTGTTGACGGATCGGAATTTTTTAACGGCTGCCAACATTGATGGATATGGGTTCGTGATTTCTCCAAATGAGACGAAAACTTCCATCGGAACTACTGATCAACAGCTTCAGGCGCTGAGGAAAACGCAATTCATGCTAGTGATGGCTCAGCTCGAAACCAGCGATGCAGGACAGAAAACGGTAAGCTTTCAAGGATCCAATTATTTGAGTGTGGATTTAGCACTGCGTTTAAAGTACAAGATCCAGTGAGGAATGCTTTGATTATCGTCTTGGTTGGTTTTTCTTGTATTCTCAACGCTCAACATTCACTTGCGCTAAGAATGCACGATGAGCTACCTCAGTCAAATCGCATTTACCCGCAGTCAATGCTGAACGATACGGCTTGCATCATTGCGCTTCCGTCTGCTTCTTTTTATGTCGGCAATTCAGGGTTCAGTTATGATGACATCGTGGCCTCTGATGGAGACTCGGCTTCGTTGACATATGAAAAGATGATTTCTCAATTAAGGCCAAATAATTACCTGAATGCACAGGTCTCCATTCCATTTTTCATGATCATGCGCAGATGGGGAAATTGGCAAATTGCTTTCCATCAGGCTGAAGTGCTTTCAATCAATGTGAGATATACTCGTGAAATGGCTGAGTTCTTATGGTATGGTAATTCTAAGTTTATAGGAAAAGAAGTGAATTTGGCTCCAGATGCTGAGTTGCTAAGGTACTATGAATCAGCGCTAACTATAGCCAGAAATGTCGGAAAATGGAACTTAGGAGCTTCGTTTAAATATCTTGAGGGGGTTAGCTGCATTTCGGTTCAGGGAAATAAGCTGAATGTTTTTACAGAGATGGAGACATATAACTTGAGTATCAACACCGATATTGAAATCCATCAATCCAACACGAACCAATTAGCAAGAATTGGAGTATTTCCCACTAGCTGGTTCAAGAACCCCGGATTTTCATTGGATATTGGAGCATCCAGATCAATTGGTGAAAAATGGCGATTGAGTAGTTCCGTTACAAATCTTGGATTCTTGCGATGGAGGAGAAGTGTTAAAACTTTAAGAAGTCAAAATAGATTTCAATTCGATGGTTTGGATCTGAGTTCATTTGTTCTTGGTGATTCCTTGAATTTGGAGGACTATGAAGACTCGGTTATGCATCTATTGAGCTTTACAGAAACACAAGGGAAGTTTACTTCTTACACTGTTCCGCGTTTTCAAGCTGGTATCAATTATTTGTTAAAGCCTAACCTAAAAGTTGGAGTATTTCAGCAGCTTCAGTTTTTGAATCGAGGAACGCAGCTATCAATGTCTTCATCACTGATTCGTGAATTTGACTGGAGAGCTCATTCCTTGAACGCAGGTATTCATTACACTTATCGAAACAGAACACCCTTCAATTTTGGACTGAGTATCGACTGTCGCTGGCGGTTTTTGCAATTTTTTGTGATGAGCGACAACATGTTGTCTTGGATACTTCCCAAAGCCCGTGTCCCTCTTTCGCTCTTTGATTCCAAAAGCGAGGACTCCATCATTATTCCTAAACAACTCCGGAGTATCAATTTTCACTTTGGAATTAATCTGTTTTTGACAAAACAGCGAGGAATTAATTCCTAACCTTAATTTCGCATCATGCAATCAACATACAAGAAGCTCCTGATCATTGGCCTCGTAATTCTTGTTGCGGCCATTTCTCGTTTGATTCCTCATCCATTAAACTTTGCTCCACTTGGTGCCATGGCGCTTTTTGGTGCAGCTTACCTAGGGTCAAAGGGCAAGGGGTTGTTGGTGACTGTGCTAGCTTGGTTTCTTAGCGACTTGGTGCTAAACAACTTTGTGTACAACGTTGAGCCTGGATTCACATTGTTTACAGATGGTTCATTCTTTATTTACCTCAGCATCGTTCTGATTTTTCTTCTCGGTCGAATAGTACTGAAGCGCGTCACCGTGGCAAGAATGGTAGGTGGCAGCTTTGCCGCTTCTATCATTTTCTTTGTGCTCAGCAACTTTGGAGTTTGGGCTCAAGATCTAATCTACCCGATGACTTTGGAGGGCTTGGTTCAGTGCTACACTATGGCAATTCCATACTTCAAGAATACCTTGGTAGGGGATTTGTTTTACAGTGGTGTGCTGTTTCTGGCATATGAAAAACTGCTGCGCGAGCAACTCAGCCCAAAGAAGGTTGAACATTAATCAAACCTTATTTTTTTCTGGAGGTTCGTATTCAAGATCGTCAATTTACATCGAGCGCTACATTTGCTTGCACAGATGATTTTGAATGAAGAATAAGTACGAAGACTTGGTCAAACAAACGTTTGACTTTCCGCAGGATGATTTCACCACTTCAGGTGCAGAACTAAGGTTTCACGGATTGCGGTTGATGGACTTGGTGGAACAGTTTGGCACACCATTAAAGTTTAATTTTCTACCCAAAATTTCTGAGAATATTCAGAACTGTAAGCGTTGGTTTAGAGTGGCTATGGCCGAGGAAAACTACCAAGGCAAATACTTCTATTGTTACTGCACAAAAAGTTCGCATTTCAGCCATGTGATTAAAGAGGCGCTAAAGAACGACATCTATCTGGAAGCAAGCTCTTCCTATGACTTGGATATTTTTCGCTACCTCTACGATCACGGATTAGTAAAGAAGTCGCACCACATTAGCTGCAATGGGTTTAAACCTGATCAATACTTGGACAAGTTAGCCGCATTGATCAATGAGGGTTTTACTGGTGTCGTTCCCATAATAGATAACTTTCACGAGTTGGATCAACTGCTTGAACGAGTCAAAGAACCATTCAAGATTGGAATTAGAATCGCGACAGAGGAGGAACCGAAATTTGAATTCTACACCTCTCGATTAGGGATTCGCTACAAGGACATTATTCCATTGTATCTAGAGCAAATTCGCGACAGGCCACAAGTGAAACTGGACATGCTCCATTTCTTCGTGAATACAGGAATTCGCGACACGGCTTATTACTGGAACGAATTGCACAAGTGCTTAAGGGTTTACACAGAACTGAAGAAGCTCTGTCCTGAGCTTTCGTCTCTAAACATCGGAGGTGGATTCCCCATTAAAAACAGCCTCGCATTTGAATTTGACTATGAATACATCATAGGTGAAATCATTCATCAGATTAAAACCGTGTGTAATGAGAATGGCGTGTCTGAGCCAGACATATATACCGAGTTTGGAAGTTATACTGTTGGTGAGAGCGGAGGAGCGATTTATAAAATTCTTGGCCAAAAGCAGCAAAACGAAAAGGAAAAGTGGAACATGATCGATAGTTCATTCATGACCACCTTGCCGGATGCTTGGGCCATAAATAGACGCTTCATAATGTTTCCAATCAATCGATGGGATAGCGTATACGAGCGTGTTTTTTTAGGCGGAATCACTTGTGATAGTGATGATTATTACAACAGTGAGCAGCACATCAACGCCATTTATCTTCCTAAATACGAAGAAGATGATCCCCTTTACGTTGGTTTCTTTCACACAGGTGCTTATCAAGAAACGGTTGGAGGCTATGGCGGTTTGCAACATTGCTTGATTCCTTGTCCAAAACACATCATTATTGATTTGGACGAACTGGGAAAACCAGTTTACACCGTTTATAGCGAAGAACAGACCTCCGAGTCGGTGCTTGGACTTCTTGGTTATAAAAGCTAGAATTAGTCACTAAAAATTTTTCAAGAGAGTAGCGATGAATTCAAATTATCGTTAACTATGTAATAGTCATTCCAGCGCTTATACTCAGGTGCCACGAGGATGAATACGAGATTAACATATCGATTACAGACCCATTAAAATTTATTGTTGATTACTTCTTTTAGTCATGAAAAAGGACAAGTCACACGATCGTAAAAAATCTAGTTTTGAACGCGAAACGAAAATCAAGAAAGTTCATACCCAAAGGGAGAACAAAACGCAGTGGAAGCGTTTTCTTGAGGAGGAAGATTTTGACGATTAACCGCTTATGATTACTGAAAGCACCTATGCCGGCATCCCAACTGAGTTTGCCAATCCTGACACATCGAAAATTGTAATAATCCCGGTTCCGTATGATGGCACCAGCACTTGGATAAAGGGTGCGGACAAAGGCCCGGACGCGTTTTTGGAAGCTTCCAAAAACATGGAGTTATACGACATCGAAACGGATTCTGAGGTTTACCGTCAAGGAGTGTTTCTTGAAGATCCAATGGTGGGTTTTCGCAGCCCTGAACATATGGTGGAAAGTGTTCACGCCAAAGTGGGCGAGTGGATGGACAAGGGTAAGTTTGTGACCGTTGTTGGCGGTGAGCACAGCATTACCATTGGTTGTGTGCGAGCTTTCAAAGAGCGATTTGAAAACCTAACTGTGCTTCAAATTGACGCACATGCGGATCTGCGTCCTTCCTATGAAGGAACAGATTGTAACCACGCTTGCGCTGTGTACGAAGCCAGTAAAACCACAAACCTGATCCAAGTAGGCATTCGAAGCATGGACGTGAGTGAGAAGGAGCATATGAATATGGATAAAACGCTCTTTGCGCACGAGATTGCAGCCACACCAGATGATGTTTGGATGCAAAAGGTTCTGGATTTATGCACGTCTAATGTTTTCATTACGATTGATCTTGATGGGTTCGACCCATCTATTTTACCATCAACTGGAACTCCAGAACCGGGGGGGCTAGGCTTCTATCAAGTGCTTCGATTGATTCGAATGATTTGTGAGAGAAAGAATTTAGTTGGTTTTGACATCATGGAGTTGTGCCCAAATGAAAGTGAGGCGTCTTCTGATTTCTTGATGGCCAAGCTTTATTACAAGATGCTCAGCTACAAGTTTGAGTTGTAGAAACTGGATTCATTCACTTGTTGGTCTAATTAAGCCGAGTCGCACTACCAACATATTCCTGCTCCGCAGCATGCTTATTGTTGATAGTGACAACAAATGTGGTTCCCACATTAACCGTACTTGAAACCTCTATTTCATCGCCAAGTCGGTTGAGTTGAGCTTTGGTCATAAATAAACCAAGGCCTTTAGAGTCTTGGTGTTTATGAAAGGTTCTTCCATATTTAAATATTTGATCGCCAAACCGCTTCAGGTCTATGCCTTTCCCATTGTCACTGAAAATAATGATGGTTTCCTGCGCAGTTTTGTTGAGAGAAATTCCAATTTCCAGATTTCGCTCTTTGGATCGATATCGGAAGGCGTTTGATGTCAGGTTGTAGATCAGGCTTTCCAAATAAACAGCCGGGTAGCTCACAATGCGCGTTTCAAGCTTCAGGTTTAATTGAGCCACGATGCCATATTCAACCTCGCAGGATTCCACTGTCCTCTGAATGAGTTTATGAAGGTCACAATCGTCATACTCAGGCTTGTTGTTAAGTATCATTTCGTGGAACTCCGAAAGGCCATTAATACTGCTTTCGTGGGATTGAACTGCATTTACCAGTAATTCCATCGCCTCTTTTCGTTGAGAGGCGCTTAGCTTCAGGTCAGTGATGATTTCCGTTAATCTGGAAATCCCATGGACCGGCCCTCTAAGGTTGTGCGATGTGATTCGTGCATACTCTTCTAATAGATCGCTGTTCTTCTTTAGAATTTGATTCGATTGTGTGAGTTTCTTGTTTTGTACCCATAGCTGTTTTTGAGTTTCATAGTCCAATTTATGCCATACGTTGAACTCTTTAATAAGCACGAATCCAAAAGCGAACGGGATTAAACAAAGGATCCCGATTGATATGGATAGAAGCTGAATTTTATCAATGGATTGAGACCATGAAAAGACAGAAAGCAATACCATTACAACAACAGGGACAATTGTGCTAAAGCGAAATACCGAGGAGGCGAAACCAGTTTGAAACTCACCTGGCTGCTCTTCATAAGTGGATATTCTACTGTATTGAAACCTTCGGATCATCAAAGCCGATATGACCATAAAGATCAACGCAGTACTCCAACTAACCGATTCAAAAAATGGAATTTGATATATTGATTCAGGGTTTACCAAATAAAGCATCAATGTAATTCCGGAAATGAGGTAAACGACTGATTTAATGAAAATCCTGAGAGTCTTAAGTGCTTGATACTGATAGAGTATCTGGACAAATGCCAACGACATCATAATTATGCTTGTAGCCGAGGAGCTCTTTTCGATGGGAAATAGCAAGATGCTTGCGGCTGTGAAGTCATCGGTCAATTGTGTTAGATTAATCAGTATGACCAGATAACTGAGAATGATCGATTTGCGTTCCGACTCAAAGTGTTTGCTGAGAATCAAAGAGTATAAAACTCACAGCAGTGACGGATTGCATTAGCGCCCATCCGTCATTCGTTGATGCTAGTCCAACATTGAAGAAGCCCAAAGTCTTCGAGCAGAACAAGCGAAAGATAAATAATGCATAGCCCGGATATAGATACCCTGTTTAGCGTAGCCAGATCGCCCCATAGCGTTTGGTTTAACAAATCAGTGCTCATTTTACGTAACCTATGACTTTGGGTTACGCATTTATTGATTCGGAATAGTTTGTTAACATCTACAGCAAATCCAGAACCTCTTGAATTTGGCCACAAGCCCACCGAATTTGATCATCCTCAATGCACAATGGTGGAGCCAAACGAAAGGCATTTCGGCAGCTCAGAAAGTAAAAGCTGATGATTCCTCGATTCAAGAGTTCGGTTATTACTGCACTAACTTCCTCATCTGAGTTCATTTCCACAGCCATCATGAGTCCGATCTGGCGCACCTCAACTATTTTGGGATGGGTGAGAAGCGCTTTAAAAAGAGTGCCTTTTCTATCAACCTGCTCTAACCAACGCTCAGTGGTGAGTACATTTAAACTGGCTAGGGCAGCAGCGCAACATACCGGATGGCCTCCAAATGTGGTGATGTGACCAAGCACAGGGTCATGTGTTAACAACGACATATTTTCCTGACTCGAAATGAACGCCCCAATCGGCATTCCACCGCCAAATGCCTTGGCAACTGTTAGGATGTCAGGAATCACTCCGAAACGTTCGAAAGCGAACATTGTTCCGGTACGACCCATGCCGGTTTGGATTTCATCAAAAATGAGTTGAGCACCAACCTCAGAACACCTACTTCTCAGGGCTTTCAAGTAGTCTGGATTCGGAATTCGAACGCCTGCATCACCTTGGATCGGTTCAATGATGACCGCGGCATGCCGCTCGGTGATCCTACTTAAGTCTTCAGGGTTGTTGAATTCGATAAATGTTGTTCCCGGAACGAATGGCCTGAATTGCTGTTTCTTCACTTCGTTTCCTGTAACACTTAATGAACCGTGCGTGGCGCCATGATAACTGCGTCTCATTGCTATCGCTTCATGTCGGTGGGTGATGCGCTTGGCAAGTTTCAGTGCTGCTTCGTTGGCTTCTGTTCCAGAGTTTACAAAGTAGCTGCAATCGAGTTGAGGAGGCAGTATTGAAGCAAGTTTGTCTGCCAATTGGTTTTGCGGATCCTGAACAAACTCGCCAAATGGGATCACGTGTTGATACTTTTCCAATTGAACCTTTATCGCCTGAAGTACTGTCGGATTTCGATGCCCAACATTCGTCACAGCAATGCCTGAAATCAGGTCGAGATAACGTTTCCCGTCTTTGTCCCATATGTAACAACCTTCAGCATAGTTCACTTCTATGCTGAACGGATGCGGGCTGGTTTGGGCTAAATGGGGAGAGAATGGCATTTTATTCTAAATGAAAATCACAGGTCATTTCTTCGTCAAAACCTCCATAATCACTTTTAATGTCGAGAGTATAGTCAAATTCACCATTTCTGAATTCTCCTTCGCCACTTACCTCATATCCTATTGTGCCGCCAGTTGTCTGTTGCTTTACAATGAAGTGAGTGTTTGTTGTAAATTCAATTTCATAGGTTCCATATGCAAAATCGTTTACCCTGTAAATCAACGGATTTGAAGTCTGGTTCACGTTGCAAAATGAAATGGTATTTCCAATCCAACTGTCGCAATCTGCATCTCCCATGTACTCGCCTTCAACATTTTCAGGGTATTCAAACTGACAGGTTAGTCCAAACAAGCTATCTGGACATTCACACCTTCCATATTTACAAGCTATTCCCTCCGGACAACCATCGGCATCGAAACACGCATCCATTTCACAAATGGGTCGCTCGGTTCCATCCTGGCAACGACATTCACCATTCAAACAAACTCCACCATTCAAACACTCGACTCTGAGACACCTGTCACAGCTACCTAGCGTCAATATGGTTAGGGCTATTATAATGTATGCATGTCTTGACATTTTTTCGCGCTAAAAACTACAAACCATGGAATCAAAATACTCAATGGTTTTTAAATGGTCTCGACAAAGGAAGTCTTAATATCTGATTAGTTTACAAGCGACAATTAAGAGTAATATCGTAACTGAATATGTTCAAGTTGGTAAGTACCATAAAGGGTTCGATGATAGCAGGAGTGATTCTTGCTTTCGTCCTTTTTGGCAATACCCTGCGTCACGATTTTGTATTGGATGATGGATTGGTAATTGTGAACAACAACATAATAAAGCATGGTTACACCGGAGTTTTTGAAGCATTTCAACATAGCCATACGTTTGGTGCAACGGGTATAGAAGATTCAGGATATCGACCTATACCAATAGCGATCTTTTCCATTTTATGGGCTTTAACTGGTGGCACCCCATTTGGATTTCATTTATTGAATGTGTTCCTTTTTGGTCTTACTCTAGGGATAATGCTTCAAGTGTTGTTCAGAGGATTTAGAGATCAACTGAATCAAACGCAGATATTACTCATTACAATGCTTTTTGCCGTTCATCCACTGCACAGCGAGGTCGTGGCTAATGTGAAGGAGTTGGAGGATATTTTACAACTCTTGTTTGTACTTACCTCATGGTGGTTTTTGATCCGCTTTGTCGAGGTTCAGAATTATAGAATGCTGGTTTTTTCCAGTGTGTTTCTCGCTTTAGCAATGCTATCCAAAGAGACTTCGCTGATGTTCATAATAGTCGCTCCGATCTACCTGTTTTTGTTCTCTAGTGCAACGAAGCGTAAGGCGCTAATTGCAGCGGGATCGTTGATGGCTACAGCGGTTGTGTTTTGGGGTGTGCGTTATGTGGCAGTTGATATGAATCAGCAGATTCAGTTGACCGTACTTAACAACGCCTTGGCTTCTCTGCCATCTCGATGGTGGCAAATTGTTTCCGCATTGTGGATGCAGGTAGAGTATTTGACGCTCTTCTTCTATCCGAGCGTTCTTTCGTTCGATTACTCATTTAACCAGATTCCTTTGATTAATGTATGGGGAATGAGAGCTATTGCAGCATTGATCCTTGGATTACTTTCTGTTGGCATCACTGTTTATTTATTGGTTGAAAAGCGTGTTAGTGGATTCGGCTTGGCTTTTTACCTGCTTATGATGGTTCCCGTATCTAACATAATCGTTTTGATCGGATCAACTATGGCAGAGCGTTTTGCTTATATGCCATCTTTAGGAATGTCGGTTGCTGTGGTCGCTTTGCTGTGGGAGTCGAAGTTTTTTCAGAAGCGAAAGAAGCTTGCCCAAACCTTACTGATTGTTGCTTCGCTATTACTTGGAACCAGAACATTAATTCGAAATAAGGATTGGAAATCGGACGAAGTTTTATTTGCGGCAGATGTGGTCAACTCACCAATGAGCACTCGAACTCACATGACGCTAGGAACTACATTGCTTCAGAAATCATCCAGGGCCTTGGATCAGCAGCAGGCACTGGCATTGGTGACGCAAGCTAGGAAGCACTTGGTTACGAGCGTTGAGATATTGCCTGAGAATTACGAGTCGCATTACAATATTGGTGTTATCGACCAGCAGTTTGGTCGTGATGATCTGGCGTTAAAGTCGTTTGAACGCTGTCTGGAAATTGCTCCAGAATATGCATTGGCTTTGAACAATGCAGGTGTGATTCACTTTAATCGAAAGGAGTACGAAAAAGCGGAAGAGTGCTTCCTAAGCGCTTATAAGATCAATCAGTTAAACGGTGATATTCTGGCAAATAGGGCGCTGGTTGAATATAGAAAAGGAAACTACGCAGAAGCGATTCCATATGCCGAGCAAGCCTTGAAAGTGAATCCGATGCATCAAGGCGCAAAGAACATGCTTGCCGGGGCCAGGCAGGCTCTAGCACCTATGTAGGCTCTAATGTTTATTTCCCAATACAAAACTTGCCAAAAATATTTCCAAGCAGATCTTCTGTAGTGATTTCTCCGGTGATTGAGCCAAGGTGATGCAATGACTCTCGAATGTCAGATGCGAGTAAGTCGCCACTCAATCCGGTTTCAATTCCTTCGAAAGCTTTTCTTAGGGCGGCATGTGTGGCTTTTAGTGCTTGTAAGTGGCGCGTATTCGTAACAACCGTGTCAGACTGTGTATGCGTCAATTTCAATTGATTGCTCAACAATTGTCTGAGTTCGTTCAGGCCATGGCCGCTTTTAGCTGCAATTTTCAAGTCGGCCTTAATTGAGGACACCGAAATATCGCTTTTATTCGCCACCGTGATCAGGGCCGTTTCTGCGCTTATTTGGCCCTTTAAGTCCTCGATTATTTTGAGGTGTTCGCTTTGTTCATCGCGGCTGTCAAACAGGTAAATCACAATCGCTGCCTGCTTCATTTTGGCATAGCTGCGTTCAACGCCCATAGCTTCAATTTCATCAGACGTTTCTCGAATTCCTGCAGTATCAATGAAGCGAAATTTTATGCCGTTGATTGTTGTGATGTCTTCAATAGAATCTCTTGTCGTGCCCGCTATGTCAGAAACAATTGCTTTATCATCATTCAACAGTGCATTCAATAGCGTAGACTTCCCTGCGTTCGGTTTGCCAATAATGGCGACAGGAACTCCCTGTTTGATAGCATTGCCAAATCGGAAAGACTCAATCAGATTTTGGACGTATGATTGAATTTTTTCGATGAGGGCTTTGAGGTCGCTTCGTTGCGCGAACTCGACATCTTCTTCACCAAAGTCAAGTTCCAATTCAATCAGACTTGCGAAGTGAATCAGCTCTTCGCGAAGGGTTTTAATCTCTTTCGAAAACCCACCACGCATCTGGTGCATTGCCAACTTATGCTCGGCTGCTGATTCGGAGGCAATCAAATCTGCCACTGCCTCTGCTTGGCTCAAGTCCATTTTTCCGTTTAAGAAAGCTCGCTGGGTGAACTCACCTGGTTCGGCTAGCCTGGCGCCAGACTCAATAAGCGATTCCATAGCGCGATTCAAAATGTAACTGGAACCGTGAAATGAAATCTCGCAGACATCCTCTCCTGTGTAGGATTTAGGAGATGCAAATCGGCACACAATGACTTCATCCAAAACATCTTCACCAATGCGAAATCGACCGAAACTCAGTTTCTCATTGGTATCGTTTACATGTCGATTAATGATTTCAAAGGCATTCGCGCCCGAAAGACGTATCACTCCGATTGCTCCTTCACCGGATGGCGTGCTGAGCGCAACAATTGTATCATGGAAAATCATCGGACACGAAGGTAATTTCACAATCCACAATACTTTCGTTCCGATGTCCCAACGATGGTGCTTTTATGCAATTCTTTTTGTTTTTACTGTTTCCTGCAGGAAGGATAAAACAATAGTCGATTTTGACGTTTTTGAACTTCCGGTTTCTGGAAAAGTCAGGTGCATAGAGGCATTCGGAGATAGTCTTGTGCTGGCTGGAGGGGACGTGTCTGGACAAGGTTTTTTGTTGGTAGCAGATGCTACGCTTTCTCATTTTGAAGTATGCACTTCAACGTTGAAGAATGAGGTTTATGATGTAAAGCTTTTCGATGATCGCTGGTATATTGGGTTGGATTCGGTGGACTTGGTTACAAGTAAAGATTTGCGTCATTTTCAAACGTATTGGTGGAATCAAGTGGATTGGGTTGGAGACCTTTACAAGCATCCATTGAGACGGATCGAACATGTGAATGCGGAACTATTCATGGTAGCCGGAGGTAAGCTGGCTTTTGGTGTGGCCTATCATTCGTCAGATTCGGGGCAATCATGGAATCCAGCCGAATACGATAATGAGATCAGGTCGCTCGCTGCATTCGGTGATGTCAATCATTACAGCGCTTGGGTTGGGGGAGATGGAATTTTATTGAAGACCACTAAATCAAATCCCACTTGGAAAAGGATTGAACTTGACAACGTATTCGCAGCGGACATTAATTTTTTGAACCATGTTGAAGGTGTTTTGGTTACGTATGAAGGCGATTTGTATAAATCGAACGATGGGGGAGAAAATTGGAGCCGGATTCAAAAATCAAAAAAGCTGAGAGCCGTTAATCGTTTGCTTCGAATCAATGAGGAACTGATCATTTTGGCAAATACTGGTCAATTGGCTTATTCTGCGAACAACGGACAAACGCTCCAATGGTTTGATTTGGAAGATGTGGGAGACTTAATCGATGGTTATTGGAGTGGAGATCGATTGATTCTCACTTCCAGTGAATCATCGATTATTCAACTTAGCGTTTCTGACCTGAGATAACGAAGCCTGCTCCGAATTCCAAAAAGTCTGCTTGACCAAAATTTGACTTTATCCCAGCTTGGACAAAAGCCGAGCTTTCATGTTTCCAAGGATGACTTAAGTAATATCGAATGGCAAAACGACCAGGAGCATAACGTTTGATGGTGTTTGCGATGCTTTCTGATTCAACTCGAGTTATGATCCTGTCCAGTGTGGGGTTGTGAATATTAATACCTCCATTGATCAATAGTGACCATCTCTGATATAACCATTCGTGCCCCAACATAATCATCACTGCCATTGATTCTTGGATATTGTTGGAGCTAGCCCATTCCTGAGTTTCGTTCCATAGTCGGTAAGTCTGGTCATAATAAGTTTCCATCGTCAGAGACCATCGGTGAATGGATCGTGTTCTCCAAAACACACCAAGGCCACCAAGATATTTTTGATAGTAATCACCATTAACAGGTCTTGTTGTTCCACCTGCCTGGTTTATTCCAATTGTGGAAAAGCCGATCAGACCAAATTTGTTTTCATAACGCAAGCATTTATTTGGTTTAGAACACGTATCCGAATTTGAAAGTTGATAGCGCAGAGTCAAACCGACCATTGGTGAATTCATTCCGACATTTGGAAGGTCAGTATGTCCGTTTGATGCGTGCCATAGACTTCCTTCCAGCAATAGAGAAATTTTGGGTGCTAATCGGTAATTAAGGCCAACAGAAATCCCCATCAATGCGGTGTAATGAGAGCCAAAAACGATGTTACTCGTGTTGTTGATGTAGTGATATGGCTTCGAACTGTAGATAACACCTGGTTTGAATCGTTCAATGACACTTAATTTCCGAGTTAATGATTGCTCGAAGGTGATTTGATATTGTAAGCCAAGTCCATAACCAAACACCTTCTTATTACCAAAGTCATGGTAGGATAGTGCGATTCCGGAATGTGGATGACCGAATTCGGTGTTTGCGATGGAACTTTTTCGAAGTGATAGTGCAAGTTGTCCAACGATATGTTGGTCGCTGCTTGGGAAATTTGGATATATCGGTAGAATCGATCCGTAGAAAGCGCTCGTCTCTAGGTAAGCCGAATTCAATTGAGCGAGCGCTGACCAAGGAAAATGCAGGCAAAAAATAAGAATACACAAATGCCCTCGAAATAACTTTTGACAACGAGCGCTAATGTCTATTTTCGGCCACCAATTCAAGAAGGCATGAGTGTATTAGTTAACAAAGAATCGAAGGTAATTGTTCAAGGGTTTACCGGTAGCGAGGGAACGTTCCATGCAGAGCAAATGATTGCATACGGAACGAACGTAGTAGGAGGTGTCACACCGAATAAAGGCGGACAGAAGCACCTTGACAAGCCTGTGTTTAATACAGTTGAGCATGCTGTAAAAAATACTGGTGCAAACGTCAGTATCATTTTTGTGCCACCTGCATTTGCTGGTGATGCGATAATGGAAGCTGCGGAAGCAGGCATTAAAGTTATTGTTGCTATCACAGAAGGAATTCCTGTGAATGATATGGTGAAAGTGAAGGAATACATCAGCGACAAAGGTTGCCGACTGATTGGGCCAAACTGTCCTGGGATCATTACTCCGGGTGAGGCTAAGGTTGGCATCATGCCGGGTTTTGTGTTTAAGAAAGGAAACATCGGTATTGTTTCTAAATCGGGAACATTGACTTACGAAGCAGCAGATCAAGTGGTAAAGGCCGGAATGGGAATTTCTACGGCTATTGGAATTGGAGGAGACCCGATCATTGGAACAACAACACGTGAAGCGGTTGAGCTATTCATGAACGATCCTGAAACGGAAGGCATAGTTATGATTGGAGAGATTGGCGGTAACCTAGAAGCAGACGCTTCTCGTTGGATTCAAGCCAATGGAAACAAGAAACCCGTTGTTGGGTTTATTGCCGGACAAACTGCTCCAAAAGGAAGAAGAATGGGTCACGCTGGCGCCATCGTAGGTGGGGCTGATGACACTGCTGCTGCCAAAATGAAAATCATGCGTGAATGCGGCCTTCATGTCGCTGAGTCTCCGGCCACTATTGGAAAGATCATGGCTGAGGTGATGGGCGTTACGGCATAATCGAACCTGATGAAATTGAAGAACCGTTGGGTGTTACTCAGCGGTTTTTTTGTGTTCTGAATTCTTGTATGTCTACATCAAAGGCAGGTTGGAGACGAACTGTTTTTTGGCTTTGTCTTTAAATAACCAAATGCGCAAAGCAAGCTCATGCGATCCAGCGTTGGAAAGACCAAGGATCGATGTGTAATAATCGTAAGAATAGGATAAGCGCAGACGCTCTTCGATTTCATAACCCGCAGCAACTCCAATTGCATTGTTGTAGGCATACCTGATCCCGGCATATATTGACTTGTATTGGGCATTGAATGTAATATTTAGGTAATTAAATGAACTCATTCTTTGATAGGAGCAGCTGGGCGTGAGCGTAAATGAACCAAGCATGAAATTCCTACCCGCGAGCAATTGATACGTCCGGGGAATTCGACTTTCTGAGGATGCGAAGAATGAAATATTTGGCTGATTAAGATTGGCGGTATGCGCCAGAATGAAGGTTTGGTTTCGAATCAAACCAACGCCTGCTCCAAATGACAGATAATTAATGCTGCTGGAAATAGGATTCATGCTTGGACCGAATTGACTCCAGTCGATGGATATTTGCCCAATTCGAACTGAGAGCGCAGGTGAAACGACCAATTGATCCCCAAGCTGAATTTTCGGGGCAACATTAAGATCAACATAGTTTGAGTTTTGGATGGCACTACCCACTTGATAATGATTTGCATTGATGCCAATACCTGATCTAATGGAATGGACATAACCATCAACTCCTATGGCGTAGCCGACATTCGTGGTGGCAATACCTGGCCATTGATTTCTGTACCCCGCATTCATCTGTATTCCTCCATGCCAGCCGGTTAGCTCAGGAAACAAGTTTGTCGGATTTGCGAGGGTTTGGGAATAGATTATATCAGTTTGAGATATTCCATGTATAGAAAGGGCACCGAAGCAAAGAGCTAGAAGAAAAGTGTGTGATTTCATAGCAGTGCTTTTGTTTGTCGCTAAAATATTAAAATAAATCGATGATTATTGTGGTTTCATGGAATTTGATTATGAGTTTAGCACAATGGATCAACCCGTGAAGCACATTCGGAATTTTAGATAAAGTCAAATGCGCTTACTTTGCTTCAAACCAGAATTCAAATGTTACGAAACATAAACTTTATAGCAGGAGCAGTTGTAGTTGGACTGTTGTGCTTCATGTTCCAAATGGCGGACAGTAAGTGCGATGAATCTTGTGGTGCTCATGTTGAGCAGGGTCATGAAGCTCATGGCGAAGCGGCAGAATCACATGAAGCTCATGGAAATCATGAGGCGCATGACGATCACGGTTCTCACTAATAGTTAGATATTTTAAATTGAGCGCAGACCGTTCATGAACGGTCTGCGCTTTTTATTTGTTCATAGTTGAGTGTCATTCAATTAGTATTCGTTCAATCGAATGATTTTCTTTGAACCCAAATCAGGTAGAATATGAAATTGTTGGAAAATCAAGTGGCCATTGTCACCGGTGCCACGCGCGGAATCGGAAGAAGCATTGCTGAGCTGTTCGCAGATAACGGAGCTACAGTTGTATTTACATACGTATCATCAGATGACAAGGCTAAGGCTTTGGAGGCTGATCTTTTGGCCAAGGGTGTTAAGGCGAAGGGCTACAAGTTTGATGTGGCAAACTATGTTGATTGCGAAAACATGATTAATGACGTAGTGAAGGAATTTGAACGTATTGATGTGGTGGTAAACAATGCCGGTATCACTCGTGACACCTTGCTAATGAGGATGAGTGAGGAACAGTGGGATGAAGTCATCAACACCAACATGAAGTCAGTATTCAACATGACCAAGGCTGTTCAGCGCACTATGCTTAAGCAGCGCAGCGGATCCATCATCAACATGAGTTCCGTAGTTGGTGTGAAAGGAAATGCAGGACAGTCAAACTATTCGGCATCTAAGGCTGGGATTTTAGGATTCACCAAATCAATTGCATTGGAGCTTGGGTCCAGAAACATTCGTTGTAATGCGATTGCTCCTGGGTTCATCGAAACCGAAATGACAGGTGTATTGGATGAAAACATGGTGCAGCAATGGCGCGATGCTATTCCATTGAAGCGTGGAGGCACACCTGAAGACGTGGCTAATTTAGCTCTGTTCTTAGCTAGCACTATGTCTGCATACATCACCGGACAAGTCATCAATGTGGATGGCGGAATGCTAACCTGATTTATTTAGCTGACTGACTTTCACGGTCTTCTAGATTACATGCAGCTTATCGTTGAACATTCGATTCTTTGGCTGCTGCTCATCATTCCTTTGAGTGCGTGGGTGGGGTGGCTGCTCTATTTTCATAAGCGGCCTTATGAAGACTGGAATGATAGGCTTCGTTTCTTGTTGGCTGTGCTGCGTTTTGTGGTAATTGCAGTTGTTGGATTTCTTTTGCTTGAGCCATTTCTGATTTCATTGGTCAATGACACGGAGAAGCCAAAGTTGGTTGTGTTTGACGACTTATCCTTATCCATAGATTCAAATGATCGGGGAATCGCGAGACAAATCATTTCCAACAACTTGGAAGAACTTGAATCCAAGTATCAGATCGACTTTCTGCGATTTGGTGGAAATGCTTCTGCTGATCAGATTGATCCATTCCAAACCAACTACGAAGCTGTCGTTGGTGAGGTAAACGAAAGGTATTACAATCAGAATGTTGGGGCAGTTGTCGTATCAACTGACGGTGTTCAAACAATTGGGGCTGATCCGCGGTACTTAAGTTTCAATTCGGGCACTTCGCTCTTTGCTCTCGCATTAGGAGATTCAGCGGCCAAGCCGGACATGCAGCTTACAGAGGTGCTCAACAATAGGCTGGTTTATTTCGGGAATGAATTTGAAGTGAGGGTTCGATACAAAACAGTCAAACTCAAAGGCGATGAAGCCGAAATTAAGCTTCTTAAAGGGACTGAAGTTGTTGCAAGTCAGCGAGTGTCTATAGCTGATAACGAGCAGAGCAGCGAACTTGTCTTTAAGCTTAAGGCTACTCAAGTGGGCTTGAATCGCTACTCGGTGCTAGCCACGGAATTTGACCAAGAGCCAAACAAAACCAACAATTCTGCTCAATTTTTTGTGGATGTTCTGGACAATCGAACAAAGGTGCTTATCGTGGCAAAGAGTCCGCACCCAGATGTTGCCGCTATTCGGTTGGCTATTGAATCCAACGACCAATATGAAGTGTCGACTGCCTTGGCCGAAGATTGGGATATGAATCTGGAGAATATAGATCTGGTCATATTGCATGGACTTCCAACTGATGCGAATGATCTGAACAAAGTCAAAGGAATCAGAGATAAGAAGGTTCCGGTGCTTTCTGTGTTGACAAAGGGTGTGAGTTTGCTTCACTTCGAGCGCATGAATCTTGGTTTGAACATAGTTTCGAATCGAAAGAACACAGATGAAGCAGGAGCTTGGATCAACGGCAGCTTCAATTTGTTCAATCCTCCCAAGAACCCTGACTTGAACCGCTTTCCACCCTTGAGTGTGATTTTCGGTGATTATAAGGTGACAGGCGAAACCTATGCGGCACTCAATCAACGAGTTGGCTCTATCGAGACAGATAAGCCTTTACTTATTTTTTCTGAATTGGAGGGTTGGAAGCGGGCAGTGCTCACAGGAGAAGGTTGGTGGAAGTGGAGATTGTTTGATCGCATGCGCAACAATGGAACTTGGGCAGATCAAATTATGATTAAATCAGCTCAGTATTTGGCATTAAAACAAAAGCGAACTCGATTAAATATCACTTCACCGGAGAAGCTGGAGGAGGGAAATGAAGTTGCTTTTGATGCCGAATTTTACAATGAGTCATATGAGCTGAACAATGAAGCCGATATTCGACTCACGCTGACCGATTCTAACAATAAGGAATTTGACTTTCGCTTTCAGAACAATGGTCGGGCATTTCGTTTATCATTGGGCACACTGGCGGCCGGAGACTACAAGTGGACGGCCGAGGCTCAATTAGATGGTGAACGATTCACCCAAACCGGAGAGTTTTTGGTGAATGAAAATAAAGCGGAGTTTGTTCATCTGCGCGCTGATTATGATCTGATTACGCAATGGACTGCCCTAAATAATGGACGAATGTTCCATCCTCAACAAAGCGATTCATTGATTAAGGCATTGTTGAATTTAGAAACCGCCAAGCCGGTTATTCACACCACGAAAGAGTGGACATCCTTGGTTGAATGGAAATCTTTGGCATTTTTGATTCTGCTCTTGATTTCAATCGAGTGGTTTTTAAGAAAGTTCAATGGCTACTATTAGAATATTGATCATTGCGTTCGTTGTTGCTGTTTCTTCAGCATGCAATGTTACGCGCGTGGTGAAGCCACTGGAAAAAGGGGAGAAGGCCGTTAGTGCCAGTATAGGAGGACCTGGAATCATATTTAGCGGTGCGCCAATTCCGGTTCCCCTCAGTTCGCTAAGCTATTCTCATGGTTTGGATACAGGGGTAACTGTTTCTGCTGGCATTCACACTACCAGTCTCGCCTTTGGTGTTCTGCAATTGGACCTAGCTCTCGGAGTCAATGCATTTCAGTTGGACAATGAAAAGTTTGGAGTAACGCTCAGTCCCGGACTACACTTCTTGATGGATACTTATAAAGGCTATGTGCGAACATATCCACAATTGGATGCCTTGTGTTGGTGGCAGTATAGTGAAAAACCAAACTTATTTTATGCTGGTGCGGGCACCTGGGTTGAATTAGTGAAAGCCAAGCCTCATAATCAGGTACAGCAAAATGAGTTACTTCCATGGGTAATGATTGGACATCAGTTTAACAGACCGAAATGGGCATATACCACAGAGATTAAATACTTAGGGATGCAACACGACACAAGGGATCTGGTGGTCGACTATATTTCCCCAAGTCATCATGGAACGCTTGGGTTCTATTTTGGTGTAAGTAGGCGATTGATGAAGTAATGAAACAATTAGCCTACATATCGATTTTGATCCTCACCAGTTCCTGTCTGCGTTTAGATAGCTTTCTATACAACCCGGATACGTCCATCGAATCTTATCAACTGGACGCTTTCGAAGGGGAACAGGAAATTGAAATAGGTGATGAGTATAGCATCCCCGATTCACTCATTCATTTGCTGACGCTGCAAAGCGATCCCGCTGGTGACAATAAGAAAATCTATATCGTTTATGTCGGAAGCATCTCGCGCATCGCAACGGATACCGTCATACTATACTGCCATGGTAATGCGGGTCATCTTGATTATTACTGGTCAAGGGTGAAACTGTTGGCCAATGCCGGGTCCAAGAATCGATTTGGCGTATTGGCCATGGATTACAGAGGCTACGGTCTGAGCGAAGGTCCACCCAGCGAAGAAGGGTTATATGAAGACGTGGATGCATGCATGAAATGGTTAACTCAAATGGGGTTAACTAGTGATAGATTAGTGATTTATGGCTTCAGTATGGGAACTGCCCCTGCTACAGAACTGACTGCAAATGCCAGGACATTGCAACCCTCAAAACTGATGCTCGAGTCGCCCTTCGCCTCTGATGAAGTGATGGTGGAGGATGCTTCGGGTTTGAGTCTTCCTGGTGAGTACTTCTCCAGTCTTCAGATCAACAATGGTGATGAAATACAGAAGGTGGAAGAGCCATTTTTCTGGATTCATGGTGTGGCAGATGACTACTTGAGCATAAAAACCCATGGTGAAGTGGTCTATTCCAATTATCACGGAAGCTATTCAGAGGCGCATCGCATTGAAGGAGCTGGTCATAGTGATGTGCCTTATGTGATGGGCTATCCAGAATACACGGACGCTGTCTTTCAGTTTATCATTCGTCCATGACAGAAATCATATTCTATTCGCTGATTGCGATTACAGTCGCAGACTTCGTTTTTGATAAATGGCTGGACTATTTGAACGACAAGGTCAAGTCGCCAAATCTACCGCCAGAAGCCGAGGGGATATATGACGAAGAGCGCTATAGCCAGTGGTTGGCGTATGACAAAGCGAACAGTAGGTTGGGGGTGTTGAGTTCCAGCATCAGCATCGTCCTGTCCTTGTTTATGCTCGTTTCCGGAGGTTTCGGTTGGCTTGACGGTGCCATGCGCCAATACGTTGAGCATCCCATTTTATTGGCGCTGGCCTATTTCGCTTTGTTGGGTTTGGCGTCATCCATCATCTCGCTACCCTTCAGCATCTATAGTACGTTTGTAATTGAGGAAAAATTCGGATTCAATAAGACCACGGTCAAAACATTCATTCTCGACATGATCAAAGGTGCTGCACTATCAGCGGTCATTGGTGCACCATTGGCAGCGATAGTGATCTGGTTTTACTACGAGTTAGGTGAATGGTTTTGGTTGACAGCCTGGATCGTTATCAGCATTTTCACGCTATTCATGACCATGTTTGCCGCCAGCTGGATCATGCCACTGTTCAACAAGTTCACTCCATTGGAGGAAGGAGAATTGAGAACAGCTATAGAGGCCTACTGTAATAAAGTCGGTTTCAAACTCACGAATCTATTTGTCATGGATGGTTCTAAGCGCAGTGCGAAGTCCAACGCGTTCTTCAGTGGACTCGGACCAAAAAAGAAGATCGCCTTATACGACACGTTGATTGAGCAAATGACGACCGAAGAAATCGTGGCAGTACTAGCGCATGAGATTGGGCACTATAAGAAGAAGCATACGCTTCAATCCTTGATTCTGGGAATTGCCCAAACAGGTTTCATGTTGTTTCTCTTAGGGGTGTTTCTCCGCATGGATGCATTTAGTCAAGCACTCGGAGCTGAGCAGGGGAGTTTCCACGTTGGCATCATCGCCTTCGGTATTATATTCTCGCCCATCAGCACATTGATCGGTATCGGAATGAACGTGTTGAGTCGCAAAAACGAGTTTGAGGCCGATGCATACGCACGCGACACGTATTCGGGTGAACCATTGGCTTCTGGATTAAGGAAACTTACAGCGGAGAATTTGAGCAACCTAAAGCCACATCCGTACTATGTGTTCGTGAACTACAGCCATCCACCGGTGTTGCAGCGGTTAGGCAGATTGGTTACAGTCAACTAATCCAAAAAGGCGCACGTCTTTGCCCAAACCACTAAACTAAAGTCGTGAAAAGATTTCTTCTGATTATTTGCCTTTTGCTTTCATTGAAGGGCATGAGTTCACATATGATTTCATGTGAACTTTCGTATGAATTCATAGGAAATGATTCAATTCTCCTGAGGGCTGAGTATGTAAATTGGTGTGGAGGAAGTTTGTATAGTGGAAGCGCGATACCCTTTCCTTTAATTTCATTACAAGTCAATTGCTTAAGTTCTTTGGGTTCTGCGTATTCAGTGGTACTCCCATTAGTCCAAACTAAGCAATTGGGGTTATTCTGTGCTGCGAATTCCAGTAGTAATTCATGTTTGAATTCAGCTGGGCTGACAGGGTATAGGGTTGGTGTCTATGAGGAAACATTCCATACCGGTTCTTTATATGTAGGTTGCTCAGGTGACATCCGAATCACGTACAGTACTGGCGCAAGGGTATCAACGATCAATTTAATTGGCCAACCATCATACAGTACAAAATTGGATATCAATCCAGGTAATGAACACTCCTCTCGTTCATTCAGGTATGATATGCCCGGAGCCATCCTAGATTCTTCGAATTACACTTTTAGTTTGGCCAAATTTGATGAGGATGGAGACAGTCTTACATATCAGTTAGATACTGCTTTTAGCCTTTACACAAGTTGGTCGAACACATTTCAATCATGTGCTTATTCAGCTGGTTATTCGCCATCTAATCCGATTAATGGATTTGTCATTGATAATTTGACAGGACAAGTTTCCTATAACGCGTTACTGCCAGCAGGATATCAATATGGATACTACAATGTGGTGGTTCGCACCGATGAGTGGAATTCCTTCTCAGGATTGTTTAAAGGCAGTACCTATCGAGATGTTTTGTTGCTGGTTTTGAAAACCAACTCTGTAATCAATCCAATTTATGATTACATGGACAATCTTTCGGGTTGCAAACTGTTGGATTCTAATGAAATTCGAGCATGTGTCGGAGATACGTTTTGTTTTGATGTCACATTCAGTGACCCTGACATTTTGGATTCGGTATTCATCTCCTCTAATCTTGAGTTTATTGCGGACTACTATGACATTCAGCTTACAGGATCCAATCCAACAACGGCTTCCATTTGTGCTGTCATCAACAAAAAGTATGACTATGGTATTGACGCCATCATCAAGGCTTGGGATAATCAGTGTCCGGCTTTTGGATTGTCATCGGTTAGGCTGCGCATCAAGACCTTGGGACCAACACACGCCACGGTTCCCGCTTGCTACAACACATGGGATACGATAGCGTTAAACTCTGACTCAATAGCGCTTTGGAGTGTTTTGAGCGGTGATCCGATAATTTCGGGAACCAATTTTAACTGCCTAAACTCAGGTTGCACAGAGGCTTCATTGAATCCCTTCAACTCAACAGTTTACTTGGTTGAGAATATGGTGCAGGGAGGTTGTAGTTTTTGGGATACGATTAATGTGCCAACGGACACCACGTTTCTAACAGGGGTTGCGGTCGATGCAAGCCAAAATCCGGTTGCGTCCAGCATGGTTTATCTGGTGAATTATGATGCTCAAAACGGTTTTGTTTATGCCTCTGACTCAACGATAACTAACGCGAACGGTCAATTTAGTTTTGTGTTATCACAAGACTCGTTTCTGCTAAAAATTGCTCCTGATTCGGCACTGTACCCCAATTTGCTCCCGACATATTATCAACTGAAGTCAGTTGTCACCAGTGCAGATTTCATTCAACCACTCTTTTGTGACACACTTGATGTTGTTCATCAGCTATTATCGGGTTCGAACCCTGGAGGGCAGGGTTTCATTGGTGGGTTTGTCTCACAGGGTGCCGGAAGAGGAGAGGGTGATCCAGTGGTTGGATTGCCTATTGTGCTGCTCGATAACACTGGTCAGCCTGCCGGAAGAAAGCTAACAAATGCTTCAGGTTATTTCCGTTTTGAAGGACTGGCGATAGGTACTTACATGGTTTTTGTAGACAAGTGGTCAATTGACAATGGTTTGGCGCCAACGGTTGAGTTGACCGTTGAAGAATTAGAGCGTGATTCGCTTGAGTTTGTTTTGCAAGGCGATTACTTAAAGCTGATAGAAAAACCCAATGGAATTCAAGTGGTGAGTGAACCTGTTATTAATGTTTATCCCAATCCAGTAGACGCTCTGTTGAGTATCGAAAGCGAAATTCAACTTCTTTCAATCAGTGTGTCAAGTGTCCGCGGTGAAGTTCTTTTAAGGAAGAACTGCAAGACATATCAGGCCTCCATTGATTTGTCTAAACTGTCAAGTGGGGTTTACATTATTGAATGTAACACGGTCAATGGACATGTATACAAGGGAAAAGTCTTGTTGAATAGGTGACACAGGAGCAGAATAACTTCTTGATTTCCACTAGGATTTAAAATCATTAATCCTACATTTGCAGCCCTTTAAGAAAAACAGGGCCATCGGCTCCCTGCAAGTTTAAAACCTCCTGTTCGTGCCGATTTGAGCAGGATACAAATTGTGCCAAATGGCTAAAAAAACAGAAGAAGCTGCCGGAACTAAAGCCGCAGCTGCAAAAAAAGCACCGGCTAAGAAGCCTGCTGCAAAGAAAACCACAACTAAGGCTGAGAAGGATTCAGACGTGAAAGCTGAAGAAAAACCTGCAGCTAAGAAAACCTCCACTGCTAAAACTGAATCGGCATCAGAAGCTCCAAAAGCTCCGCGTGCTCGTGTGAAGAAGGAAGCTGCTGAAGAGGTTGTTGCTGATGCGACTCCCGAAGTTGCAAAGGAAGTTGTTGAAACTCCAGAGGCTAAAAAAGTAGAAGTTGAGAAACTCGATCCGGCTAAGTTCGATTGGTCAAAGCTGGATAAGCGCAGAGAAGTTTACTCTGACGAAGAGCGCATCGAAATGGAGCGCATGTATGATGAGACCTTGACATCTATCACAGAACACACTGTAATTGACGGTAAGGTTGTAGCAATGACTCAGCGTGAAGTTGTCGTGAACATCGGATACAAGAGCGAAGGAGTTATTCCCGCACCTGAATTCCGTCACAATCCTGATTTGAAGGTTGGAGATGAGGTTGAGGTTTACGTTGAAAAAACAGAAGATGCTAACGGGCAGTTAGTTCTTTCACATAAGAAGGCTCGCATGATGCGTGCTTGGGAGCGTGTTAATGAAGCCAAGGACAATGATGTAATTGTTAAGGGCTATGTTAAATGTCGCACCAAGGGAGGTTTGATCGTTGATGTATTCGGACTGGAGGCATTCTTGCCAGGGTCGCAAATTGACGTGAAACCAATCCGTGATTACGATGTGTACGTTGGTAAGCACATGGAATTCAAGGTTGTGAAAATCAACAATGAATTCAAAAACGTTGTCGTTTCTCATAAAGCGTTGATCGAAGCTGAAATCGAACAGCAGAAGGTGGAGATCATGCAAAAACTTGAAAAGGGTCAGGTATTGGAAGGTACCGTTAAGAACATCACTTCTTACGGTGTGTTCATTGACCTTGGCGGTGTTGACGGATTGATCCACATCACTGACTTGAGCTGGGGACGTATCAACCATCCTGAAGAAGTCGTTGAACTTGATCAGACGATCAACGTTGTTATCCTTGACTTTGATGATGAGAAGAAGCGTATCGCTCTTGGCGTCAAGCAACTTCAGCCACATCCATGGGATGCGTTGAATACCGAGATCAAAGAAGGAGATACCATCAAAGGAAAAGTTGTTGTATTAGCTGATTACGGAGCATTCGTAGAAGTTGCGGCAGGAGTTGAAGGCTTGATTCACGTTTCTGAAATGAGCTGGTCACAGCACTTGAGAACAGCGGATCAATTCTTCAAAGTGGGAGATGAAGTTGAAGCGAAAGTGATCGCTATCGATCGCGATGAGCGTAAACTTTCATTGAGCACTCGTCAGTTGACTACTGATCCATGGGATGACATCGAGAAGCGCTATCCAGTTGAAAGCAAGCACACCGGTCGAGTGACTAACCTTTCAAACTTCGGAGTGTTTGTGGAGCTTGAAGAAGGAATCGATGGATTGATCCACATTTCTGACTTGAGCTGGAGCAAGAAAATCAATCACCCATCTGAGTTCACCAAAGTAGGTGAGAATATGGAGGTTGTAGTGCTTGAAATCGATAAGGACAACAGAAGATTGAGCCTTGGTCACAAGCAATTGGAAGAGAATCCATGGGATGTTTTCGAATCAGTATTTGAGGTTGGAAGCGTTCACCAAGGAACGATTACTCACCGAAATGATAAAGGTGCAGTAGTAAACCTTCCATATGGTGTTGAAGGATTTGCGCCTAGCCGTCACCTGAATAAAGAAGATGGTTCAAAAGCTGCAAACGATGAAACACTTGAGTTCATGATCATTGAATTCAATAAGGATGCGAAGAAGATTATCGTTTCTCACACTAAAACCTTCGAGTCAGGAATGGCGGATGAAGCAGATAGTGGAGATGGTAAGAAGCGCAAGCCAGCGAAAGGAAAGTCTGACAGAAGAGCTGTTAAGATGATCAATGATTCGCTAGAAAAGACAACGCTTGGCGACCTTGACGTCTTATCTAACTTGAAGGATGAGATGGAACAAGCCGAAAAGAAGTCTAAGAAGTAATGCGAAAGCAACTCAATAAATTCAAAAATCCCCAGCGTTTTTCGTTGGGGATTTTTTTTGCCTCTAACCTCCCTTATATTTGCAGTCAATCTGATGCACGCTAGGCCACTACTTGATCCGCAGGCGCTGAGCTACACCCTGGATAGGTTAGCATTCGAAGTTTATGAAAGACACGGTGAAGTTGAGTCACTTGCGCTCGTTGCTCTTCAGCCGCGGGGAATTTATCTCGGGCGGAAAATTGCTGAGCGACTCAAGGCTTTTGCCAAGGTTCCCCAAATCAAATATGGGGAGTTAGACATCACCTTTCATCGCGATGATTTCAGAAGACGCGATGAAGTGTTAGTGCCATCCAAAACAAACCTCGAATTCAGTGTCGAGGGACAAAACATCATTTTGATTGATGACGTGCTATATACCGGCCGAACAGTGAGGTCAGGTTTGGACGCATTGCTTGATTTCGGGCGACCTGCCAATGTTGAATTGATGGTGTTAATTGATCGCAGGTTCAGCAGAGAATTGCCCGTGCAACCCGACTACACGGGAAGAATTGTGGATGTGGTTTCGGATGAGACAGTGAAAGTGCTTTGGGGTGAAAGCGAACAGGAAAATCAAGTCGTACTTTACAGTTCAGGTAAAAAGGAATGACAAAACTTTCTACAAAACATCTGCTTGGAATCAAGAACATCACACGTTCGGATATTGACTTGATTTTCGAAACAGCAGAGAATTTTAAGCAGGTCATCAATCGACCAATCAAGAAAGTTCCTTCGCTCAGAGATGTCACCATCGCCAATATATTCTTTGAAAACTCAACAAGAACTAAGCTTTCGTTTGAGTTGGCCGAAAAGCGACTCTCCGCAGATGTGGTTAATTTCTCAGCTTCTTCATCCTCTGTTAAGAAAGGGGAGACACTTATTGATACCGTCAATAACATCTTAGCGATGAAAGTGGATATGGTGGTGATGCGTCATCCTAACCCAGGGGCTTGTGTATTTCTTTCAAAACACGTGGATTGCAGTATTATCAATGCTGGTGATGGTGCTCATGAGCATCCCACTCAAGCGCTGCTTGATGCGTTTTCGCTTCAACAACGAATAGGTGATCTAAGGGGTAAGAAAATAGCAATTGTTGGAGATATTCTTCACTCCAGGGTCGCACTTTCTAATATTTTCTGTCTTCAGATGCTTGGGGCGGAGGTAGCAGTGTGTGGGCCAACAACGCTGATTCCAAAGCATATAGAGAAGCTGGGCGTTAGAGTATTCAATGATTTGAGAAAAGCAATAAGCTGGTGTGAGGTCGCGAATATGTTAAGGATTCAATTGGAACGCCAGGAGATTCAATATTTCCCAACCTTAAGGGAATACTCAATGCAATATGGGTTGAGCCGTGAAGTGCTTCATGAAATGGGTAAAAAGGATCTTGTGATCATGCATCCTGGACCCATAAATCGGGGAGTGGAAATCACTTCGGATCTCGCTGATAGTGAATATAGTATTATACTTGATCAGGTTGAGAACGGTGTTGCGGTAAGAATGGCAATTTTATACCTCTTGGCGGGTCAGGCTAATACTGGGCGCTGATTTACTCTATATTTGTTTTGTTGCAAAAATCGTAACCATGAATTTTTCTATCGAAACCAAGGACAAGTACACATTAGTAACCGTTCAGGCTGAAAAGCTAGGAGGCGTGATTTCACCAGAACTGAAGGCTAAGTTTGTTGAGTTAAACGGTCAAGGTGTTCGAAACATTATCCTGAATATGTCAAAGGCTAGATACTGCGACTCTTCAGGACTGAGCGCGATTTTGGTAGGAAATCGCTTATGCAAAAATTCTAAAGGAACCTTCGCATTATGTGAATTGACAGATATGGTTCAGAAATTGGTTACGATTTCTCAGCTTGATTCTGTATTGAATATCACCCCAACTCAACAAGAGGCAATCGATTTCTTACTCATGGAAGAGGTGGGTAGGGAAGTTGAAAATGACTGATCTTGCGCATGAATGTTCGCTGGTCAATAGTTACACTTCTAGTCTCTTTGACGTTTGGTCTGGCTTCCTATTCTCAGTGTGTTCCGGACACCACCATCACTTCGGATTATTATCCACCATTTGAAGATGGCCTTCCAGTTGGTCAAATAGGTATCGGCTATGAAACGGTTATTTACTTGCGGATTCCAACGGATACTATATTTCCTGATCCACTAGGCAATGTGGCAATCGACAGCGTTAAGCTCACTGGGATCGACAGTGTGCCCGTTGGCCTTGAATATGATTGTAGTCCAATGAGCTGTGCATTCGCAGGTGGTGATTTTGGATGTATTAGATTGTATGGAATACCAACCGATACGGCAGATACAGGAACGCATGTGCTCGATGTGAACTTTGTCATCCACGGTAGACCTTTTGGAGTGGCCTATTCGTATCCGAGCACAATGTCCGAGTATTCCATAACCATCAAGGATGGTTATCCGCAGGGACAGCTAAAAGTTAATTCGAATAGCCGTCTAAAGGTGGTAATGTCTCAGAATCCGGCATCAAAGAACTCGATGATGCAATTGCAAACAATGTCAACTAGTTCTTATGTCGTTAGCATCTATTCGTTGCTCGGCTCTGAAGTTGCTGCCTATAGAGGTAACGGCTCTGAATCTGTGATTTCGATGCCGCTCTCAAGATTTAACCTTGTGCCTGGTGTTTATTTTGCCATACTAACGCAAGGAGATCATTCCACATCCTTACGATTCGTTTTGCAATAACCACTGGTCAGTTGTCTGATTTTAGTTTAACGATACTTGGTTCAAACTCAGCACTTCCAGCGAACAGTCGTAACCCAAGCGCTCAGTTGCTCCAATGTGAAAATCAATACTATTTAATTGATTGTGGCGAAGGCACGCAAATGCAATTCAGGCGATATCACTTGAAAATGCAGAGGATTAAAGCAGTTTTCATTTCACACCTTCATGGAGATCATTATTTCGGTTTACTCGGATTAATGAATAGTATGAATTTATTGGGAAGAACAAAGGAATTCGTTATCGTGGCTCCCTCAATGCTTAAGGAAATCATTAATCTGCAATTGAAGGCCGGAGGCGGACACATGCAGTATCCAATTCGATATATATCTACAGATCACGTAAAAGGCGATGTTCTTGCCGAGGTGTATACCGATAAGCAACTTTCAGTCGCAGCGTTCCCATTACGTCATCGAATTCATTGTGTTGGTTTTCTTTTCCGTCAAAATGAAAAGCAGCGCACATATTTGAGTGAAGTAGGAGAGAAGTACGGTGTACCCATTATCAAGATTCCGGAAATCAAGGCCGGTCAAGATTTTGTCGCTGAAGACGGGCATATTATATCTAATTCAGAATTGACTGTAAATCCGCAACCCGCTAAGAGCTATGCTTACTGCACCGATACATTGCCACTTGAATCTACTTCCGAGTTTGTAAAAAATGTTGACTGTCTTTACCACGAGTCTACTTTTATGGAAGCAGACATGGAAAGGTCGGCTAAGACACTACACTCTACGGCACAGCAGGCAGCAAAAGTGGCTAGAAATGCATCGGTAGGTAAGTTGCTCCTCGGGCATTTTTCGGCAAGATATGATAGCTTGCAGCCGCTCCTGCAAGAAGCAAGATCGATCTTTACGAAATCTGAATTAGCCGAGGAAGGACGTCAATTTAATATTTAATCAAGAGTTGATTTTATTTAGAATCATTCTTAATAAATTCGCAGCTTTCCATGGATTCCATAAAGCTGATAATAGCACAGTCTAACTTCATTATTACAGAAGGCTTAAAATCCGTTTTTTCTGCGGTTGAGAAGGTAGAAATATCGGGAATCGCAAAGGATTCCGACACGTTGACCTCAATGCTCATGGAAACAGGTGCACAAGTGTTGTTGATTGATTATTCGGCACAAGGCTTTCACTCCTCTGATGTGCTAAGGTCGCTTAGAATTTCTCCGGGTATCAAGATCGTGGCCATGACCACCGAATGTGACGTCACCACAGTTAGAAAGCTGCTTGAGGCAGGTCTTTATGGTCATTTGATGAGTGATTGTGATCATGAGGAAATCATAGACAGCGTAATTAGTTGTTCGCGAGGTGATAAATTCTTCTGCGGAAAGGTCCTTGATAAGTTGAACAATGACTTCGGTGACCCACATGGGTGCGATCCGATTGCCATTTCGGAGCGAGAACTGGAAATACTTCAACTTGTCGCCCAAGGCCTGACAACAAAGCAAATTGCTGATAGGATTCACCTTAGTTTTCATACAGTGATGACTCACCGAAAGAATATCATGAATAAACTGGGAATCAATAATACAGCAGGACTTATTATTTATGCTGTCCGCGAAAACTTGATCAGTCCTAACAAGTTTCTTTTCAGTGAAACAAGAAGCTAAGGATTACCAGTTTATGTCTTCGTCAGCACCAAGGAGCATCAGCGCTTCAGTAAGCTCGCCTTCGGTCTTTAAATCTGATGATTTCTTTGAAACCTGAAGTCCTCTTCGATAAATGTTGATGGCGTCAGCTTCCTTGCCTTCTGCTTCATAAAGTTTTCCTAGCTTGTAATAGGCGCCTAAGTACTCGGCATCATTTTCAAGTAGTTCCTCTATTGTTTTAATAGCGGCTTTGCGTTTGCCTTCTTTTTCATATTCAAGCGCAGCAGCATATTTGAGGAATGAATCTTTAGGATTTGTATCCAGCATTTCCTTAATCAATTTCATTCGCTCGCTTTGCATCGTCTTAATATTTGGCGAAAAGTAAAAACAATAGAATTAAATTGAGTCATGTTCAAGGACGAAACCATGAACAAGTTTTAAAGAGGCATTTCACGCAGCTTGTAGGTGATCGGGTAGCTGATAACACCAGCCGCAAGCATTTTTGCTCTGAAGGAATTGTTTTTTTCCATGATTTGTACATAATCATGATCGTTTACCGCGAAGAGCATTCCAACAAGGCCTTGATCTTCAACACCTTTTAAAACATTGATTACCTGAAAGTCTCTATCGGGTTCATTTCGATAATCATCTAAGAATGCATTTTCCCAACGGTCGTATTTCATCACTTTGAAGCTCATGAAGAATAGAATAGAATCCGTGATATCTTTATTGTAGCTCATTTCTTGAGTCAACCAATATAAATCCATTGTGCCTTGAACGCCCGCGTTTTGCATTGATTTTTGCAATGATTCAGAGGTGACGTACTCCTTGGCACGCTCCACATTAGTGATGTTAGTATAAACAAGAACCAGGTTGGTGTCATTTTGATCGCGGAATACATTGAGAACCATTACCCCATGTTTTTCTCGAACTGGTTGAGCAATATCAAATGCAGCCTTCCAAACTTCATAGTCGGCAATCTTGTGTGCTATAAATAAAACGGTATCGTGTTTCACTTTGCGGGTGAACGGAACACCTTGAAGCTCCACTTCCTCAATTTCCAGCTTTTCTTCTCTAGTTTTATTTGGACCGCACGAGTTAGCGATCATCAAGCTGAAGATGAGAATGGTTGAGATTAAAAAAAAGCGTTCCTTCATTGGGCGAAAATAGAATGAATTGTCAGCAGAAAAATATATAAAGTCAACTTTCATCTTCGGTTTATTTATATCCTGTCTTTGCTTGTTTGATTCATGCAGAAAAGAACAAGAAATGACCGTTTATGGTGATGTCCTGGATGGTAACACGAAAGAATTACTCTCGAGTATACCAATTATCCTTAGTTACTCATCTGTTCAAAACGGGGTATATTCTTCAGGTTATTCACTGTTAGCGAAGGGAAGTACAAATGAATCTGGTAATTATAGGCTTGATTTTGAGAGATCTTCTGTGGTTGACTATTTGATGGAGGTGAATGCGCCCGAGTATTTTCTGTATCAAGAAAAGGTGGACCGAGACGAATGGTCACCCAAGGAGGAAAACAGGTATGATATTGAACTCTATTTAGCCACCAACTTAAGGCTTCATATTGTGAATCGAACATCAGCCTCGAACACGTTGACCTTAGACATGGGCGATCATTCTCCCAATTGCCCCTCATGTTGCCCTCAGGAAAAACTTTACTTCAGCGGATTGGTAGACACAATTTTAGATTGTAAAATATATGGAAACCAAATTGTTCCATACACTGCGAACGTTATCAATAGTCTCAATTCTTCAGATGTTTCGGGTGAAATAAACCTGAATAATCAAGTAGTTGAATACGAAATATTCTTCTAGCCCTTATTTACCAGCCTTCAAAGCAGCTGCGGCTTCTTCTTTAAGTTGATTGTAGATCTCAAGATTCAGAATGTCTTCTGAATCTAGCACTCCATTGACGAGAGTTTGTGTTAAGTAGTGAACCCCAGCCTGATAATACTTATAAGTGCCGTCATTAGAACCATCTTTGTAAATGATTTCCTGTGTAACATCACCATCGATGTCATAGAATGTCCATGTGCCCTTTTTCTTACCATTGGCATAATGCTGTTTCATATATGGCTGACCGTTCGGATGATAATGAGTGCCGATCCCGTTAAGGTTTCCATGTGACCAATTTCGCTCGTATTGAATCTTACCATCAGGGAAGTAAACGACTTCATTTCCGTGTCGCTGTCCGGCTGCATTTTCTTCGTGTCGAGAGCTAAGAGTTCCGTCTGAGTTATGATTTTCAATCACGGTGCAGTTGCATTCCTCATCATACTTGCTTGATAATCCTTCTTGTGCGGACATTGTGCTTACTCCAAATACAAAGAGGGTTGCTGTTACTAGGAATTTCATAGTTCAAAAGTGTTATTGCGAATATATACGCTTTAATAGACGGTTTATTCAATATTCAGATGCCTCAGAATAGCTTCAAGATTATTGTCATTGAGCTCAATCATATAGGACTGTTTCTTGAACCAAGTTACCTGACGCTTAGCGTAGTTCCGAGTGTGTTGCATTATCTTATCAACAGCGTAAGAAAGGTCTGTTTTGCCATCCAGAAAATCAAATAACTCAGCGTACCCTACTGTTTGTAGCGCGTTGCAATGCCGATAGGGTAAATTTGATTGAACCTCATCCAACAATCCGTCAAACATCATCTGTTCAACCCGTTTATTAATTCTTGTGTACAATTTATCTCGAGGGGGATTAAGCCAGAATCCTTTGATTTTGAAACTTCGTTCTTGAATCGAAGATGATCTGAATGATGAATATGGCCGACCAGTCGATTCGCAAACTTCAAGCGCCCTAATTAAACGCTGAGGATTATTCAAATCGACAATGTTGTAATATTCAGGGTCCAGCTTCCTCAATGCAATTTGAAGTGATTCAATTCCTTTTCCCTCAAGTGATTCACTCCATTTTTGTCTCAGTGTCTGATCTTGCGATGGGAGTTTGTCAAATCCATTGACAACTGCATTTATGTAGAGCCCTGAACCACCGACTAAAATCGCGAATTCTTTCCGCTTGAAGTAGGAGGATAAAAACTCAACGACATCCAATTCAAATTCTCCGGCATTATAATCTTCTTCAGGGTCTTTAATGTCAATAAAGTGATGTGGAATAGAGCGTTGTTCTTCAGCATTAGGTTTAGCGGTCCCGATGTTTAGTCCTCTATAAAATTGACGAGAATCGCCATTGATGATCTCACCGTCCAGTTGCTGGGCAAGCTCAATTGCCAATTTCGTTTTTCCAGATGCGGTTGGGCCGCCAATGACGATGAGCTTCGGCAAGAGGCGTTAGTTCAAGTCGTGATCACCCATTTGACGGAACAGCTCTTCCAGTTCATCTTCAGAAGTGTCATCTTCTATTTCGGGTTCGATCTCATTGCTGTCAAATGATATTTCTCCGGACTTACTGTACTGATCAGGAGCATCTCCGTAAGACTGGGTAATTCTAGGGAGAATAACATTCTCTTCAACATCTGTCACTTTTATGACATCGATGTAGAAACACCACATAAGCATAAAGTCAAAAACGTAAATGAGTTTTTGACCTAATTCGAATATGATATTGTTTAATTTTATTTCATCCATCAGCCAAATGGGCTGGCCGGACTCTTCTGGATCTTGAACCGACATTAGGGTAATTTCCTGTCCCTTTTCCCAATCCTCATTGCTTACATAAAAGGATGCCATTTGACTATTGTCAAATCCAAAAGCTTCTTGAATCATGTCATGCAAAGAAAGAAACGTGTCGTCTGTACTGATCTCAATATCTCTAAACACATCCTTGTCGTGATCGAGTACTACTCTGAAATAGATAGTTTTTCTCATGGCGTCATTTTTTAGGCGATAATCCCATTTCGTTTCCTTTCTCAAGTATGAAACTCAAAGCTGCCGTTCGATCGTTTTCAATTTCACCGTCAAGAATAGCTTCTCTAACAGCAGTCTTTAGCAACCCAACCTCGCGACCAGGACTAAGACCGAAAATATCCATAATATCTGCTCCACCAACCGGTGGTTCCCAGTTTCTGACTCGATCCTTTTCCTCAACTTCTTTGCATTTATCACGAACTCGTTCAAAATTTCGAAGAAATTTTTCCACTTTTCGTTCGTTTTTGGATGTGATGTCCGACTCGCACAAAATCATTAGATCATCTAAATCATCTCCTGCATCGAATATCAATCTTCGAACTCCTGAATCACTTACATGATCTCCACTCAATGCAATGGGGCGGAGGTGAAGCTTCACCAGTTTCTGTACGAACCTCATCTTACCATCTAGAGGTAATTTCAATTGGGCGAAAAGCTTCGGAACCATTTTCGCACCTCTATCCTCATGACCATGAAATGTCCAACCATGTACTTCGTCAAAGCGCTTAGTGTCAGGCTTGGCGATATCGTGCAAGATGGCTGCCCATCTTAACCAAAGATTATTGCTTCGATAAGCAACATTGTCAAGAACCTTTAGTGTGTGGTAAAAATTGTCCTTATGCGAAACTCCATTCTTTGTGTCCACACCATATAGTTCAACCATTTTGGGGAAGATAATATGAAGCAATCCTGTGTTAAACAGAAGTTTAAACCCTAAGCTTGGACGAGGAGAGGCTATGATTTTATTTAACTCGTCTGTGATTCGTTCTTGACTTACGATTTCAATTCGATCTCGCATTTCCTCAATAGCCTTGAGTGACTGATCTTCAATACGGAAATTCAATTGAGAAGCGAAGCGAATGGCGCGCATCATTCGCAGAGGATCATCAGAGTACGTCTTTTGAGGTTCCAGCGGAGTTACCAGTAGGCCTTCTCTTAAATGGTTCAATCCGTTAAATGGGTCAATGACCTCGCCAAAATCAGCTTCATTCAGGCTAATGCTTAAGGCGTTTATGGTAAAATCTCTCCGTTCTCTATCCTCTTGAAGTGAGCCTTCCTGAACCGTTGGCTTTCGTGAATCGTAGCGATATGATTCTTTACGCGCACCAACGATTTCAATTTCCAAGTCATCGGCAACAAATTGAGCTGTGCCAAAGCGTTTGAATAGGTTGATCTTTTTTCCATCCAATTTCGAAGAGAGGTGTTCTGCGAATGCCAATCCATCGCCTTCAACCACTATGTCAAGATCCTTGCTGTTGCGGTCTAATAATAGGTCGCGAACATAGCCTCCGACCACATACGCTTTAACATCCAATTCTGATGCAGTTTTTGCGATCGTGTGAAACAGCGGAAGATCAACGCGTTTTTTTATTCCCTCCAGAATCATCTATTTGCGAATGATTTTGAATGATCCATCAGAATTGAACTTCACAATAGAAGATGGCTTTTCTCGGTACTCTTCCAAATCAACTACTAGATCTACCTGCTTCTTGACTTCACTAACAACATCGCTGACTTTCAATGGGGCATCTTGACCGCTAATGTTCGCAGAGGTTGAAATGATTGGTTTTCGAAATCGTTCAATCAATGTTTTAATGAATCCGTCCTTCGCGACTCGGATTCCAACCGAACCATCCTCTGCCCGGCAAATTTCAGGAAGCATTTTCGCTGAAGGATAAACTATGGTGAGTGGGTCGTCACTAAGGTCGATCAGTTGGTATGCAGAATCAGGAATATCTTGAACATATCCTTCAAGCATGGTAACGGACGAAACAAGGATGATCATGCGTTTTTCTGATGGCCTGGCCTTTATTTCGAAAATGCGTTCGATGGCATCCGGCCGTGCGGCATCGCAAGACAGACTTGCGATGGTATCTGACGGACAAAGAATTACACCACCTGATCTAAGTGCGTTAATTGATTCTGATATCTGTTCGTTCAAATTCATAGCGCTTCTGAGGCTTCGATTGACGCTCCGCAGTTGAAATGGTTTTTTGGACAGTGCCTATGACCGTGAAGACCGCATGGTCGACATTCCAAAGGAATGTCAGTTTCAATAATTTGGCTTACATCGCTTAATGGGCCAAATCCAAAAGCTGGAACCGTGCTGCAATAAATAACCGTAACTGGAGCATTAATCGAGCTGGCTAAATGTGTTGGAGATGAGTCGTTTGTGAAATTCATTTTTGCGTATTTCATGAGCGCGGTTGATTGCAATAATGAAAGTTTGCCTGCGAGTACTATTATAGATTCCTTGCGCTTAGACTGACTTCGAATTTGTTCACAGATTTCTTGATCTGATATTCCTCCCATTAAATGGATCATTGCGTTTGCGGGTAGTTGATCAGCAAGTTCAACCCACCTTGTTTCAGGCCATTGTTTCGTAAACCACTGTGATGCAGGAAATAAGCAATAGAATAGTTCACTTCTATACTCTGCGATTGCCGCTTCATCCTCAGCGCTTGGATAGAGTTTTGGCTTTAGGGGCTCTTTGGAATTCAGAATAGGTTTTAAAAGAAGGTGGTTTCGAGCAATTTCATGTTCTCCGTTAAACTCGTGCTTCACTTTATTGGTGAAGAATAATGACATGGGATTTTTATCGAATCCTACTTTATGACGTGCTGATGATAGAGCGGTTATTAAACCGGAACTCATAAATCGATGCGCGTTAATAACCGCATCGTATTTATTGACTCTGACAGTATTGATTAGCTTTAGAAGTCCGCGTAGTTTATGATTTAGTTTGTCCCAGACTAGCAATTCATCCAAAAACGGATGGTTCTTGAATAGTCCTTCATTTCCCTTTCTAACTAATAGGTGAATTCTGGCCCCGGGTATTTCAAAGTGAATGCTTTCAAGCATGGCAGAGGCCAAGATAGCGTCACCTATGAAGCTGGTCTGAATGACAAGTATTTTGGGAGAATCGATCAAACTGCGACTTGGAAATCTCGAAGTACTTCGTTTAGCGATGTTTTTTCATCGGTGCTGGCCTTGCGCTTTCCAATGATCAGCGCACAAGGAACATTGTAAGTTCCTGCATTAAATTCTTTTGGCATAGATCCTGGGATCACCACGGACCTTGCAGGAACCCGACCGCGGAGTTCAACAGGTTCATTGCCTGTCACATCAATTATTTTGGTGCTTTTAGTGAGCACTACGTTTGCTCCCAAAACCGCGCCTTCTTCAACATGAACTCCTTCTACGATTATACATCGAGAACCAATGAAGCAATTGTCTTCTACAATCACTGGCGCTGCTTGAACAGGCTCTAACACTCCTCCAATTCCAACACCACCACTCAGATGAACGTTCCTTCCAATTTGAGCACAACTACCAACGGTTGCCCATGTGTCCACCATCGTTCCTTCATCCACATATGCTCCAATGTTCACATAAGACGGCATCATGACTACGCCACTCGAAATGTATGCTCCGTATCGAGCCACTGCGTGAGGAACGACACGTATTCCTTTTTCTGCGTAGCCGGTTTTCAATTTCATTTTGTCATGGAACTCCATAGGTCCGGCTTCAATGGTTTCCATCTTTCGCAAAGGGAAATAGAGAATCACGGCCTTTTTAACCCAATCATTCACTTGCCATCCATTGCTCGTAGGTTCAGCTGTTCTGAGTTGGCCTTTGTCAACCAAGTCGATCATTGCTTCGATGCATTCAATGACTTCGGTTGAACTCAGTAAAGCGCGGTTCTCCCAAGCTTTGTTCACCAGCTCTTCCATTTCCTTCCTTGATATTGCCATACTTGCTCCCATTTTTTCCGCTACAAAAGTATGCTTTGAGCACCACAAGGCGGAACCACTACATTTGGGTAATGGCAAGGGTGGCAGCGATCGATTTTGGTTTAAAACGAACCGGAATAGCTATATCCGATCCGTTGGCCATGATAGCCAATGGGTTGGATACTGTGAGTACCCAAGAATTAATGGTGAAACTGAAAGTATTGCACATTGAAAAACCTTTTGATAGGCTTGTTGTTGGCTATCCAAAACGTTTAGATGGAAGCGATTTTGAAATCGAACGAAACATCAAATTGTTCATTGATGAGTTTGCGAAGCAGTTTCCATCGATACAAATTGCCAGACTTGACGAGCGTTTTACTAGCAAAATTGCAGCTCAAACGTTATCAAACTCAGGTGTAAACAAATCCAACCGCAGAAACAAAGAAACTCTTGATAAGATTAGCGCAACATTACTTTTGCAGGAATATTTGAATAGAGGATAGGGAATGATTTTACCGATAGTAGCATATGGAGACCCGATTCTAAAGCAAGAAGCTGAGGACATCACCAAGGAGTATCCGCAGTTAGATACTTTGATTGAAGACATGTTTGAAACCATGAAGAATGCTTATGGTGTAGGACTTGCAGCTCCTCAGGTTGGCTTGGGTATTAGGCTTTTCGTGGTGGATACTACTCCTTTTGCTGAAGCTGCAGATGAGGAGGAAGACGCTGAAGAGAGAAAAAGGCTTCAAGCACTAGAAGGTTTTAAGCGAGTGTTTATCAATCCAATCATTGTTGAAGAAGACGGTGAAAAGTGGGCTTTCAATGAGGGATGTCTTAGTATTCCTGGAATTCGTGAGGATGTATTGAGAAGAGAGAAAATTGTCATTGAATATTATGATGAACAATTCCAATTGAAGGAAGAGGAGTTTGATGGATACAAGGCGCGTGTCATTCAACATGAGTATGATCATATTGAGGGAGTGTTATTTACGGATAGACTCAATCCGATTAGAAAACAGTTTTTGAAAAAGAAGCTGAATGATATAGCGGTTGGCAAAGTGAATGCGGATTATAAAATGAGATTTGCGAAAAGATGAAAAGAATTGGAATATTACTTGTTGTGATCGTTTCAGTTACCGTTGGATGTTCAAATGGAGACCAACCGACCTTGGATGGAAAGCTTGCTCCTCAATCCGCAGAGTCAAGGCGAACTGAGATTATGGAAAAGGAGAAGCAAATTGGGAATCCAGATATTGGTAATAGTCTTGGAAGAGCTAAGGCAAAGGAACTGGTGACGCTTTATCGGAATTATATATCAGTTAATCCGAAGGATTCAATCACTGCTGATTATTTATTTAAGGCTGCGGATTTGAGCGTTGGATTAGGTGAGTATCAAGCTGCGTTGAATTTACTTGATAGGTTAATAAATGAGTTTCCAAAGTTTGACAGGGCACCAGAAATGATGCTATTCAAGGGGTTTATTTGTGAAAACTATATGAACAATCATGCCATGGCCGTTAAGTCCTATCAAGCGCTGATTGATCGATACCCAAACCACAGATTAGCTGCAGACGCCAAGTCTGCCATTGAAAACCTGACTTTAAGTGAGGAGGAGTTGCTTGAAAAATTTAAAGCAATGAATCTCGACAAAAAGGAATCTTAGCCTTTAAAATCATCAGTGTTTTAATTTGTAAGCTTAGCTTATGGAACATTTAACTTTAAGTTCCGTATGAGCCTTTAGCTTTGGCGATTAATTCGTCTATTGTTAGAAACTAAATGCCACTACGATGAGAAGGACTTTACACACTGTTTGTCTAATTATTTTTATTGCTATACAAGGATTTGCGCAGGACGCAGCCTATAACTGGGTTAGCCCAATCACCGGAAGCGGAAGCGCTATCATTCAAAGTACAAGTCTTGGTGTAGATCTAGGCGGGGCTACATTAACTACGGGCTACTTTTTAGGGTCTGCGGACTTTGATCCAGGAGCGGGCTCTGCAACATTAAATGCAGCCAGTTCCTTTCAAGGTTATATCCAAAAGCTTAACGCATTTGGTGGATTCGTTTGGGCTAAACAAATCGGAGGAACAGGTCAAACCCGCGGTCAAGGATTGGATGTTGGTACCGGGAACAATGTTTACTCAATTGGTTTTTTTCAAGGGACTGTTGATCTTGATCCAAATGCCGGCACTGTTAATAAGGTGAGTAATGGAGGTAATGATATTTACGTCTCGAAGCTGTCATCATCAGGAAATTATACTTGGGGTATTGGCATTGGTGGGACTGGGGCCGACTTTGGTCGGGCAATTGCTGTTGATGAGGATAATAATGTATACGTAACAGGTTCTTTTCAAAATACTGTAGACTTTGATCCGGGAGCAGGTACAGTAAACTTAGTTTCGGCAGGCAACGCAGATATATTCATCGCCAAGTTTTCAAGTTCAGGCTCATTCGTTTGGGCTAAAAGAATTGGAAGCACAGGCAATGATTTCGGTTTGAGTATTGACGCTAGGAATGGCCAAGTCCTAGTGGCGGGCACATACCAAAACACGGTAGATTTTGATCCGGGAGCTGGCACAGCCAACTTGACATCGGCTGGTGGCAGTGATGCATTTGTCCTTAAACTTGACACCTCGGGCACGTTTACGTGGGTCAAGGCAGTTGGGGGGACTTCCGATGATTTTGGAAACTCGGTTGTAATCAACGATTTGGGGGATGTTTTTCTTGGAGGTGATTTTCAAGGAACCGCTGATTTAAATCCAAGCGCTACGACATTGAATATTGCTAGCCTAGGCGATCGTGATGTGTTTATCTTGAAATTGAATTCATCAGGAACATTCCAATGGGTAAAAACGGCTGGAGGATCCGGTGAAGATCGAGCAATCAATATTGCAGTTGATACATCTGAATATGTTTACATAGGAGGGCATTTTAGCAACACGGTAGATTTTGATCCTAGTGCAGGTATGCTAAGTTTGAATTCACTAGGGGCTACAGATTCGTACATATGGAAACTCACGTCCGCTGGTGATCTGGTTTATGCTAAACAAATGGGTAGCGCTGGTTCAGAAGGCGGATATGATATCGCCATAGACGAAAGCGGGTTTGTTTACTCAACTGGCATCTATCAAAACACCGTTGATTTTGATCCGGGGTTTGGTGTGGTGAATAAAACTGCCAACCTAATTGATGGATATGTGCACAAAATGGGGCCATGTAATCTTGGACTTGACACCCTCACTGTGTTTGCTTGTGATTCTGCACAGTCACCAACCGGAGCACACACTTGGTACACTTCAGGAACCTATTATGACACACTCTTAGCTGCAAGTGGTTGCGACAGTATTATTACGGTTTACCTGACAGTTGGTTATGTGAATTCTAGTAGTATTAATGTTACCACTTGTGACTCTTACAATTCACCCAGTGGAAATTATACTTGGACTTCAACAGGTGTCTATATGGATACTGTAACGAATGTTTCCGGATGTGACAGTATAATGACCATCAACCTAACGATCCTTAATAGCACTTCAAGTTCCATGAGCCCTGTTGTTTGTGATAGTTTCACTTCTCCGAGTGGACTTTACACATATTATAGTTCGGGCACGTATTCTGACACACTTGTCAATGCCGTTGGCTGCGACAGTGTGATCACAATTAACCTAACCGTTTCGCCAACGACCTATCAGAGTTTCAATTTGGTGATTTGCGATAGCATGGAATCGCCAAGCGGTAACTACACATGGACAGCAAATGGCACTTATGTTGACACCATTATCAATTCAAATGGCTGCGATAGTATTATGACATTCACCTTGTCTGTTAAGCACTCAAGCTTTGGGACAATTAACCCTGTAGCATGTGAAAGTTATGACTCGCCAAGTAGCAATTATACTTGGACGACTTCAGGTACATACATGGACACCATCGCGAATGGTGAAGGATGCGACAGCATCATGACCATCAATTTGACCATCATTCACAACTCGTTTGGATCCGTTTCACCAACAGTCTGCGACAGCTATACCTCACCAAGTGGCAACTACACGTGGACTTCATCAAACACTTACTTGGATACAATTCCGAATGCAATTGGCTGTGATAGCATAATTACGGTTAACCTGACGGTGAATCCTACACATTCTACTCCACAACCATGACGGCCTGCAATAGTTACACCTCTCCCAGTGGTAACTATACATGGACTACTTCAGGAGTCTATAATGACACTATACCAAACGCAAACAATTGCGACAGTGTGATGACCTTTAACCTGACCATTAATTATAGTACGTCATCAAGCCAAACAATAACCGCCTGCAATAGCTACACATCACCGAGTGGAAATGACGTGTGGACCATTTCAGGAATTTACATGGATACGATCACCAACCTGGCCGGTTGTGACAGCTTCATGACGATTGATTTGACGATCAATAACTCTAGTAATGGAGTTCTGGTCACACAGGCTTGTGATAGTATGGTTTCTCCAAGTGGCAATTACGTTTGGACTGAGTCAGGCACCTACATCGATACATTGGTCAATTCTTTTGGATGCGACAGCTTTTTGCTTGTAACCCTTACCGTGAACTCAACGCAATACGTGAACCAAGCTGTTTCGGCTTGTGATTCTTATGAGTTACCTGGAGGGAACGTGGTTACCACCGGAGGTGTTTATATAGATACACTTATGACCACGGGAGGTTGTGACAGCATCATTACAACCGATTTGACCATCAACAGTAGCTCCGTTACTAACATCAGCGAGACAGCGTGCAACAGTTATTTGTGGGTTGTCAATGGACAGACGTACACATCAAGCGGACAGTATCAAGGCGTATTGACATCATCAACGGGATGTGATTCAACTGTTATTATGGATCTTGTAATAACTCAAATTGAAACCTCAATTGAAGTTACAGGAACCATGGAGGAGATTCTTGCTCTTACTTCAAATGAAGTTTCATCAGGAGTCTCATACCAATGGTTAAGTTGTGATCCCGACTTTCAACCAATTGCTGAAGAAACGAATGTGTCATTTACCCCAGGAGTTTATGGAAGTTATGCTGTGGAGATTACTTTAAATGGTTGCGTTGATACATCAGCATGTTTTAATGCAGGGCCAGTTGGAATTGTCGAAGGAGGGTTAGCTCAACTTCGTGTTTATCCAAACCCAACCAACGGCAGAGTTAGCATCGAACTTCCAAACGCTTCGGATAATGTTAGAGTTGATGTCATGGCCGCAGATGGGCGATTGGTTCGATCTGAGTCTCACACCAGCGGCACTTCATTCATTGAGACAATGATCGATGGACCGGCCGGACTTTACTTCATAAGTGTAAAAGTTGGTGGAGAATCCAGTCGAGTGGTTCGGGTTGTAAAGGAGTAGTGGAAATCTAGCTCCGATGTCTACATTCGGGGCATGGACGATAATTTGACATTTAAAGCGCTCGTTATTCGTGAAGGCGAAGACGGGCGCTTTTCACGTAGCATAGAAGGCAAGCAGGTAAAGGATCTACCTCCTGGTGAGGTGTTGATCAAGTCATCCTTTGCAGGTCTCAACTACAAGGATGCGCTTTCGGCATCTGGGCATAGAGGCATTTCCAGAAACTATCCACACACACCGGGAGTTGATGTTTGTGGCATTGTTGCCGCTTCCAATTCATCCAACTTCAAAGAAGGCGATGAGGTAATCGTAACCGGCTACGACCTTGGCATGAACACAAGTGGTGGCTTTCAGGAATATGTTCGAGTTCCGGAAGGTTGGGTGGTGCCAAAACCTGGTGGTTTGTCATTAAAAGAAGCCATGGTGTATGGCACGGCTGGCTTTACGGCAGCACTCAGCTTATATAAGATGGAGCGAATGGGGCAGAATCCACAAATGGGCGAGGTGCTAGTAACAGGATCAACGGGTGGCGTTGGTAGCATGGCGGTTGGTATTCTTGCCAAAGCGGGATATGATGTCATTGCCTCGACAGGCAAAAAGGATGCTCAGGCTCATTTAACGAAGCTTGGCGCGAAGCGAATTGAAGGTCGAGAATTTGCCAACGATGAAACTGGAAGACCTTTGCTGCGAAGTCAGTGGGCAGGAGCAATCGATACTGTTGGAGGCAACACCCTTGCAACTTGCGTAAAAGCTTGCCAGCGAAAGGGAAGTGTCGCGAGTTGCGGATTGGTCGGAACACATGAACTGCACATGACCGTCTATCCGTTTTTGCTCAACGGAGTCAATATCCTCGGTGTAGACTCAGCTGAGACGGACATGGACTTGCGAAAGGAGCTTTGGACAAGACTTTCCAACAAATGGAAGATCGCTGACTTGGAGTCGTATGGAACCTTTGTTCCGTTGGGTCAAATCATTCATCAAATGGACTTGATTCTTAAAGGGAAAACCAAAGGAAGAGTAGTGGTTGATTTCAATTTAATCTGATTTCCTTGCCTTCTGGTTTTGATTCCGCAGATCAGATCGCTTTATTTGATCACAAGTAGTTAGAATTAAAGAAAAACGATATACACATGTCTCTTTTGATCAGATCCTTCGAAGAATACCAGAAGAAATACCGGCAAAGTGTTGAAAATCCCAATGGATTTTGGGATGAGATAGCTCAAACCTTTCATTGGCGAAAAGCTTATGATAAAGTTTGTGAGTGGGATTTCGAAAAGCCGGATGTGAAGTGGTTTTTAAATGGGAAACTGAACATCACGGAGAATGCTTTAGACAGACACTTAGATAAGCGCGGCAATAAGCTTGCGCTGATTTGGGAACCCAACGATCCAAAGGATCAGGTTGTTCGACTCACATACCGAGAACTGTACGAAAAAGTGTGCGAATTTGCCAATGCACTCAAAGCACAAGGGGTGCGAAAAGGAGATCGAGTCATTGTATATATGCCAATGGTTCCTGAATTAGCTATCGCAGTTTTAGCATGTGCAAGAGTCGGAGCGGTGCATTCGGTCGTATTCGCAGGTTTCAGTGCCGTGGCTATTGCGGATCGAATTCAGGACGCACAGGCCAAAATGGTCATCACGGCTGACGGGCTCAATCGCGGGTCGAAGCAGGTGCCACTGAAAAGGGTAGTGGACGAAGCGCTTGAGTCATGCGATTCGGTGGAGAAGGTGATTGTATTCAATTGTTTAGGTTGGTCTCCAAACATGATAAATGGCCGGGACATTTGGTGGAGCGATGCCGTTATCGGTATGAGCAAAGACTGTCCAGCTGAAGAAGTGGATTCGGAGGACATGCTCTTCATCTTGTACACTTCCGGTTCTACAGGGAAGCCGAAAGGTGTGGTGCATACGCATGGGGGATACATGGTTTACACAGCCTATTCTTTCCAGAATGTGTTTCAATATGAGGAAAGTGATATCTACTGGTGTACTGCCGATATTGGTTGGATCACAGGCCACAGCTACATCGTTTACGGGCCACTGTTGAGTGGAGCCACTACCATGATGTTCGAGGGAGTTCCTACCTATCCAGATCCGGGACGCTTTTGGCAAGTTTGCGATAAGCACAGTGTGAGTCAATTTTATACCGCACCTACAGCAATTCGAGCATTGATGGCTTTTGGAGAAGATCACGTCTTATCATACAGTCTTGATTCGCTGAAAGTGCTGGGAACCGTGGGGGAACCGATCAACGAAGAGGCTTGGAAATGGTATTATATTCACGTTGGTAAAGAAAAATGCCCGATTGTCGATACATGGTGGCAAACCGAGACCGGTGGCATCATGATTTCAGGGTTGGGACAGCACAGTCCAATGAAACCATCCTTTGCGGGCTATCCGTTACCGGGCATTCAACCGGTGCTACTGAATCAGGAAGGGCAAGAGATTACCGAAAATGGAGTAGAAGGCTACTTGTGCATTAAACATCCATGGCCTTCTATTTTACGTACAACCTATGGAGATCATGAGCGCTGTAGGGTTACTTACTTTTCGCATTACAAAGACCACTATTTCACCGGTGATGGAGCCAGGCGCGATGAGAATGGAATGTACCGAATCATTGGACGCGTGGATGATGTGATCAATGTAAGCGGACATCGTTTCGGGACAGCAGAAATTGAAAATGCCATCAATTCAAATGAAATTGTGGTAGAGTCAGCTGTGGTGGGTTATCCGCATGACATCAAAGGACAAGGAATTTATGCATACGTGGTTTGTGAGAAAATGCCCGAAGACCATGAAACAGCGCGCGCTGAGATCGTGGAGACGGTTGTGGAGCAAATCGGAAAGATTGCAAAGCCGGAGAAGATCCAGTTTGTTAGCGGGCTTCCGAAGACGCGTTCAGGAAAGATTATGAGACGCATTCTTCGTAAAGTGGCAGAAGGAGAACCTGACAAATTGGGAGACACAAGCACATTGTTGGATCCCGCTGTCGTGGATGAAATCGTGAGTGGAGCGCTGTGATTATCACATCGCTATGTTCACGTAAACCAAGAGCAATCCAATGTGGATCAGGAAAACCAATAATCCGACCACCAAAGCAGGGCCGGCTTGTCGGAAAAGCTCCTTAAGACGAATTTTGTATCCGATACCTACCATGGCTCCGATCAATAGGTAATCACCTATTTTGGCAAGTGTTGAAACAGCTTTTTCAGGCAACCACCCGATTTGCGTGATCACCAAAGCGAGCACGAAGAGTGGAACGAAGTAGGGAAACGAGATTTCATGTCCCATTGATCCGTTTCGTTTTTGTCCGATGAAAAACAGAATAAGAATGATCGGAATGATGAGTGTAACCCGCCCCATTTTTATGAGCGTAGCGTATGAGCCAACTTCTTCATTTACGGCATATCCAGCACCGATCACGTGTCCCATCGACTGAAGCACCCCACCGATCATCAATCCGGCATCTTCAGAATGGAATTCAAAGAACACAGCCAGAATAGGGAAGAGAATTAATCCGATGGTTCCAAGCAGGTTGATAATCCCAATTGATAAAGCAGTTTCTTCTTCTTTTCCGTTAATCAAAGGAGAAATTGCCCCAATGGCTGCTGACCCGCATATGGCACTTCCAGCGCCAATTAATAAACTAAGTCGCTGATTCAATCCAAACAATCGGCCCAAAGCAAATGCCAACAGTATTACAATAGCGACAGCTCCAAAAACCCAAGCCCAAGTATGCCATTGTGTTAAATGGAAAAACCCCGAACTAATTCCAAACCCCAACAGCACAATGGCCAGTTCCAAAACTTTCTTTTCGGAGAGCTCAAACCCTTTTGCCATCAATGCTTTTGCTGGGAACAAGTTGCCCACAACAGCACCTAGAATCAAAGCAATCGTTGCAGCACCTAAGTAATGATTGAACGATCCGGCAAGAATGGAAATAACCGCAAGCACTGCCACCACCAATAATCCAACAACCGTTGACTTATACTGACCTGTATTTAAACTACTCGACATACTTGACCAATTATGCGTTGAATTTGCCGGAAAGGTTCCTGATTTAGATCGCGTGGATTTCGATGCATAAACTCACTTGCAAATATTCATTCGACATTGTCGGATTATTTGTGACCAAAGTAACTTTCACTTGCGTGCTAGCTTTGTACCATTGGTGCTTTAAACAATAATTATGATTCGAATGAAGATGTTAAACTATGTGGTTGTGGCGCTAATGCTGATGACCAGCGCTTGTGGGCAAACACAGTCTGCCAATGTAGATGTGGTGAAGAATGTGAAGGTGGAGGAGTTCAAGACAAATCTTGAATCAATGGAGAATGTTCAGCTGGTAGATGTGAGAACTCCTGGTGAGTGGCAATCAGGAATCATTGAAGGTGCTCATCTGATCGACATCAATGGAAGCTCATTCAAAGAAGATGTCGCGAAACTGGATCGATCGGTTCCTGTGTTGGTTTACTGTAGATCAGGGGGGAGAAGTTCAAGTGCAGCAAGCATCATGGCGGATATGGGATTCACTCAGGTTTATAATCTACAAGGTGGAATCACGGCTTGGGCGGGATCAGGTCAGGCAACCGTCAAGCCGTAGTGGAAAGTCAACCAACAAATGAGATTATGGGCGGCAAAGAGCCGTCCAAAACCCTTTGGTCGAAATATGCCTATTGGGCAATAGGTGGCGCTTTAGGTGGCGTTGCTGGTTATTTCTATTGGAAGTATTGGGGCTGCGATGGGGCATGTTTGATTACAGCTGTGTGGTGGCGAACCAGTATTTATGGATCAGTTGTGGGCGCAATGTTGGCGGATAATGTTTGGTCTGCGAGGAAGAATAACATTTCCAAATAGGACTCATCGGAATCCTAAACCACTCATCCACAAATTACTTGATCAACCCTTTGATCAAAGTCCGAGTGAGGCACTTGGTCGACTTGCTGAAACGGAAAACAAACTGCGACCTTAAAACTATTTGGATGATCCACCAGAAACGCATCGTAGTATCCACCTCCGTATCCTAAGCGGTTACCTTCTGTGTCAAATGCGAGTCCGGGGACAATAATCAAATCATAAGATTCATTCCAAACTTGATTGCCTGAAGGGAATTTGGTGCCAAACACACCATCATCCAAATCATTTAGGTAATTTAATTGGAGGTGCGAAAGCCTAGGCCTTTTGAGGGTTTTTGGAGCAATAACTTGTATTTCATTATTCAGGCAGAACTCTACAAAAGGCAGGTGGTTAAGTTCATTCCCCATAGGTAAATAGGTGTGAACCGTCTTGACCTTTCGTTCCCGAACTGTTGCTTCCAACTGCCCACAGACAACAGATTCGTGCACTGACTTTTCTTCCTTACGAAGTTTAGCTCGCAACGCAAGCATTGTTGAACGCATTTCGGCTTTTGCTCGAGCAATATCTGCTGTCATAGAATCAGAAGCAAAAAAAATGGCCCCAGTGGGCCATTGAATCTCGGTCTGCGGAGAGAGAGGGATTCGAACCCCCGGAGGTGTTACCCTCAATAGTTTTCAAGACTACCGCAATCGACCACTCTGCCATCTCTCCGCGGCAAAAGTAAAAATGTTGGCTTTACACAAACCAAAGAAATAGGGCAGAAAATGATTTTGATTAATGATCTGAAAATCAGATTAAAAGTCAGCTATTTTATTTGAAAATCAAAATCTTTGCTTCGAGTTTGTTGGTTCTGAAACCGCGAAACATTCCTGAAGTGTTGAACGAAGTGGTGATATTCCCATCCGAATCGATACCAATCAGACCTCCGTCTCCACCCATGTCTTTCAATTCAATTTGAACAACTTGATTCGCTGCTTCCTCAAGACTTAATCCTTCGTATTTCATTAAGGAGTTGATCTCATGGGCAACAGATAATCGGATGAAGTATTCTCCATGACCGGTGCACGAGATTGCACAGGTTTCATTGTTTGCGTAGGTGCCAGCACCAATAATAGGTGAGTCGCCCACGCGATTATGCCTCTTGTTCGTCATTCCTCCTGTGCTTGTCCCCGCACATAGATTCCCATTTTTATCCAATGCTACAGCCCCTACTGTTCCATATTTGTAGTCCTGACTTTTAGGTGATACTTGCCCATGTCCATGATCTAGTTCTGTTCGCTCTGACTCGAGCGCCTTATTCAGCGCTTGCTTTTTATCTTCCGTTATAAAGTAGGCTGGCTTTTCTATAGTTAAGCCCATTGTTTTGCCAAATTCGTCAGCTCCAATTCCACACAGCATCACATGGTGGCTTTTATTCATCACAGCTTGTGCCGCCAGAATTGGGTTTTTTATCTGTGTAATAGATGCGACAGCTCCAGCCTTCAAATCGTTTCCTCGCATTATGGACGCATCCATTTCGACATGCCCATCGTGGTTTAATACACTTCCTTTTCCGGCATTGAAAAGTGGGCTATCCTCCAGTATCTTGATTGCAGCAATCACCGCTTCTTCAGATGTACCGTTGTTTTCCAGAATAGAATAGCCTGCGTTCAAGGCCTCTGAGAGCTTGCTTTCAAAAGCCTCGATTTCTTCTGGAGAATATCGATCAGGGGTTATGTATCCCGCTCCGCCATGGATGACGATTCCGTATGGTTGAGTTTGTGCCATGGTGCTATTTAGATGAAGTGTAAATACTAGAATAAGTAACCTCAGGCAGATAGTGCCTGATTGCATTCGAGATGAGAATGGATTCATGATTACAACGTTAATGGAATTCACGGTAGCTTAGCACCTTTCTGAAAACACGTCAAGGATTTTCGATCATCAATAGGTAGTAGGTATAAATTCCCAATGCTAACAGAACGTTTCGCTCGTACGCTTCACTCAGCTTTTACACGATTTTGGATAATTGATATTCGTACAAACTCTGACCGAATGGCTCTATTGGTCGGAGCATTGGTGTGCAGTGTCGTTTTTGTGCGCGGCTTTACGACCAACCTTAATTACGATGCAGCCTATACCTACCTGCACTATGCCTACCGTGATCTTGGCGCCTTCCTCCAGATAGACATTGCTAACAATCACCCGCTCAATAGTCTATTGATGTATCTATCGGCCTTTGTGTTCCCTTTCAATGATTTGGCTATACGTGCTCCAGCGTTATTGACTTCAATTGTTTATGTGGTCTTGGCCATCAATACTGCCAAAATATTTAGAATGAGGTGGTTGGTGCTAGCACTCTTGTTGGGCAACTATGCTGTGATTGAATATTTGGGATACGCCAGGGGTTATGTTTTTGCGGTTACACTCGTGTTGGCTGCGCTTTTTGTCCATCTACAGCGTGAGCGTTTTAAGGAACCGATGTGGACGATTGTTTACTTGCTACTCCTTGCTGTTTCGGCTTATGTGCCTTCAGCACTCATTTTAGTTTGTTTTTTGGGGTATGAGTTTATGCGCTCACCAAAATTCGTTCTCCACCAAATTTGGGTTCGGTGGCTTGATTCAGGCATTGTGTTGGTTGTGCTCAGCTATTTCGGATACGTAGCATATCGAATAACGAACGATGATGGTAAGGAAATCTTTGGAGGTGCACCGGATTCATTTTGGGAATCATTCGTGGGTGGGTTTATACATCAAATGCTTCCCCAGATTTCAGCATTGTCATCGTTGATGGTGCAATTGGTAACATTGGCTATGCTTGTCTCGATGGTGTTAATCGCTCGTAGGTCAATCAATAAGGCTTGGATTGGCATCTCCTTTCTAGGGGTTGTTTTAGTCTTTTACATCAGAGCTGTTTTCTTTGATCAACTAGTACCAATCGATCGACTTCTTGTGCCGTTTTGGCCTTTGGTCGCCCTAGCTCTGGGGATTGTTGTGGATGAGCTTTTTGGTATCCGCCATTTATCCGTTGTTCGTCCATTCGTTGATTTTGGACTTGCTCTGATATTGGTTGCAAATCTTGCATGGCAGGTTCAGTGGATTCCTCAACATCATTACGAGAGCTGGTTACTTGAAGAATATCCTCCGGCATCCCAAGTTGATAGCACAAATGCACTTGTGGATTATTATTTACGCAAGGATCAGTTGCATCACATTCGGATTAAGAACTTGATGAGTGATTCTGCTGATTTTATCCTTGAAAAAGGAGATAGTATTGAGTTATATGTATACCGGGATAAGCGCATTGTGATGACATCGGTCAAACAGAACTTAAGAGATGTGATTTTTCTGCATGCGTATCCCAAACAGGATGTTCCTCTGCCGGCTGAATTGATTCAATCAGGATTTGCTAATTTGGATGCCAAGCCATACGCCATTTATACATTCAGTAATCGAGTGGTCAAAGTGCATCATTTGGATGATTTGGACTGGGATTACTTATTGATTGGGCAATTCAATGAAAGCGGTCGATTGTGGACTGAAGTCTTACGCGAAATCTTATCGAATTAGAGTGGGAATTAGACATTAATAACCTGTAGTTGATAAATTGCAATTGCATGGACAGCAGATCGAAACAAATACTTACTTTCGCACCCCGATTTTACAAACGCAACGATCATGGCAAAGAAAGGCAATAGAGTTCAGGTGATTCTTGAGTGCACAGAGCACAAAGAGAGCGGACAACCTGGCACTTCGCGCTACATCACCACCAAGAACAGAAAGAATACTCCGGAAAGAATGGAATTGAAGAAGTATAATCCTATTCTTCGCAAGATGACTGTTCATAAAGAGATTAAGTAATAACCATTCTAAAAACACAAAGCCATGGCTAAGAAAACAGTAGCAGGTCTCCGTAAACAAGGAGCAAAGGACTTTACAAAAGTCATTAAGATGGTTAAGTCTGATAAGACTGGGGCATACAGTTTCCGTGAGGAAGTATTGCCAAAAGATGCCGTTAACGACTTTTTGAACGCGAAGTAGTCTTTACTTCAAAAAAATATTTGGAAAGCTTTCTTTCATCATTGGAGGGAAGCTTTCTTTGTTTCTGACGATTTGAATTCAAACGCCAAAATTTTAACTAACTGATCATGGCGCTTTTCGGTCTATTTAAATCAAAAAAGGAAAGCCTTGACAAGGGCTTGGAAAAAACTAGGGAAAGTGTTTTCTCTAAAATTTCGCGTGCTGTCGTAGGTAAGTCAAGAGTAGATGATGAAGTTCTTGACAATCTGGAAGAAATACTTGTTACCTCAGATGTTGGTGTGGATACAACTCTCAGGGTCATTGAACGAATTGAGAAGCGGGTAGCTAGAGATAAGTATGTGAATGCCGAGGAATTGAGCGCAATTCTTCGGGAAGAAATAATAGCCTTATTAGAAGAGAATAAGGCAGGAGAGGTAAAGGATTTCGAAGAACAACTCAACAAGAAACCATATGTGATGATGGTGGTTGGTGTGAATGGTGTTGGTAAAACAACCACTATTGGTAAACTGGCCAATCAATTTTCAAAAGCAGGTAAAAAGGTAGTGATTGGTGCGGCAGACACATTTCGAGCTGCGGCAGTCGATCAGTTAATAGTGTGGGGAGAAAGGGCAGGTGTACCCGTTATCGCTCAGAAAATGGGTTCAGATCCAGCTTCTGTAGCATTTGATACAATTCAGTCGGCAGTTAAACAGAATGCGGACGTTGTGATCATAGATACCGCTGGAAGGCTGCATAATAAAACCGGACTAATGAATGAATTGAGCAAGATCAAGCGAGTCATGCAAAAAGTGGTGGAGGATGCTCCGCATGAAATTCTTTTGGTGTTGGACGCGAGTACCGGTCAAAATGCATTTGAACAGGCAAAACAATTCACTGCTGCCACTGAAGTCAATGCATTGGCCTTGACCAAACTAGACGGCACAGCTAAAGGTGGCGTGGTGATTGGAATCAGTGATCAGTTCAAAGTTCCAGTCAAATACATTGGTGTTGGCGAAAAGATTGAAGACTTACAGTTGTTTGATCGAAAAGCATTTGTTGAATCACTATTTGACTCCGAAAGGGCTGTTTAGCTATGCGTACTAAAGGACAGCGATCAGAGAAGATTAATGTTGTGACGTTGGGTTGTTCAAAGAACATCTTCGACTCGGAAATTTTGATGGCTCAGCTCAAGGCAAATCAATTTGCTGTCGAGCATGAAAGCGAATCGGAGGATTTCGACACAGTTATTATCAATACGTGTGGATTCATTGATAATGCTAAAGAAGAGTCGGTGAATACGATCCTTCAGTTTAGCGAAGCGAAGAAAAACGGATGGGTGAATAAGGTGATCGTAACAGGCTGTCTAAGTGAGCGTTATCGTGATGAACTTGAAGTGGAAATTCCAAACGTGGATGCATGGTTTGGTACTCGGGAATTACCAAGATTACTCAAAACCCTAAAGGCTGATTATAAGCACGAATTAGTAGGTGAGAGGTTCTTGACAACACCGGTGCATTATGCCTATTTGAAGATTAGCGAAGGCTGTGATCGACCTTGCACGTTTTGCGCTATTCCATTGATGCGTGGCAAGCACGTCAGCACTCCAATCGAACAACTAGTAGAACAGGCAAAATCACTTGCAGCAAAAGGAACGAGGGAGTTAATTCTAATAGCCCAAGACTCTACCTACTATGGACTAGACATCTATGGCAGGCGTAATTTGGCAGAGTTGATTCAAAAATTGAGTGAGGTAGAGGGAATCGATTGGATCAGGTTACACTATGCTTATCCGGCAGGGTTTCCCATGGATGTTATTGAAGAGATGGCTCGTAACCCTAAGTTTTGCAACTACATCGATATTCCACTGCAACATATTAATGATCGCCTATTGAAGGAGATGCGAAGGGGTACCACGCGTGAAAAGACTGAACGTTTGCTGGCGGAAATGCGTGAAAAGAATCCGGACATCGCGATTCGTACAACTCTGATATCCGGATTTCCGGGAGAAACCCTCGAAGAGCACGAAGAAATGCTCCGATGGGTTGAGGAAACCAAGTTCGATCGCCTAGGAGTGTTTGCTTACAGCCATGAAGAGAATACTGGGGCGTATGCATTGGATGATAACGTTTCACCTGAGGAAAAGCAGCGCAGGGTAGCGGAGATAATGGCGATCCAGGAAGCGGTAAGCTTCGAAAAGAATCAGAGCAAAGTTGGAACCATTCAAAAGGTAATTATAGATAGGAAAGAGGCTGGTTACTTTGTTGGTCGCACTCAGCATGATTCACCTGAAGTAGATAACGAAGTGCTGATGAGTGCTGAACACAGCTATTTCCGTGTTGGTGATTTTGCCGAAGTGAGGATCACGAGTGCCTCGGCATTTGACCTTGAAGCAGAGCCTATCAAGAACTAGGTGCCGCTTTTACCATATGCGTACATTTCTGCCACGAAATGAGTAACATCAAACTGATTGAGTCATTTACTCCGAAGCTTCCAAGGCTGGTGAGAGATTATCTAGGAGGTAAACCGGAAGCAAGAGCGTTGGTTCAATATTCACCTGACTTGAATGGATTAAAAAGTGTCGCATTGAGTCGCAGTGGCAAAAATGTCAATAGGCAGGTGCTCGTAGATGTTCTTATCGAACAAGCCAAGGCGAGTAACTATTCATCGGAGCGATCACTTGCTCAAATCGAGCGATTACGAAGCGAAGATGTTTTCACAGTGACTACTGGTCACCAGCTCTGTATTTACGGAGGGCCGTTGTTCTTTTTCTACAAGATACTGAGCGCGGTGAAACTCACAGAGCAACTCTCTCAACAGGGTATTCATTCGGTGCCTATTTATTGGATGGCCAGTGAAGATCATGACTTCGAAGAAATCAATCATATCTGGTTGAAAGGGAGGAAAATTGAATGGCGCACTGAGGCCATTGGAGCCGTAGGTGAGTTGAAATGCAGTTCAATGCTATGGTTTAAGGATGAGGTTAAGGCCGAACTTAAGGATGACCATCGATATGTCGATGTACTCAAAGACTTAGACCTCATCTACTCATCGGATAAAACCCTGGCAGAGGCTACACGCGACTTAGTTTACCGTGTCTTTGCAGAAACGGGTTTGGTTGTGTTAGATGCTAATGACCATAGGTTGAAGACCTTGTTTGGTGAATTTGTGGAAACGGAGATTAAGGAACATTTTTCGAGTGAAGCTCTTGCAATAACAAACACGGACCTCGAAACTCTAGGGTATGACAGACAGGTCACAGGCCGTGAGATCAACCTGTTTTGGATGGAGGAGAACTATAGGTCTAGAATTGTCCAGCAATCTATGCAGTTATTCTCTACTGCAGACGGCCTTAGAGAATGGACTCGTGATGAGCTGCTATCTCAAGTTGATTCAAATCCTCAACATTTTAGCCCTAATGTGATATTAAGGCCATTGTACCAAGAGGTGATTCTGCCGAACATTGCATACATAGGTGGTCCGGGTGAATTGAGTTATTGGCTGCAGTTGAAAGGTGTTTTCGAAAGTGCTAAAGTGAACATGCCAGTTGTTTTGCTGCGGGATATGTTTCTAATTACAGACGAGGTAGCGCAACGCAAAATGACCCAACTAGGTTTGAATTACGCTGACTTACAGAGGAGCTTCGATCAGGTGCTGGACACCTTACTCCGGAGTCTGGGTACACATGAGGCTATTGTGGAATCCAAAGCTAAGATCATAGAACATGAGCTGGATAGCATGATGATCGAATTGGAGAAAATTTATCCGGGCCTTCGGGAGAGTGCTGATTCTGAGAAGACGAGGATTCTCAAGCGTTTGGAAGCATTAAGAAAGAAGGTTTTTAGAGCAGATAGGCAGGGTGGTGACGTGACTAGAGACAGGTTGGAGTTCATTTTTCAAAGAACATTTCCAAATGGAATTCCTCAGGAGAGGATCAGCAATTGGATGGACTTCTTTTTTGATTTTGACAAGCTGCTGCAAATCTTGAGTATCTGCGATCCGCTTGAAAATAAACTTCGGATAATTCAGCAATAAGAAAAATAAAAAGGCCACTTAAGTGGCCTTTTTATTTAATCACATAATGGTATTAACGGCTCATCTCCACGGAGATAGTTGATGAGCTTCCACCAGGATAATTTTCAGTTTGAACCAATTTCAACGATCTGCTATCCAAGTCATCGATTCTGAAAGTTCCACTCACATAGTATTGAATACCGTCCGAATCGACTGCTACGAAATAGATGTTCAAGTATTCTTCATTGATGACAGAATAGTTTCCTTGAGATTTATTGCGCAATTCATCTTCAGCGAAAATTGTCCCATCCGCCATAAATTCCACAGATGATGAAAAGAAGAGCTTCGCATTTGAACCAAGGACATTAGTTGTTGTGTGACGCTCCAAATCCCATTGCCCAGCTAATTGCGCAATGATATTATTCTTAACTGACTGATCTGCTTCGATCATGGTGTAAACACTGTCCTGAGATACGAGGATGGTTGTTGCCTTTGAGACCGACACCGTTTGTCCCTTCTTGTCGGTGACCTGAAGGGTTACATCGTAACTACCCTCGTCATAATAAACATGAGTAGGGTTTATGGCTCTTGACCATTCACCATCACCGAAGTCCCAAACGTGGTTATAACCTGCGGTAGAATTATCGGTGAACTTAATAACATCACCAACTTTTACCATGGTTGCTGATGTGTTGAATTCGGCATTTGGATCCTCCTTACAAGAGACCAGAACTAGACTCAATGCTGCGATGCCTAGAAATGTTGATTTAATTTTCATGTGAAAAAATTTGTGCAAAGAAAGCGTTTAATTTAATGAGCATAAAAAAAGCGGCACCATGGCCGCTTTCAATAATTCTATTGTCCTTAGTCAAGAACGATCGTTTCTTCAAAAGAAATGGTTCCTACACCTGAAGCCCACTCGTATGTTTGGGTCATCGTTACTTTACCAGACTTTGCACTTAGACTCCACAACTCACCGTTAAACATGATGTATTTGTCAGATATATAAGACCAACTTCCGGCAGAAACATCTCCGGTCTCGGTTTCGGTCATAAGCAATGTGCCTTCTTCAAAAATTTCAATAGTATACTTTGTTTCCACAGTTGGATACAAATTGCTGTTTGAAGATGTTGTATGCGTTCCATCCCATTTGCCGACCATGATGTCAATCATCGCATTACGGTCTGCTTCACGGTCAATCTCCCACTGCGTATGTTCATCAATTGTTACTTCAATTGAAGCCACAGCTGTGTAAAGTTCTTTAGATTTCTTATCCGTAGCTTGAAGCGTTACCGTGTAAGTGCCTGGTACATCATAAGAATAAGTCGGGTTCTCCACTTCAGAGTATCCACCATCACCAAAATCCCAGCGATAATCATATGCATCGGTAGAGCTGTTGGTAAATGTTATAACCTCATCAATCATAACCGATGTGGCTGAAGGTGTGAACGTTACACTCGGATCTGGATTGCAAGAAGTCAAGCTAGCTCCGATTGCAATCACTGCTAATAATGTTAATCTTTTCATCTTATTGAATTTGGCTACGAAATAACGGAAAATATAAGAAAGCTCTATTAATCCTGAACAGACAATGGACGGAGTCATTTAAATGTATAGTCCCTAGAATTTAAATACCATCTATAAGATACCTTCGCAAACCCATGTATTTTATAGCTAGATCACTCCTTTACCGAATGCCTCCCGAGAGAGCGCATTATCTCACTATGAGTTTGCTGACATCGGCATACAAAATGGGTGTTTTAGGCTTATTATGTCCCCAAGTTTCTTATCTCGGAACGACCAAAGTTTTTGGAGTGGAATTCCCAAATCGATTGGGACTTGCCGCAGGGTTTGATAAAGATGCCCGTTGGATTGAACCACTGTCAGCTCTTGGGTTTGGATTTATTGAAATAGGAACGCTGACGCCAAAGGCTCAACCTGGAAACCCGAAACCCAGACTCTTTCGATTGGTGGATGACGAAGCGTTGATCAACCGAATGGGGTTTAACAATCAAGGAGTTGAGCGAGCTCTGGATCGAATTGCAATCGTTGATCGTAAAGTGCCGATCGGTGGTAATATAGGTAAGAACAAGGCGACATCTTCAGATGATGCACCAAAGGACTATATGTATTGCTTTGATAAGCTCTATGATTCGGTAGAGTATTTCACAATAAACATTAGTTCGCCCAACACACCTGGCTTACGAGATTTGCAAAGTGGGGAAGAGATAAAGAGAATTGTTTCACCATTGGTCAATGAACGAGCGAAACGTTCGGTTTATAAACCAATTCTCATCAAAATTGCCCCGGACCTAACTGAAGCTCAAGTTGCAAATATTGTTGAGGCAACGCAAACCATGGGTGCGGATGGAATTGTTGCAACAAATACCACTACAGATCGAAGTTTCCGTTTGGTCTCAGCCCAAAAGTTGCTTGACGAGGTTGGAGGACTAAGCGGAAAGCCCGTTCGAGAAAAAAGCACGGAAGTTATAAAGTGGATATTCAAATACTCCAATGGTAAGCTTCCCGTCATCGGGGTTGGAGGTATTCATTCTCCTGAAGCAGCGTCTGAAAAAATATCAGCAGGCGCCTCTCTTGTTCAGATTTATACGGGTTTTATTTATGAGGGTCCGGGATTAATAAGTCGTATTGTTGGAAAAATTGGTTAACCATAAGATAAAAATAACGGAGTGTCCTCGTGATGCTATGCAAGGAGTCGAAAAGTGGATTCCCACAGAGCTGAAAACACGCTACATAAACTCATTGTTAAAAGTAGGTTTCGATGTTCTTGATTTCGGGAGCTTCGTTTCTCCAAAAGCGATTCCTCAGCTTAAGGACACAGCAGATGTGTTAAAGGGCATCGAACTTTCCGGGTCGGATACTAAGCTCTTGGCAATCATTGCTAACGAACGTGGCGCTGAAGATGCTTCTGCCTTCGAGGAAATCACGTATCTGGGTTTCCCATTTAGTATTTCCGAAACGTTTCAACAGCGCAATACGAATTCCAGCATCGAGCAGTCGCTTCGCAGGGTAGAGTCGATCAATAACATTGCTCAAAAGTGGAATAAGCAAATACTGATTTACATTTCGATGGCATTCGGAAATCCCTACGGTGACCCGTGGAGTCCGGACTTGGCATCTCATTGGATTGATCGGCTTAATGAAAGCTTCGGGATTCAAAATTTCGCTCTTGCAGACACCGTAGGTATGAGCAATGTTCAGAATATTGAGTCATTGTTTAAAATGGTAATTGCAGACTTTTCTATGTTATCCATAGGAGCTCATTTGCATTCAACTCCTGAAATGGCAGTAGATAAACTCAAGGCGGCATTTGATGCCGGTTGCCGAAATTTTGATGTAGCGTTATATGGGTTTGGCGGATGTCCGATGGCGGAAGATGTGCTAGTTGGGAATGTGTCGACTCAATCCTTAATCGAGGCATTTGTTGATGAACCAGGTTCCTTTCATTTGGATTTTTATAGACTTCAAGAATCAGAGCGCATTGCGTCATTGGTCTTCGGATAGCAAGATTGAATGGGTACCAACTTGTATAGACTTTAGACGTCTTACGTTCAGTATAGTTTTTCCATAACTTTGACCTTGATTTGAATTAACATGAGAAAGTACGCGTTTTTCTTGGCTTCATTTTCGCTTTGTCTGGTTATTGCTACTAGCTCCTGTAAGCGAGGTAATACATTAGGAGCGGTTGGATATCCTGACACTACCGATTTCCCTGTTTACGATACATTCGATTTTCCTACATCGAAATACTTTTTCTACGGTAGATTTGATGGTCAATACTTGCTGTGGCAAGATTCCTTAAGAAGTAAATGGGATACCGCAAGGAAGACCCCGAACGGTGAAGATTTGTGGGAAGACTGGGATGATTACGAAGAGAACATCTACTACAACTTCACCAACATTGAAGTGGCTAAAGAATGCGGTATTGATTCGACATCTTCTTATTTACAGAACATTACCTATTTCATCCGACCTCATGATGCTTCTGAACGGATAGAAATTTATTTCTACGATTGCGTTGACCTAAAAGACACGACAAGCGCATTTTGGCCGAATAATGAACTTTCAGTTTTTATGAAAGGCGCGAATCCATTTACGGATACGGCTTATATGAGAAACGGTGTTCGTGTTGTGTATGTTGATCAAAACTTAGATAAGTGGGAAACTAAAGTCGGAAGCGGCCAATTAAATGATACCTACTTCAGAATAACCGAGTTTGTTCCTCGTAAGTTAGCTATTGATACACTAGACACCTTTGGGTTATACATAGTTGGCGGTGAGTTCGAAGGAAAACTTTACAACAATGGGCGCGAAAAGGAAGTGTTAGGAGCGAAATTTAGAGCTCGACTTATTCCGGTTGATCCATATTAATATTCTAGATTACATTTGACCCGTGTTTTTGGTTCCCGGTTTTTCCCGGGATTAAAAGGGAATCCTGTGCAAATCAGGGACTGTACCCGCAGCTGTAACCTCCGTTACTAAGGATTAAAACTAAGACCACTGTCCAGTTGAGATGGGAAGGTTGTTTAGTCTGGAGGAAGTCAGAAGACCTGCCCGAAACCATTGATCGTTAGGCTTTCGGGAATAAAGGCTGATCGGGGATAATCCTCTATCAATATTTCTGGATGCTTCTCGAGTGTTTGTTTAATCTAAATGCTCTAAAAAATGAAGCAAAAATTTTTTTTCACTACTATTCTTTCAGGCCTTTTAGCTGCCGGGCAATCTCAAACGGACAGCCTGGAAAGCCTTAATCTACAGCTGGATACCTTTGATAATGGTTCAGCTCAAAGCGGTGGGTTTTTATTAGATTTTGTAACTCTTGAAAACTCCTACACGGTTGATACAGCTTTTGGTGATTATTGGTCGGGATTTGCGATCAGCACCATGAGAGATGATTCGACATCAGGTTATTCGAATCAATATAGTGCGATTACTGCTAGTGGTGCGGATGGTTCTTCAACATATGCCGTAGGTTATCCTCCGTATTCGGGGAACCTTGAGCTAAAGCTTAATAGCGGTGTAACAGATGTGTCAATAGCCTGGAATTCGATTTCTATTACCAATTCAACCTACGCCTACCTGAGTATGCTTAACGGTGATGGTTTTGGTAAGAAATATGGTGGTTCATCCGGAGCCGATCCAGATTTTTTAGTGTTACACATCATCGAAGCGACAGATAGCAACAACCTCGATACTATGAATTTTTACTTAGCTGACTTTAGAGGGGACGAATCTGAGGACTACATTGTAAATGAATGGAAGAAAGTCAACCTCAGTTCATTTGACACACTTTCTGTTGCCTCGCGCACGTTGCGCTTCGCTTTTAGTTCTACTGACACGGCATTTGGATACATAAACACTCCGACCTATTTCTGTTTGGACAATATTTCATTTACGCTACTGACGGGTCTTTATAAACCTAATTCCACAGAATTCGCTGTCTATAACTTAGGCCACGCGCTTAGGATTGTTTCTCAAAGTGAAGCGGATCTGCATATATATTCCATTAATGGTGGTTTGATTCGACAAGGAAAGTTGCACGCTGGGGACAATGTCATTCCGGTCAACACTCAACTAAGCGGTTATACATTTATTACGATGACGAATAGAAATGGATCGGCTGCATACAAACTTTATTATCAATGAAAACCATATTGATCGGACTACTGCTTATACCATTGTGCGTTTCAGCTCAACCTGCTGGAGGATTCGCTCCTCAGGCCGGGCTATCCGGTTCAACTGCTATTATTAAATCAGACTCTTCCTTTCGAGATTGGGCGATCACTTGTGAAGTAGTTCGAGGTTATAAACAGATTGATCTTCCTGATTCTGGGTTGGCAACTTCAGGTAACCCCCTGTATGCCACTGGATACCCTGATGCACCTGCCGTGGTAAGTTTAGGAGATGGAGGTCAGGCTACACTCACATTCAACGGTTCTTTCCATGATGGACCAGGTGCTGATTTCGCGGTATTCGAAAATGGTTTCGGTAATGGAGAAGACTCATTTCTTGAACTAGCATTCGTTGAGGTGAGTTCAGATGGAGTATTTTTTTCACGATTTGCCGCCATTTCAGAATTGCAAGACAGTGTACAAATTGCTTCGTTTGAAAACACGGACGCTTCATATTTTCACAATTTGGCGGGGAAATATATCGCAGGATATGGAGTTCCATTCGACTTGAGCGAGCTTCCTGATACATCCGCCTTGGACAAGTCACACATCACGCATGTTCGCATAATTGATGTAGTCGGATCGATAAACCCACTTCTCGGATCACAAGATTCAAAAGGCGCGATTATCAATGATCCTTGGCCAACTAATTTTCCTCAATCAGGATTTGATCTTGATGCGGTTGGAATTATTCATACTAACATTCCTGTCGGGACTTCTTCTTTAAGTGCAGACACTAGGATGTCAAATTCAATGAGGTGCTATGACTTGACGGGAAAGCTAGTTAACTGTAATACCCTAGGAATACCAATCATAGTCGAGGGTGCTAATGGAAACATTGTAAAGCGCTATTTGGTTGAGTAAAGTTTGTTGGATTAGCCTAGTTGGCATTTTGTTAAGTTTCATATCTCAATGCCAAGTTTCGGACACCTTACCCATGGTCGAAGTGATCGATTCGTTCAATTTACCAGTGGAGGCTGGACACTCGTATGTGATTGACTTGGACAGGGAAACTAACCTTAGGTTGGACGAATTGGTTCGGAAGAATTCAGCCATTCATCTTAAGACCACGGCTCCCGGCTTACTTTCCGTGCCTACATATCGAGGCGGTGATGCAAGCCATACAGCTGTTCTCATGAATGGTGTCAGCCTAAACTCACCAATGTTAGGTTCCATTGATTTTAGCACGTTGCCCCTCGGTCTGTTTGATCGTGCGGTGTTTTTTACGGGTACATCTTCTAACACTGTTGGTTTAGGTGGAATAGGGGGCGGAATTAATTTGATTTCACAAGAACATTTTCTTGATACAACCGCGCAAATAGGACTGTCAATAGGCAGTTTTGGAGTTTACAGTACAAATGTCAGGGTAAGTCACCCATTCATTATTGGTAGACGATTCATATCACTCATGCTTTTTGCAAATCAAGGAATTAATGAGAATCAATTTTCCTTTCACAACATCTATTCAACTCCAGAGAAAGCAGAAGTGATGAAAAGTGCAAAGGTCAACTCAGGGAACTATGGAATTGTTCTAGGAACTGCGAACAGTAACAAGACTCAGTTTACATTTATGTCATGGCTATCTATCTATTCGAGGCAGATTCCACTTCCAATTAGTAGTTCGCTACCCTCCACAGAGCTGCAAAACGACACCTCTATTAGAAATCAATTGATCGTAGCCTTCAATCCCGCACCGAAACTTCGACTCAAATCAGTTAGCCATTTTGAGTTGAATAAAAATTACTATAGAAATGAACGATTCGGAATACTCAACTTAAACTCTTTTACATCCATTCAAGAGTACCTATTGGCATCGTATGAACTATGGAAGGGGGCGCAACTTGAGGTTCAAGAAAACCCAATATTCATTATGGCTTCTTCTGGTAATTATTCAAATCAGCGCAATGAACTTAGAAACAGTGCGATGGCTAAGCTGAAATCTGAAATGCTATCCAAATTAGTTGTTCTTGAAGGAGGAATTCGATTGGAGACTGTCGGACCCCTGTCGATAATTTTGCCATTCGCTGGTGGGGTGTGGAAAATTTCTCGCAAATCACCCGTGAGTCTTAGCGGATCGTATAGTCAAACAGCTAGATTTCCAAGCCTTAACGAAAGGTATTGGAACCCGGGTGGAAACCCTCAACTTAAACCTGAAGAAGGGGAGACCATCGAATTGGGTATGGCATGGAAGAATGATAATGCTGATATTAAGTTGACATATTTTGACAGCCGATACAGAAACAGAATTCGCTGGCTACCAACTGGTTCGATTTTCAGTCCGGTGAATATAGCATCATCTCATTCTCATGGAGTGGAAGTACATTGGAGTAGTTCTCACCGATTCAATGTAATCATTATCGAACCTTTCGCGAATATGGCATTTACAAACTCAACGGGTATAATTAAGGATGGAGGATCTCGTCATAGCTTGTCATATTCCCCTGCTAATCAAGGTTCTGTTGGAGTCGATCTCATTAAAGCGAATCTTTCATTGTCCACTTGGTGTGAATATGTCTCAAAACGATTCATAACAAATGATGAAAGTGCCTACATGCCAGCTTATGCTTTATTGTCTACTCGACTTGCCTGGAAGCATAAATGTGGAATTGAAACGGGTCTAACTGTTTCAAACATGTTTGACACGGATTACCAAAACTTGCCATGGAGACCTATGCCGGGCCGTTCTTTTCAGATGTCAATCAACTATAGAATATGAGAACCAAGCTGATGTTCTGGCTGTTCATGATCAGCGTGTTGTTTGATGCATGCAAAAAAAATCATGACTTTGGCCCGGTCTATCTTGAAAATTCGGACACCAACACCATCAGTGATAACGCGACCTATTTGTTAGTGGGTTGTGAGGGAACGTTTCAATTAGGCAACGCGAGCATTAGTTTGATTGATTTAGATTCTTCTCGCGTTAAAAACAATGCTTATTTCGATGAGAACGGACGCGCAATTGGTGATGTTTTACAGTCGATCAAAGTAATTGACGATTTTATCTACGTGGTTGTAAATAATTCTGGTTTAGTAAAGAAACTTGACAGCAATCTTTATGAGGTCGGAGAGGTGAAAGGGCTGATTTCTCCACGTTATGTGGAGCTACTCGGAAATAGACTTATCGTAAGTGACTTGTACGCAAACAAGTTGTCAATAATCGATACGCAAAGTCTTGGAGTCGTTGGTGAGGTGCCACTGGAAGGTTGGACGGAGCGATTAGTTCAATTTCAGGATAAGATTATTGTTGAAATTGTGGACAAGAAACAGCTGGTAGAGATTTTATCAGATGGACGGTTAGGTCGACAATTGAATTTGAGTTTTGAACCAATTCAGGTGATGACTCTTGGTGAAAAATTGCTCATTTGTGGAAACTATTCAAATCAAAACTCTTCAGTGGTAATGGTCTTGAATGATCGTCTGGAAACATTGGATTCAATCAGTGTGGATCAAAAGTTAGTTAACGCAGATCTTATTGGCGATACGCTGTTTGTGCTGACTGATTCTCACGTTAGAATGTTTGAAATGACAATAGCGGAGGAAGTCAAGTCACTGATTCACAATGTGCAGGATGCTTATGGTATTTTGGCTGATCGCAAATTTGGAGTGTTCGTTTGTGATGCGAAAGATTACTTATCGAATGGAGAAGTGTTTAGATTCGATATAAGCCTGACTCACAAGATTCGATCATATTCAGTAGGCATTATTCCTCAAGCTATGGTAATTGTTGAGCGGCCTTGACAAACGAAATGTGTGGGGAATCGTCTTTTAAGTAAATTTGTTGGTTCAGAATCGAGTATGAGTAAATAAATTTTTTGGTATTGTATCGATAGTCTCCGTTGCTTTTTCTTTCGTTGCTTGCGATGATAAGCCACCAGAACTATTGTAATTTCCAAGTGAAACGCCAAGAAGTAAGATAGATAACTACTACTATGTGAAGCTTGGATGGGGTAAATCCTCAAGTGGAGATACCTATTACGATGGAAGTCCCGGATTTGATAACCTACGCTGACGGTGAAATTAATTATGACTCCCTTGATCCGAGACTTGATTATTTTATGGAAGTGTTCGATTTCAAGAATGAGGTTGTTTTGGATACAACTGCGGCCAAGGACCTTGAAGAAGGCGAAAAGCCAGCTAAAATCCATTGGCACTACGTTCCCACCGTTGCTCTGTTTAACTATAAGACAAGAGACTTCATTGATGAAGATAATAATGATCCCGAGGACCCATATTGGGAATTTCTGAATGATCCATATAAGTTGGATTTCAGAGAAAAGATATTGAACTTGGATTTTGATCCATATAAAGTTGATCCGGAGGAAACAGATGATGAAGCCGGAGGCGTACAAGAACATTTTTCATGAGCTTTCTCTTGGCCTTATCAAGAACGATACCTGGGGATTTTGGGACATTGAGAGTATTTAGAAAACTGAGTATAAGACAAGGCAATGCCTGGGAAGAGTTGGTAATGGCTTGACAAAAGGATACCCTTTGGAACAATGATGCAAGACGGTGTTATGCTTCATTTCTCAGGGATGAAAAGGTATAGTCTGGGAAACTGACAACACCCAACTTTTCAAGATGGAAGCTATTTTGTTATTGATAAAAAGCAGCATAGAAATCAGGCAAATGGAGACGGCCGTTCTTATTATGTAATTCAAGGACAGTTTTCGGCTACGCTGTATAATGATCGTGAGGGATTCGAGCCACAGGCGAATTCAGAGTTAATATTATTCTTGATGATGTTGAACTATCAGCCCAACCGGAATAGGGTCGTCTGTTAAAAAACGCGCAATAACTAAGGAAAGCCACTTAATCTAATAAGTGGCTTTTTTATCTATCTACCTCTAAAACAATATCTACTTTCGGAAGGGCTTTCCCACGGGTAATATGCGAGGAAGTATAAAGCTTTTATATACACTTTCTTTTCTTGTTTTTGCATCATCTCCCATCATCGGGCAGGATGCGAACAATCTTGCTTTGGACGCCACTGTAAAGGATCAAGATGGGGGTAAGCTAGTTGGGGCGTCAGTTTCTTTAATTCAAGACGGTACGCTGGTTAATAAAGTTTCAACAGGGAAAAACGGAAGGTTTGATTTGCTTTTAGACTTCGGACACGAGTATATAATTGAGGTTTCAAAGTCAGGGTTCGTTACCAAAAAAATGTATGTAAATACAATGAAAGTGCCCGATGATGAGCAAGCGTGGGGATATGAGTATGGAGGGTTTACGGTTGACCTATTCAAGCAGATCAACGGGGTTGACTTCGAGATATTGAACAAACCTGTTGCAAAGATTTACTATGACCCAAATGTTCAGAATTTCGATTATGATAAGGCTTACACCAAGGAGATCAAGGCACAATTAGACGAACTCATTGAGGAGTATAAGGAGAATATCAAGCGAGAGGAGGAAATGGCGAAGCAGCTTGAACAAGATTATGCCCTTGCTTTGAAGGATGCTGAAATTGCAATGAATGATGGCGACTTACTTCTAGCTCAAGAAAATTACCTAGCTGCATCTTCTATAAAGCCGGATGAAAAACTGCCAAAAGACAAGCTTGTTGAAATTGAGCGCAAGATTTCGGAGAATGCAAATAAGGATGATCGTTATATGGCGATTTTGGCCGATGCAGATCAGCTTTTCGGTACTGAACAGTTCTCTGAAGCAAAGGCTAAGTATTCAGAAGCAAGCCAATTAAAACCTTCAGAGCAATACCCTAAAACCAGGATGGCTGAATGCGATAAGCAAGGCGCGGCATTAGCGGCAAAGCTCAAAGCAGAAGAAGAAAAGACAGCAAAAGATAAAGCCTATAATGACGAACTAGCCAAAGCTGATAATGAATTTACTCAAAAGAACTACCAGAATGCAAAGACCTATTATCAGAATGCCATTGGTTTAAAGCCGAGCGAAAAATATCCAAAGGATCAGCTGGCAATGATCGAAGTGAAAATCAAAGAGGCAACAGAGCTTGCTGCGAAGGATAAGCAACTGGCCGAGTTGACCGAGCGATACAAATCACAAATTGCAAAAGCAGATGCGGCATTTAGTTCCGGTAACTGGGTTAACGCTAAATCAGGATATGAAGCAGCCAAGGCGATTAAGGATGACGAAACATATCCCGATGCTCAGCTAGCGATAATTGAAGCTAGGATCACTGAAGAAGCAGGTGCCAAGGCGGAAGCGGATCGCCTTAAAAAGCTGGAGTCAGATTATAGATTACTCATTGCAACGGCAGACAAGGATTTTGAAAAGAAGAATTATGAAGTGTCAAAGTCCGGTTATGAGAAGGCCCTCGGACTAAAGGATGAGTCTTATCCAAAGCAGCGCATTGAGGAAATTGACGCATTGTTGGCTGAGAAACTCGCAGCTGAACAGTCCAAGAAGGCTCAGGAAGAAGTAGATGCCCAATACAACGCTCTTATTGCCTCTGGTGATAATGCATTTAAGTCACAGAATTACAGCAGCGCAAAGTCAGACTACGAGAAGGCATTGGCACTTAAGGATGAGCTGTACCCGAAATCACAACTGGAAAAAGTGGCCGGTCTTCAAGCGGATCTCGAACGTGAGAATGAGTACAAGAAGTTTATTGATCAGGCGGATAAGGAGTTTGCTGAGGCTAAGTATCAAGTGGCAAAGGCATCCTATAACCAAGCGTTATCCGTTAAGCCAAATGACAAGTATGCTAACAACCGGCTCGCAGAAATTGACCAAAAACTTACGGCATTGGCCAGCGAAGAAGAGCGATTGGCTCAACAGCAAGAATTGGATGAGAAATATGGCTCGGCTATAACTGTGGCAGATGAGGCATTTAGAGCGGAGAACTACAGTGAAGCTATTGAGTCGTATCAAACGGCCAAAGCACTAAAACCAAAGGAAAAATATCCGCAGGACCAAATTGAGAAGTCCAACCAACTAGCGCTCGAAAAAGAACTACTGGTGCAGGCTGCTGAGAAGGAAAAGGAGATCCAGGCGAGGTACGATGAAAAGATCAAGCAGGCGGATTACGAGCTATCATCCCATGAGTTGGAGAAAGCTAGGGAGACCTATAATCTTGCTGCTGGTATTAAACCGGACCAAGATTATCCGAAAAAGCAACTTGAGTTGATTACTAAACTGCTAGCGGAGAAAAAAGCCCGAGAAGCTGAGCTAGCTGCAGAAGCCGAAGCGAGCAAGAAAGAGCAAGAGATTCATACCCAGTTCTTGGCATTGATTAAGGATGCGGATGCTTTTATGGATCAGGAAGATTACCTGAACGCGCAGCGCAAATATCAAGCTGCGACTGCCTTAAAAGCTGATGAGGAATATCCCAAAACTCAACTAAAGGAAATAGATCAGCTCCTCAAGGAAAAGAAATTTGCGGCTGACTTAGAAGCGAAAAAACGCACCGAGTATAACAACGCACTGGCTGAAGGTAACAACGCTATTCATGATAAAGATTGGGAAAAGGCCAAAACGGCATTCAGAAGAGCTTCAAGTGTTTTGCCAGATGAACAACTCCCAAAAGATAAGTTGAAGGAAGTGGATGATCTTGAAGCTCGTCATAAGCAAGAGCTGATCGATGCAGAGTTTAGGCAGTTGTTATCAGATGCCGATGGTTCCTT